>NZ_JBFANV010000004.1:0-269437 GCF_040674955.1 Nonomuraea sp. NPDC049695 | reverse complement strand
CATTCCGAACCCGGAAGTTAAGCTTCCCAGCGCCGATGGTACTGCACTCGGGAGGGTGTGGGAGAGTAGGTCACCGCCGCACAATATTTATGAAAAAGGGCCACCCTTCGGGGTGGCCCTTTTCTTTTGTACGGCACTCAGCGGATGTTCAGGAGGGGCTCGATCCGGTAGGGGATCTGGGTGGACAGGGAGATGGTCGTGTCCGTCCGTTGCACCGCCGGCGACGCCAGGATGTGGGCGATGATCTCCTGGAGATGGTCCGTTGTGTGTGCCACCACCCGGCACAGCAGGTCGTGCTGGCCGCTCGTACCGTGAACCTCCAGGATCTGCGGTACGGCCCGCAGCGCCTCCACAGCCTCCATCAGCCGGCCCTGGGCGATCTGCAGCCACACGAAGGCCAGGATGGGATAACCGGCCTGCGCCGGTGACACGGTCGGGCCGAAGTCCTCGATCACGCCCCTGGCGGTCAGCTTCTCCACCCGAGCCTGTACGGTGCCGCGCGCCACGCCCAGCAGCCGGGCCAACTCCGTCAGCCCGATGCGGGGGTGGGCACGCATGGTCACCAGCAACCTCGCGTCCAGATCGTCCATGGCATGCCCCTCCCATGCTGTGCGATTCGACCAGAAATTTCACTACTTAGAGTGCGGAAGCTAGCGTATCGCTCAGCAGAACTGGGCGCTCTTGCCAGGAAAACCCGGGTTTGCTGTCATTTGGACATGTTTGAGGAAGCGCAGTACTTCGCCCCCGTCGCGGCCCAGCAGGACGGATCGGTGGTGGTCGAGCTGTCCGCGTCCCACCCGGGGTTCGCGGATCCGGTGTATCGGGCGCGGCGGAACGCGATCGCCGGGCTGGCCGTCAACTACCGCCCGGGCACGCCCATCCCGGCCGCCGAGTACACCGAGCAGGAGCACGAGGTCTGGGCCCTGGTCACCAGGGAGCTGGCGGTGAAGCACGCCAAGTTCGCCACCGCCGAGTACCTCGACGGCGTCGACCGCCTGGGGCTGTCCCAGGAGCGGATCCCGCAGCTCGAGGAGGTCTCGCGCCTGCTGGAGCCGCTGACGGGGTTCCGCTATCTGCCGGCCGCGGGGCTGGTGCCGCTGCGGGACTTCTACGGCGTGCTGGCCGACGGGTACTTCCACTCGACGCAGTACATCCGGCACCACTCCGTGCCCTTCTACACGCCGGAGCCCGACGTCATCCACGAGGTGATCGGGCACGCCAACGCGCTGGCGAGCTCCCGGTACGCCGCCCTCTACCGGCTGGCGGGCCAGGCCGCGCGCCGGGTCCAGTCGGACGAGGCGCTGGAGTTCGTGTCGAAGGTGTTCTGGTTCACGCTGGAGTTCGGGGTCATGCGGGAGGCGGGCGAGCTCAAGGCGTACGGGGCCGGCATCCTGTCGTCGTACGGGGAGATCGAGGAGTTCCGCGGCATGGACATCCGGCCGCTGGACCTGTCCGCGATGGGCACGACCCACTACGACATCACGAAATATCAGGACGTACTCTTCCGGGCCGAGTCTCTCCAGCACCTGGAAGACGTCGTGGGGGACTTCTGGGGCACGTGTGACGACGACTCGATCGCGAAACTCATCGCCGCCGCCGTCTAGCGGCCTGTCGCAATTTTTCGTGATAATGCGTCAATGGTGGCGAGCCGAGGACAGGCAGTACCACGAGCGGTCATCGCCCTGGCCCTGCTCGCCGCCCTCGTCCCGGCATCGGCCGCCCCGCGATTACCGGCACCCGCATCGGTGCCTCTGGCACGACGGGCCCCGGTGCTGCTGGGGATCCGCGAGGAGGCCACCGGAGCCCGGCTGGAGCAGGTCTCGGCCGAGGAGACCCTGGCGCCGGTCCCGGCCAAGCGGATGAGCAAGCGGCTCGACGGCTATCTCGCGGGCCGGTCCGGGAAGGTCACCGCCATGGTCAAGGACCTGGCGACCGGGCGGCTCTACCGCTATCACCCGGGCGAGCGAATGATCACCGCCAGCACCGCCAAGGCGCAGATCCTCATGGGCCTGCTGCTGAAGACCCCGTGGAAGAAGCTGCCACAGGCCGTCCGGCACGACGCCGAGATCATGATCCGCTACAGCGACAACCACGCCGCCGACCGACTCTGGCTGCGCATCGGCGGCGCGCCCGGCTTCACGAAGGCCGGCAGGAAGTTCGGGCTCAAGCACACGCAGGGCGTCCCGGGCAACTGCGTGGACCTGTACTGCTGGGGAATCACCCGAACGTCGGTGGACGACCAGATCCGCCTCATGCGCGCCCTGGCGTCCCCCAAGAGCCCGCTCAGGGCCAAGGACCGCGACCAGGTCCTCAGCCTCATGGGCCGGGTCATCGACGGCCAGAACTGGGGGATCAGCGCCGCCGCGTGCAAAGGCGACCGCGTGGCGCTGAAGAACGGCTGGCTCAAGCGCGTCTCGAACAAGCTCTGGGCCACGGTCAGCGTGGGCCTGCTCAGAGGCGACGGCCACGACTACGCCATTGCCGTACTCACCGAGGGAAGCCCTCAGGTGGGGTACGGCATAGCGACCGTCGAAGGCGTGGCGAAGCGGATCATGCAGGACTTCCGGAAGTGCCCGGCGTGACGAGGCGGTAGCCGACGCCCCGCACGGTCTGGATGAGCTGGTCGTCCTCGTCGCCCAGCCGGGCGCGCAGGCGTTTGACGTGCACCGCGATCGTGTTGGTCGAGGTGGTCGCCGCCGCGTGCCACACGTGACGCATGATCTGTTCGCGGGTGACCGTACGGTCGGCGTTGCGCATCAGGTAATGCAGCAACTCGAACTCGCGCAGCGGCAGGTGCACGGCCCGCCCGCCCACGCGTACCTGATAGGCCTGCACGTCCAGCTCGACCCCGCCAACGGCCAGCACCTGGCGTGATCCGGGCGAGGCCGCCTGGATGAACGGCAGCAGCTCCGTCACCCGGTAGGGCCTGGCCACGCAGGCGGCCGCGCCGGCCGCGAGCGCGCGCACCGCCTGCTCGGCGTGGCCCTCGCCGACACCGAGCAGCACAGGGACGGCGCGCGCGAGGCGTACCGCGCGGACGAACTCCACCGCGTCGATGACCGTGAGCGTGGCCGAGACGAGCACCACGTCAGGCTGCAGGGCCCCCGCCTGGAGGAGGCCCTGAGCACCGTCGGGCGCGCCTGTGACGGCCACGCCCTCGCGTTCGAGCGCCGTGGCGAGGTCCTCCACGACGGCGTCGTCGGGGTCGGCTATGAGCAGTACGGGCTTGGTCCGTGTGTCCCCGTTCACCGTGAGTGCCGCCTGCTGTTGGGTCATCAGCCGAAGCGCCCCGTGATGTAGTCCTCTGTGGCCTTCTGGGACGGGTTGGTGAACATGCGGGACGTCTCGTCCATCTCGATCACCTTGCCGGGCTTGCCCTGCTCGGCGAGGTTGAAGAACGCGGTCCTGTCGCTGACCCGGGCGGCCTGCTGCATGTTGTGGGTGACGATGACGATCGTGTACTGGTCCTTGAGCTTGGCCATGAGGTCCTCGATGGCCAGCGTGGAGATCGGGTCGAGCGCCGAGCACGGCTCGTCCATCAGCAGGACCTGCGGCTTGACCGCGATGGCCCGGGCGATGCAGAGCCGCTGCTGCTGACCGCCCGACAGGCCGGCGCCCGGCTTGTTGAGGCGGTCCTTGACCTCGTTCCAGAGGTTGGCGCCCTTGAGCGACTCCTCCACGATGCCGTCGAGCTCCGACTTGCTGACCCGGCCGTTGAGCCGGAGCCCGGCGGCCACGTTCTCGGCGATCGACATCGTGGGGAACGGGTTGGGGCGCTGGAAGACCATGCCGATCATCCGGCGCACCGAGACGGGCGCGACGGTGGGGGCGTACAGGTCCTCGCCGTCGAGCAGGACCTTGCCCTCGACACGGGCGCCGGGGATGACCTCGTGCATGCGGTTGAGCGTGCGGAGGAACGTCGACTTGCCGCATCCGGACGGGCCGATGAACGCGGTGATCGAGCGGGGCTCGATGGTCATGGACACGTCCTCGATCGCCTTGTGCGACCCGTAGTACGCGTCGAGACCCGAGACCTGGATCTGCTTGGACATTGCGTCGATAACCCCCTATCGGCCCCTGGCGGGCGCGCGCCACCAGGCAATCAGGCGCGCCACCAGGTTGAGCAGCATGACGATCAGGATGAGCGTGAGGGCGCCGGTCCACGCCCGGTCGATGGCGGTGTCGTTGGGCCGGGCCGCCTGGTCGAAGACGAAGAGCGGCAGGCCCATCTGCGGTCCGGTGAACGGATCGTTGTTGATGGAGTTGGTGAAGAACACCGTCATCAGCAGCGGCGCGGTCTCGCCGGCGACCCTGGCCACGGCCAGCATCACGCCGGTGACGATGCCGGTGAACGCCGTCGGCAGCACGACCTTCAGGATCGTGCGCCACTTGGCCACGCCCAGCGCGTACGAGGCCTCGCGTAGGTCGTTGGGCACCAGCCGGAGCATCTCCTCGGCCGATCTGACCACCGTCGGCATCATCAGGATCGACAGCGCGAGCGCGCCCGCCCAGCCGGAGAACTGGAAGCCGAGGACGAGGATCCAGAACGCGAAGACGAACAGGCCGGCGACCACCGAGGGGACGCCGGTCATGACGTCCACGAAGAAGCTGATCGAGCGGCTGAGCCGGCCGCCGTTGCCGTACTCGACCAGGTAGATCGCGGTGAACAGGCCGATGGGGACGGAGATGAGCGAGGCGAGCAGGACCTGCTCCAGCGTCCCGATGATCGCGTGGTACGCGCCTCCGCCCGCGTCACGGGCGCCGATGCCGCGCATCGAGTGGGTGAGGAACTCGAGGTCGAAGCGGGCCAGGCCGTTGGAGATGACCAGCCAGAGCACCGAGACGAGGGGCACCACCGCGAGCGCGAACGCCAGGTAGACCAGCCCTTGGACGAACTTGTCCTTGATCCGGCGGCCGGCCGAGATGTGCTGGATTCCCGTCATGCGCCGGCCCTCCCGTACTCCTTGCGCCGGTTGATGATCATGCGCGCACCCATGTTGACCAGCAGCGTGATGATGAACAGCACCAGACCGGAGGCGATCAGCGCGCCGCGGCCGATCTGGGTGGCCTCGCCGAAGCCGTTGGCGATGTTCGCGGCGATGCTGTTGGCGTGGGGCGTGAGGATCTCGAAGGTGATGTCGAAGGTCGCGGGGAAGATCAGCGCGACCGCGATGGTCTCGCCCATGGCCCGGCCGAGGCCGAGCATGGCGGCGCTGATGATGCCCGGGCGGCCGAACGGCAGCACGGCCATCCTGATCATTTCCCAGCGGGTGGCGCCGAGCGCGAGCGCCGCCTCCTCGTTCATCTTCGGCGCCTGGAGGAACACCTCGCGGGAGATGGCGGCGATGATCGGCAGGATCATGATGGCCAGCACGATGGAGCCCGCGAGCATGGTCTTGCCGCCGACGGCGCCCTCGCCGGCGAACAGCGGGAACCAGCCGAGGTTCTCGTTCAGCCACTTCGACGGCTCGCGCAGCAGCGGCACCAGGAACGCCAGGCCCCACAGGCCGTAGACCACGCTGGGCACGGCGGCGAGCAGGTCGATCAGGTAGCCGAGCGGCGAGGCCAGGCGGCGGGGCGCGTAGTGCGAGATGAACAACGCCACCCCGACGGCGATCGGGGTGGCGATGACCAGGGCGAGTGCCGAGCTGAGCACCGTGCCGAAGGCCAGGGCGGCGATGCCGAACACCTTCTGGCCGTTGGGGTCCCAGGTCAGCTCGAAAAAGAAGGACGCCTTGTTCGCCTGCAGGGCGGGGATCGCCTCGCTGATGAGGAACACGGCGATGGCCGCCATGATCGCCAGCAGGATGACGCCGGCCGCGGTGGAGACGAAGCGGAAGAGGCCTTCACCATGGGTGCGCCGCGAGGCGGGCCGGCTCGTGGCCGGCCCGCCGTCACGGGTCTTCAGATTTGTGGTCATCTGCAATCAGGAGATCGCCTCGACAGCGGACCGGACCTTGGTGAGCAGGGTGCCGGCCAGCGGGGCGTAGCCCAGCTCCTTCAGCGCCGACTGGCCCTCGTCGCTGGCGGTGTAGGTGAGGAACGCCTTGACCACCTTCGACTGGTCGGCCGGCAGGCCCTTCTCGCAGGTGATCTCGTACGTCACCAGCACGATCGGGTACGCGCCGGCGGTCTTGGTGGCGTAGTCGATCGACAGGGCGAGGTCGTTGCCGGTGCCCTTGATCTGAGCGCTCTCGATGGTCTTGGCCGCGCTCTCGGGGGTCAGCTCGACGTACTCGTTCGCGCCGTTGGCGACCTTGGCCTTCTGGAGCGAGGAGTTCTCGGCGTATGAGAGCTCGACGTAGCTGATCGCGCCCTCGGTGTCCTTGATGGAGGAGGCGATGCCGTCGGAGCCCTTGGCGCCCTGGCCCTTGGCCTCGGCGGGCCACGCCTTGGCGGGCTCGTACGCCCAGCCGCCGGTGGCCTTGAGGAACTTGGTGAAGTTGTCGCTGGTGCCCGACTCGTCCGAGCGGTGGAAGGCCTGGATCGGGGTGGACGGCAGCTTGGCGTCGGGGTTCTCGGCCTTGATGGCGGCGTCGTCCCACTTGGTGATCTTGCTGTTGAAGATCCCGGCGAGCGTCTTGGGGGAGAGCTGGAGGCCCTCGACGCCGGGGAGGTTGTAGACCACCGCGATGGGGCCGGTCACCATCGGGATGTTGATGGCCTTGCCGGTCTTGCAGCGGGCGTCGGCCTGCGGGGCCTCTTCCGGCTTCAGCGCCGAGTCCGAGCCCGCGAAGGAGACCGTGCCCTGGATGAACGACTGCACGCCCGCGCCGGAGCCGCTGGGCTGGTAGTTGATGGTCACACCCGAGTTCGTGGCCGTGAAGTTCTTCGTCCACTCGGTGATCGCGTTGGCCTGGGCGGAGGAGCCCGCGGCCTGAATCGTGCCGCTCAGACCATTGTCGTTGCCCGCGGCGGGCGCGCTGGCGGACGTGGTGCCGCCGCCGCTGGCATTGTTGTCTGTGCCGCACGCAGCGAGGGAGAGCGCGCCGACGACGGCGACAGCGGCGAGCCGGCCTGCATACTTCACGGTTGGGTTTCCTCCCACTTGGTCCTTAGTCGCCATGAACGTATGCAGCCAAGGTGACTTGAACCCCCCGACAAGGGTGAACGTTCGGTGAACGCGCCCGGTCGCCCCCATGATGGGAGTTATGACCTATCGCGTATGCCTGGTGTGCATGGGAAACATCTGCCGATCCCCCATGGCGGAGGTGGTGCTCCGCCAGACGCTGGCCGACCGCGGGCTGGGCGACCGCGTCACCGTCGAGAGCGCCGGGACCGGCGGCTGGCACGCCGGTGACCCCATGGATGAACGGGCGCTGGCCATCCTCGAACAGCATGGCTATGACGGAGCGGCGCACCGGGCCCGGCAGTTCACCCGGGACTGGTTCGACCGCTACGACCTGGTGCTGGCCATGGACCGGGACAACCTGGCCAACCTACGACGGATCGCGCCCTCCGGGGTGGAGGTGCAGCTGTTCCGGGCGTTCGACCCCGCCGCCGAGGAAGGGGCCGAGGTGCCCGATCCGTACTACGGGGGCCGCGAGGGATTCGAGGAGGTGCTCGCGCTGGTCGAGTCCGCCTCCGAGGGCGTGGCCAAGCACATCGCCGATGAGATCGACTGAGAGCCTGGGCTCGTCCCACGGGCGGCGGCTGCTGCGGGGCGTGCTGGACGACGGGCGCGAGGTGTTCGCCAAAACCGGGACCGCCTCAGAGATGTTCGCCTCGGAGGCCGCCGGGCTGCGCTGGCTGGGCGAGGCGATCGCGGTGCCCGAGGTGATCGAGGTCGGTCCCGATCGGCTCGTCCTGTCATGGGTACGGGAGGAGGCGCCCAGCGCGGCGGCGGCCGAGCGGTTCGGGCGTTCGCTGGCCCGGCTGCATCGGGCGGGTGCCGCCGGCTTCGGTGCGCCGTGGCCGGGGTTCATCGCCGAGCTGCCGATGGACAATTCGCCCGCCGCCGACTGGCCCTCCTTCTACGCCTCCCGGCGGGTGCTGCCCTTCGCCCGGCAGGCCGGGCTGCCCTCATCCGACCTGGCGCTCGTCGAGCGGGCCGTGGAGCGGTTCGCCGCGGTGGCGGGGCCTGCCGAGCCGCCCGCGCGGATCCACGGGGATCTGTGGAGCGGGAACGTGCTGTGGTCGCAAGGGTCGGCGGTGCTGGTCGACCCTGCGGCCCATGGCGGGCACCGGGAAACAGACCTGGCCATGCTTGCGCTTTTCGGGCTGCCGTACCTCGATCGGGTGCTGGGGGCCTACCACGAGGAGTTCCCGCCCGCGGAGGGCTGGCGGGAGCGGGTGCCGCTGCACCAGCTGCATCCGCTGCTCGTCCACGTGGTGCTGTTCGGCGGGTCCTACCGAGACGGGTTGATGAACGCGGTACGGCGGGTGCTGGCGCTCTAGACGCCGTGGATCGGTGAACTCGGGGTGAACGAGGTGCCGTTGAGGCGGTTGATCACCTCGTCGTGCAGGATCCCGTTGGTGCAGACCAGGCTGCCGCCCTCCAAGCCCCGCACCCCGGCGACGTCGGTCCAGCGGCCGCCGGCCTCCTCGACGATCACCGTGAGCGCCGCCATGTCCCACGGCGACAGCTCGGGCTCGGCCGACAGGTCCGCCGATCCCTCGGCGACCATCATGTGCGACCAGAAGTCGCCGTACGCCCTGGTGCGCCAGCAGGCGCGGCCGAGGTCGAGGAAGTTCTCGAGCTTGCCCGCCTTCTCCCATCCGCCGAAGCTGGAGTACGAGAACGACGCGTCCTCCAGGCTGGACACGGAGGAGACCCGCATCCTGGACGCCTTGGTCAGGCTCTTGCCGGTCCACGCGCCGCCCTCGATCGCCGCCCACCATCTCCGGCCGAGCGCCGGGGCCGACACCAGGCCGACGACGACCTTGCCGTACTCCATGAGCGCGATCAGGGTCGCCCACACCGGGACGCCGCGTACGTAGTTCTTGGTGCCGTCGATCGGGTCGATGATCCACGAACGGGCGCCCCAGCCGGTCTTGCCGAACTCCTCGCCCACGACCGCGTCGCGGGGCCTGGCGCGGCGCAACGTGCCCCGGATGGCCTCCTCCACGGCACGGTCGGCGTCGCTGACCGGCGTCAGATCGGGCTTGGTGTCGACCTTGAGATCGACCGCCTTGAACCGCCGCATGGTCAGGTCATCGGCGGCGTCCGCCATGACATGCGCGAGGCGAAGATCATCGTTATAACCCTGCACGGTCGCCAACGCTACCGGAATTGTCCTCAGTGCTCCGGCTTCAGGTCGGGGGTAAACCGGACTTTTCCGTGGGACTGGACAAGAACTGCTGTTTCGCCGTGAAGGTAAAAGGGCGTCCAGACGGCTCAGATCAGCTGATTCCCGTGTTTGGCGCGCATGATCGCGACAGAGAATGAGGCTCACTCTTTGGCGGGAAAGTGTGATTCCAGTGGGTGTTGGCGATATCAGGGAGCGTCGTCGACGGTGCCTTCGCGGCTGGAGAGCAGGCGGCGCAGCGACTCGAGGCGGACGGGGTCGGCGTTGCCCTTGGCGACCCAGGCGTCCAGGGCGCACTCGGGGCCCAGGTGGGTGCAGCCCTTGGGACAGTCGACCGTGCCTTCCACGAGATCCGGGAACGCGGCCAGAACCGTCTCCATGTGTACGTGGGCCAGGCCGAAGCTGCGCACGCCCGGTGTGTCGATGATCCAGCCGCCTTCCGGCAGCTCCAGGGCCACGGCCGAGGTGGAGGTGTGACGGCCGCGCCCGGTCACGGCGTTGACCTGGGAGACGGCGCGGTTGGCGTCGGGCACCAGGGCGTTGACGAGCGTGGACTTGCCGACGCCCGAGTGGCCGACCAGGACGCTGACGCGGTCTGCCAGATGGTCGCGGAGCTCCTCCAGAGGGCCGCCCTTGTGCACGACCACGTGCGCGACGCCCAGGGGCTCGTAGAGGGACACCAGCTCGTCGGGCGGGGCGAGGTCGGGCTTGGTGAGGCAGAGCAGCGTGTCGATCTCGGCGTCGAAGGCGGCCACCAGGATGCGGTCGATCATGCGGGGGCGGGGCGGTGGGTCGGCCAGGGCGGTGACGATGACGAGCTGGTCGGCGTTGGCCACGACCGGGCGCTCGATGCCGTCGGTGTCGTCCGTGTCGTCGGCCGAGCGGCGGAGCATCGACGTGCGGGGCTCCACGCGTACGACTCTGGCCAGGGTGTCGGGGCGGCCGGAGACGTCGCCGACCAGGGCGACCCGGTCGCCCACGACGATGCCCTTGCGGCCCAGCTCGCGGGCCTTCATGGCCACCACGAGACGGCTCTGCGGCTGCTTGCGCTTCTGCGCGGACCCCTTGGGGCGTTCCGGCTCGACCAGCGTCGTGTAGCGGCCGCGGTCCACGGCCACCACGAACCCCTCGACGGCGTCCTCGTGCGCAGGACGGATCCGGGTCCGCGGCCTCGAGCCCTTGCCCGGCCGGACCCGTACGTCGTCCTCGTCGTACTCCCGCTTCTTCAGCGGTCTGCTCCCATGCGCTCTCTCCCTCTGTGGGCATGCGGCAATGACGTCGTGCCGGTGGATCTCGTCATAGGGGCGGCCGACCCCCACGTGCCGCCCTTTTCCGACGTGCCCGGCGTTCCCATCGCGAAACCCGCCGCTGGAGGGCGGCTGCGGACCCGGCTCATCGGGCTTCCAGCATGCCGGCCCACATCTGGACGAACTCGGGGAGGGTCTTGGCCGTCGTCGCGATGTTCTCCACCTCCACACCGGGCACCCTCAGGCCGATCACGGCTCCGGCCGTGGCCATGCGGTGGTCGTCGTAGCTGTGGAAGGTGCCGCCGTGCAGCGGGCGGGGGCGGATGATCAGGCCGTCCTCGGTCTCCTCCGCGTCGCCGCCCAGGCGGTTGATCTCGGTGGCCAGCGCGGCCAGGCGGTCGGTCTCGTGGCCGCGCAGGTGGGCCACGCCCCTGATGCGGCTCGGCGTGGTCGCGAGCGCGGCGAGGGCGGCGATCGTCGGGGTCAGCTCGCCCACCTCGTGGAGGTCGGTGTCGAGGCCGGTGATCTCGCCTGCCGGTCGCCCCGTGACCACCAGGTCGGATCCGTCGGGGGAGCGGGTGACCTCGGCGCCCATCGCGCCGAGCAGGCCGCGCAGGGCGTCGCCCGGCTGGGTGGTGCGGGCCGGCCAGGCGGGGATCGTGACTGTGCCGCCCGTGACCAGGGCGGCGGCCAGGAACGGGGCCGCGTTGGACAGATCGGGCTCCACCGTCATGTCCCTGGCCGCGATCGGGCCTGGCTCGACCCGCCACACGTCGCGCTCGCTGTCGTCCACCGTGACGCCCACCGCCCTGAGCATCTCCACGGTCATCTCGATGTGCGGCTGCGAGGGCACGGGCGGGCCGACGTGGCGGATCGTGACGCCCTTCTCGAACCGCGCCGCCGTCAGCAGCAGCCCGGAGACGAACTGCGACGAGCCCGAGGCGTCCAGCGTGACCTCGCCGCCCGCCAGTGGCCCGCTGATCGTGAACGGGAGCGCGTCGTTGTCGACGCGCGCGCCCAGCGAACGCAGGGCGTCGAGGATGGGGCCCATCGGGCGCTTGCGGGCGTGGGGGTCGCCGTCGAAGGAGACCGGGCCGTCGGCCAGGGCGGCCATCGGCGGGACGAAACGCATGACCGTGCCCGCCAGCCCGGCGTCGATGCTCGCGCCGCCCCGGATCGGGCCCGGCGTCACCTGCCAGTCGGCCCCGGCGGCGCTCTCGCCGGTGGACACCAGGGTGGCGCCCAGGGCACGCAGGGCCGAGACCATCAGGTCCGCGTCGCGGCTGCGCAGCGCGCTGCGCACGACGCCGGGGCCGTCGGCGAGCGCGGCGAGGACGAGCGCGCGGTTGGTCACCGACTTGGAGCCGGGCAGCGAGACGGTGGCGGTCACCGGAGCGGTCGCCGTGGGCGCGGGCCAGTGCGTAGCGGGCATGGTCAAAGACTACTGGGAGTGGCAGGGCGGGTTCACGGCCTGTAGACGGCCTGCTCCTTCCCCCCTGTGGACAACAGGCGCGGGCGCAGGACGTACGTGGCAGGGTGGGGTTATGTGCGGTAGATACGCCTCGGCGCGCAAGAAGCACGAGCTGCTCGAGGAGTTCCAGGTCGAGCAGGACGGCGACCCCGACAAGGAGCTCGGCGCCGACTACAACGTCGCGCCGACCAAGAACGTCTACGCCGTGCTCAGTCGCGTCCCCAGGGAGGCCGAGCGGGCGGTACGGCAGCTCAGGATCGTCAAGTGGGGGCTGGTGCCCGCCTGGGCCAAGGACCCGTCGATCGGGTCCCGGTTGATCAACGCCAGGATCGAGACGGTGGCCGAGAAGCCGTCGTTCCGTCAGGCGTTCGCCAAGCGCAGGTGCCTGCTTCCGGCCGACGGCTACTTCGAGTGGATGCCCGTCGAAGGCGAAAAGAAGAAGAAGCAGCCGTACTTCATCCATCCGGAGGACGGCGGGGTGCTGGCCATGGCGGGCCTGTACGAGTTCTGGAAGGACCCGTCGCGTGCCGACGACGACCCGCTCAAGTGGCTGGTGACCTGCACCGTCATCACCACGGACGCGGAGGACGAGCTCGGCCGCATCCACGACAGGATGCCCATGATGATCGAGCGGGAGCGCTGGGAGGAGTGGCTCGACCCCAAGTTCAACGACGTCGAGCGGGCCACCCGGTTGCTGGTGCCCGCCGAACAGGGGCGGCTCACGGCGTATCCGGTCTCCACTGACGTCAACAACGTCAGAAACAACGGCCCCGACCTCATCAAACCGCTACCCGAGGAGGGGGAAACCGCCCTTTTCTAAAGGTGTAAGAAGCGCTGTAAGTGGGCATCCGGTGAGGAAAGCGCGATGCATCCGTTCACTCGGTGTCACCGCCAAAAATGCCCCCTAATTGCACCGGGCGGGACAACCGGGGAGTCCTAGCCGCGGGTTGCCGTGATTCACCCGGAGGTGCGGATTCGTGGACGTCACGACCGCTCGTGAGCGGCTGGAAGACATGCTCGCGGAACTGGACCGGTCGATCGGGGTCCTCCAGGGCGATCCCGTCGCCGTACGCGAGCATTCGGCGGCCGACGCAGGCTCGGACCTGACCGACGCCGACCGCGCGCAGGCCATGCTGGCCGTCGCCACGACGCAGCGCCGTGCGGTGATCGAGGCGATCAAGCGCCTGGAAGAAGGCGCGTACGGCCGATGCGTCGACTGCGCCAAGCCGGTGCCGGAAGGACGGCTGGAGGCGCGCCCGGAGGCCGCCCGCTGCGTGCAGTGTCAAGGCAAGCAGGAGCGGCGCCGCTGACGCCGGCGGCGCTCAGGCCGGGTGGGACGGGCTCTTGCGGCAGCTGGCCACCAGATGGATGCCGACCGTGTCGTCGTCGTCCGGATGGGCCTCCAGCTCCGTGCGTACCAGATAGTTGAGCGCACGCGCGTCGGACCCGAGGACGTGGTCCACCGTGGACGGCGACAGCACCGTGCGCGGCCGCATCCACTCGACCTCCAGCCCGGCGCCGACCAGCAGCTCGCGCAGCTGCCCGCTGCTGAAGCAGCGCGTGATGCTGCCGTCCGGCCACGGCACGAGCATGACCTCGCCGGTCTGCCGCAGGTGCTGCCACTGCTCCTGCTCGGCCAGGATCGCCATGCCCAGCACCAGCGAGTCGACGCATACCAGCGCCCGCCCGCCCGGCCGCAGCACCCTGGCCACGTCGTTCATCGCGGATTCGGCCATCAGCTCGATCGACAGCACGCGCTCCTCGGCGAGCACCGCGTCCACGCTCGCGTCGGGCAGGAACGCCAGATCGTCGGCGCGTACGTGACGAACCCGGTCGGCATCCCGCAACCGGGACTGCCCGTCGACCGTACGGCGGAAGTCGAGCACCTCGATCACCTTGTGCCCTGCCCTGGCCGCCTGGCCGGACCAGCGCCCCTGGCCGCCGGAGAGATCGAGGATGACGGAGGGTTCGGCGGGGAGCCATCGGTTGAGTTGTTCGGCGGCGACGGCGCGGTAGAAGGTCCAGTACGGCCCGAGCGTCCCTGAGCCGTTCAGTTCCTCGGCCGGAATGGGCAGCACACGCGACTCCTGGGTTCCGGGTAAAGGGCTACCAGCCGGTACGTATGACGTTCCCCGCACCGGGTCCTTCGTACCTTCTATCTTGCGGGAACAGACAAGGGCGCGGGTGTGTTGCGACGAGCATGCTCACATTGGCTGACCCCCTCCCCGCTGAGCGGCGCCTCATCGGCCAGCGGGTATCCTCCCCTGAGTACGGTGTTCCGCAACAGCCGGCCACCGGTGATCTTAGGGGGGTGGGTCCGGTGCCCGCGACAGGCGCGGAGACGCTGGAGCAGCGAAGCGAGCGATTCGAGCGCGACGTGATGCCGTATCTCGAGCAGCTCTACTCCGCCGCGCTCCGGATGACCCGGAATCCCGCGGACGCGGAGGACCTGCTTCAGGAGACCTTCGCCAAGGCGTTCGCGTCGTTCCACCAGTTCCAGGAGGGCACCAACCTCAAGGCGTGGCTCTACCGGATCCTGACGAACACGTTCATCAACAGCTACCGCAAGAAGCAGCGTGAGCCGAAGCAGTCCGGCACCGAGGAGATCGAGGACTGGCAGCTCGCGCGGGCGGAGTCCCACACCTCGGGCGGTCTGAAGTCGGCGGAGGTCGAGGCGCTCGAGCACCTGCCCGACGGCGACATCAAGCAGGCGCTCGCGGCCCTGCCGGAGGAGTTCAGGATCGCGGTCTACCTGGCCGACGTCGAAGGCTTCCCCTACAAGGAGATCGCCGACATCATGGGCACTCCGATCGGCACCGTGATGTCGAGGCTGCACAGGGGACGCAGGCAGCTCCGGGGCCTCCTTGAGGACTATGCTCGCGAGCGTGGCCTGGTCCCGGCGGAGGGATCGAAATGAGCTGTGGCAACCCGCATGACACCGACTGTCGCGAGGTGCTCGACAAGGTCTACGCCTATCTCGACGGCGAGCTGACCGAGACCGACGTCGTCGACATCCGCGTGCATCTTGACGAGTGCGGCCCGTGCCTGAAGGAATACGACCTGGACAAGGCGGTCAAGGCGCTCGTGCACAAGCACTGCGGCTGCGACCCGGTCCCCGCTGACCTGCGTTCCAAGGTGCTGGCGCGCATCGCGCAGGTCAGGTCGCAGCTGTCCGACTAAGATGCACACCATGCGTGTGCTGGTCACCGGGGGCGCCGGGTTCATCGGGTCCAATCTCGTCGATCGTCTGCTCGCCGAAGGCCATGACGTCGACGTGGTCGACGACCTGTCGTCCGGGTGCAGGGACAACCTGGCCGAGGCCGCCGAGAGCGATCGCTTCCGGCTGCACGTCCTCGACGTGCTCGATCCCGCGCTGCCCGGCCTCGTGGCCGGCCTGCAGCCGGAGGTCGTCTGCCACCTGGCCGCGCAGATCAGCGTGCGCAAGAGCGTGGCCGACCCGAGGCGCGACGCCAGGGTCAACGTCGAGGGCACCGCGGCCGTGCTGGCCGCGGCCCACGAGGGACGCGCGCGCAAGGTGGTGTTCGCCTCCTCCGTGGCCGTCTACGGCAGGCCCGCCACGATCCCCGTGCCCGGCGACGCGGCCACCGACCCGCGCTCGCCGTACGCCGCGTCGAAGCTCAGCGGCGAGACCTACCTCGCCGCCTTCCGCGCCCTCTACGGCATTGAATACACCGCGCTGGTGCTCTCCAACGTCTACGGCCCGCGCCAGTCGCCCGAAGGCGAGGCGGGCGTGGTCGCGATCTTCACCGACGCGCTGCTCGGCGGCACGCCCACGGTCGTCCACGGCGACGGCGACCAGACGCGCGACTACGTCTACGTCGACGACGTGGTCGACGGGTTCGTCGTGGCGTGCGGCCAGCGGGGCGACGGCCGCAGGTTCAACCTCGGCACCGGCATTCAGACCACCGACCGGCGGCTCCACTCGCTGATCGCCGACGCGGCGGGCGCGCACGACCATCCGGGGTTCGCGCCGCCGCGCCCGGGCGACCTGCCGGCCATGGCGGTCGATCCGGTGCCCGCCCACGAGGGGCTCGGCTGGCAGCCGCGTACGGACCTGCCGACTGGGGTGAAGAAAACGGTCGAATGGGCGAGAAATCGTCGCCAGAAGTAGTTGCTTGATTACGCTTTGCTTGCGATTTCCGACTCTGCCCATCCGGTGACGTCCTCTTCTGTAGCGTGAACTCCAGAAGTCGACGTGGAGGCATGTGGATGATGAAGGTTACGGTCGCCCGGCTGCTCACGGCCATCCTGTTGATCACCCCGGTGATCATGCTGATCGGGGGAGCGCTTCCTCCTGGGGTGTCCTGGACCTGATCTCCGTAGGGGGCCGCAATGCGTGATCTGCCGTGGCCTGCAAGGGTCTATCTGGTTGCCGTGATCGGGGCGGCGGCCGCTCTCATGGCGCGCAGCGTGATCGTCTCCGGCACCCTCGTGGCGCCGGAGGACCTGGACGTCCTGCTGGTGCTCGCCCTGCTGTTCCTGGTGTGCGAGTCGATGCCGACGCTGCTCAACGTGGAGCAGTTCGCGGTGTCGGTCAGCTTCTCCGCCGCGCTGGCGGCGGTGGTGCTGATCGGGCCGGAGGGCGCCGCGCTGGTCGGGCTGACCGCGGTCCTGAGCGTGCGTCCCGGGCTGCCGCTGATCAAGCGGCTGTTCAACGGCGCGCAGTTCGCCATCTGCGGCTACGCGGCCGGGCGGGTCTACGAGGGCCTCGGCGGGCAGGTCGGCGTGCCCCAGGTCAACGCGTTCGACGATCTCATCGGCCCCTACGCCGCGGCCACCGCCGTGTTCGTGCCGCTCAACATCGCGCTCACGCTGACCATAGTCGGGCTGGCCACGCGAGTGCGGGCCACCGAGGTGCCGATGCGCGGCATGGCCCAGTTCCTGCTGTCGTATCTGGGCTACGGCACGTTCGGGCTGCTGGTGGCCGGGCTCTGGGCCACCGTGCAGTCGATCTCGGCGGTGCTGGTGCTGCTGCCGCTGTTCGTGGCGCGATGGGCGTTCGGTCAATATCACGCGCAGCAGCGCTCGTACGACGCCACCATCGCCGCGCTCTGCCAGGCCGTGGAGACCAAGGACTACTACACCCGAGGCCACTGCACGCGGGTCTCGCTCGCCTCGTCCATGATCGCTCAGGAGATCGGCATGGGCCCCGAGCGGGTGCGGGCCATCCGCTACGCGGGCATGCTGCACGACGTGGGCAAGCTCGGGGTGCCGACCAAGGTGCTGCAGAAGGACGGGCCGCTCACCGAGGAGGAGTTCGCCGCGATCCAGCTCCACCCCATGCGGGGCCTGGAGATCGTCCGCGGCATCGGCTTCCTCGACGAGGCGTACGCCGGGATCATGCACCACCACGAGCGCCACGACGGCACCGGCTACCCGATGGGGCTGGCCGGTGACGAGATCCCCGAGTTCGCCAAGGTCATCGCGGTGGCCGACGCGTTCGACTCGATGACCTCCGACCGCTCCTACCGCGGCGCCAGGCCAGTCGGGGAGGCGCTCGCCGAGCTGCGCAAGACCGCGGGCACCCACTTCGACCCGGTCATGGTCACGGCCTTCATCCGCGCGCTCGAGCGGGAGCCGTGGCAGCCGCCGCGCAAGGTCGAGGCGCCGCCGCCCGACGAGACCCCGATCAAGGACCACGACGACCCGACCATGCCCATCCAGGTCGTGACCGGGCAATGATCACCACAGAGCGCCGCCCCAGGCGTGCAGAACGCTCGCTCAACACGGTCCTGCGCCGACTCGACTCCGGCCAGCTGCTGCTCATCTGCGCGGCGGGGCTGGCCGCGGTCGCGGGCGTCGCCCACACCGCCGCCGTCGGGCTCGACCGCCCGGAGATCGCGGTCGGGTTCGGCGCGCTGATCGCGGTCGGTGAGCTGGCCAGGCTCACCATGCCGGGCAACAGGGAGGTCGCGCCCATCGGCGCCGCCGCCGCCCTGGGCTACACGCTGCTGCTCGACCTCAGCCAGCACCCGCTCCGCCACTCGGCGCTGCAGGTCGTGGCGGTGATCGCGGTCGGGATGCTGGCCGGCGCGCTCCCGCACCTGGCGGTCGGCCGTCCGCCCCGGCTGGATGCGATGGCGCGGCGGCTGCTCACCGGCGCGCTGCTGGCCTTCGCGTTCCGCCCGCTGGCCGACCCGCTCTACGCGCTGACGAAGCCGCCGACCAGCACCTGGTGGCCCGCGCTCGTGGTGATGGTGACGCTCATCATGATCTCTCTCATGATCGACGTGCTGATCGCCGCGCTGCTCCGGGCCGAGCAGCTGCGCACGGCGTTCAGGGTGGCCGTACGCGACGAGATCAACATGGCCTTCCCGCTGGGCGCGGCCGTGGCCTCGTCGGGCGTGCTGCTCGCGCTGGCCACGCACAGCATGGACCTGGTCGCGCTGCTGGTGTTCGCCGCGCCGCTGCTGGTCACGCAGGTGGCCTTCAGGAAGTACGCCGGGATCCGCGCGACCTACCTGCAGACCGTACGCGCCCTGTCGCGGGTCACCGAGGTCGGCGGCTACGTCGAGCCCGGCCATTCGCGCCGGGTGAGCCGCCTGGCCGTGGCGATCGGCAGAGAGCTCGGCATGGCCGAGCCCGAGCTGCTCGAGCTGGAGTACGCCTCGCTGATGCACGACATCGGCCAGCTCTCGCTGCGCGACCCCATCCCCGGCGGCGCCACGGTGCTGACCGAGCCCGAGCAGGCGCGGCGCATCGCCGAGCTGGGCGCCGAGGTGATCAGGCAGACCGGCGTGCTCGACCGGGTGGCCGACGTGGTGAAGCGGCAGTGCGACCCGATCGCCGACGACCCGCCGCTGTCGAGCCGCATCATCAAGGTCGCCAACGCCTACGACGACCTCGTGGGGCCCTCGACCGACCGCGATCGCGCCGGGGCCGCGCTGGAGCGTATCCGGCTGTCGTCCGGCAGCGCGTACGATCCCTCCGCGATCGAGGCGCTCACGCGCGTGATCGACCGCGGGCGCGTCTAGCCTGAACAACCGCTGTCCCGTTTCGGGCCGCTCGCCATTGTGGGGTTCCTACAGATCGCGCTCTTCGGATCGGTGGTTTAGGGGGAAAGGGGGCGGATCGGTCGCGGTCATAGGCTGATCGGCGTGCTTACTGAGACGCTCGGACCCGTTCTGATCGCCAACCGAGGGGAGATCGCGCGGCGGATCATCCGCACGGTCAAGCGGCTGGGGCTGCGCGCCATCGCCGTGCACTCCGAGGCCGACGGCGACCTGCCGTTCGTACGTGAGGCCGACGAGGCCGTGCTGATCGGACCGGCCAACCCCGCGCAGAGCTATCTCGACGCCGCCAAGGTGCTGGAGGCGGCCCGCGCGACCGGCGCCAAGGCGATTCACCCGGGTTACGGGTTCCTCGCGGAGAATGCCGCGTTCGCCAGGGCCGTGATCGACGCCGGGCTGGTGTGGATCGGGCCCGCGCCCGAGGCCATCGACAAGATGGGCGACAAGATCAACGCCAGGAACCTCATGGAGAGCGCCGGCGTGCCGGTCGCCGCGGGCACCCGCGAGCCGGTCGCCGACCTGTCGCAGGCGCTCAAGGCCGCCGAGTCCATCGGCTACCCGGTCATGGTCAAGACCGCGGGCGGCGGCGGTGGCATCGGCATGAGCGTGGCCCACGACGACGAGGGCCTGGCCAAGGCGTTCGAGCAGGCCGCCAGGGCGGCGGCCAGGTTCGCGGGCGACGCGCTCGACGGGCCCGCCGTGCTGCTCGAGCGCTACATCGAGCGGGCCCGCCACGTCGAGGTGCAGATCCTCGGCCTGCCCGACGGCCGCGTCGTGGCGCTGGGCGAGCGCGACTGCTCGGTGCAGCGTCGCCATCAGAAGGTCGTCGAGGAGTCGCCGTCCCCGGGCATCACCCCGGAGCTGCGCGAGCGCATGCTGGCCGCCGCCGCGCGGGCCGGCGAGGCCGTCGGCTATCTTGGCGCGGGCACGGTCGAGTGCCTGGTCGACGCCGACAAGCAGGACTTCGTGTTCCTGGAGATGAACACCAGGCTGCAGGTCGAGCACCCGGTCACCGAGCTCGTCACCGGGCTCGACCTGGTCGAGCTGCAGCTGCGCGTCGCCGCGGGGGAGAGCCCCGAGGTGCGGCCCGTGACCACCGGGCACGCGATCGAGTTCAGGGTCTACGCGGAGGATCCCAAGCGGTTCTTCCCCGGCCCCGGCACGATCACGGAGTGGGTGGAGCCGGACGGCGAGGGCGTACGCGTGGACTCGGGCTACACCGCGGGCAACACGGTCACCCCGTTCTACGACCCCCTGATGGCCAAGCTCTGCGTCTACGGCGAGACCCGCGCCGACGCGCTGGAGCGTGGGCGCAAGGCGGTGGACGCGTTCGTCGTCGAGGGCCCCAAGAACAACCTGCCGTTCTGCGCGGAGCTGCTGGACAATGCGGAGTTCGTCACCGGCGACTACGACACGGGCCTGGTCGCGCGGATGCGGGCCTAAGGTGAATAGAGTGATGAAAGAGGGGAGTTGCGGTGGCTGAGGTACGCGCTGAGATGGTGGCGAACGTCTGGAAGGTCGTCGTCAGTGAGGGTGACACCGTCTCCGAGGGCGACACGCTCGTCATCCTTGAGTCGATGAAGATGGAGATCCCCGTGCTCGCCGAGGACGACGGCGTGGTGGCCCAGATCAAGGTGGCCGAGGGCGACGTCATCCAGGAGGGCGACCTGATCGCCGTCATCGACTAGTCGCCCTCGTCATGAACTTGGCGCGATCGACGACGATGCGCTCGATCGTGCCCCTGCCCACGATGGCGTGCCGGTCGTGGGCTTCGAAGGCGAAGACCAGGCGCCGGCCGTCGACCTCGGTGAGTTCGACACCGATCTGCACGTGCGTCCCCAGTGGGCTGGCGGCCAGGTGTTCGAGCTCGACCCGCGTGCCGACCGACGTCTCGCCGGGCTGGAGGTGCTGCTCCACGGCCCGTACGGTCGCCGCCTCGGCCAGCGCGAGCAGCCGGGGCGTGGCCAGCACGGGTACGTCACCGCTGCCGATCTTCTTGGCGGTGTCCTCCATCTCGACCATGATGAGCAGCTGGGAGCGGAGGCCGGGAGCGAGCGTCATGGGCTCAGCCTAAGGTGGTCACACCGGCTAATGGGGCCGTTGACTTCCTGGAAACGCGGACAAGTGCCGCCATAAGGCCCCAGGATAGGGTTTGTACGGCTTAAGAGCACTTGAGTGGCATGTGGGACAGCTGAGTCGTACACTCTCTGACTTCCGTGACCACTGTGTGACCTGAACGCGACAAAAGTTCGCTTTGTTGGAGAGCCGCGGGGTGCGAGAGGTTACAGGTGTAGGGGGGTAACGGGGGAGACATGGTGGCCCAAGGGACGACGCTGGCGGGGCGATATCGGCTGGATACCCGCATCGGCGCCGGTGGCATGGGCGAGGTGTGGCGGGGCGAGGACGTCGTCCTGGCGCGCACCGTCGCTGTCAAGGTGCTGCTTCCCGGCCGTACGCAGGACCCCGGCTTCGTCGCTCGCTTTCAGGGGGAAGCGCGGGCGATGGCCACGATCAACCACGCCGGAGTCGTCGACGTCTACGACTACGGCGTCAGCGGCGACACCGTCTACCTGGTGATGAAGTTCGTCGACGGCGAACCGCTCGACCGGCTGCTGGCCAGGCTGGGCCGGATCCCGCCGCAGGCGGCCATGGAGCTGATCGCGCAGGCGGCGTCGGCGCTGCAGGCCGTCCATGACCAGGGGATCGTGCACCGCGACGTCAAGCCGGGCAACCTGCTGGTGCAGCGCGACGGCACGCTGGTGCTGACCGACTTCGGCATCGCACGCTCCGACCTGGCCAACCGGCTCACCGACGCCGGCATGGTGCTCGGCACGGCCGCCTACTGTGCCCCCGAGCAGGCCGAGGGCGCCCCTGTCACGCCCGCGGTCGACATTTACGCGCTCGGCGTGGTCGCGTACGAGTGCCTGGTGGGGCAGCGGCCGTTCGACGGCGACAGCGCGGTCACGATCGCGCTCAAGCACATCCGCGAGGCGCCGCCCCCGTTGCCCGCCGAGATCCCTCCGGCGGTCCGCACGCTGGTCGAGGTCGCCCTGTCCAAGGACCCGGCCAGGCGCTACCCGACGGCCAGGGCGATGAGCGAGGCCGCCAAGGCCATCGCGAGCGGGCAGACACCCGCGGCCCCCGAACCTGTCCCCGCCACCGGGGCCCCGATGGCGGCACCGGTGGAGGCGTACCAGACGGGGGCGCATCAGGCACGTCCCCAGGAGGAGACCACGACGGTGGCCGACCGGCGCGGGGGCAGCCGCCGGGCGGTCAAGGCCCCGCGCAGGACCGGGCTGATCGCGGGCATCGCCGCCGCGGTGGTGCTCGGCGCGGGCGCCACCGCGATCGCGCTGACCGGCATAACCAACCCCGCGCCGCCGACGAGCACCGCCTCCCCGGCGTCCGACGACTCGAAGAACATCTCCAAGACGACGACCAAGCCGCCGTCCAGGCGGATCAAGACGCCGACGGCCGAGCCGACGACGCCGGATCCCAAGCCCACCACCTCCAGGCCGACAGTGCGGGTCACGGAGAAGGCAGAGGAGCCGGAGGAGACGCCCAGCACCACGCCGCCCGCCACCAAGACTCCGACCAAGACCCCGACGTCGAGCAGTCCCTCACCGAGCGTCAAGAAGGTGGTCGTGCCGCCGGTGGTCGGGAAGGAGTTCCTGAAGGGGCAGGAGATGGTCATCGCGGCGGGCTTCGAGGACGTGATCCCCGATGACCGGACCTCCACCTCGAACGGCATGCGCTGCGGCGTGATCACGCAGACGGTGCCGGGCGCGGGGACGGCGTGGCCGGTGAACAAGCCGGTCAAACTGGTGGTCACGGACGGCGTCTGCCCGGAGGACACCAGCCCGACCCCCAGCCCCACCGCCACGCCCAAGTAGGAGCGTCACACCCCCGTCGTGTTGCGGGGGTAGGCGACCTGCGGGTCTGTCGCGATGTTCACCATGTACGGGATGCCCGAGTCGAACGCCCTGCGCAGCGCCGGCCCGATCTCCGACGGCTTGGTGACCAGCTCGCCGCCTCCGCCCAGCGCGGTCACGACCTGGTCGTAACGGCACTGCGGCTGGAGCTCGGCGGCCACGTCGTAGCCGTACAGGAGCTGCATGGGGTGCTTCTCCAGGCCCCACATGCCGTTGTTGCCGCAGATCATGACGACGGGCAGCCTGTGGCGTACGAGGGTGTCGACGTCCATGAGCGAGAAGCCGGCGGCGCCGTCGCCCAGCAGCAGCACCACCTGAGAGGACGGCCTGGCCAGGCGGGCGGCGATGGAGTAGCCGAGCCCCGTGCCGAGGCAGCCGTACGGGCCGGGGTCGAGCCAGTTGCCCGGCTGCTTCGGCTCGACGTACTTGCCCGCGTAGGAGACGAAGTCGCCGCCGTCGCCGATCACCACCGCGTCGTCGGCCAGGACCTTGCCCAGCTCGCCGTACACGCGCATGGGGTGGATCGGGTCGGAGTCGGAGGCCAGCAGCTCGGCGTCGCCCGCGATGGCCGCGGCCGCCGCGTCGCCCAGCTTCGACACCCAGGAGGCGTACGCGTCTGGCTTGACCCCCGCGTCGCCGCACGCGGTGCCGAGGCTCCAGAGCACCACTGAAAGGTCGCCTGCGGCCGACGCGGCGGGCGTCATGTGGGTGGCCAGCTGCGAGGGCGCGTCGGCGATGTGCACGACACGGGCCAGTGGGGCGCCTTCCTTGCCACCGAACCAGCCGTAGCCCAGGCGGAAGTCGAGTGGGGTGCCGACCACGATGACCAGGTCGGCCTGGGCGAAGGCGAGGCCGCGGGCCCGCGTGACGAGCAGTTCGTGGCCCGCTGGCAGGATGCCGCGGCCCTGGCCGTTGGGGATGACCGGCAGCCGCCACGTTTCGGCGAAGTCGCGCGCGGCCTCCTCGGCCCGGTCCATCCACACGTCGGACCCGTACACCAGCACGGGCCGCTCGGCCTCGGCCAGCAGGCGCGCGATGGCGGCCAGGCCGTCGGGGTCGGGCTCGAGCGGTGACGGCGTCTGCGTCCGCACCTCGTGCGGCAGGGACGGCGCGAACAGGTGGTCCATGTAGAAGTCGAGGAAGACCGGGCCGCGGTGGGGCGCGACGGCCGTGCGGAAGGCCAGCTCGACGTCCTGGCCGACGGACTCGGCGTCGGTCGCCGTGAACGACAGCTTGGTGATCGGCTTGAGCAGCGGCGGGTGGTCCATCTCCTGGAGCGCGCCGCTGCCCCAGCGCGACTGGGGCGCCCGGCCGCCCAAGACCACGACGGGGGAGCCGTTGAAGTGGGCGGTCGCGACGCCGCTGACGCCGTTGGTGATGCCCGGACCCGCGGTCAGCACGGCCATCCCCGGCCTCCTGGTCAGCCTGGCCGTCGCCTCGGCGGCGAAGACCGCGCTCTGCTCGTGGCGTACGTCGAGGATGCGCATGTCCTCGTGCACCGCGCCGTCGTAGAGCGGGAAGACGTGACCTCCGGAGAGGGTGAACATGGTCTCGACGCCATAGGCCTTGGACACGGCGACGGCGGCGTCACCGGCGTGCTTCGCAGACTCCATGCCCGGAACTTACCTTCCAGCCAGCGGAGTAAACAGATCTTAAGGATCTTCATTGGCAGCAGATGGACACGATGCCTCTCGGCGCCTTCGCGACGATCTTCCGCGACGACTCGGGGTTCTGCTTGACGTCCACGTTGGTACTGTGGCCGTCCGCCATCACCTGGTAGGCGGCCGTGGGCACGGTGACGTCGACGTTGCCCGTCGTTCTGACGACTGCTTTGACGGCCGTGGGCGCGTTGACGAACGACAGGCTCACCTCCCCTGAGCCGACCTCCACGTCGGCCCGGTCGCTGTCGAGCCCGGAGGCGTCCACGTTGCCCGTGCCCGTCCTCGCCCAGAGGGAGCCGGAGATACCCTCCGCCCGGATGACGCCGGACACGGAGCTGAGCCGCACGTTGCCGAAGACCTCGTTGACGGCGAGCTCGCCGGTGGTCGTACTGGCCTCGATGTCGGTCTCCGGCGGCACGAACACCACGTACTCGGCCTGGCAGACGGGGGTTCCGTGGTCGTCGGAACAGGCCGCGTCGAGTCGCAGGGTGCCGGAGCGGGCGTCCCAGGTCTCGGTCGCGTTCGGCCGGTCACTCGACCACCGCAGCGACCTTTCGATCAGCAATGTGCCGGCCTGGCCGGGCAGGAGCATCAGGTCCACCTGGGAGCCCTTGCCCACTTTGATCCGCACGTTCTTGGCCCCGAGGGCGATGGACTTCTGCGAGTTCTCCGTCGGCATCCTGGCCCTGGCGAACCCGCGCCAGAGCAGCATGCTGGAGATCACCAGCGCGATGGCGGTCGCCACGGCGCCCGCCGCCAGCCAGGCCGCTTTCACGGCAGGCTCCTGATCTTGAGGAACTGCAGCACGGCCAGCACGCGCCGGTGGTCGCCCTCGGCAGGCGAGAGGTCGAGCTTGGTGAAGATGTTGCCGATGTGCTTGCCCACCGCCCCCTCGCTGAGCACCAGCGCCTGGCCGATGCCGGCGTTGGAGCGGCCCTCCGCCATCAGCTTGAGCACCTCGTGCTCCCGGGGCGTCAGCCGTTCGAGCGGGTCGCTGTTGCCGCGCAGCAGGAGCTGGGCCACCACCTCCGGATCGAGCGCGGTGCCGCCTGTGGCCACCCTGCGCAGGGCGTCGATGAACTCCGACACGTCCGCGATCCGATCCTTGAGCAGGTAACCGACCCCGCCTGTCGCGGCGGAGGCGAGGAGCTGGGCGGCGTAGCGCTCCTCGACGTACTGCGAGAGCACCAGGACCGCCAGCCCCGGCTGCTGGCGGCGCAGCACGAGTGCGGCCCGCAGGCCCTCGTCGGTGTGCGTGGGCGGCATCCGGACGTCCGTGATGACCAGCTCGGGCTTGTGCTCCTCCGCCGCCCGCAGCAGCCCCTCGGCCTCGTCCACGGCCGCCACCACCTGCATGCCCGAGGCGTCCAGGAGCCGGATCAGCCCCTCGCGCAGCAGCACGGAGTCCTCGGCCAGCACTACTCGCACGGCAGCTCCACTTCGATCGTCGTCGGGCCGCCCAGCGGGCTGGACAGCCGGAGCGTCCCGTCCACCGAGTGGATCCGCTGGGCCAGGCCGCGCAGGCCCGTGCCGCCGTCCAGCCGGGCGCCGCCGCAGCCGTCGTCGTAGACGAGCAGGTGCAGGCGGTCGCCCACGCGCCGCACGCTCACCTCGGCCTTGGTGGCCGCGGCGTGCTTGGCGATGTTGGTCAGTGCTTCGGACACGATGAAGAACGCCACCGCCTCGATGGTCGGAGTGGTACGCCGTTCGATGTCGACGTGGAGTTTCACGGGGAACGGGGCGCGGGCGGCCACCCCGGACAGCGCCGCGTCCAGGCCCTGGTCGTTCAGGACGGCCGGATGCAGGCCGCGGACGAAGTCGCGCAGCTCCTTGAGCGCCTGCTTGGCCTCCTCATGGGCCTGCGCGATGGCCTCGCGGGCGGGCTCGGGCAGGTCGGTGAGGGTGGCCCTGGCCAGGCCGAGGTTCATGGCAAGGGAGACGAGCCGCTGCTGGGCGCCGTCGTGCAGGTCACGTTCGATCCTGCGCCGCTCGGCGTCCGCGGCGTCGATCACGCCCGCCCGGCTCTCGGTCAGCGTCTCGATCCGCTGGCCCAGCTCGGAACGGCTGGGGCCGAGCAGCGTACGCGCCACCGACAGGTCCAGCGCCGCCATGCCGCGCGCCAGCACCGGCGCGAGCAGCAGCATCGCGAGCCCCACCGCCACGTACAGCGCGATGACCCTGCCGTCTCTGAGATCGAACTCCTCGAACTCCAGCGGCGGCTTCTGCAGCTGCCGTGGCAGGAAGGACAGCAGCCCCACGATCGCCGCTCCCCACGCCAGCGCCACCAGGACCGCCGCCGCGAAGCCCACGAACGGCGAGAGCAGGTGGTAGCCGATCTGCCGCCACGTGGCCGGGCTGCGCCAGTTGCTCGGGGAGCGCACGGGCGGGATGCGCGAGCCGAGGAACGCCTCGAACCTGGACCGCTGCACCCTGGTGAACCACGGCACGCTCCGCATCAGCAGCGGCGGCCACACGGCCATCACGAGCGTCAGCCCGCCGAGCAGCACGGCGACCGGCAGGCCGATCATCACGTGGGCCGTGTCCAGCCAGGCACGCGCCGACCACGGGCGGGGGACTTTCATGGCTCAACGGTATTGAGCGGCGGGTGGGCCGCGAAATAGGCCTGGTGTGCTGATGGAAGGTGGGGTTTTCCCCACCCCCCATCATCGAACAAATCCGCTTTTCGCCGCATCTCATCGATCGACAGACACGAACCGGGGGAGGTTCACGATGTTCATCCAGACGGGGGTCGCCGTCGCGCTGGCGGCGACGATGATGTCCAGCGGGCTGCCTGACGGCATGCTGTTCATGGAGTCGCACCCGCCCACGAAGGAGTGGGACACCTTCGAGGTGACCGACTCGAAGGCGCTGCCGCTCCAGCTCAACCCCTGCTTCTACCGCCACCGCCGCGACGGGGGGCGGCTGGAGACGCGCGCGGCGCTCCACTCGAGCGAAGCCGAGAAGAACTACGAGCAGTTAGTGGTCTACAAGGACGTCCGGTACGCCGAGCGCGCGATGCGCCTGCTCCGCGCCGACCTCAGGAAGTGCGCCGACGTCGGCAAGGGCGCGCACCGCTACCGCTACTTCAGCAAGCCGCTCGGCGTGGGGGACGACGGGCTGCGCGCGGGAGGCCGCTTCTACGAGGGCGGCGAGCAGGCGGTGGCGGTACGGCGCGGGGCCGCCGTCTACATCGTCGGCGAGACGGCCTGGCCCTCGAAGAGCCTGCCCATCGCCCGGTTCCGCGGCCTGATCGACCAGGCGGAGCGCATGACCGTCAAGATCTGCGAACTGCCTGAGTCGGCCTGCTAGCGGTCAGAGGGCCGGCCGGAAGCCGGCGGCGTCGAACGTGCCGCCCAGCGTGGCGGCCAGCCCCTTACGCGCCACCTCGGCGAACGACTCCCTGTCGAGGCTTCCCGCCCCTTCCGGCAGCACTCCGGCCAGCGGCCGGGCGGCCAGCATCTCCAGGTCGCACACGCAACTCCGCTCCACGATCCCGGGCTCGTCCGGCCAGCGTCCGATGACCACCCCGGCAGGCTCCAGCCCCCGATGGGCCAGCGCCTCCAGGGTGAGCGCGGTGTGGTTGACCGTGCCCCGCCCGACCCCGGCCACGACGAGCACCTGCGCGTTCAAGGATCGCGCGAGATCGGCGATGGTCCCGCCGTCCTCGTCGAACCGCTCGAGCAGCCCGCCGGTCCCCTCCACGACCACCAGCCGGCTGCTCTCGGCCAGCTCCCGTACGAGCTGGGCGACCCCGGCCAGCGACACGGGCGGCAACCCGGCGACCCGGGCGGCGGCGGCCGGGGAGAGCGGCTCGGCGAACCGGCACAGCTCGAAGGTGGTGGTGACCCCGGACAGCCGGATCACCTGGTCCACATCCCCGGGCTCACCCGGCGCCAACCCGGTCTGCGCCGGCTTGACCACGGCGACGGAAGACCCGCGCCCCAACGCCAGCGCCGCCAGCGCCGCCGCCACGACGGTCTTGCCCACTCCGGCGTCGGTGCCGGTGACGACGAGGATGCTCATGACCCTAAGCGTAGGCCCCGGTCACCCGAAGTGACGGGACCGCTCCTGCGCGACTGAGGCCGGGGTCGATCCCATGCGGATCGGGATCCAACGGACCCGTCCCAGGCGGCGTGGACACGAGCCGCCCTCCTCCTGCCCGGCCCTACGACCACGTGGGCCCGACTGTCCCACAGGCGGCTCCGCCCAGCCACAGGAACAACCTCGTCGGCATGGCCGAGGGGTGCTACGGCCTGCGGAGCCTGGTGACGAACTTGTAGCGGTCGCCGCGGTAGAGCGACTGCGCCCACTCGACGGGGTTGCCGTCGGCGTCGAAGGCGTGGCGGGTCAGGAGGAGCATGGGGAGGCCGACGTCGACGCCGAGGGCCTTGGCGTCGTACGGGGTGGCCAGCACGGTCTCGATGATCTCCTCGGCGTCCGTGAGCCGCACGTTGTAGGCGTTGTGCAGCGTCTCGTACAGCGACGCGTGCACCTCCAGCTCCCGCCGCAGCCGCGGGAAGCGGCGCGCGGACAGGTGGGTGGTGTCGATCGAGACGGGCTCGCCGTTGGCCAGCCGGAGGCGGTGGATGCGCAGCACCCGGCCGCCGGGGTTGATGGCCAGGCGCCTGGCCAGGGCCTCGTCGGCGGTGATGTAGCCGATCTCCAGGATCTTGGTGTCCGGCTCCAGGCCCGCCGTGCGCAGGTCGCCGATGTACGAGGTGAGCTGCAGCACCTGCGCGACCTTCGGCTGCGCCACGAACGTGCCCTTGCCCTGGATGCGCAGCAGCCGGCCCTCCACCACCAGCTCGGTCAGCGCCTGCCTGACCGTGGTGCGCGAGGTCTCGAACCGCACGGCGAGCGTGCGTTCAGGCGGCAGCGCCGTGCCCGGTGACAGCGTCTTGGTGAGCTCGAGCAGGCTGCGTTTGACGTCGTAGTACTTCGGTACGCGGGGGCTGTCGTCTGTCACGCTCTCACCTTCACTTCTGCCACGGCGGTGAGGGCGTGTCTGGTCACCGCGAGATCATCGGAACTCACTTCTGCCCGAGTGGTCAACCGCGGGCCGTGGCGGCCGACCGGCACCGGGTGGGCACGGCGGCTGGCGCGCACGGATCCGGGCAGCTCAGGCTGATTGTGAAGGATATCCACAGCAGCGTGCGCGATAACAACCGAGTCCGATACGTGAGCCGTGTCGCGGTGGAACCACCTGCCCGTGGCGATCACCTCCGTACTGCTCCGTCCTGGTGTCCGAACAGGTTCGGCAGTGTGACGGTTCTCACAATATGAGATTCCCGATAGGTCCAGCGGGCTGCACGACGGGCGTGCGGCCGTGCTGTGCGGAGTACTGCCCTCGTACACGGGTGGGCATTCAACCAGGGGGTCGGTTTGGTTGTTGCGGCGGAAAGCACGCATGATGCATCTGTGCCGACTCTCAGCGACCTCGTAGCCCGTCACACCGCCCTTGACGAGGCGGATCTCGACTGGCTGCACTCGCTGGTCTCCGACTGGCAGCTGCTGGCCGACCTGTCCTTCGCCGACCTCATCCTGTGGGCGCCGCTCCTGGGCGGGAGCGGCTGGATCGCGATCGCCCAGATGCGCCCGACCACCGGCCCCACCGTCTATCACGACGACATCGTCGGCAGCGTCGCCGCCAAGGGCGAGCGCTATCTCATCGACACCGCGTGGAACGAGCGCCGGATCTGCCGCGAAGGCGACCCCGACTGGTCCACGGGGGTCCCGGTGCGCGAGGAGACCATCCCCGTGCGGCGGACCGTCGAGGGCGGCGAGGGGCGTTTCCTGGGGGTGATCCAGCGCTCCACGAACCTCTCCTCCGCCCGCACCCCGTCCCGCCTGGAGCTGACCTACCTGCAGAGCGCGTCCGACCTGGCGCAGATGGTGGCCGAGGGGCGCTTCCCGTTCTCGGGCGAGGAGCCGATCCTGGTGCGATCGCCGCGCGTCGGCGACGGCCTGCTCAGGCTCGACCGGGCCGGGCGCGTCACGTACGCCTCCCCGAACGCCCTGTCCGCCTACCGGCGGCTCGGCCTCCACGCCGACCTGGTCGGCGCCGAGCTGGGCCCGGTCACCGCGGCGCTCTGCTACTCCGACGAGCCGATCAACGAAGACCTCATGATCGTGGCCAGCGGGCGCGCGGCCAAGGAGACCGAGGTCGAGTCGGGCGGCACGATCGTGCAGCTCAGAGCCATCCCGCTGATCGTCGGCGGCGGCCGCATCGGCGCGCTGGTGCTCATCAGGGACGTGACGGAGCTGCGGCGGCGCGAGCGCGAGCTGATGACCAAGGACGCCACCATCCGCGAGATCCACCACCGGGTCAAGAACAACCTGCAGACCGTGGCCGCGCTGCTCCGGCTCCAGGCCAGGCGGCTGCAGGTGCCCGAGGGCAGGGAGGCGCTGGAGGAGGCGGTACGCCGGGTCGGGTCGATCGCGATCGTGCACGAGACGCTGTCCCACGCACCCGAGGAGTTCGTGGACTTCGACGAGATCGCCGACCGGGTGATCGCGATGACGGGAGAGGTGTCGGCAGCCGAGTCGGCCGTGATGCCGAGGAGGGTCGGCGGGTTCGGCGTGCTGCCTTCGCTCATCGCCACACCGCTGGCCATGGCGCTGACCGAGCTGTTGCAGAACGCGATGCAGCACGGGCGGCCCAAGCGGCTCGAGGTGGTGGTCGAGCCCGCGCTCGACCGGCTCAACGTCACGGTCTGGGACGACGGCCGCGGGCTTCCGGCCGGCTTCGACCTCGAGGGCTCCACCAGCCTGGGGCTGCAGATCGTCCGTACGCTGGTCGAAGGCGAACTGTCGGGCCGGCTGAGCATCCAGCCGCGGCTCGAAGGGGGCACGGAGGTCACGCTGTCGATCCCGCTCCCGGCGGCCTGATCTCCCTGTGGGGGCGCGCGCCGGCGGCGGCGCATGAGTGTCTGTCGCGGCTCAGGCGCCGGTGTCAGCCGGCAGTGGCTCGGATGAGCAGGTCAGGCGGTGAGGCGGGCGCGCTGGCGAGCGGTGCGGCGCTTGAGGGCGCGACGCTCGTCCTCGCTGAGACCGCCCCAGACACCGGCGTCCTGCCCGGACTCCAGCGCCCACTTCAGGCAGGCCTCGACGGCCGAGCAGGACCGGCAGACCTGCTTGGCCTCCTCGATCTGCATGAGTGCCGGGCCGGTGTTGCCGATCGGGAAGAACAGCTCGGGGTCCACGTCACGGCAGGCAGCTCGGTGGCGCCAGTCCATGCGTCCACTCCTTAGTAGATGAAGCCTTTGGTCGGCTCCGTGCGGCTACTACTTTGTGAAGAGTTTCACTAACTCGCGCGAACAATTGCCCGGACCTGCGAGAACCCGGGATTGCCCACTGACACTCGGAGGACCCTTGGGGTTGTTAAAGGTCCTACGTTCCGACGTCAGTCTTGAGACTGTCAGCCACGCTGTGTGCACGCAAGAGGGTTGGCGGGAAGTTTTGGCTGTTATGGATGTCGGATGCGTCACACAATGACCGATTGTAACCATCTAGACCAAAACTTGTAACGCGTGCGGTGTAGACCGGAATGTCACGGTTTCGCGTTCGCCCAGGTAGTCCCCGTCCAGCTGGAAGGCCACGGGCCGGTCCGCGGTCAGTGTGAACTCGGCCTCGTCATGGAGCTGTACAAGGTGCCGGCCGCCCGGAAGAGCGTCACTCTCCGTGAGAATCTGTCGGATCAATGGCCCGATCGTGGTCAGCCCCATGCGCCGCAGGCCGAGGAGGTCGAGGCCCGTGTCGAAACCGGCCCACGGGGTCGGGTGCACGGGCCTGGTGCCGACGTACGTCCACGGCGAGGTGTTCGAGATGATCGCCATGAACACCCCCTCGACGGTCGGTATCCCGGGACCGGTCAGCGTCATCGGTGGATGCCGTTTGTCCGTGGCCAGATAGTGCCGTAGAGCGGTGTTCACATAACGTGCCGGTGACGCCTTACGCCCGGTCCCTCGCAGGCCTTCCACGGCCCGTACAACCTCTGCGTCGTACCCCATCCCCGAGCAGAAGGTGAAGTAGCGGCTCTGGCCCTCCCACAGGGCCTGGCCCAGGCCCACGGTCTTGCGCCGGCCCTCCCGCAGCGCCTCCAGCACGGCCCCCGTGGACTCCACCGGGTCGTTCGGCAGCCCCAGCGCGCGGGCGAACACGTTCGCGCTGCCGCCGGGGATGACGATGAGCGCGGGCCGCCCGGCGCTGGGATCGTCCGAGGGGACCTCGTGGCCGTTCACCGGGTTCAGCAGGCCGTTGGCGGCCTCGTTGATCGTCCCGTCGCCGCCGAGCACCGCCACCACGTCGTACCCTTTGGCCCGCGCGGTGGCCGCCAGCGCGGCGGCGTGCCCGCGGTAGCGGGTCTCCTCGACCGACAGCTCCACGGCCGCGCCGAGCGCGCGGATCAGCACGTCACGCGTACGCGCGTTCGTGGTCGTGGCCTTGGGATTCACCAGTAGCATGGCGCGCATATCGCCAGCGTATCCGCTGGCCACGCGCGCTTTATCGGCCGAACGTCCCATTTCTCGGGCCGACCGACCCGAGGGCTTCAAGCTGTTGGTGTCTGAGTGCGCATGAACGTACAGAGGCTCTGGCGATGTGGTCGCCAGCGCGGATTCGACGGCATTTGTGCGTGCAGGGAGTCAGCCTCCTCCGGCATACCGCTGTCGCGTCAGAGCCGACCTGCTCGGGTTCGGCTCGGCTCCTGGAGTTGTGTTGTGCGTTTGCCGACACCTATCGCGCACACGTTCTACTCAGCGATGCCAACTCTTGGTATCGTTGCTGCTACGCAACGCGAACCTTCGAGGGGTGCGGATCATGCAGGCATGCCCATGCAGTCCCGATCTGGAGGCCGCCGAGCATGGCTGAGCTGCGCCCGATCGCACCCGCCTTCGTGGTGGCCGGCCCGTCCGGTGTCGCTGTCCGCGACCGGCTCAAGCGCCTCACCGTAGAAGATGACACGATGTTGCGTTTGGTCGGCGCGCATCTGGGCGCTCTGGCGTCCGCCGACCTGAAAAACCGATGCGCTGACGGGCTGGGACACTGCGCCGATACCTGGGCGGCCCGTAAGCGCGAGTTGACCGTGCAGTCGTCGGCGCGCTGGGCCGGGGCCATCACCAAAGCGTCCCATGATCAGTGGGCGCTGGCCCGCCGCGTCCAGGCCGACCACATTCGCGACCTCCAGGCCGCCATCGCCACGATCAGCCGCCGGCTGTCTCAGCCCCTCGGAAAGAAGGGAACCCGCAAGGAGCCGGGCGGCTACCGCTCGGCACAGGAATGGTTCGCCAAGTCCCGCCGCCTGCACCTCCTCCAAGACCGGCTGAAGCGTTTGCGAGCCGATCACCAAGCCGGGCGGGTCCGCGTGGTGCGCGGCGGCAAACGACTCGCCCACGCCCGTCACCACCTGGACGCCGCCGGGCTCACAGCGGACGGATGGCGGCAGCGGTGGGAGGCCGAGCGCTGGTTCCTGGCCGCCGACGGTGAGTCCGGCAAGCGCTTCGGTAACGAGACCATCCGCGTCACCCCCGACGGCCAGGTGTCGATCAAGCTGCCCGCCCCGCTGGCGCACCATGCGAACGCGCCGCACGGCCGCTATGTGCTCGCCGCCCGGGTGCGCTTCGCTCACCGTGGCACCGAATGGGCCGATCGGGTTGAGGCCAACCGAGCCGTGGCCTACCGCATCCACCTGGACGCGGCGCGCGGGCGCTGGTACATCACCGCTTCCTGGCAACGCCCTGCAGCCCCCGCCATCCCCATGGCGGCCGCGCTCGCCGCCGGGGTGATCGGCGTGGACACCAACGCCGACCACCTCGCCGCCTGGCGCCTGGACGTCCACGGCAACCCCATCGGCAACCCGCGCCGCTTCACCTACGACCTGAGCGGGTCGGCTGAGCACCGCGATGCCCAAGTCCGCCACGCCCTGACCCGGCTGCTGCACTGGGCGGGCACCTGCGGCGTGAAGGCCGTCGCCATCGAAGACCTCGACTTCCAGACTGAAAAGACCCGGGAGAAGCACGGCACCCGCAAACGCTTCCGCCAGCTCATCTCCGGCATGCCCACGAGCAGGCTACGCGCCCGGCTGACCTCGATGGCCGACCAGAGCGGGATCGCGATCATCGCCGCCGATCCGGCGTACACCTCGAAGTGGGGCGCCCAGCACTGGCAAAAGCCCCTCACCTCCACGAAACGCACGACCACCCGCCACGACGCAGCCGCCGTGGCGATCGGCAGACGCGCCCAAGGGCACCCGATCCGGCGTCGGACGGCACCGCCCCCTGCCCACCGGAGCGATGGGCAGGGGCATCGGACCGACCAGACCGGAACGCAAGCCCGCGGGCGTGAGGGACCCCGCCCCCGCATCCCTGGACCACGGACATGATCCGCCGGCGCCGGACGCGGCACGAACGCGGGCGACCAGAACGCTCAACACCGTTCGGAGCATTCGGCTGAGCATGTGCAACTCAGGCTCAGTCCTTAGGAACGGTAGGGTACGGGCGTGAGCAGTCGTCCGGTCACCCTCGTCGTCGCCGCCGCCATCGTCGCCCTGGAGGGCCTGGCCGCGCTCGGACTCGGGATCTACGTCGGCGTCGAGACCCTCGTCAGCACCCCGGACAACCTCACCACCGCCATCGCGGAGTCGGCCTTCGGCGTGCTGATCGGGGCGGGGCTGCTCTGGGTGGCGTGGGGCGGGCTGTTCAGGATGGAGCGGTGGGGCAGGTCGCCCGGCGTGCTGGCCCAGATCTTCGTGCTGCCGGTCGCCGTCACGCTGATCCAGTCGGGCCAGCCGCAGCTGGGGATCCCGCTGATCGTGATCGCCGTGGCCGGGCTGGCGACGCTGCTCGCGCCGCCCACCACCCACGCCCTCTACGGGGACGGCTAGTCTTCGGCGGTCAGGCCCTCGCGCAGCTGGGCCAGCGTGCGGGCCAGCAGGCGCGAGACGTGCATCTGCGAGATGCCCAGCTCGGTGGCGATCTGCGACTGCGTCATATTGCCGAAGAAGCGCAACAGCAGGATGCGCTTCTCACGTGGCGGCAGCCGCTCGAGCAGCGGTTTGAGCGACTCGCGGTATTCGACGCCCTCGAGCGACTCGTCCACGATGCCGAGCGAGTCGGACACCGCGGGGGCGTCGTCGTCGCCGGAGTCGGGCGCGTCGAGTGACACGGTCGAGTACGCGTTGGCCGACTCGAGGCCCTCGAGCACCTCCTCCTCGGTCATCTTGAGGTAGGAGGCCAGCTCGGCCACGGTCGGCGCGCGGCCCTCGCGCTGCGACAGATCGCTTATCGCCTTGGTCAGCGAGAGCTTCAGCTCCTGCAGACGGCGCGGCACGCGCACCGCCCAGCCCTTGTCGCGGAAATGGCGCTTGATCTCGCCGACGATGGTGGGCGTGGCATACGTGGAGAACTCCACGCCGCGGTTGAGGTCGAAGCGGTCGATGGACTTGATCAGGCCGATGGTGGCGACCTGGGTCAGGTCGTCGAGCCACTCGCCCCGGTTCCGAAAGCGACGGGCCAGGTATTCGACCAGGGGAAGGTGAAGCTCGACCAGCTCATCTCTGATGCGCTGGCGGCGCGGCTCCTCAGGGCCCAACTCGGCCAACTCGGCGAAGAGCATGCGGGCACGCACCCTGTCGGGCACGGCGTGTTCGCTGGTGGCCATGGCTCCAGTCCTTTCCGTCACGCCGGCCCTGCCGATCTCTGGGCCGCGCCGCGGCGCTTACGCAGGACGATCGCCATTGTGTCGGGGGAGCCTTGGGAAGGCGCCACCGCGTCCACCTCGTCCGCCAGGGCGGTCAGCACCATCCAGGCGAAGTCGTCGCGCTTGGGCGCGGAGCTGCCGACGGTCGCCACTTCGACCCTCACCTGCATCTCCTGCCCGGTCAGCTCGAACTCGGCGGTCAGGTCGGTGCCTGGCACCGCCTCCGTCAGCAGCATGGCGCACGCCTCGTCGACCGCGATCCGCAGATCCTCGATCTCGTCGAGCGTGAAGTCAAGCCGCGCCGCCAGCCCGGCGGTAGCCGTACGCAGCACAGACAGGTAGGCACTGGCGGCGGGGAGCCTGATGCTCACCACGTCGCGGATGCCGGCCACGCCCTCCGCGCGCGTCTCGGTTTCCTCGGTCACGTTCCTCCTCGCGTTTCCGACGCCAACTGCAACTTACCGCCCCTGGGAGGTGCTTGGACGATTCAGACTCGCCATCAACGGAAAAGGCTCTGCGCGGACGCCGCCGCACAGAGCCTTATGTGCCGTTTTAGGCCGCCTTGGTCTCCCAGAAGATCTTGGCGATTTCGTCGATCTTGCCCAGCAGGTCCTCGGCCTTGGCGACGTCGACGGTGCCCTTGGCGCCGGCGGCGCCCGCGAGCTTCGTGGCGTCCCAGAAGAGCTGGTGAAGCTGAGGGTACTGCTCAAGGTGCGGCGGCTTGAAGTAGTCGGTCCACAGCACCCACAGGTGGTGCTTGACCAGCTCGGCGCGCTCCTCCTTGATGGTCAGCGCGCGGGCGCGGAAGACCGGGTCCTCGTTGCCTGCGTACTTCTCCATGATCGCCTTGACCGACTCGGCCTCGATGCGGGCCTGAGCGGGGTCGTAGACCCCACACGGCAGGTCACAGTGCGCGGAGGCGACCTGCTTGGGTCGTAGCAGTCGTGCGAGCATCAGAAAGTCCTTCCTTGATGCTGAATCAGCTTGGTCCACAACCGACCTTACTCGGGTGCGGAACAACCGCGGAGGAGGGGGGATTGCTCGGCGCCCGTGGGTCTTACGCTTGTTCCGCGGCAGGTTCGGGCGGAGACGTCCGTCCGGCGCCGAGCGTGTCCTTGAGGAGATCATGAGAGTGCGTGTCGAGGGCGATTCGATGCGTCCCGCGCTGGTCCCCGGCGACTGGCTCCTGGTACGCAGGAACGCCGCCGTCCGCCCGGGCGATGTCGTGGTGGCCAGGCTGCCCGGCGACCCCGACCGGCTGATCGTGAAACGGGCACAGTGGCACGGCGCCGACGGCTGGTGGCTGGAGAGCGACAACCAGCGGGCGAGCGGACGCCGCGACAGCTGGGACTTCGGTCCCGTCCAGGACATCGTGGGACGGGTGGTGCTGCGCTACTGGCCCCTGCGGCGACGGCGTCAGGAGCTGTCGCGCTGACGGGCGCGGAAGGCGGCCACGTTCGCGCGGCTGGCGCAGCGGGGCGAGCAGTAGCGGCGGGAGCGGTTGGACGAGGTGTCCAGGAACGCCTGCCGGCAGCGCGGCTCCTGGCACCGGCCGAGCCGGTCCACGCCCAGCTCCGCCACCACCGCGGCCAGGCCCATCACGGCGCCGGCGGCGTCCTCCTCGGCCAGGTGGAGGTGCCAGCCCCGGCCGTCGTGGTCGGTGAGCTGGGGGCGTACGGGATAGCGCACGAGCAGGGCGTTCAGCCGCTCGACCAGCCGCTCGACCGGGGCCTGCTCGTCCTCGGCCGCGTCGAAGACGACGGCCAGCTCGTCCCGCAGCCCTCTCAGCTCGGGCGGCGGGTCCGGGTCGTTGACCAGGCGGAGCGCCCACTCGGCGTAAGAGGTGAGGTCCATGCCGGAGTATTACACGATCGGCCCGCGGGGCCGAGGGAGCGCGCCCCCCGAATGAGGGGCGCGCCAGGGATTCACTCCTCGGGGTGGAGGACGCGGCGCAGGAAGGAACGGGTGCGTTCCTGCTGCGGGTCGCCGATGACCTGCGCGGGAGTGCCGTCCTCGACGATCACGCCGCCGTCCATGAACACCACCCGATCGGCCACCTCACGGGCGAAGCCCATCTCGTGGGTGACCACGAGCATGGTCATGCCCTCCTCCGCCAGCTTCCGCATGACGGTGAGCACGTCACCCACCAGTTCGGGGTCGAGCGCCGAGGTGGGCTCGTCGAACAGCATCAGGTCCGGGTTCATGGCCAGCGCCCTGGCGATCGCCACGCGCTGCTGCTGACCGCCCGAGAGCTGGCCCGGCAGGGAGTCGCACTTGTCGCCGACGCCCACCTTCTCCAGGTTCTCCCTTGCGACGACCTCGGCTTCCTTCTTGCTCCGCTTCAGCACCCGCTGCTGGGCGATCATGACGTTCTGCAGCGCCGTCATGTGCGGGAAGAGGTTGAACTGCTGGAAGACCATGCCGATGTGCCGCCTGACGGCGTCGATGTCGGCGTCGGGGTCGGTCACCTCGACCCCTCGTACGAACACCGTGCCCTTGGTGGGCTGCTCCAGCAGGTTCACGCAGCGCAGCAGGGTCGACTTGCCCGACCCCGAAGGGCCGATGACGCAGACCACCTGCCCGGTCTCGACCGCCAGGTTGATGCCCTTGAGCACCTCGTTACGGCCGAAGTATTTGTGCAGGTCCCTGACGTCGATCGCGTGCGTCATCGGGCGCTCCCCTTACGTCGCTCGAGCCGGGACGCGAGGTATCCCAGCGGGATCGTGACGATCAGGTACGTCACGCCCGCGACCATGATGGGCGTGGCGTTGGCGTACTGGGAGGCCAGGTCGTTGCCGAACTTGGCCAGCTCGACGTACTCGCCCGAGACACCGAGGAACAGCACCAGCGAGGAGTCCTTGAGCAGGGCCACGAACTGGTTGGTGGTCGGCGGGATGACCATGCGGATGGCCTGGGGGATCACCACGGTGACCTGCGCCCGGGTGGCCGACATGCCCAGCGACCTGGCCGCTTCGGTCTGACCCTTCGGCACGGCCTGCAGGCCCGCGCGGAAGACCTCCGCCTGGTACGCCGCCCCCACCAGGCCCAGCCCCAGGATGCCCTGTCCGTACGTGCCGAAGGGCACCTGGAAGCCGGGCAGCGCGAGAGGCAGGAACGTGATCATCAGGAAGATCAGCAGTGCGGGGAGCCCGCGGAAGATCTCGATGTAGACGATCGCGATCCACCGGTACGGCCGGACCTGCGAGAGCCGCATGAGCGCGAGCAGCAGCCCCAGCACGAACGAGAAGGCGAACCCACCGACCGCGTAGATGATCGTGTTGCGCAGCGCGATCGTGAACAGGTCCGGCAGCGCGTGACGCGCGACGTCCGGCTTGGCGAAGTTCTGGGCCAGGCCGCCCCAGTCCGCGTACAGGACCAGGGCGACGAGCGCGACGGCCAGGACGACGTACTGGACGCCCCGGCTGATCCGCTGCTTCTTCCGAGGGCTGAGCCTGGCGCGGGCAGGCTCAGCCGTCTTCGGCTGGTCGGCCATGGATCAGCCCAGCTCGCCGGGCTTCTTGCCGAACCACTTCACGTAGATCTTCTCGTAGGTGCCGTCTTGCTTGGCCTTGGCGATCTCTTCATTGATCGTCTTGAGCAGCGCCGGGTCGGCGCCCTTCTTCAGGCCGATGCCGTACTGCTCGCCGGTGTCCAGGCTGCCGATCAGCTCGAACTTGGCGGCGATCTCCGGCTTCTTCAGCCAGGTGAGGACGACCGGCAGGTCCTGCACGATCACGTCGGCCTGCCCGGCCTGCAGGGCCAGCAGCTCCTTGGCCGAGTCGGCGTACTCGGTGGGGTTGAGGCCCTGCTTCTTGACGTAGTCGAGGCCCGTGGTGCTGGCCTGGGCGCCCAGCTTGAGGTTCTTGGCCTTGACGTCCTCCAGCGACTTGGCGCCCGTGCCCTTCTTGGCCAGCAGCGCCTGCGTGGCGTCGAAGTACGGGTCGGAGAAGTCGATGTTCTGCTTGCGCTCGGGAGTGATCGTCATGCCGGCGGCGGCCACGTCGCACTTGCCGGCCGCCATGGCCGCGCCGCTCTTGATGACGGCGAAGTCGATGTCCACGATGTTCTGGGTCACACCGAGCTTCTTCGCGGCGAGATCGACGATGTCCACGTCGAAGCCGACGATCTTGCCGCTGGCGTCCTTGAACTGGAACGGCTCGTACGGGATGTTCGTGCAGACCGTGAGCTTCCCGGGCTGCACCAGCTTGACACCGCCCGCCGCGGAGGCGCTGGCGCTGGTCGTGCTGCCGGAGCTCGAGCCGGAGCCGCCGCCGCACGCGGACAGCGTGAGAGCAGCGATCAAGGCGAGCGCGCCGGCGGCGTAGCCACGGCGGCCCTTGGGACTGAGGGCCATGTACGGCCTCCTCGAAGTGAAATACCACGAAGCTTGCGTTTTGTGCAGTTTAAATGGGGTTTCGCAGCGGTCCGTCATCGGAGATTTAACGATGCGTCAACGGAACGGCGTCGGCGCCGACACCGAGACCATCTCACCATGTGGCACGATAGTGAGACGGGTGACCCCCGTACCCCTCTGAGACGACCGACGAGGGGATCCTGGCAGCTACCGAAGCCAGCCCGCTCGCGCTCGTTCGCCGAAGGTTTCTTCCGCTCCCGATGACTACAGGGGTCGCTGTGGCTGTCACGCCCGCTTCTGCTTCCGTTGAGAAACTCGATCTCGATCCGGCTTTCGCGCTGCACCGCGGCGGCAAGCTGGAGGTCCGCTCGACCGTTCCCGTCCGCGACGCGGACGACCTCTCGCTCGCCTACACGCCCGGCGTCGCCCGGGTCTGCACCGCCATCGCCGAGACGCCCTCGCTGGTCAACGACTACACCTGGGTCTCCAACGTGGTCGCCGTCGTCTCCGACGGCACCGCCGTGCTCGGCCTGGGCGACATCGGCCCCTCCGCCGCCATGCCGGTCATGGAGGGCAAGGCGCTGCTGTTCAAGCAGTTCGCGAACGTCGACGCCGTCCCCATCTGCCTCGACTGCACCGACGTCGACGAGCTCGTCGAGACAGTCGCGCGCCTCGCGCCGTCGTTCGGCGGCATCAACCTGGAGGACATCAGCGCCCCCCGCTGCTTCGAGGTCGAGGACCGGTTGCGTGAGCTGCTCGACATCCCCGTCTTCCACGACGACCAGCACGGCACCGCCATCGTGGCGCTGGCCGCGCTCCAGAACGCCGCCCGCCTGACCGGGCGCTCGCTGGGCGACCTGCGCGCCGTCGTGGCCGGAGCGGGCGCGTCCGGCGTCGCGGTCACCCGCATCCTCCTGGAGGCGGGCATCGGCGACATCGCGGTCTCCGACTCCAAGGGCATGATCTACGAGGGCAGGGAGGGGCTCAACCCCGTCAAGGAGGCCCTCGCCCGCGACACCAACCGCGCGCGTCACACCGGCTCGACGGAGGACGCGCTGGCCGGCGCCGACGTGTTCCTCGGGCTGTCCGGGTCCACCGTGTCCGAGCAGGCCATCGCCTCCATGGCCGCCGACGCCATCGTCTTCGCCCTGTCCAACCCCACGCCCGAGGTCCACCCCGAGGTGGCCGCCAGGCACGCCAGGGTCGTGGCCACCGGGCGCTCCGACTTCCCCAACCAGATCAACAACGTGCTCGCGTTCCCCGGGGTGTTCAGGGGCGCCCTGGACGTGCGTGCCTCCTCCATCACCGAGAACATGAAGGTGGCCGCGGCCGACGCGCTGGCGGGCGTCGTCGGCGACGACCTCTCGCCGACGTACGTCATCCCGAGCCCGTTCGACGAGCGCGTGGCGCCCGCCGTGACGGCCGCCGTCTCGGCCCAGGCCCGGGCCGACGGCGTCGCCCGCCTCTGACCTGCCCATGACGGGGGCCTCTCTGATTTAGTGGGGGCCCCCGTTTTGCTGTCCCTTGGGAAACACCCTTAAACCTTTACTCAAGGTGATATAACAATAGCTCTCTGTAAGGATGTGGGCGCCCACTCCTGCGACGAGGAGAGCGATGGAACGCGAGCCAAACCGACTGCTGCGGCAGCTCATCTCGGAGGCAGGGTTCTCCCACAAGGGACTGGCCAGGTGCCTCAACGATTGGGGAGCTGCGCGTGGCACTCCGGGTCTCAAATACGACCACAGCTCCGTGCTGCGCTGGATCGGCGGCCAGAGGCCACGCGATCCCGTGCCGAGCCTGCTCACGGAGATATTCGCGATGCGGCTGGGCCGACCGGTTACCCCGGAAGACCTGGGCATGCCCGCCATCCTCACGCCCCTCGATCTCGGGCAGGAGTTCACGCACACGTGGCAGGAGGGGGTGGCGACCGTGACGGCGCTCTGGCGGGCCGACGTAGAAAGACGGAGATTCCTCATCGACTCGACTTTCGCCATTGGGGCAGGCTCGGTAGGAGCCGTCCGCTGGCTGACATCCCCATCCCAGGGACATCCGAGCGGCACGGGCGCGCGGCGGGTGGGCCGCGCCGACATCGCCGCCATCCAGGAGGTCACCCGATCGTTCGGCGAGCTGGACAACCGCTTCGGCAGCGGCCGCGTCCGCTCTTCCGTGGTCAAATACCTCGACACCGCCGTCTCGCCGCTGCTCAAGGACGGCCTGTACGGCGAGGCCACCGGCAGGCAGCTGGCCGCCGCGGCCGCCGAGCTGACCCGCCTGGCCGGCTGGATGGCCTACGACATGGAGCAGCACGGCCTCGCCCAGCGCTACCTCATCCAGGCGCTCCGCCTGGCCAGGGGCGCCGACGACCACACTCTGGGCGGCGAGATCCTGGCCGGCATGGCACACCAGGCCATCTACATGGGCCAGCCCGCCCACGCCCTCGACCTCGCCAGGGCCGCCCAGATGTCCGCCCGCCGCGCCGGCGTCCACACGCTGCTGGCCTCCGCCCACGTCCTCGAGGCCCACGCCCACGCGGGCCTGGGCGACGCCCGCTGCTGCGGCGCCTCCCTGCACGAGGCGGAGAGCGCCTTCGACGCGCGCAAGGCGGCCGACGAGCCCGCCTGGCTGAGCTACTTCGACGAGGCCTATCTGTCCGCCAAGTTCGCCCACTGCTTCCGCGACCTCGGGCAGGGCGAGCGGGCCGTGCGGCACGCTCGGCGGTCGCTCGACATGGACTCCCGGTACGTCCGGGGGCGGATGTTCAACCTGTCGCTGCTGGCCGCGGGGCTGTTGCAGAGCGGGGAGCTGGAGGAGGCCTGCTCCGCCGCCGCCACCGCTTTCGCGCTGGCCGGGGAGCTGCAGTCGGCCCGGACCCGGTCTTACGCGGCCGATCTGCGGCGGCGGCTGGAGCCGTACAAGAACGAGCGTGCTGTGCTGACGCTGCGGGAGAAGTCGCGCGAGCTCACGGCCGTGTGACTTCGGGGCGTCGAGCGGCCACTTCGGGACGTCAAGCGGCCGGGGGCGCTCGCCTTTGAGTCCTTGAGCGCCCCCGGCCGTCCTTGTTTTACTGCAGGAGCTCGCCGTTGGGGCCGACGATCTTCTTGGTCTCGGCGTACTGGGCCTTCGCGTACACGTCGGCCACCTCACCGTCGAAGATGGCCGAGCTGATGTAGTCGATCCGGCCGTTGCCGTCGTTGTCGTGGAACAGACTGGTCACGCCATTGACGTAGCCGGTGCGCTTGGCGTTGTCGTACTTGATGAGCCACGGGCCGCCGTCGGCGCCGGGGGTCATGGAGCACTTGAGCAGCTGGTGCGTCTCGACCCTGAACGTGTTGATCTGGTAGCTCTTGGTGGCGGTCTTGCCGGAGCAGAACTTCGGCGTCACACCGGAGAACGGCCGGTCGCCGTCGGGGTGCGGGGCGGCGGGGTAGCCGAACGCCGTCACCTGCTGGCCCAGCGGCTGGTTCCAGGCCACACCCTGCCCACCGACCACGTCACCGAGCCGGCCCATGTCCTTGGCGATGCCGATCATGTAGTGGGCCTCGTAGTACTTACGGGAGGTGCCGGGCTTCACCCACTTCTGGGTGAAGTAGTGGGTGATGGTGTAGTTGCCGAACTCGTCCGGCTTAGTGCCCTTGTCGCCGGGCCCCTTGTACGCGTCCCAGGCGGCCTTGTCGACCTGCTCCACAACCGGCTCGCCGAACTTGAAGCCCTGACCCCTGCCGCTCTTCGCATCCTTGTACGCGGCCGGGGTGACCTCCAGCTTCTCCAGGACAGCGCCGGCGTAGTCGGGGCCTACGAGGTCGGCAGGCTTGTCCTCACCCTCCGACCAGCAGTCGCCGAGGGTCAGCTGGCACTTGAGGAAGTCCGTGGCACTGATCTCGCGCGGCTTGACCCACTTGTCGCCACCCCACGCCTTGAACTGGCTCCGCGAAACGTCCTTCTCGCCCGCCAGCGCGAAGCCGTTGTGCACCGCCACGAACGCGAAGTCGCCGTCGTAGTCGTCGTAGGTGTCAAGGTCGTAAGCCGTGAAGGCGTAAGCACCCGTGTAAACGCCGAAAGGCGCCTTGCCCTGGTAGTAGCCGGGAACGAAAATCCACTTATCGTAGACGTCGTCCTTGCCGTTGGCGAAGACGCAGTGGCCGGCGGTGGCGACCAGGTTGCGGTTCCTGGACTGGATGGACGTCGCCGAGCACCAGCGGTACTGGCCGGCCTTGTCGAGGAAGAAGACCTTGCCGATGGTCTTCGGGAAGTTGACGTTCTTGGTGGTGGTCGGCTTCGTCGTGCCGGTGGGGCCGGTCATGCCGGGCTTGCCGTCAGGGGCGCCGTTGCTGCCGGACGAGACGATCTTGGACACGCTCTTGGTGTCAAGGCGGTACTCGGTGGCCTTGCGCAGCGCGGCCCCGTTGGAATCAAGCCAGAAGTAGGCGGCGCCGTACGCGTCGGCGGGCTTGGGCTGGAGGTTGTCACTGGCCCAGCTGGGGGCGGCACTGGCGGGGACGGCGAGGGCGGCAGCGCTCAGGCATGCGGTTGCCAGGGGGACGAGCAGGCGCTTCACGGGAGGCTCCACTGTTGTCAAAAAGGGTGTAAAGACCCTATCGACCCTTTAGTCACTCTGGTAAGTCAGGCACCAGATTTCTCAACAAAAAGGCCGAAGGGCCCGGCAGGATGCCGAGCCCTTCGGTTTTGCTACTGAACGACGAACAAGTCTTCGTTCCGATCCGCAGCGAACTACGGGATGAGCTTGCCACTCCAGGCCTTGGCAGCAGCCTGGTAGATGACGTTGGTCTCACCGTCGAAGTAAGGCGAGGTGATCGTGTCGTAGCGCTTGTTGCCGTCGACGTCCGCGATGAGGCTGGTCACACCGTTGACGTAGCCAAGACGCTTGGCGTTGCTGTAGTTGGCGAGCCAGGGGCCACCGTCGTAGCCGGCGGTCACGGCGCACTTCAGCGACAGCTGCTCCTCGACCCGCTTGGACGGGATGAGGAGGGCCTTCTTGGCGGTCTTGCCGTAGCACCACTTCGGCGTCACACCGGTGTACGGCTTGCTGCCGTCCAGGTGCGGGCCGTAGGGGTAACCGAAGGCGCGAACGACCTTACCGGCCGGCTGGTTCCACGCGAAGCCCTGACCGCCAACAACGTCGCCGAGGCGGCCGATGCTCTTGATCTTGTGGCTGACCACGTAGAAGTCGGTACGGTAGTACTTGGTGGAGGTGCCGGGCACGTACCACGACTGGATGTAGTAGTGGGTGATCGTGTAGTTCCCGAACGTGTCCGCGTCGGCAGACTTCTTGCCCTTGCCGGTGTAGGACGTCCAGGTGGCCTTGTCCACGTTCTCGACGATCGGCTCGCCGTACGGGAAGCCCTGCCCGCGGCCGGTGCCCTTGGCCTTGGCCGCGTTGTACTCGGCCTCGGTGACCTCGACCTTGTCGACGACAGAGCCCACCTTGTCCGGGCCGGCCTCGGTCGAGTTCTTGCCCAGCTCGACGTCGTAGTACACCTTGTCAGGGGTGTTCTGCGCCTTGTCGAACTCGTCCTTGGAGACCTCGACCTTCTTGGTCGAGGTCGCCTGGCCCTTGGCGGCAGCGTCACGGTACTGCTCGTACGTGACCTTGTCCGCGGCGTTGAGCACGCCACCGATGCCGTCGTAGACGGTGACGAAGGCGTAGTCGCGGTCGAAGTCCTCGTACACGTCGAAGTCGTAGTGGGTGAAGGCCTGCTTACCCACGTAGACGCCGAACGGAGCCTTGCCCTGGTAGTAGCCGGGGACGAAGACCCACTTGGACACGACCTCGTCGTTGCCGCCGATGTCGTACACGCAGTGACCGGCCGTGGCGACCAGGTTGCGGTACTGCGACTGGATCGAGGTGCCGGAGCACCAGTACAGCTTGCCGTCAGTGCCCTGGAAGAACACCTTGCCCGTGGTCTTCGGGAAGTTGACGTTCTGGACCTTGGCGGCGACCTTCTTCTCCTCGCCAATGGGAGCGGTCGAGCCCGGCTTGGTGTCCGCGCTGTAACCGCCACCGGAGGAGAGCTTCTGCACCTCGAGAGCGTCCGGGTTGAACGCCGTGGCCTGCTTGAGGGCCGCGTTGTTCGACGCGGTCCAGAAGTTGAGGGTCTCAACCGCCTGGGCCTGAGTCGCCAGCGCGTCGCTGGAGAGGGTGTCGTCGGCCTGGGCGGTGCTGGCCAGACCAGCAGCCAGCAGACCGGTGGCCAGAATGGCGCCACCGGCGGGGAGGAGGATGCGCTTCACGGTAACTCCTTGCTCTGTCGTGGAACGCCTCTTGCGTCCCATGCGTCAGTAAAGGGATAGCCAGGAACATACAGTGTCGATCTTGCTAACCGGTAGCCGCTTTAGAAGGAAAAGATGCGACAAGCCGGGCGTGACCGTTCTGTGATGTTTAAGCGGCTGATGCCCATGAGGCGAAAGAAGCTCGCCTTGCCACCATTTGCCCTGATCAACATAAGCGCGTTGTCAGCGTTGCCCGCGGGGCTGAGGCGTCACCTCGACCGCGGCCGAATCGGCCATGTGATGCAGATCACATTAGATTCATGGCACCGTCTGGGCGCCCCATGCGTCCAAGGCGCCTTCACTTTCGGCGGGAACGCCGAAGGGCCCGGCAGGATGCCGGGCCCTTCGGTTGCAACGGTTATACGAACGGTCTATGACCGGTCGCTATCCGTTACTTCAGACAATCTTGCCGGACCACGAAGCCGCAGCCGACCGGTAGACGGTGTTGGTCTCGCCGTCGAAGTACGGCGACGAGATGTAGTCCACGCGGCCGTTGCCGTCCTGGTCGTTGAAGGTGCTCACGACACCGTTCACGTAACCGAGACGCTTGGAGTTGCTGTAGTTGTACAGCCACGGGCCACCGTCGGCGCCCTCAGTGAAGGCGCACTTGAGGGCCACGTGCTCCTCGATCTTCTTGGCAGCCGAACCGACCAGCTTCTTCGTGGTCTTGCCGTAGCACCACTTCGGAGTAACGCCGGTGTAGTTCTTGTTGCCGTCGGGGTGAGGAGCCGCCGGGTAACCGAACACGCGGACAGCCTTGCCCGTGGGCTGGTTCCAGGCGAAGCCCTGGCCGCCGACGACGTCACCGAGGCGACCGGCGTCCTTGGCGAAGCCCTCGATCACGTAGTAGTCGACACGGTAGTACTTGGTGCTCGTGCCCGGGACGTACCAGTCCTGCACGTAGTAGTGCGTGATCAGGTAGTTCCCGAACTTGTCCGGGCCTTCGCCCTTGGCGCCGGGGCCGTCATAAGCCTGCCACGTGGCCTTGTCGACGTTCTCGACGACCGGGTCGCCGTAGACGAAGCCCTGACCGCGGCCGTTGCCCTTGGCCTGGGCGGCCTCGTAGTCAGCCTTGGAGACTTCCTTCTTGTCGACAATGGCGCCGGGGTGGTCCGGACCGGTGACCTTCTTCGCTGTACCCGGCTTGATGTCGTAGTACAGGAACTTGTTCGGGTCCTTGATGGCCGACAGGTATTCCTTCTCGTCGACCTCGGTCGCCTTGTAGTCGGTGACCAGACCCTTGGCCTGAGCGTCCTTGTACTCGTTGAGGGTGACCTTCTTGGCCGACCCGGCGCCGAGCTGGACACCGTTGTACACGGTGACGAAGGCGTAGTCCCTGTCCCAGTCCTCGTACACGTCGAAGTCGTAGTGGGTGAAGGCCTGCTTACCCACGTAGATCCCGAACGGAGCCTTGCCCTGGTAGTAACCGGGGACGAAGACCCACTTGGACATGACGTCCGAGTTGGTCGCCGTGTCGTACACGCAGTGACCGGCCGTGGCGACCAGGTTGCGGTACTGGGACTGGATCGAAGTAGCGGAGCACCACTTCTTCTCGCCCTTGCTGTTCACGAAGAACACCTTCCCGATGGTCTTCGGGAAGTTGACGTTCTGCACCTTGGCGGTGGTCTTCTTCTCCTGGCCGATCGGAGCCGTCGAGCCCGGCTTCGTGTCGGCGCTGTAGCCGCCCTTGCTCTGCAGCTTGGCGATGTCGCCCTTGTCCCAGACGTTGGACTCCTTGGCGGCCCGGAGGGCAGCGCCGTTGTTGTCCGCCCAGAACTGGGCAATGGCCTTGGCGTTCGCCGCACTCGTCGCCATCGGGTCGCTGGCAACGTCGCTGTTGGCCTGGGCGGTGCCGGCCAGGCCGGCAGCCAGAAGGCCGGTAGCCACGAGGGCGCCACCGGCGGGAATGAGGATGCGCTTCAAGGGAACTGCTCCTTGCTCTGTCGTGGGTCGCAACTTGCGTCCCATGCGTCAGTAAAGGGATAGCAAGGAACATAGCGTGGTGATCTCCGCAGGTGGAACCCGGTTTGGGCGATCCGGTAGTCGGCCTTACCGCCGTTACCGTGCTGTTACCAGTCAGTGATCTTCGCGCGCGGTGATTGGATAGTTACGTTTTCGCTGGGTATAGAGGGGTTGTGGCTCATGGTACTGAAGTGCCGTTAGTGGCCCACCACGCACTGTAGTCAGCTGAACGTGACTTAGATCACAGGAACCGGATTGGCGCCTAATCCGTCTAAGACGTTCCAATCCTCACAGGTGATCTTCAGGTTGAGCCTGAAACCCCTCCGGAACGCCACTCGGAGCGGGCAGTTGTGGGGCCGCCTATATATAGGCGCCCACTGGATTGGTGCCGTCCTCGCCGGGAGGGAGGGGTCGGCGAGGACGGCCGTCGGTTGGCAGGCGGGTCTTGGGGGAGCGACCCGCGGCCAGTCCTATGTGAACTGAGCGCCTGAGGCGCCTCAGTGGGCTTCTGTGGCGATGCGCCACCGGCCATGGGAAGTGGCTGACCAGCCGAAGCGGCAGTTCGTTGAAACTATCGCCGCTTCTGGATCGGGATCTAGAGGTCTCTCTGCCTGACTATCGCGGTCAGGTGGGCGCGCAGGCTGATCAGCACCGGATCACTGGTGGTTCGCTTGGGCCGCGGATGTTGTGTTATCTCCGGAGCCTCGTCCTGCCGCGCTCGAGGAACATTCTTCTGAGCGGTCTCGACTGCGGCCAGCAGTCGCCGCCAGGTGCCATCGGCCGTCCAGTGACGCTGGTGCCGGTAGATGGTCACCCAGCAGCCGAAGCGCTCGGGGAGATGGCGCCAGCGCAACCCGGTGCGGGCCTGGTAGAGGGCGCCGTTGATCATGATGCGGTGTTCATCCCACCGATCTCCGCGCTTGTCGCCTCGGGGAAGCAGCGACGCGAGTCGCTCCCACTCGGCGTTCGTCAGATCGCCTCGATGCATAAGCTCATCGTGACAAGGCAAACACGGTGTGTCAGCGAATTCAAAGAAGATCTTCGTGAGAGTTTGTTGATCGAGCTCCGCGCCGCGCTGGTGGCCGACGTTCTCTTGCCGTGCAGTTGGAGCTATGGGAAGGGCCGTGAGCAGGCTTGAACCGCCGGCACGATGCGCCAGGGTGGTTCTCCTCGAAGGGCCAGAAGCCATTGCCGCACAGGCGGAAGCCGACAAGCACGCGGCCACGGATGCCGACGGAGCGCTGTGGGACGTCGCACAGGGCACCGCTGAAGCAACGTATATATGGGCGTATTTACTGGCTGACAGTCATGTTCTCGACAAGAGGAAGAAGCCATTCAATGTCAGGCAGTCGATTGCGGGAGAGCTGTCGGAGGCCCTTCCATGTGATCGTGACTGTTTCCCGTGAGGAGATCGGCGCCGTGCTGGCGCGGTATCTCGCTGCCGCTCCCCACCGAGGACTTGCCACGGCTCCGCTGATCTCGGCTCTTGGGGTGAGTGGCGATGTGGCCTCACGGAGGACCTTTCCTCTGCACATCACCTGTAGCGCGGTCGTTGTGGATGCCGTCGGCGACGTCCTGATGATCTGGCACCGGGAGCACGGGCGGTGGCGCTTGCCTGGTGGGCATATCGAGCCGGAGGATCCCACCATGTACGGCGCCGCTCTGCGTCGGCTTGAGGCGGTGATCGGTGTTGCCTGCTATGACACCATCCCTGCGGTGCCGGATGATGACATTCCGGTGGATGTCAACGTCCACGCGGTTCCCGCCAGTCCGGTGGAAGGCGAGCCGTCGCATGTGCATGCCGATTTCCGATACGCCTTCATGGCAGACAGAGGCGGGGTGTCCATTGCGGGGAACGCGGACACTGCGTTCGCCTGGCGGCCGCCGTACGAGCTGCTGAGTCCTCGTTTCGGGGCTTCCGCCTCCCGTGGAGTGCGCTTTTCCTGTCGCGGTCGTGGCGCGACGCCGTAGCTTGGCGCGCTCGCTGCGAATCCAAGGATCCTCAGTGTTGCTCACTACGGTGCCGAAAGAGGACTCGCGCTCTTGGGAGGCGCTGTGAACTTCACAGCGCGAAGCGCCCCCTGGAAACGGGTGTGGCGAGGGCCTCGTTGACTGCCGAGACCCTCGCCGTTCCCCTGGAAGGGCTTACTTGTACAGCTCGCCGTTCGACCCGACCAGCTTGCCGGACCACGAGTTCTTGGCCGCGTTGTACACCGCAGCCGTCTCACCGTCGAAGTAAGGCGACGTGATGTAGTCGATGCGGTCGTTGCCGTCCTGGTCCGCGAAGGTGCTGGTGACACCGTTCACGTAGCCCAGGCGCTTGGCGTTGCTGTAGTTGGTGAGCCAGGGACCGCCGTCGTAGCCGGGGGTCACGGCGCACTTGAGGCCGATGTGCTCCTCGATCTTGAGCCAGGGAGCGCCGACCGCCTTGGAGGTGGTCTTGCCGTAGCAGGTCTTCGGCGTGACGCCGCTGTAGACCTTGTTGCCGTCCGGGTGCGGGGCCGCCGGGTAGCCGAAGGCGCGGACGGGCTTGCCGGTGGGCTGGTTCCAGGCGACGCCCTGGCCGCCGACGTTGTCGCCGAGGCGACCCGCGTCCTTGACCAGCAGGAGGTGGTAACGGCCGCCCCACGAGCGCTTCGGGCCGGTGAAGCTGTCGTAGGTCTTACGGTCCACGTCCTTGACGCGCTCGAGCTGGACGCCGTTGTAGACGCTGACGAAGGCGTAGTCCTTGTCGTAGTCCTCGTACGTGTCGAAGTCGTAGTGGGTGAAGGCCTGCTTGCCCACGTAGATGCCCCACGGGTGCTTGCCCTCGTAGTAGCCGGGGACGAAGACCCACTTGTCGAGGAGCGCGCTGTTGCTGTCCGTGTCGTACACGCAGTGGCCGGCGGTGGCGACCAGGTTGCGGTAGTTCGACTGGATCGAGGTGGCCGAGCACCAGCGGTACTTGCCCGAGCCGTCGACGAAGAAGACCTTGCCGATGGTCTTGGGGAAGTTCACGTTCTGGGCGGAGCCGGTCGACTTCGACTGGCCGGTCGGCGCCGTGGTGCCGGGGCGGCCGTCGGGGGTGTAGCCGCCCTTGGAGACGACCTTGCGGACCTCTTTCGCGTCCCACGTGTACTGGGTCGCCTGGCGGAGTGCGGCACCGTTCGCGCCGAACCAGAAGGAGGCGACGGAGACGGCGGCGGACGTGCTGCTGGCCAGGGGGTCGCGCGAGACGTCCCCGTCAGCCTGCGCAGTGCCGGTCAGACCCACGGCGAGCAGGCCGGTGGCCAGAATGGCCCCACCGGCGGGCAGAAGGATTCGCTTCAAGGTAACTCCAGGTTGCGCTGATGAGAGGCGCCTGGTGCACCCCCACAACTCAGCAAAAGGACAGCCCGGAATTTACAGGTTTGACCAAGCCAGTGTGAATTTCGGGTAGATCATCTCACCGTTCCAACGCGCGCCGTGACCGTACCGAGACAAAGGATGTGCTGATCACGAGCAGTGATGGAACGGTTGCTGTGATTTAGGTCACTTTTGACGGTGTGGTCAAGGCCGCGGCGCGTCGGTAGACCTCTCCGGTGGTGGTGTCGAAGTACGGGCACGACACCGCGTCGTACCAGCCCTTGGCGTCTCTGTTCCAGGTCAGGCTGTTGATGCCGTTCAGGCTGCCGAGCCCGCGGTCGCCGTTGTAGCCGATCAGCCAGGGCCCGCCGCTCGCGCCGGGGCTGAAGTCGCACGACAGCAACTGCACGCCCTTCTGCAGGTCGATGCTGACGGCCGAGGTCCACCGGGTCGGCCCCGCGCCGCACATCTCCAGTTTCTTGCCGTTGAACGGCGTGCTGCCGTCGGGCTGCGCGCCCGCCGGGTAGCCGAAGGCGACCGCCGAGTACGTGCCCGGCTTCTTGTTGAGCTCGATGCCCTGGCCGCCCACGTTGTCCTGGAGCCGGCCGACGTCCTGCATGACGTAGCCGCCGCCGTCTTTGGCCACCCACTTGAAGCCGCGGTGCACGGTCACGAACGCGTAGTCGAAGTCGTAGTCGCCCTTGCCGGACCAGTCCTCGTGCATGCTGATCGAGGAGCCCACGTAGATGCCGTCAGGCGTCTCGCCGTTGGGTCCGGGATTGGGGACGAAGATCCAGAACTCCGCCGCCTTGGCCTGGCGCGGGTCGTACGCGCAGTGCCCGGCCGTCGCGACGACGCTGTGGTTCTTGGCGGCGATCGCGCTGGCGGAGCACCAGTACTCCTTGTCCCCGAACCGGAAGAAGACCTTGCCCATGGTCGTCGCCGCCGAGCGCTTGCGCGGCAGCGCCGGCGCCACGGGCTGCGCGGCGATCGCCCGCGTGACCGGGGACGTGGCCTGCGTGGCGGGGGCGGAGGCGGCCGGGGTGGATGACGGCGCCGGGGTGGCCGCGGCGCCCGGCGTGGCCGGGCTGTAGCTGTCGGCCTTCTTCAGCTGTTCGGGCGTCCAGTAGTCGGCGACCCGCTTCACGTCCACCGAGGTCTTCGCCAGCGCGACGGCGAAGACCTGGCTGTCGCGCTCGGCACTCGCGACCCCCGTGAAGGCAGGCAGCATCAGCAGCGCGCTGCTGAGCGCAGCCGCCACCATGTGCCTGGCCCGGGGGATCATGAAATGCCTTTCTTTGGGGTCGTAAGGGTGGATTTTTCCAGATGTACAGGTGGTATTGCAGCCAGGATAGAGATTCGTTACCTGATCTACCATGCGGGGTGCGCTATAAGGGCGCCGTCAGACAAGCCGCTAAATGATCATTAAAATCCATCGTTTCCGCAGGTCAGAGCGGTTGTGGGCGTGCGGTGAATTGCAGTGATTCCGTGCCGTTCCAGTGGCGTACGCCTCATTGACATCTCAGGGGAAGGCCCCGGTTCTCGGGGAACCGGGGCCCAGGGTGCCGGCGTGATCAACGGAAGTTGCCGGTCCAGCGGTTGGCCGCTGCCTTGTAGACCTTGTAGGTGTCGGTGTTGAAGTACGGCGACGAGATGTAGTCGTAGCGGTCGTTGCCGTCGGTGTCCCACGCGACGCTGTTGACCCCGACCAGGTAGCCGGTGCGCGACGCGCTCTTGTAGTTGTAGAGGAACGGTCCGCCGCTCGCGCCGGCGGTGAAGGAGCACTTGAAGCCGATGTGCTCCTGCAGGTTGTACTTCCTGGCCTCCGGCATCGGCTTGGTCTTGCCGTAGCAGAACTTCATCGTGCGCCCGGTGTACGGCTTGTCGCCGTCGGGGTGCTCGCCCGCCGGGTACCCGAACGAGAACACGTTCAGTTTCGTGCTCCTGTTCCAGGTGAAGCCCTGCCCGCCGACGTTGTCACCGAGGCGGCCGACGTTCTTGACGGTCCACTGCCACCGGCCGTTGACCTTCTCCCAGTTGACCTTGATGCCGTTGTAGACGTTGACGAACGCGTAGTCGAAGTCGTAGTCCTCCTTCACCACGAAGTCGTCGTGCGCGTTGAACGTCTTGGCGGCGTAAATGCCGTAGGGCGCCTTGCCCTCCCAGACATTGTTGCCGTCCCAGTACGACGGAATGAAGATCCAGTTGTCGTAGAAGGTGTTCTTGCTGGTGTCGTAAACGCAGTGGGCGGAGGTCGCCACGAGGTTGCGGTACTTGCCCTGCACCGAACTCGCCGAGCAGTAACGCCAGCTCCTCGGGTCGCGCGGGTCGGCCTTGGGCAGCGTGAAGAACACGCGGCCGACCGTGTTGGGCAGGTTGACGTGCTTGCTCTTCTTGGCCTTGGTCTTCTCCTCGCCGATCGGTGGGACGGATCCAGGGGGTCCGTCAGGGGCGTCGTTGGTGCCCTTGACGCCCTTGGAGGTCAGGCTGAGGCCGTCGTCGTAGTCGGTGGCCAGCTTGACGCGGTCGGGCGTCCAGAACTGGATCGCCTGCTCGGCAGGGGTGGCGGCGTTCTGGGAGACGACGTCTGAGGGGGATGCGGTCGCGCGCGCCGCCGTGCCGCTGATCAGCCCGACGGCCATGAGGCCGGCGAGCGGGATCGCGATGCGCCTTGCTCGGGAAAACATGGAGCTCCTTTCGGCTTTCGGCGGCCCAGAGCGGGGTGCTGCGCCCCGGTGGGCCAGGAAAACGATCGGAACGTTAATGAATGGCGCAAGCGCGTGGCCATGAAACGACGTGAAAAAGCATGGCCCGGTTCCGTTCCGTTATAGAGATAGCGAAATCGCATGTATTACTGATTGGCATCTCCGCAGGTGGGGGCGGTGGTTATTTGTCTGCAGCAACAGCGGTAACTCGCATTATCAAATGCCACTTCACGGCCAACCGAATCGCGTTCTGGTTAACTGGATTCATGGATCCACGCACCCCCTGTCTCATCGGCATCGCGCAACGCACCGTTCGCGAGCAGCCCGGCCCGGAACCGCTCGATCTGTGGGAGTCGACGGCTCGCGAGGCGGCCGACGACGCCCGGCTCCCCGTCGAACGGCTCGACTCGATCCAGATCGTCTACACCGACTCCTGGCAGTACGACTCCCCGGTCGGCCGCCTCGCCGAGCGCCTCGGCGCCACGCCGCGTCACCGGGCGTACTCCAAGGTGGGCGGTACGGCTCCGCAACTGCTCGTCGGCGAGGCGGCGGCCAGGATCGCGGCGGGCGACATCGACTCCGCGCTGGTCACGGGGGCCGAGGCGCTGGCGACGCGCAGGGCGTACAGGCAGGCGGGCGAGCACGTGCCGTGGAGCCATCCCGCCGTGCCCAAGCCCCCTTACGGGTGGGAACGACCGCCGCACCCGTCCGCGCTGGCGCACGGGCTGTTCCTGCCGGTGCACACCTACGCGATCATGGAGACGGCGCGGCGGGCGGCGTCCGGGCTCACGGTCGAGGAGGAGATGCGCGACAGGGGCCGGATGATGGCGCCGATGACCGAGGTGGCCGCCGCGAACCCGTACGCCTGGCGCAGGACCGTCCGCACCCCCGAGGAGCTCGCGCACGGCGACCGGTTCGTCGGCTGGCCCTACACCAGGAACACGGTGGCCGTGCTCGAGGTGGATCAGGCGGCGGCCGTCGTCCTGGCCGCCAGTGAGCTGGCAGACCGGCTCGGGGTGCCTGCCGAGGGGCGCGTGTACCTGCGCGGATGGGCGTACGGGGAGGACACCTGGGAGGTGGCCGCGCGGCCCGCGCTCGGCGCCTCGGAGGCGATCGGGAAGGTGGCCGAGGCCGCCTTCCGGCGGGCCGGGCTCGGGCTGGACGACATGGACGCGCTCGACGTCTACAGCTGCTTCGCGGTCGCGTTGCGGCAGGCGTGCGACGCGATCGGGCTCGATCCGCTGGACCGGCGCGGGCTCACGGTCACCGGCGGGCTGCCGTACGCGGGCGGGCCGGCCAGCGACTACGTGCTGCACTCGACGGCGACCATGGCGGGGCTGCTGCGCGCGTAGTCGGGGCACGGGCTGGTGAGCGGGGTGGGGATGCATCTGACGAAGCACACGTACGCGGTGTGGTCCAGCGAGCCGGGCGGTCGGCTGGGGAGTGCGGCGCCGGTGTTCGTGGCCAAGGAGGTGCCTCTCGTGGGCGCCTTCGACGGGGACGGGGTGGTGGCCGGGTACACGGTCGCGCACGGGCGGGACGGGGTGGCCGAGAGGGGGGTCCTCGTGGCCGAGGTGCCTGGTGGGCGGGCTTATGCCGTGGTGGAGGAGGCCGGGCTGCTGGCGGACGCGGAGTCGCGGGAGCTGGTGGGGCAGCAGGTGCGCCTGGTGAGCGACGGGAAGGTCAATGTGGCTACGTGGTGACCTAAAGTGGATGCCAAATCTGTGAGCGCGTGACTACTATCCGGTGTTGACATTTTTATGTCGCGGGCGGACGCTGGATGTCATGCGGAGGACAACTGTGCGCATCGACGAGACGCTCCTCAACGAGGCGAAGGCGTACGCGGCACGTAACGGACGCAGTCTCAACTCAGTGATGGAGGATGCCTTGAGGCAACTGCTCAACCGGTCCACGGAGGTCGCCGAGCGGCCCCGCGTGGAGCTGATCACTTCCGACAGCACGGCCGGCTTCCAGCCGTGGGTTCAGGAGCGGCTCGACGCCGGCGAGAAGCTGGAGCACATCGCGTGGGACCTCGACGACGAGGAGCGTTTCCCGGAGCTGCGCAATGCTGCTCGCTGACATCAACGTCCTCGTCAACGCCTTCCGGCACGAGTCCGCCGATCACGATCGCTGCCATGCGTTCATGGAGGAGATGGTGAACGGCGACTCGAGCTACGCCGTGAGCGACTTCGTCGTCAACGGCTTCATCCGGATGGTGACCAACCGGCGTATCTACAAGGACCCCGACGGCCTCGAGCGCGCTCTGACCTTCGCCGAGACCTATCGCAACCAGCCGCAGGCGACGGTGGTCGCGCCGGAGGGGAGGCACTGGGAGATCTTCACCCGGCTGTGCCGTCAGGCGGGCGCCACCGGCAATCTCGTCCCCGATGTCTACCTCGCCGCACTGGCCATCGAGCACGGTTGCGAATTCGTGTCCTGCGACAAGGACTTCGCCCGGTTCCAGGGCTTGCGCTGGAGGTCGCCGCTCAACTGAACTGAGGTGAAGGGGCGCGAGCCCTCACTACTCGGCGAGGAACGGTCGTGGCTGACCAGTTCGACGTCATCGAGCAAGGCGAGCGAGGCCGCCGCCGGTGGATCGGCCTGGCCGCGGTGCTCGCGCTCTTGCTGATCCCGATCATCGGTCTGATCACCAGCCGGGATCCCGAGCCGCAGCCGCGGGTGACGCCCACCCCCGCGCCCATCAGGTCGCTCACCAGGATCGGCGGCGCTCCCAACATCCTGAGCGTCCCTGCCAGGGCCAAGGGTGGTGACGAGGTCATCGAGGTGGTGTTCCCGCACGGGGTGCGGGCCGAGGTGCGTTACCCGGCCGAGCTGGGCCTCGACGAGATGGGGTCGCGGCCTTTCCAGGGCTTCTGGATCGACGGGTCATACCGGCAGTTCACCGCCCCGTACAGCGGTGAGTTCGAAGTCACCAAGGGCGGCGAGCCGATCAGGAACTACACGCCCAACGTCACGCTCTGGCCGCGCCAGGCGGGGAGCGGGCACTACGGGCAGGTGCTGCTGTTCGCGTTCGGGCGGTGGCGGCTGGCGATGTACGACCGGGGGCAGGGGCTGACGTTCGACCAGCGGATGGCGCTCGCCAAAGGGCTCAAGGGGAGGGTGACGAAGGACGGCTACCTCGTGCTGTCGGCCGAGGAGCCCGTGCGGCTCGCCAGGCCGGGGGAGATCGCGGAGGGGGAGCCGGCGGGCCCGCAGCTCTGGTTCGGCGGTGGCGCGGGGGAGATGGTCGCGCTCGTGCCCACGCCCGACTGCAGGAAACGGGGCACGGCGCCGGCGGTCCTCAGAGGGCGGTCTGCCGACTCGGTGTGCCGAGGTGACGTGCTGGTTGCCGTCGCGGGGTCGCCGTCGTACCGGAAGAAGGCGATCGAGGGGATCCGCGTCACGCTCAAGCGAGGCGGTCCGGGGTGAGGGTGAGGGTGCTGAAGTAAGGTGCGGCCATGTTCGCCGTAACCGCCACACAGACCGATCCCGACAACCCACTCGCCGGGCTGACGCTCGGCGAGCATCCGGAGCCGAAGGTCCCGGACGGATGGACGACCGTCTCCGTGCGGGCGGCCGCGCTCAACCATCACGACCTCTGGACGCTCAAAGGCGTCGGCATCAGGCAGGACCGGCTGCCGATCGTGCTCGGCTGCGACGCGGCGGGAGTGGACGAGGACGGCAACGAGGTCATCGTGCACTCCGTCATCGGCACCGGCGCGGACGAGACCCTCGACCCCCGGCGCACGCTGCTGTCCGAAGTGCACGACGGCACGTTCGCCGAACGGGTGGCCGTGCCGCGCGCGAACCTCGTGCCGAAGCCGTCCGCGCTCAGCTTCGAGGACGCCGCCTGCCTGCCCACGGCCTGGCTGACGGCGTACCGGATGCTGTTCGACAAGGCCGGGCTGCAGCCCGGCTCCACCGTGCTGGTGCAGGGTGCGGGCGGTGGCGTCGCCACCGCGCTGATCGCGCTCGGCCGGGCCGGCGGCTACCGGGTCTGGGCGACCAGCCGTTCCGAGGAGAAGCGCGAACGTGCCCGGCAGCTCGGCGCGGACCAGGTGTTCGAGCCGGGGGCGCGGCTGCCGGAACGGGTCGACGCGGTCATGGAGACCGTCGGGCAGGCCACCTGGGACCACTCGCTCAAGTCGCTCAAACCCGGCGGGCGCATCGTCGTCTCCGGCGCCACCAGCGGCGCGGTCCCGCCCGCCGACCTGAACCGGGTCTTCTTCCTGCAGCTGTCCGTCATCGGCTCCACGATGGGCACGCGGGACCAGCTCCAGCGGCTGGCGATCTTCCTGGAGCAGACCGGTGTCCGGCCCGTCGTCGATCGGGTGCTGTCGCTGGTGGACGCGCGTGCCGGGTTCGCCGCCATGGCGGCAGGGGAGATCTTCGGAAAAGTCGTTTTTGCGGTATGAATAAGTAATGGGTTACTTTGGTGGCTCCTGGGTGATACAAGCATGAGGGGAGCTGTCTCACCCGGGAGGCCGTCATCATGGAGGTCGAGCCCTTCGGCCCAGGTTCGATGCACTGGGACACCGCCGGCGAATACCGCAATCTGCTCGTCGCCGGCAGCGCGCTGGTCATCCAGACGATGCACCCGGCCGTCGGCGCGGCCGTCGCGGAGTACTCCACGTACAAGGACGACCCGTGGGGGCGGCTCACCCGCACGCTCGTCTCCATCCAGAAGTGGGTGTACGGCGGGGCGGACGGCCCCGCCGAGGGCCGGCGGCTCAGAGAGCTGCACAGGCCGATCAGCGGGGTGGACGAGCTCGGCAGGCCCTATCACGCGCTGAACGGCGAGGCGTGGGCGTGGGTGCATCTGTCGCTGTTCGAGCGGTTCATCACGCTCCGGCGCTATTTCGGGACCCCGTTCACCGTCGAGCAGCAGCGGCGGCTCTACGACGAGTCGCGGCACCTCGGCGCGATCCTGCGGGTGCCGGAGCGCGAGATGCCCCGCGACCTGGAGGCGTTCTGGCGCTACTTCGACGCGATGGTGGCCGACACGCTGGAGCCTCACCCGACCGCGCTCGACGTGCTCTCGGTCCTGCGTGGCACACCGGCGCCGCCCGGGCTGCCGAGACCGCTGCGCCGGCTGTGGACGCCGGTCGGGGTTGGATCGGGGGAGTTCAACCACTTCGTGACGGTGGGCACCTTGCCGCCCTCCGTACGGCGGAAGCTGGGGCTGCGGTGGACGGCACGGGACGAGCGGCGGCTACGGCAGCTCGGGCACGCCGTGGCCGTGCTGACGCCGCGCCTGCCCGAACGCCTGCGGTACATGCCGATCGCCTACCACGCCCGCAAGGCCGAACGGAGCTCGCGCCGGCTGGAGCGGCAGCTCCGGCACTCGGCATAGGGCCAAGGCGTTCCGTACCGGAATGTCTGTGCGCTCGGGCGAGGGTCAGTGTTCGAGGATGTCGCGGATGCGGCGGCTCGCGTCGTCGAGCGCCGTACGCAGCTCAGCCAGCATCTCCGGCGTCAGCCGGGCCTGGGAGGCCTCCTGGCGGGCCTGGCCGATGAAGTCGGCCAGCAGCTCGCCCAGCTCCGCGTCGAGGTCGGCGCGGCTCTTGGGCGCGCCCCCGAGCGTGGACCAGACCTCGGACCAGATCCGGCGCCACTCCCTGCTGAGCCGCTCGCCCTCGTCCTGCCAGTGGTAGGCGTTCTCCATCCACTGCCGCTTCTGCTGCTCCTTGAGCCGCTTGAAGTCCTCTTTCTGCTTGTCCCCGAACCGCCGGGAGTCCTCCGCAGTCCCCGTGCGGACGTCCTTGGCCATCCGCGTCAGCTCGTCGCGCAGCGACCTGACCGTGTCGCGGACGTCCTCCTTGACCTCGCGGGCGATGTCGCGTACCGAGGCGGAGATCTCCTGCTCGAGGTCGTCGAGCTCGTCGAGCCGGGCGTTCAGCTCCTCGCGGCCCTTGTCGGTGATCGAGAAGACCTTCTTGCCCTCGACCACCTCATGCGTCACCAGGCCCTCTTCCTCCAGGCGGGCGAGGCGCGGGTAGATCGTGCCGGGGGAGGGCGAGTAGACGCCGAGGAAACGGTCCTGGAGCAGCCTGATGACCTCGTAGCCGTGACGCGGGCTCTCCTCCAGCAGCTTGAGCAGGTACAGCCGGAGCCGGCCGTGACCGAAGACAGGGCTCATTCCTTCTCCCCCTTGAGCAGCGCGACCTCGCCGGAGACCGTGATCGCCGACAGCGACGCCATGCCGCCGCCCAGCCGGCCCGACATCTGCTTGGTGCCGGGACCGTTCGTGTTGAACAGTTGGTCGAACGTGCTGACCAGCCTGCCGGAGGTGGACCTCACGCTCACGTCCGCCTCCACGTTCTCCGGCAGCCTGACCAGGATGTCACCGGAGACGCTGTGGAGTGTCACGTAGCCCGTCGGCCGCAGCGCGAGGTCGGCCGTGATCCGGCCGGACACGGTGTTCGCCTGCAGCCTGCGCGGGGTGCCGTGGGCCACGGTCAGGTCGCCCGAGACGCTCTTGAACGCGAGGTCGCCGTCCAGGGCCCGCGTCTCCACGGGGCCCGAGACGGTCGTGGCGTGCACGTCGCCGCTGAGGCCGTCGAGCACGATCTCTCCAGACACGCCCCTGACCTGCGTCGTCTTCTCGAAACCGGCGACCACGGCAGGAGCGGAGACCACCCCGGCGTTGACGGTGCAGTCCTTGGGCACGGCGATCGTCAGGACCGTCCTGCGCCGGTCGCGCCGCAGCCAGCCGAGCAGGCCGTCCCAGGTGAGGTCCTTGTAGGCGACCGAAAGCGTTCCGGTGTCCTCGTCGTACGTCACCAGCAGCGGGGACGCCGAATCGATCTCGGCCACCTCCACCGTGGACGGGCCGTCGCTGGCGAGCACGTCCAGCCGACCGGCGACGATGCGGACGTTGAGCGACTTCACTGGACCGAACGTCAGGTGTTCCGGTGCGTCGATCGTCCACTGTTGCATGATCCCCCGCCCTTCTGGCTGCACATCCCTACACCAGACACGATATGTCGCGTTTGATGAAATCTCAAGATGTATCGCGTTTGTTCGTCAAAGCGGGGGTTCAGTCCTCGTCGTCGTCGTCCAGCCGCGCCAGCCAGGTGGCCAGCCGCTCGACCGGGATCTCGAACTCCGGGTTGAGGTCGACGAACTCGCGCAACCGCTCACCGAGCCAGAGCAGGCTGACCTCCTCCTCGCCCCGCCGCTCGACGAGCTCCTCGATCCCCCGATCCGTGAAGTACATCTCTCTCCATTCCTCCCTCAAACGGCAGTGAGCCCCCAGCCGGGGCCGGGGGCTCACTGTGGTGCGCTGGCTCAGCCGAAGACCTCGTGGAGGATCTCCTCGAGCTCGGTGTCGTGCGTGTTGTGCGACCCCGTCGCGGGCGAGCTGTTGGGCCGGCGCGAGATGCGGCGGACCGGGCGGCCGCCCAGCGTCTGCGGGTCCTCCGCCAGCTTCAGCGTGAGGTACGGCCACGGCCCCATGTTGGCCGGCTCGTCCTGCGCCCAGGCCAGCTCCACCTGCGCCCCGTAGCGCGACAGCTCGGCGGCCAGCTCCTCACCCGGGAACGGGTAGAGACGCTCCAGCCGGACGATCGCGACGTTGTCGCTGCCCCGCTTGTCCCGCTCCGCGGCCAGGTCGTAGTAGAGCTTGCCGGACGTGAGCACGACCCTGGTCACCTTGGCCGGGTCCACCGTCGTGTCGCCGAGGACCGGCTGGAAGGTGCCCGTGGTGAAGTCGGACGCCTTGGACGTGGCCGCCTTGTGGCGCAGCAGCGACTTGGGCGTGAAGACCACCATCGGCTTGTGCCGCTCCGACTCCACCTGCCAGCGCAGCAGGTGGAAGTAGTTGGCCGGGGTCGAGGGCTGCGCGACCGTCATGTTGTCGAGCGCGCAGACCTGCAGGAACCGCTCGATGCGGGCCGAGGAGTGGTCGGGGCCCTGGCCCTCGAAACCGTGCGGCAGCAGCAGCACGACCGAGGACTTCTGGCCCCACTTCTGCTCGCCCGACGAGATGAACTCGTCGATGATCGTCTGGGCGCCGTTGACGAAGTCGCCGAACTGCGCCTCCCAGGCGACCAGGGCGTCCGGGCGGACGACGCTGTAGCCGTACTCGAAGCCGAGCGCCGCGAACTCGCTCAGCAGCGAGTCGTAGACGTAGAACTTTGTGGTGCCCTCGTTGAAGGTCTTGAGCGGCGTGTGGTCGGCACCGGTCATCCGGTCGACCAGGACGGCGTGGCGCTGCGTGAACGTGCCGCGGCGCGAGTCCTGGCCCACCAGGCGGACCGGGTGGCCGTCGATGAGCAGCGAGCCGAAGGCCAGCGTCTCGCCCATCGCCCAGTCGATCGTGTCCGTCTCGACCATCTGGCCGCGGCGCTGCAGCACCGGCGCCAGGCGCGGGTGCGGCGTGAAGCCCTCGGGCAGGTTGAGCTGGGTGTCGACGATGCGCTTGAGCGTCTCGTCGGTGATCGCGGTCGGCGTCTCGTCGTGCGACCACTTGACGACCTCGGTCGGCGGCACCCGCATGGCGGCCGCCTCGGCCGGCTTCTTCACCGCCTCGCGGGTCTCGGTGAACGCCTGCTCCAGCTTGGCCTGGTAGTCGCGGAGCGCCTGCTCGGCCTCCTCGACCGTGATGTCGCCCCGGCCGATCAGCGCCTCGGTGTAGAGCTTGCGGGTCGAGCGCTTGGCGTCGATCAGGTCGTACATCAGCGGCTGGGTGAAGGCGGGGTTGTCGCCCTCGTTGTGGCCGCGGCGGCGGTAGCAGATGAGGTCGATGACGACGTCCTTGCGGAACGCCTGGCGGTATTCGTAGGCGAGCTGGCCCACGCGCACCACGGCCTCGGGGTCGTCGCCGTTGACGTGGAAGATCGGCGCCTGGATCATCCGCGCCACGTCGGTCGCGTAGACCGACGAGCGGGACGAGGCGGGCGAGGTCGTGAAGCCGACCTGGTTGTTGACCACCACATGCACGGTGCCGCCGGTGCGGTAGCCGCGCAGCTGCGACAGGTTGAGCGTCTCGGCCACGACGCCCTGGCCGGCGAAGGCCGCGTCACCGTGGATGAGGACGGGCAGGACGGTGAAGCCCTCCTCGCCGCGCTCCAGGAGGTCCTGCTTGGCGCGGACGACGCCCTCGAGCACCGGGTCGACCGCCTCCAGGTGGGAGGGGTTGGCGACCACGGAGGCGGTGATGGTCTTGCCGCTCGGCGCGGTGAACTCACCCGTCGCGCCGAGGTGGTACTTCACGTCGCCGGAGCCGTGCGCCGTGCGCGGGTCGATGTTGCCCTCGAACTCGCCGAAGATCTGCGCGTACGACTTGCCCACGATGTTGGCCAGCACGTTGAGCCGGCCGCGGTGGGCCATGCCGATGACGACCTCGTCGAGGTCCTCGTCGGCGGCGTCACTGATCACCGAGTCGAGCAGCGGGATCAGGGACTCGCCGCCCTCCAGGGAGAAGCGCTTCTGGCCGACGAACTTCGTCTGCAGGAACGTCTCGAACGCCTCGGCGGTGTTGAGCCGGGACAGGATGTTGAGCTGCTCGTCGCGCTCGGGCGACTTGTGCGGCTTCTCCACCCGCGCCTGGATCCAGGCCCGCTCCTCGGGGTTCTGGATGTGCATGTACTCGATGCCGACCGTGCGGCAGTAGGAGTCGCGCAGCACGCCGAGGATCTCGCGGAGCTTCATCAGCGGACGGCCGCCGAAACCGCCCGTGGCGAACTCGCGCTCCAGGTCCCACAGCGTCAGACCGTGGGACTGGATGTCGAGGTCGGGGTGCTTGCGCTGCTTGTACTCCAGCGGGTCGGTCTCGGCCATCAGGTGGCCGCGCACGCGGTAGGCGTGGATCAGCTCGATCACGCGCGCGGACTTGGACACGTCGTCGTCGTGGGAGGCCGAGACGTCCTGGACCCAGCGGACCGGCTCGTACGGGATCCGCAGCGCCTCGAAGATCTCGTCGTAGAAGCCGTCCTCGCCCAGCAGCAGCCGGTGGATCTGGCGCAGGAAGTCACCCGACTGGGCGCCCTGGATGATCCGGTGGTCGTAGGTGCTGGTCAGCGTCATGACCTTGGAAACGGCCAGGCGCGAGAGCGTGTCCGGCGAGGCTCCCTGGTATTCGGCCGGGTATTCCATCGCTCCGACGCCGATGATGGTGCCCTGGCCGGGCATCAGGCGTGGCACGGAGTGGACGGTGCCGATCGTGCCGGGGTTGGTCAGCGAGATCGTGGTGCCGGAGAAGTCGTCGACGCCCAGCTTGCCGGCGCGCGCCTTGCGTACGACCTCCTCGTACGCCATCCAGAACTGCCGGAAGTCCATCTCGTCCGCGCCCTTGATCGAGGGCACGAGGAGCTGGCGCTCACCGTTGCTCTTCTGTACGTCGATCGCCAGGCCGAACCCGACGTGCTCGGGCTTGATCAGCGTCGGCTTGCCGTCGATCTCCGCGTAGGAGTGATTCATCTCCGGCATGGCCCTGAGGGCCTTGACGATCGCATAGCCGATCAGGTGCGTGAAGGACACCTTGCCGCCGCGGCCCCGCTTGAGGTGATTGTTGATCACGATGCGGTTGTCGATCAGCAGCTTGGCCGGAATCGCGCGCACGCTGGTCGCCGTCGGGACCGACAGCGACAGGTCCATGTTGGCGGCCGTGCGCGCAGCGGCACCGCGCAGCTTGACCTCCTCGGCGCCCTTGGGCACCGGGGCAGCGGGCTGCTTCGGCTTCTCGGCCGCAGGCGGCGCCTTTGGCGGCGCCTGCGGGGGAGCGGGAGCGGTCACAGTGCCGTTCGCCGCCTCCCTACCCGGTGCCGTTCGGCCCGGTCCGTAATCAGGGTTGTAGTCAGCGAAGAAGTTCCACCAGGCCTTGTCGACAGACTCGGGATCTTGGAGGTACTTCTGGTACAGCTCGTCGACAAGCCACTCGTTCTGACCAAAGCTTGCCAGCGGGTTTGTCCGCGACGACTCAGACGACACGGCGGAAATCGCCCTCTTCCGCAGATCGGCGTTGATGTTAGAGAACCTGTCCAAGGCTACTCGCCCGGACCGGCAGCGCGCGCCGAAGAGGCTGTGGCGCCTCGCACGATCCTCTCAGGACAGAGCAAAGACGTCACGCCTCCCTAGTCAGTCCAGGTGGTGCCGCAATTATTACTCTTTGGTATCAACACCACTACGTGAGGTTTATTTCCCGCTGGACAGCAGCCTGCTAGCAATCCGCGCCTCAGGGGACAACTCGGACAGAAGGTCCGCCAGCTCCTCTCCCGCCTGCTTGAGCTCCTCCAGCGACATCGGCTCGAGGCGTTCGAGCAGGAAGATCGCGTTGGTGGTCTCCTCGGTGAGCCTCGTGCGCACCACCTGGCGCCAGTTCCACCTGCGGCAGGTGACCCCGACGTCGTCGCGCCAGATCACCTCGCCCGGCTCGGGCGTGCCGAGCGCCTCCTCGGACGCCTCGTCGCCGGTCGCCCGCACCAGGCGGGCCGGCCCGACGTAGCGGTCGAGGTCTTCTCCGCCGATCGGCAGCGCGTGCTTCACGCTGATCGAGTTGTACGCGTCCACCACCCGGTTGATCTCCGGCAGCGGCATCCTGCGGGTGAGCGCGTCGACCGAGGGCCGCGTCCGCTGCGGCTTGGCCCCGAAGGCGCGGTACGCGTCCTTCCAGGCGTCGATCTTGTCCGACTGCACCTCCACCTCGGAGGCCGCTGCCAGCCACGCCCGGGACCGGTCGTCCGTGGGCCCGTTGCGCAGGCCGTGCGCGGTCACGATCAGCACCGCGAAGTCGGGGCGCAGCGCGAAGACGGAGTCGTCCACCCAGATGTCGTCAAGCATCCCCACAGTCTAGTGAGCGGGGGAAGCCGCAAAATTCCCTTTGCAAAATTGTCTTTGCGGTCTATCGTGAGCCACATGGAGGAGCAGTACAAGATCAGTGATCCGCAGGTGCTCAAGGCGGTCGCCCACCCGCTCCGGGTGCGCCTGCTCGGCCTGCTGCGCACCGACGGCCCCGCGACGGCGAGCGAGCTCGCGCGCAAGGTCGGCGAGAGCTCCGGCTCGACCAGCTATCACCTGCGCGAGCTGTTCAAGTTCGGCTTCATCGAGGAGGATCCCGAGCGGCGCGACGGGCGCGAGCGGCGCTGGCGACCCTGCCACCGCTACACCTCGTGGGACGCCGTCGAGCTGTCCGCCACCGCCGAGGGCCGCGAGGCGGTGCGGATCATCCACCTGCGACAGGCCGAGATGGTCCGGCGAATGCTGGAGGAGTTCGACGTCGCCGAGTGGTCCCGCGACTGGGTGGACACGGCGGGGATGAGCGACCACATCGTCTCGCTGCCGCCTGCCGCGCTGCGCGAGTTCAACCAGAAGGCCAAGGAACTGCTGTACGACCTTGCCGCCAAGTACGCCGGCGATCCCGAGGCCAGGCAGGTCAGCGCCTGGCACGGCGCCGTACCCAGATCGACGCAGGAGGAGCTGTGACCGCACGCTCGGCGTTACGCCGCTACATGCTCGTCAGTTTCCTGACCTGGCTGCCCATGGGGCTCATGGTGGCCACCATGGTGCTGCTGATGACCGCGAGAGGGCTCAGCCTGGCCGAGGTGGGGCTGTCGGTGACGGTGTTCTCAATCGTCACCGTCGGCCTGGAACTGCCCACGGGCGGCCTGGCGGACGTCATCGGGCGGCGGATGGTGCTGGCCGCCTCCGCCGCGTGCACCGTGGCGGCGCTCGCACTGATCAGTGTGTCCACGACATTCTGGATGTTCCTGGTGAGCGGCGTGTTCAAGGGTGTCGCCAGAGCGTTGTCCAGCGGCCCCGCCACCTCCTGGTACGTCGACACGCTCCACGACATCGAGGGCCGCGACGCCGATCTCAAGCCGGGCCTGGCGAGGGGCGGCGCGATGGAGTCGGTGGCGCTGTGCGTGGGCGTGCTGGCGGGCGGCGCCGTCCCGCTGCTGGTGCCGCCCTCGCTGATGTTCCCGCTGGCCGCGCCGCCCCTGCTGGGCGCGGTGGCGGCGGCCGTGCTGCTGGTCGTGGTGGTGTTCGCGATGCCCGAGCCCCCGCATGCGCGCAGGTCGCTCGCGGGCGTGCTGCGCGAGGTGCCCGCCACGGTCGTGTCGGGCATCCGGCTGGCGGCTGGAGGTCCGGTGCTGCGCCGCCTGATGGCGGCGGCGGCGAGCTCGGGCGTGCTGCTGATGAGCATCGAGCTGCTCACCCCGGGACGTCTGGCCGAGCTGGCGGGCACGGCCGAGCGCGGCAGCCTGGCCTACGCCGTGGTCGCGGCGCTCGGGTTCGCCGGCAGCGCGGCGGGCAGCGCCCTGGCGCCGCGCGTGGCGCGGCTGGCCGGTGGTTCGGCCAGGGGCGCGATCGCAGGGGCGGTGGTGGCGGCGCTCTCCGTGGGCTGGCTGGCCGCCACGTCGGGGCTGGGCGGCACGGCCGGGCTGGTGAGCGCCGGAGCGGCGTACGTGACGCTGTTCGTCGGACTCTCCGTGGGGAGCCTGCTCTGCCTGGAGATGACCCACAACGCGGTCAGTGCCGCCGAGCGCACCACCGTCACCTCGACCAGCTCGCTGTCCCTGCAGTCCGGCGGGATCGTGGCCAACGTCACGCTGGGGGCCCTGGCCTCCCAGGCGGGCCCGGCCGCCGCCTGGACCGTCGCCGCGCTGGTGATGCTGGCCTCGGCCCTGCTGTTCGTGCGGATGCCCGCGCCTACAGGCTCCAGTCGATCTCCGGTCCCACAGGCACGATCCTTGTCGGGTTGATGTTGGTCTGGGTGATGTAGTAATGACGCTTGATCTGGTCGAAGACGGTGGTTTCCCGGAAGGCCGGGATCGCGTACAGCCTCCGCGCGTACGCCCACAGCGCCGGATAGTCGATCAGCCGCCGGACCGAGCACTTGAAGTGCGAGTGGTAGACGGCGTCGAACCTCGCCAGGGTCGTGTAGAGGCGCACGTCGCTGTCGGTGAGGGTGTCGAAGAGGTACTCCGACTCGGCCAGGCGTACCTCGAGGAAGTCGAGCGTGCTGAAGACCCGGGCCACCGCCTCCTCGTACGCCTGCTGGTCACGGGCGAAGCCCGCCTCGTAGACCGCGTTGTTGAGGCCGTGGTACAGGCGGTCGTTCATGATGTCGATGTCGGGCCGCAGGCGTTCCGGATAGAGGTTGGGGGAGGTTCCCCATGACATTTCCAGATCGAGCGTGATCTGCGGGAAGTCGTTGGTGACGATCCGTTTGTCCTGGGTGTCCCACACGCAGGGAACGGTGTAGCGGCCCGTGTAGCCGGGGTCGCTCGCGTGGTAGAGCTCCGACAGGTACTCCGGGTCGCCGTCCGGGATGCGCCAGCCCTTCTCGTCCCGGATGGGGTCGACGATCGTGACGTCGAGCAGGTCCTCCAGGCCCAGCAGCTTTCTGACGATCAGCACGCGCTGCGCCCACGGGCAGGCATAGGAGGCGTAGAGGCGGTAGCGGCCCGGCTCGGGGGAGTCGAGGCGGTCGGTGAAACGGTTCGGCTGCCGTTGGAAGCGGCCATCACGGGAGGTCTCGCCGCTCAGCTTCATGACCCCAGTAGAACATGTTTCTGATACAGAACTATATTCGGGATTGTGGCGAAATTTGTGGTGACTCCCGCTAGCCAGGCGCAGCGGGAGGCGTGGGTGAGCGGGGCGATCCCCGAGGTCGAGCAGGTACGCCCGGGGCTGTGGTCCATCCCCGTGCCGATCCCCGTCAATCCCCTCCGGTACGTGCTGGTCTATGCCCTCGAGCTGCCCGACGGAGTGGCGATCGTCGACGCCGGCTGGAACACCGACGAGGCGTACGACGCGCTCGTCGCGGGCCTCGGCGTGGCCGGATACGCGATCACCGACGTCAAGGGCGTGCTCGTCACCCACATCCACCCCGACCACTACGGCCTGGCGGGGCGCGTCCGCGAGATGTCGGGCGCCTGGATCGCCCTGCACCCGGCCGACGCGCGCCTGATCCGGGAGCGCTACGACGACGAGGTCATCGACTCCCTCGTCGAGCGGGAGCGCGCGCTGCTCGCCCGCTGCGGGGTGCCGCCGCTGACGCTGGACGAGCTGGCCGGCGCCTCCATGATGATCAGGCACGTGGTCTCGATGGCCAGGCCCGACCGCCTGGTCGAGGACGGCGACGAGCTCGGCCTGCCCGGCTGGGACCTGCGGGCCGTCTGGACGCCCGGACACTCGCCGGGCCACCTGTGCTTCTTCTCGCCCTCGCGCAGGCTGCTGCTCTCCGGCGACCACGTGCTGGCGAAGATCACGCCGATCGTGGCCGTCCATCCCCAGTCGGCGCCGAACCCGCTGGCCGACTACCTCGACTCGCTGGCCGCCGTACGCAAGCTGGAGGCGGAGGAGGTGCTGCCGGCGCACGAGTACCGGTTCCTGGAGCTGGCCGAGCGGGTGGACCACGTGATGGCGCATCACGACGCGCGGCTGGCGGAGATCGAGCAGGTCGTGGGCTCACACGACGGCGTCACGTGCTGGGACGCGGCCACCCGCCTGACCTGGGCGCGGCCGTGGGAGACGATCCCGCCGTTCATGCGGCGCTCGGCCAACAACGAGACCCTGGCCCATCTGGTGTGGCTGGCGGCCAAGGGGCGGGTGCGCAGGGAGCCCGGCGAGCCGGATCTGTGGCGTTTGCCGTGACGCGACTATCGTACTAGTAACAGAATGTTGTTCTCCTGCGTGGGAGGTTCGATGCTTCGGTTCGATGACAGGGTCGCGATCATCACGGGGGCCGGGCACGGTCTCGGCAGGTCGCATGCGCTCCTGCTGGCCGAGCGGGGCGCCAAGGTGGTCGTCAACGACCTCGGCGGCGCGCTCGACGGCACGGGCGCCTCGGCCGGGCCCGCCGCCGACGTGGTCGAGCTCATCACGAAGAACGGCGGCCAGGCCGTGGCCAACGCCGACAACGTCGCCACGCCGGAGGGCGCCAGGGCCATCGTGCAGGCCGCCGTCGACGCGTTCGGCAAGGTGGACATCGTCGTCAACAACGCGGGCATCCTGCGGGACAAGTCGTTCGGCAAGATGACGGCCGAGGACTTCGACGGGGTGCTGGCCGTGCACGTACGCGGCTCGTACCTGGTCAGCCAGGCCGCCTACCCGCTGATGAAGGCGGCCGGCTACGGCCGCATCGTCAACACCTCCAGCCCGGCCGGCCTGTTCGGCAACTTCGGCCAGGCCAACTACTCCACCGCCAAGATGGGGCTCGTGGGCCTGACCAAGACGCTCGCCATCGAGGGCGCCCGCAACGGGATCATGGCCAACGCCATCGCGCCGATCGCCTGGACCCGGATGACGGAGTCGCTGCTGCCGGCCGAGTTCGAGGCCAAGTTCACGCCCGAGCGGGTGAGCGCGCTGGTGGCGTACCTCGTGCACGAGACGTGCGAGGCGAGCGGCGAGGTGTTCAGCGTCGGCGGCGGCCGGGTGGCGCGGGTGTTCGTGGCCGAGGGACCCGGCTGGAAGGCCGACGAGATCACGCCGGAGGCCGTCGCGGGCAACTGGGAGGCGATCATGGCCGAGCAGCCCTACGTCCTCACGGCCGCCGACTCGATGAAGGCGATGCTCTAACTCCTCCAGGTGGTCCCCGCCGCCGGGTTCGGCACCCCGGTGGCGGGGACTTCTGCTGTCCAGAGCGGCGAAGAGCCTGACAAATCAGTCTTTGTTCGATCATCGGCGAAAGTCAGGGGAGTTTGGTCGATTCCTGCTCTTGATTTGCCGCATCGGTGATCTTATTGTCGCCACATGACCCCCCAGCCGGGCTCCGCCGGCGATGTCCTGACGCTGATCAGCGCAGGCTCGGCGACGACCCGTTCCGATCTCGCGAGGCTCACCGGCCTGGCCAGGTCAACGATCTCCCAGCGCGTGGACGCGCTGATCGAGCGCGGTCTGGTCGAGGAGATCGAGAGCGGCGAGTCCACCGGAGGGCGGCCCCCGCGGCAGCTGCGCCTGCACACCGAGGAGCACGCGTTCGCGGGTGTCGACCTGGGCGCCACCCACTGCCGGGTCGCGCTGATGGACATCTCGGGCGACGTGCTGGCCGAGTGCGAGGACGCGCTGCTGATCGGCGAGGGTCCGGAGAAGGTGCTCGCACACGTGGACCGGCGGCTGGACCGGCTGCTGGGCGAGGTGGGCCGGCCGCGCTCCGCGCTGCGCGCGATGGGCATCGGGGTGCCGGGGCCGGTGGAGTTCGCCACCGGGCGGCCGAACAACCCGCCGATCATGCCGGGCTGGAACGACTACCCCGTCCCGGAGTACTTCGACGGCGTGTCGGTGCTGGTCGACAACGACGTCAACGTCATGGCGCTGGGCGAGCACCGCCACTCGTTCCCGGACATCAACCACCTGCTGTTCGTCAAGGTCGGCACGGGCATCGGCTGCGGCATCGTGGCCCAGGGCAAGCTGCACAGGGGCGCCCAGGGCTCGGCCGGCGACATCGGCCACATCCGGGTCAGCGGCCACGAGGACGCGGGCTGCCGCTGCGGCAACAGCGCCTGCCTGGAGGCGGTGGCCGGCGGGGCCGCCATCGCGCGGCGGCTGACCGAGCTGGGCCTCCCGGCCGAGTCGGGAGCCGACGTCGTGGCGTTCGTACAGGCGGGCAACACCCAGGCGCTGCGGCTGGTCAGAGAGGCCGGCCGGCACATCGGCGAGGTGCTGGCCAGCTTGGTCAACTTCTTCAACCCCGAGGTCATCGTCGTCGGCGGCGCGCTGTCGAGGGTGCACGAACACCTGCTGGCCGGGATCAGGGAGACGGTCTACCGCAGATCGCTCCCGCTGGCCACGCACCACCTGTCGATCACGCCGAGCCAGGCGGGCATCAACGCGGCCGCGCTCGGGGCGGGGATCCTCGCCATCGAGCACTACCTCTCACCGGACAACATCAACCGCATCGTCAACGCCTGAAAGGGACACTCCCGATGCTGGTCATGAAGGGCATCGTCAAGCAGTTCCCCGGCGTGCGCGCGCTGGACGGGGTCGACCTGGACGTACAGGCGGGCGAGGTGCACTGCCTGCTCGGCCAGAACGGCGCCGGCAAGTCCACCCTGATCAAGGTGCTGGCCGGGGTCCACCAGCCGGACGAGGGCACGATCTCGTTCAACGAGCGGGAAGTGCGCCCGAGCAGCCCCATAGACGCCATCAGGCTCGGCTTCGCCACCATCTACCAGGAGCTCGACCTCGTCGACGGGCTCAGCGTGGCCGAGAACATCTTCCTCGGCCACGAGCACGCCCGCTTCGGCTTCGTGAACAGGGCGGCCGCCAGGCGCGCGGCCCGCGAGGTGCTCGAGCGGCTGGGCCACCCGGAGATCCGCCCGTCGGCCGAGGTGGGGCGGCTGTCGCCGGCGGCCAAGCAGGTCGTGTCGATGGCGAGGGCGCTCTCGCACGACGCCCGCCTGATCATCATGGACGAGCCGTCCGCCGCTCTCGCCCACGACGAGGTCGCGAACCTCTTCCGCATCATCCGCGAGCTCACCGCCCAGGGCGTGGCCGTCGTCTACATCTCACACCGCCTGGAGGAGATCCGCGAGATCGGTGACCGGGTCACCGTGCTCAAGGACGGCCGCACGGTCGCCGTCGGCCTGCCCGCGCGCGACACCCCGACGGCGGAGATCGTCTCCCTCATGACGGGCAGGAACGTCGAGTACGTCTTCCCGCCCCGCGCCGAGCGCTCGCTGGGCGAGGAGGTGCTCAGGGCCGAGAACCTGTCCTCGCCGGGCGTCTTCTCCGGCGTCTCGTTCTCCGTGCGTGCGGGCGAGATCGTCGGGCTGGCCGGGCTCGTCGGCTCGGGGCGCTCGGAGATTCTCGAGGCCGTGTACGGCGCCCGCCCCTCCTCGGGACGCGTCCTGCTCGACGGGCAGCCCGTACGCCGGAGCGTCGTCGGCACCGTCAGGCGCGGCATGGGCCTGGCCCCGGAGGAGCGCAAGGCCCAGGCCCTGCTCCTCGACCAGAGCGTCACCGCCAACATCACGCTGGGCAGCCTGCCGGGGTTCGCCAGGTTCGGCTGGATCGACCGCAAACGTGAGCGGAGCGAGGCCAAGCGCCTGTCGGAAATGCTGGACATCCGGCCACCCGACCCCGAACGCCCGATCAGGACGCTCTCCGGCGGCAACCAGCAGAAGGCCGTGCTCGCCCGCTGGCTGCTCGGCGGCCGCAAACTCCTCCTGCTCGACGAGCCGACCAGGGGCGTGGACGTGGGCGCCAGGGCCGAGCTGTACGCGGTGATCCGCGACCTCGCCGAGCGCGGCATCGGCGTGCTGCTGGTCTCCAGCGAGGTCCCCGAGGTGCTCGGTCTCGCCGACCGGGTGCTGGTGTTACGCGAGGGCACGGTCATCCACGAGGGCGACGCCGCCGAGCTGGACGAACACCGCGTACTCGACATGATCATGAATGGGAGGGCGGCCTGATGAGCGAGCCCACAACAGAGGTGATGGCCGCGCCCCGGTCCTCGCGCGGCTTCGGCGGGCTCGGCGAGATGCGGCATCTCGGGCTGCTGGCGGCCCTGGCGCTGCTGGTCGTGGTCGGCCTGATCACCAGACCCGAGAACTTCGCCACCGCCTCCAACCTGGTCAGCATTCTCTCCCTGGCCGCCACGATCGGCGTGATCACGGTCGGGGCCACGTTCGTCATCATCGGCGGGGGCATCGACCTGTCGGTGGGCGCGGTCATGGCGCTGGCCTCGGTCTGGGCGACGACGCTCGCCACGCAGTCGTACGGACCGGTGGTGATGGCGATCTGCGCCATCCTGGTCGGCACGGGGGCGGGGCTGGTCAACGGGTTACTCATCGCCTACGGGCGGCTGGTGCCGTTCATCGCGACGCTGGCCATGCTCGTCGCCGCCCGCGGGCTGGCGCAGCGCATGTCCGACCGCAAGACGCAGCTCATCCAGGCGGACAACGCCGCCCTCGTGGACCTGTCGACCACCCGGGTGCTCGGCATCCCGCTGCTGGTCTACATCTTCGCCCTGGTCGTGGTGCTCGGGTGGATCGTGCTCAACCGCACGACGTTCGGGCGGCGGACGTACGCGGTCGGGGGCAACCCCGAGGCGGCCAGGCTCGCCGGGATCGACGTACGCAAGCACACGATGCTGCTGTACGCCCTGTCGGGACTGTGCTGCGGCATCGCCGCCATCCTGATCATGGCGCGTACGACGACGGGCTCGTCCACCCACGGCGACCTGTACGAACTCGACGCCATCGCCGCCGTCATCATCGGCGGCACGCTGCTGACCGGGGGCCGGGGCACGATCGTGGGCTCGATCCTGGGCCTGCTGATCTTCACCCTCATCACGAACCTCTTCATTCTCAACGGGCTCAACACCAGCGACCAGCTCATCGCCAAGGGCCTGATCATCGTCGTCGCCGTCCTTCTCCAGCGGCGGAACCTGAAGGAGAGAGCACCATGAGTGAGAACGTCGCGCGCAGGGGATTCCTCGTCGGCGGGGCCGTACTCTTAGCGGCCGGCTGCACCAGCAACGAGCCCGCGGCGGCGCCCTCCAGCGCGGCCGCCGCTCCCGCCCCCGCCGCGAGCGGCAACGACGAGGCCGGCCAGAAGGTCACGATCGGCTTCTCCGCGCCCGCCGCCGACCACGGCTGGATCGCGGCCATCGCCAAGAACGCCGAGAGTGCCGCGAAGCAGTACTCCGACGTCGACTTCAAGCCCGTCGAACCCACCAACGACATCAACCAGCAGATCTCGGCGGTCGAGTCGCTCATCGCCGCCAAGGTGAACGCGCTGGTCATCCTGCCCAACGACGGCCAGCAGCTGAACCAGGTCGCGCTGCAGGCGACCCAGGCGGGGATCCCGGTCATCAACCTCGACCGCGTCTTCCCCGACAAGCTGGCGTACCGGACCTGGATCGGCGGCGACAACTACGGCATGGGCGTCGCGGCCGGGCACTACATCGGCAAGCAGCTCAAGGACAAGGGCGTGGCCAACCCGGTCATCGTCGAGATCCAGGGCATCGCCACGCTGCCGTTGACGCAGGACCGCAGCAAGGGGTTCGCGGACGCGCTGAAGACGTACGGGTTCAGCGTGGCGGCCAAGCAGGACGCCAAGTTCACCGTCGAGACCGGCAACCAGGTGGCCACCTCGCTGCTCCAGGCGCACAAGAAGATCGACGCCATGTGGAACCACGACGACGACCAGGGCATCGGCGTGCTCGCCGCCATCAAGGAGGCGAACAGGAACGAGTTCATCATGGTCGGCGGCGCCGGGTCGCTGAACGCGATGAAGGAGATCCAGTCGGGCACGTCGGTGCTCAAGGCCACGGTCACCTACAGCCCAACGATGGCCTCCTCGGCGATCAAACTCGCGCGTCTGATAGCACAGGGGAAGGGCATGAGTGATCTGGTGGAGAACCAGGTTCCGCAGTCGATCACGCTCGCATCCGAGACCATCACCAAGGACAACGTCGAGAAGTACCTGGCGCTCGGCTTCGAATCCTGATCGGGGATTGCATGTCAGACAAGACCACCATCGGCGTAGGCATGATCGGCTACGCCTTCATGGGCCGCGTTCACTCCCAGGCCTGGCGGAGCGTGGGAGCCTTCTTCGACCTTCCGCTGACGCCGCGCATGGCGGTGATCGCCGGCCGGTCGAAGGAGCGCACCGAGGCCGCCGCGGCGCAGCTCGGCTGGGCCGATGTCGAGACCGACTGGAGAGAGCTGATCAAGCGTGACGACGTGCAGATCGTCGACATCTGCACGCCCGGCGACTCGCACGCCGAGATCGCCATCGCCGCGCTGCAGGCGGGCAAGCACGTGATCTGCGAGAAGCCGCTGGCCAACACCGTCGAGGAGGCCGAGGCCATGGTCCGGGCCGCGGCCTCCGCGACGGGCAGGAGCATGGTGGCGTTCAACTACCGGCGGGTGCCCGCGATCGCGCTCGCCCGCCGGTTCGTCGAGGAGGGCCGGCTCGGCGAGATCAGGCACGTGCGGGCGGCGTACCTGCAGGATTGGATCGTCGACCCGGAGTTCCCGCTGGTCTGGCGGCTGCAGAAGGACAAGGCCGGGTCGGGCGCGCTGGGCGACATCGGCGCGCACATCGTGGACGCGGCGCAGTTCATCACCGGGCAGAACATCGTGGGCGTCTCGGCGCTGACGGAGACGTTCATCAAGGAACGCCCGCTGGCCGCGGAGTCCGCGGGACTGGGCGCCTCGCGGGCGGAGTCCATGGGGCAGGTCACCGTGGACGACGCCGCCCTGTTCATCGGCCGGCTGTCGGGCGGCGCGCTGGCCTCGTTCGAGGCCACCCGCTTCGCCAACGGGCGCAAGAACGCGATGCGCATCGAGATCAACGGCTCGCTCGGCAGCCTGGCGTTCGACTTCGAGGCCATGAACGAGCTCTGGTTCAGCTCCGGAGGCGGCGGTTTCGAGCGGATCCTGGTCACCGAGCCCGAGCACCCGTACGTGGGCGCCTGGTGGCCGCCCGGGCACGGGCTCGGCTACGAGCACACCTTCACCCACGAGATCAAGGACTTCCTGGAGGCGGTCGCCACCGGGGCCGAGCCGTCGCCGTCGTTCGCGGACGGGCTGCGGGTGCAGCGGGTGCTGGAGGCGGTCGAGCAGAGCGCGGCTGAGGGCAGCCGCTACACGAACGTGGAGGACTGACGCATGCGACCTGTCACCCTGTTCACGGGGCAGTGGGCCGACCTGCCGTTCGAGGAAGTGTGCAGGCTGGCGGCCGAATGGGGCTACGACGGCCTGGAGATCGCCTGCTCGGGCGACCACTTCGACGTGGCCCAGGCCGTGGCGGACCCGTCGTACGTGGAGCAGAAGCGCGCTCAGCTCGACAAGCACGGACTCAAGGTCTGGACCATCTCCAACCACCTCGTCGGCCAGGCCGTCTGCGACCTCATCGACGAGCGCCACAAGTCCATCCTGCCCGCCCGCATCTGGGGCTCCGGCGACCCGGAGTCGGTACGCCAGGCCGCGGCGGAGGACATGAAGAACACGGCCCGGGCGGCCTCGCTGCTGGGCGTGGACACGGTGGTGGGCTTCACCGGGTCGTCGATCTGGCACACGGTGGCCATGTTCCCGCCGGTGCCCGCTTCGATGGTGGAGGCCGGCTACCAGGACTTCGCGGATCGCTGGAACCCGATCCTCGACGTCTTCGACGAGGTCGGGGTCCGCTTCGCCCACGAGGTCCACCCGAGCGAGATCGCCTACGACTACTACACGACCCAGCGGACGCTGGAGGCGATCGGTCACCGTCCCGCGTTCGGCCTGAACTGGGACCCGTCGCACATGGTCTGGCAGGACCTGGACCCGGTCGGGTTCATCCTGGACTTCAAGGACCGGATCTACCACGTGGACTGCAAGGACACGCGCATGCGCGTCGGGGACGGCCGCAAGGGCCGCCTGTCCTCGCATCTGCCGTGGGCGGACATGCGCCGCGGCTGGGACTTCGTCTCGACGGGGCGGGGTGACGTGCCGTGGGAGGACTGTTTCCGTGCCCTGAACTCGATCGGTTACGACGGGCCGATCTCGATCGAGTGGGAGGACGCGGGGATGGACCGCCTCGACGGGGCCAGGGAGGCTCTGGCGTACATCCGCAAGCTCAACTCCATCACCCCACCGGCCACCGCCTTCGACGCCGCCTTCTCGACGACGTAGGGGGCCGACAGCAAGGCCTTCCCCAAGGGCGGCGCTGCGCGCACGGAGCTCCAGGCAGCGCCCCCCAGGAGGCTCCCGCCCCTCGCGCACCCCCGGCGTCGGCCTGAGGCGAAGTCGTCATTGATTGACCGGTCGGGAGGATGCGTTTGCGGCCCTTGAGAAGTTGACGGGAGCGCGTCTGATCACTACATGACCGGTTCTCCAGTGGGCCTTGGTCTTGACCTTTGAGCGCGCACAGAGCCGCTGATCTTCTTACAGCGATCAATGCGATGTCGGATCCTTGTCCATCAGTTCCGGCAAGAAGGTCGTCGACGCGTCAACCGCCAGATGGCCGCACGGCCCGTGGAGGCGGCGGAAGGGCGAGCACCGCGCGGACGGCCGCCTTCAGGCGCTCTCGGCTGTCGGCTCCGATCACGGGCCTGCCGTCCGTGGTCGGCTCGGCCAGCGCTCGGCGGAACACGGCGGTCGGCAGGTCCACCACGCAGAGCGTCACCACCTCGACGCTGGCCCCGTCAGCTCGGTCCCACAGCGCCCGCGACAGGCGGGTCAGCAGCGCCACCAACCGCTTGTCCAGGGCGAACATAGCCTCGGCCAGCTCCTGCGGCACCTCGGGACCCAGCAACTGGTCACGGCGCACCGCCACGAGCATGCGGGCGGCGGCGGGCCGGCGGTCGGCGAACACCGCAGGGGTGCTCGCCGCCGCCGCCACCGCCTCGACTGCCGCCTCGCGGTCGCCTCCGTGTACCGCGTCGACGAGCTCGGTCTGCAGGTCCAGGTAATCTCCCGCCGCTCTCAGCCACAGCCGGCCGAGCAGCACCGGTAGCGACCCGAACGCGTGGTAGATCGCGCCGTTCGACACCCCGGAGGCCGTCGCCAGCGCTCGTACCGTGAACCGCTCGGGACCGCCGTCGGCCACCAGTTGCTCGGCGACGTCCAGCAAACGATCAAGATCGTGGACCCGAGGACGAGGCATGTCCACCACTATAACAGAGCACGTGCTCCGGAATTGTGTATCTTGGTCGGCATGATCTTGCGACAGCCAAGAGCTGTGATGTTCCGTAGGTCTCTGTCGGTCTTGCTCCCGATCGTCTGTGTCCTGGCCCTGCAGGTGGGCGGCTCCGCGTCGGCGAGCGCGGGCGGGTACGGCTGCACCGGGTCACTGGTGAAGAGCTGGCCCCTGCCGCTGAAGGACGAGATCACGCACAAGTACTACTACCTCAGCGACATCAAGCTGTACTACAACGCCCGTACCGGCTGGAACTGCGCCGTCCTCGCCAAGCGTCCCGGCCAATCGAGGTACGGCGAGCGCACGCCGATGGCCATCACCATGTGGAACGACACGTGGCCGTCGGAGGTCGTCAAGGACAACATCGAGGCGGACGACGGGCACTTCAAGTACTACGCGGGGCCGGTGAGGGTCTACGGCAAGCACCATTGTGTAAGCATCCTCGCCAAACACGGTGACTACTCGGGTCCTGACGATCCCGGCGGTCCCCAGTACAACGGCCGGCGCCTGATCGAGGACGTGGCCTGCCGCTGATCCGCGCCGACCGCTGAACCACCGATCCGGCCTCAATGCTGCAGGATGGGATGCCCCGTACCAGGGCGAAGCATCCCAGATAACCGAGCTCGCGCTACAGAACTGTGTATCTTTGACGACCTGATCCTCTGAGAATCGGGAGTTCTGATGTTCCGCGGGTCTTTGTCGGTCTTGCTCCCGATGGCCACCGTCATGGCTTCGCAAGTGGTCAGCTTCGTACCGTGAAGGGACGCCGGACGGCAATAGTGGTGCTGTCCTGCCTGCTCGTGCTGGTGGCGTGCACGGGTGAGCCGGAACTCACCGCGAGCCCCGCACCGACTGTGACCATGCTCCCGGCGGTGACGCCCGAGCCGCCCAAGGAGGAGGGGATGGAGGCGGTCGGATGGCGGCAGATCGTGGCGCGGGACGAGCGGGTGGCGACGTCGCTGAGAGATGTCGTGGCAACGGGCCCGGACACCGCGTGGGCCGTCGGATACTACGCCGATGCGGAGGACGAGCCGGCCGAGGGCGTGCTCTTGCGCGTGGACGGTGGGCGTTGGCGTGTGGTGGAGAACATGTCGGAACGTTTTCCGGCTGCGATCGACACCCCGCTGGAGGGTATCGACGCCGACGGTCCAAACAGCGTCTGGGCTGTGGGGAACGCGCGCGGCGACGAGGACGCTCCTTTCGCCTTGCATTGGGATGGTCGCGTCTGGAGGGCGTTCACCCCTCTTGGCACTCCTCTTGGCAAGGCGACGGGATACGCCCTGAGCGATGTGGCCGTGGACGGCAAGCGGGCCGTACTGATCGGATCACGAAGCGTCTTGAGCGGTGGCGACAACTACGAAACCCCCGTGCTGCTGTCGTGGGACGGCACGCGCTTCGGCAAACAGGAGCTCAAGCAGGCAGGAAGCTTCGCTGCCGTGGACTCCGGCGCCGGGCACACCTGGATCGGTGGGAGCCGGACGCGTACAGGATGCGCCGGCTCGCGTCCGGCGATCTGGCACAGGGAGTCCTTCCGGAGCTCACCCGTGGAGATGCCCCTGCCGGAGCTGGGCACCGGCGCCGTCCGGAGCATCTGGCAGAACAGTCCCTCCGATGTCTGGGCCGTGGGTGAGCGCGGCACCCAGGTGCTCTGCCGGGAGAGCGGCAGCGGCCGGCTGTTGGTGCTGCACTGGGACGGCACCTCCTGGAAGCAGGTCGAACTGCCCGACTGGCAGGGCGCTCTGCACAGCGTGACCGCCTTAGGCCCCGACGACGTGTGGGTGGTCGGCACCAACGACGTGTGGGAGTACGGCATGCCCCAAGCATCACGGATCATGCTGCTGCACTACGACGGGCGTACATGGACACGCCTGTACCTCAACGTCGGCGGCCCGGTGAGCGAGGACTGGAACGATTACGCGTTGGCCCGCGTCCCCGGTACCTCGACACTTCTGCTGGCCGGGTCGGCGAACTGCTGCGATGGGCAGAGAGCGGTCATCTACCGCCACTGATCAGCAGCTCGCCGGCCGCGAGAGCGCACGCTCCTCGCGGCCGGCTCCCGAAAGGTCAGTCCATGACGACGATCTGGCGGAGCACCTCGCCGCCCCGCAGCGCCTCCACGGCGTCGTTGAGGTCGGCCAGGCGGATGCGGGCGCTGATCATCGACTCCAGGTCCAGCTTGCCGGCCTTGTGGAGCTTGGCGAAGTAGGGGAAGGCGTGCCGCACGTCGGCCTCCCCGTACAGGCTGGACAGCAGGTTCTTGCCCTCGAACAGCAGGCTGAACGCCGAGATCGACACCATGTCGTCCACCGCGCCCGCCCCGACCACGATGACGTCGCCGCCCTGCCGGGTGAGCTGCCAGGCGCTCTGGATCGTGGCCGACTTGCCGACCACCTCGAAGCCGTAGTCGAAGCCCGCGCCGGCGGTGAGCTCGTTGAGGGCCTCCGGGACCTGCTCCGGGGTCACCGCGTGAGTCGCGCCCACCTTCTTGGCCAGCTCGTGCTTGGACCCCAGGGGGTCGACCGCGAGGATCATACGGGCGCCGGAGAGGCGGGCGCCCTGGATGACCGAGAGGCCGACGCCGCCGCAGCCGATCACCGCGACCGTCGAGCCCGGACGCACCTTGGCGGTGTTGATCGCGGCGCCCACGCCGGTCGTGATGCCGCAGCCGATCAAGGCCGCCGCCTCCCACGACACGTCCTCGTCGATCTTGATCGCGCCCTGCCACGGCACGACGATCTCCTCGGCCCAGGTGCCGCACCCGGCCATCCCGAACGCCGTCGCCCCGTCGCCCCCGAAGCGGAAGTTGCCCTTGGTGAACGCCTCGACCACGTACTTGATGCACAGGTACGGCTGGCCGCCCAGGCACAGGTCGCACTCCTGGCAGCCCGGCCGCCAGTTGATGACCACGTGGTCGCCCGGCTTGAGCGAGGTGACGTGCTCGCCGACCTCGACCACCTCGCCCGCGCCCTCGTGCCCGAGCACCAACGGCACGGGCTGCGGCAGGACACCGGTCATGGCCGACAGGTCCGAGTGGCAGACGCCCGTGGCCTTGATCCGTACGCGTACGTCCGCCGGCCCGACGGGGGCCAGGGTGACGTCGTCGCGGATGTCCAGCTTGTCGTTGCCTACGGCGTGCAGGATCGCGGCGCGCATGGGGTTCCTCCTCGAACTCAGGCGTAGGGCTGGCTATTCCTCGAGGGACAGAGCGGCTTTGGGGCAGGACCTGACCGCGTGGCGGACGCGGTCCTGCAACTCGGGGGGTGGTTCCGGCAGCAGGATGTGGAGCTGGTCGTCGTCGTCCACCTCGAACACCTCCGGCGCGAGCCCCATGCACACGGCGTTGGCCTCGCAGACCAGCTCGTCGACCTTGACTTTCATGTGAGCCTCCTGTGATCCCATGAGACCACCTTCGTCGGCTCGACGACGTACGCAACCCGCTTGCGCCCGGTCTGCTCCACGTACGGGAGCAGCAGTTCGTCCGGTACGCCCGGAGTCATCCGGCGGGCGACCATCAGGCCGACCTCCATGACGCGATCGCGGTCGTCCACCCGCTCGGCCTTCCCGTACACCAGGACGCCGCGCAGCTCGCCGTAATCGTCGCCGGTCTCGACCAGGCAGCTCACCCGGGGGTCGCGCGCCAGGTTGCGGGCCTTCTGGGATTTCGCGTAGGTCCAGAAGGTGATGCGCCCCTCGTCGAGCCCGTAGAACATGGTCACCAGGTGCGGCATGCCGTCCGGGTTGATGGTGGCCAGCTGCAGCTTGCGTGAGCTCTCGAGGAACGCGGTGACGTCGTCGTCCGACATCGCGATGCGAGCGCGCTGATTCACGTTGTAAGTAGAACAGGTTTCAGAACGGCCCTGCAAGGGGGCTCCTGGAATGTTATTCGGTTCGGCTAGGGTGCATCCCTATGTCGATGCCGTCAGAGCTGCGCCACGCAGCCAAGCACGCCAAGGGATTCATGCCGGCCGACGAGGGGCTGGCCCTGTTCGAGGCGGCCTGCCAGTACGGCAAGCTCGGGCCGATCTGCGAGATCGGCACCTACTGCGGCAAGTCGGCCGTCTACCTCGGCGCGGCGGCCAGGCAGGCCGGGTCCGTGGTCGTCACCGTGGACCATCACCGGGGCTCGGAGGAGATCCAGCCCGGATGGGCCCATCACGATCCGACGCTGGTGGATCACCGGTTCGGGAAGATGGACTCGTTGCCGACGTTCAGGACGACGATCGCGGCGGCCGGGCTCGAGGACGAGGTGATCGCGATCGTGGGCCGGTCGGAGCAGGTCGCCGCGCTCTGGAACACGCCTCTGGGCATGCTGTTCATCGACGGGGGACACTCGGAGGAGCCCGTGACCCGGGACTACGAGGGGTGGGCGCCGCACGTCATGGAGGGTGGTGCGGTGGTGTTCCACGACATCTATCCCGATCCCGCCGACGGGGGGCAGGCGCCGTACCGGATCTACCAGCGGGCGCTGCGGTCGGGGGCGTTCAGGGAGGTGTCGGTGGAGGGCTCGCTGCGCGTGCTGGAACGCGTCGGCCCCGGGATCTGACGGGGTCGGCTCTCCCCGGCCGTGCCGGCTCTGAGCGTGCCGCTCACGCCTCCCTGGCGCCGGTCTGACGTGAGCCGCGCCGGTTCGACGTGAGCCGTGCTGGTCCCACGTGAGCGGCCTGGGCGGCCGCCATGCCCGCGGCCAGGCAGGTCTGAGTGGCGTCTCAGTAGCGGTGGCGGCGGGTCCAGGAGCGGCGGGTCTGGGACTGCCAGTGCTGGAAGTCCTCGTGCGTGTGCGCCTCGTGCCCGAGCGCGATGAGCGCCTCGTCCGTCCACGACGCGGCCTCCTCCGGGCCGGCCCCCGCCAGGATCGGCACCGCCTGCGCCGTGTGGTCCGGCAGCGTCCCCGAGCGTAGCCTGGCGGCCACGGCGAACGCGCAGCCCTGCGCCAGATGGGCGCGGAACCCGTCGGCCCCGGCGTGCTCGCTCAGCCACCACAGCTCTTCGGACTCGGCACCGCCGGTGTACGTGGCGGCGAACCCGACCCCGCTCCACAGATCGGCCCGCCGCCCCGGCGGGTAGCCGCCGATCCTGGCGGCGACGTCGTCGGGCGCGGCGCAGTCGTGGTACCAGAGCAGCCGTCCCAGCCCCTGGTCGAACACCGCACAGTGCGCCCTGGTCAGCAGGTCGGGCATCATACGCTCGCCCACCATGCGATCGGCCCTGGTCAGGCTCCACTGGAAGCCGAACCCGTCCACCGCCAGCCACCGCAGCACCGGGTGCGCCCGCCTCGCTCCCCGCATGGGGCGCAGCCGCAGCAGTGCGTACGCGCGACCGGCTCCCAGGTAGGCGGCGTGGCGATGATGTTGGGCGGGGCCGGTCAGCAGCTCGTGAAGACGTCTGCCGCGCGTCAGCGTGAGCAGGTCGAGCACGGTGCAGGCGGCCGCGGCCCCCTCGTAGCCGAAGGGCCGCTGATCCGGCGTTATTTCCTCGATCTTCTCGACTTCCCGGGACATCACCGCGTTGAAGCCGAAAACGTATGAGCTTTCGGCGTTGGTGAATGCCGTCCGGGAGAGCCCGCCTCTGACCCGGAACCGTCGTCGGCTCAGATCGGACTCCAGCGGATCCTTGGCCAGAAACCTCCGCAGCCCTGTCGCCGTGGACAATGTCGGCTCGGTCCTGACCTGATCCAAGAGCAAGGTTGTGCCCGCGTCGCCCACGCTTCCCCCGAAGACGCCTCGTACGAGTCACTCCGAAGCTAGTAAGCCCATTGCGGCGATCCTCGGCGACGCACCGGATTTCGGGGGCAAAGAACCCGCAAAAGCGCTTGTGCCCCGTGGGCCAGGCGAGGTCAGAGGTCCTCCAGCCGAACGAGCCCGGTGCCGGCGGCACACCCGCAGCTCTCCGGGTCGGACACGGCCGTCCCCGCGATGTCACGGAACAGCCCCGATCCCGGTGTCAGCTCCAGCAGCGCGTCCGCCGCCAGGACGGCCGCGGCGGCCGTGTACCCGGACCGCTCGTGGGGGAAGTGCTTGCGGTTCGCGAACTGCCACCCCGTCCAGTACGAGCCGTCCTCGTGCCGCAGATGCTGCACGTCCCCGAACAACGTGACCGCCCGCTCCCGGTCCCCCAGGGCGTCGAGCGCCAGCACCAGCTCGCACGTCTCCGCCCCCGTCACCCACGGCTGGTCGGACACGCACCTGATCCCGAGCCCGGGCACCACGAACGTCGCCCACTCCCGTTCCAGCAGCTCGAACGCCTGCCGCCCGCGCACCGCGCCCCCGAGCACCGGGTAGTACCAGTCCATGGAGAAGCGGCTCTTGTCGGTGAACGCCTCGGGATGGGCTGCCAGCACGTGGGCCAGCCGGTCGGCGGCCAGCTCCCAGTGCGGCTGCGGATCGCCCAGGTGGTCGGCGAGCAGCACGCCGCAGCGCAGCCCCTGGTGGATGGAGGAGCACCCGGTGAGCAGCGCGTACGTCGAGGCCCTGCCGCGGGCGTCGCGCTCCCAGACGATCTCGCCCCGCTCCGTCTGCAGCCCGGCCACGTAGTCGAGCGCGGCTTTCACCATGGGCCAGTGCTCCTCGGTGAACGCCTGGTCGCCGGTGACGAGATGGTGGTGCCAGAGTCCGGCGGCGACGTAGGCGGCGTGGTTGCTCTCGCAGCCCAGCTCTGTGGGCACGCCGTCGACCAGCTTCATCGGCCAGGAGCCGTCGGGGCGCTGGTGGCGGGCCAGCCACGCGTAGCCGCGCCGTACGGGCTCCCCGAGGCCCGCGACGGCCATGGCCATCAGGCATTCGACGTGGTTCCAGGCGTCGACGTGGCCTTCCGGCCACGGCACGCCGCCGTCGTCCTGCTGTATCGCCGCGATGCTCTCGGCCGTCCGCACGACCTCCGCGCGGGAGATCATGGCTTCCTGACGTACAGGACCACGCTCTTGCCGATGATCGGGTTGAGCACGGCTTCGGCGATCCTCGTCGCCGCGGGGCGCTTCATGATGTCCCAGACCAGCAGCTCGTGGTACGCCTTGGCGAGCGGGTGGTCGTCGTTGCCGACGCCGACGGCGCACTTGATCCACCAGTACGGCGCGTGCAGCCCGTGGGCGTGGTGGTGGGGCCCGATCTCGAACCCGGTGGCCTTCAGCTTCGCCGAGAGCTCGGCCAGCGTGTAGATCCGGACATGTCCGCCGGGGGCCGTGTGGTAGGCCTCGTCCAGCGCCCAGCAGATGCGCTCGGGCAGGAAGCTCGGCACGGTCACGGCCGCCGTTCCGCCCGGCTTGAGCACGCGGAAGATCTCGCGCATGGCCGCCATGTCGTCGGGGATGTGCTCCAGCACCTCGGCCGCGATGACCCGGTCGAAGCTGCCGTCCTCGAACGGCATGTCCAGAGCCGTGCCCTGGACGGTCTGCCCACTCGCGCCCGGCGGCACCTCGCCCTCTTTGTCCATCGCCGCGAACATGGCCGCCACGCCGTCCAGCTCCGACTGGTCCATGTCGAACGCGATCACGTCCGCTCCCCGGCGCAGCACCTCGAAGGCGTGCCTGCCGCCGCCGCAGCCCAGGTCGAGCACGCGTACGCCGGGGCCGACGGGGAGCCGGGCGAAGTCCACGGTCAGCACTGGTCAGCCTCTCCTCTTGTGGTTCGCGATGGCCTCGCGGTACGCCTCGACGGTTCTCCTGGCCACGACGTGCCAGGTGTAGCGCTCCATGACGCGGTCGTATCCGGCCTTGCCCACCCGTTCGCGCTCCTCGGGGGAGTCGTGCAGGCGGCGCAGCACCGACGCCAGCTCCTCGGGGTCGCCGGGGGTCACCTGGATGGCCGCGTCGCCCACGACCTCGGGCAGCGCCCCCGTACGGCTGGCCACCAGGGGGGTGGCGCAGGCCATGTGCTCGACGGCGGGCAGCGAGAATCCCTCATAGAGCGAGGGGACGACCGAGATCTCCGAGGTGGCGACCAGCTCGCCCAGCTCCTCGTCGGAGATGCCGTGCACGAAACGCACGCGGTCCTGCAGCGAGAGCTCCTGGACGAGCTGCTCAGTGGGGCCGCCGGGGGTGGGGCGGCTGACGACGGTGAGGTTCACGTCGCGCTCGGTGGCCAGCTTGGCGACCGCGCGCAGCAGTGTCGCGACGCCCTTCATCGGCGAGTCCGCGCTGGCCACCGCCACGATCGAGCCCTTGCGCCTGGGCATGTCCGGGCGCGGGTGGAAGTAGCGGGTGTCGACCCCGAGGGGGATCAGGCGCATGTTCGCCTGGGGGACGTTGAAGTCGCGGTGGATGTCGGCCAGCGACGACTCGCTGACGGTCAGGATGGGACTCAGCCGGGGCGCGACGCGTGCCTGCATCTTCACGAACCCGTACCAGCGGCGCAGGCTCAGCCTCTTGCCGCCCGTGGCGGCCTCGAGCTCGATGCGCCGGTCGACGCTGATCGGGTGGTGGATGGTGCCGACCACGGGAAACATCCGCTGGATGCCCAGCAGGCCGTACCCGAGGGTCTGGTTGTCCTGGACGACGTCGAAGTCGCCGACGCGCTTCTTCAGCTCGCGGTAGGCCCGCAGCGTGAACGTCAGCGGCTCGGGGAACCCGGCCGTCCACATCGTCCCGACTTCCAGCCAGTCGATCCAGTCGCGGTACTCGTCGAGCTTGGGGGTTCTGAACGGGTCCTCGTCGCGGTAGAGGTCGAGGCTGGGCACCTCGCGCAGGATGACGCCCTCGTCCAGCTCGGGATAGGGCTGTCCGGAGAACACCTCGACGTGGTGGCCGAGCGCGACCAGCTCGCGGCTGACGTGGCGGAGATAGACGCCCTGACCGCCACAGGTGGGCTTGCTGCGATAGGACAGCAGCGCTACCCGCAGCCTGCCTTCCTCCTCCTGCACGGACACCCCTTTCCCCGCCGGTTTGGCCCAGAGACGGGCGTGTACCGTGAAGATGACCTTAGTCCGAGAAGGCTACCATTCGGTAGGTCGCCTGGAATTGTTCACATTAGCCGTCACACGTCGTGCGAACTGCGACGTTGCTGTAACCGAGCGTGGTTCGGTGGAACACGTTCTAGGTGCTCTGATGCCCTGTCAGTGCGCTTACCTGTACATTCCCGTGCCAAAGGGATGCGGTACGCAATAGTTGGAGGACCCTTGGCCAGGCGCGCTCTGATTACCGGCATCACCGGCCAGGACGGTTCCTACTTGGCGGAGCACCTGCTCGAACAGGGCTATGAGGTATGGGGGCTGGCCCGGGGGCAGGCGAACCCGCGGGTCTCCCGGATGCGCAAGCTGCTCACCGACGTCCAGGTCGTGCGGGGAGACCTGCTGGACCAGGGGTCCCTGATCTCGGCGGTGGAACGGGTTCAGCCGGACGAGGTGTACAACCTCGGGGCGATCTCGTTCGTGCCGATGTCGTGGGAGCAGGCGGAGCTCACGGCCGAGGTGACCGGGATGGGCGTGCTGCGCATGCTGGAGGCGATCCGGGTGTGCTCGGGGGCGTCGCGGGGCTCGGGCTCATCCGGACAGATCCGCTTTTATCAAGCTTCTTCCTCTGAGATGTTCGGCCAGGTCAGCGAGACGCCGCAGAACGAGCGCACCGCCTTCCACCCGCGCTCGCCGTACGGGGTGGCCAAGGCGTACGGGCACTTCCTCACCCAGAACTACCGCGAGTCGTACGGGATGTTCGCCGTGTCCGGCATCCTGTTCAACCACGAGTCGCCGCGCCGGGGGGCCGAGTTCGTCACCAGGAAGGTGTCGCTGGGGGTGGCCCGGATCAAGCTGGGGCTGGCCACGGAGCTGCGGCTGGGGAACCTGGAGGCCCGTCGGGACTGGGGGTTCGCCGGCGACTATGTGAAGGCCATGCACCTGATGCTGCAGGCGGCCACTCCCGAGGACTACGTGATCGGGACCGGGCGGATGAAGTCGGTCAGGGAGCTGGTGGAGGCGGCGTTCGCGGCCGCCGGGCTGGACTGGGAGCGGTACGTGGTGACCGACCAGACGCTGCACCGTCCGGCCGAGGTGGACCTGCTGTGCGCGGATCCGAAGAAGGCGCGGGCGCAGCTGGGGTGGGAGCCGGGTGTGTCGTTCGACGAGCTGGTCGCGATGATGGTCGAATCCGACCTGCGGCTCCTGTCGGACGGGGCCGACCCGTACGAGGATTCCTGGCCGTGAGCTCCGGTGTCTTCATGATCGCCTCGCGGTAGCCGCCTGGGGCAAGTCATATGCCATCTCTTCGCTTCTCGATCGCCATTGACAAAACAGATTTTTACGTAAAGGATTGTTTTTGCGATGAGAGACGTCCTGTACCTGGAAGAGATCGAGCAGGCCGAGGCGCTGCTCAAGCCGCAGCGCGTGGAGGTGCTGCGGCAGCTGGCCGAGCCGCGTACGTGCTCAGAGGTCGCCGAACGGCTCGGCCAGACGCCGCAGCGGGTGTACTACCACGTCAAGCGGCTGGTCGAGGCGGGCCTCGTGGACCTGGTGTCGGAGCGCAAGGTGCGCGGGGTCCACGAGGGCATCTACCAGGCCAGCGCGCGCTCGTACTGGCTGTCGCCCCGGCTGGTCGGCCGGATCGGGCTGCGCAAGGCCCGTGACGAGCTGAGCCTCGGCTACCTCCTGGACCTCATGGAGGAGGTCCAGGCGGACGTCGCGGCACTCGACAGGCGCGCGCCCGAGCTCCCGTCGATCGGGCTGTCCGGGGAGATCCACGTGCTGCCCGAGAGGCGTCAGGAGTTCTTGAACGATCTCCAGACGATGCTGCAGGACCTGTTCACGCGGTACGGCGGGGCGGAAGGGGACGCGTTCAAGCTGGCCGTCGCCTGCTATCCCAAAGCCGCCGACCAGCCCGGGGCCACGGAAGGCCCCTGACGGTTTTCAGAGGAGGAAGTGACCATGACCGAGCCCATGATTCTTCGTGCCCGCGTTCAGGCGCCGCTCAAGGAGGTCCGCCACGCGCTCACCGACCCGGCCGCGCTGCGGATCTGGCTCGCGGAGCACGCCGAGGTGGAGCTGCCCGACCGGTTCGGGTTCTGGGGGCGTACGACGCCTGAGGGGGACGCGCCGCACCAGCGGCTGCTGCATGCCGACGAGCGTACGGTGCGGTTCGCGTGGCTGCTGGACGGCGAGGAGACCACCGCCGAGTTCCAGTTAACGGAGGACGGGGACGCGACCGTTGTGTCGTTGTCGCAGACGCACTTCGACTTCCAGGACGCCATCACCGGCAAGAGCATCCGAGGGGTGCTGCAGACGTACTGGTGCCAGGCCCTCGCCAACCTGGCCGAGCACTTCGAGGGACGCGAGCTCACGCCCAAGGTCGACTACACCTCTGCGGACCTGCGTGCCGGGGTCACGATCGACGCGCCGCCGGCGCAGGTGTTCGACTCGCTGATCGACTCGGAGGCGGTGACCAAGTGGTTCGGCTTCCCGATCGAGATCGAGCCGTACGTGGGCGGCCGGTTCGCGATGGGCGGCCTCGCCAACGACCCGAGCCCGGCCAAGGTGCTCGAGCTCGAGCCCGGCCGGAAGTTCTCCCTGGACTGGGGCGGCACCGGGGTCGGGACGTGGGAGCTGGAGGGGTCGGAGGGCAGGACCCGGCTGACGCTGGTGCAGAGCGGGTTCGACGCGGAACGGCCTCCGTACGCGGCGTGGGGCGGGATCCTGGCCGGGGTCGCGGAGCTGCGGCGCTACCACGAGGTGCCCGACTGGCAGCCGGTCTTCGCGGCGTAGCGGTACCGCACCAGCGTGCAAGACGCGATTTGGACAGGGGGCGGACACTGGTGACATGCGTTTCGATACCAAGATCGGCATTGTGGTCCGCGCGGATCTGGCCGCATGGCAGAAGCTCAACGTCACCGCCTTCCTGTCCAGCGCCGTGGCGGGCGGGGTGCCGGGGGTCATGGGGGAGCCGTACGAGGACGGGTCGGGCCATTCGTACCTGCCGATGATCCGGCAGCCGGTGCTGGTCTATGCGGCTGATCTGACGGAGCTGCGGGGCGTCCGCGAGAAGGCGATGGGGCGCGGGATGGACGTCGCCGTGTACATCGAGGAGATGTTCAAGACGGGGCACGACGCGGACAACCGGGCGGCCGTGCGGGCGGTGGAGGCCGACGACCTCGCGCTGGTGGGGGTGGCGATCCATGGGCCGAAGAACGGCGTGGACAAGGTCCTGAAGGGCCTCTCCCTGCACCCCTGACCTTCGGTGGCTGTGGATGACCGGCCCTCATCCACAGAATCCCATTCGGCCGCCCCGCTCGGCAGCGCGCCGTAGCACCCTTGGCGCCATGCCGCACCTCCCACCCGCTCCCAACGGGCCTCCCACGGACGGTCACCCTCTTCCGGCCCCTCGTCTCTCGTTGATCGAGCGGGCCGGCCGGGTCACTCGAGCGGTTCCGCAGGCCGTCGCCTGCCGCCGGACGGCCGCCCACGTCTGGGGCCTGGACGTCCTGGAGGCCTGCGAAGCCGACTGGCCCATAGAGCTGACCGCCCCCGGCCATCTGGCGCTTCCCGGTTGCGTCACCTACCTGGCACCCCTTCCGCCGGAGGACATCGCCACGCACAAGGGCGTCCGCCTCACCACCGTCGAGCGCACGGCTCTCGACTGCGCCCGCTGGCTGCCTCGCTTGAAGGCGGTGGCCGTCCTCGACCAGTTCGCGCGCAGGGGTGTCGATCTCGAAGCCCTGTGGCACCGTCCGTTCAACTCCTGGTGTCTGCGCGACACGCTCGCCCTGGCCGACCGGGGCGCCGCCTCTCCCCGGGAGAGTTGGCTCAGGGTCATCCTCGTCGAGGGCGGGCTTCCCAGGCCCACCACCCAGATCAGGGTCGAGGCGGACGGCGACCGGTTCGCGTACCTCGATCTGGGCTGGGAGGAGTTCAAGGTCGCCGTGGAGTACGACGGCCGGGAGCACCACTCCACGGCCGCCGACCAGCGACACGACACCGATCGCCGCGAGGAGCTCCGGAGGCGGGGCTGGCGCGTGATCGCCGTCCGGAGGGACGTCATCCCCGGCCAGATCGCCGACCTCCTGCAGCACGTGGCCGACGCGCTGATCGAGCGCGGCTGGCAGCCGGGGCCGGAACGCACCAACCGCATCCTCGGCCGCATCCGCGCCGCCCGCCGCCGCTCCCGCTTCCGGTGATCCACCGCCGCCCGCCGTCTCCGGTTGTCCGGCCGTCGTCTGTCGCCTGCGTTGGTGGCGGAGGCTCACCGTCCGGCTCGTGGAGCGGGACGACGACCGACACGGCACGGCGCTGGGCGTGGTCACGGTGCCGCGCGGCTACGGTTCCCGCGGTCGGGTGGCGATGCCGACGCCGCCCACACTGCGGCAGGGCGGTGCCGTGGCACCATCCGCGACGAGTGGGCGCGTCACGCGCACGAGCGGCGGCGCATGGTGCACCCCGTGTGCGGCGCGGGCCGGTCGCGCCGCTTGGCGGGCTTGTGCCGCACCCACGCGTCGCGCCCCTCGGTGGCGCGTGCCGTACCCACGCGTCATACCGCTCGATGGATGAGATGTCAGCTGACTGCGACGGGAAGTTCCTTGATGCCGTTGATGAAGTTCGAGCGCAACCGGCGGGCCGGGCCTGTCTGGCGGAGGTTGGGGCGGCGGCGGGCCAGTTGTTCGAAGAGGATCCGGAGTTCGAGTTTGGCCAGGTGGTTGCCGAGGCAGAAGTGGGCGCCGCCGCCCCCGAAGCCGATGTGCGGGTTCGGGTCGCGGGTGATGTCGAAGACCTCAGGATCGGAGAAGACCGAGGGGTCACGGTTGGCGGAGGCGTAGAAGACGACGACCTTGTCGTCGGCCTTGATCTCCTGCCCGCCCAGCACCTGGTCGGTGGTGGAGGTGCGGCGGAAGAGGTTGACCGGGGAGACCCAGCGGACGATCTCGTCGGCGGCGGTTTTGGCGAGGGCGGGGTCGGCGACCAGGCGGTCCCACTGGTCCGGGTGCTCGAAGAGGGTGAGCATGCCGCCGGAGGCCGCGTTGCGGGTGGTCTCGTTGCCGGCCACGGCCAGGAGGAGGACGAAGAGCTGGAACTCGTCCTCGTCGAGCGTCTCGCCGTGCTCGTCGGGTTGGAGGAGCTTGGTGGCGATGTCGTTCCTCGGGGTGGCCTTGCGCCGCGCCGCGAGTTCGCTGGCGTAGGCGTAGACCTCCATGGCGGCGGCCGAGGCCTGCTCGGGGGTGCTCGAGTAGTCGGGGTCCTGGCTGCCGATCATGCGGTTGGACCAGGTGAAGAGCTTGTCGCGGTCGGCCACGGGCGCGCCGAGCAGCTCGCAGATCACGTACAGAGGGAGCGGCGCGGCGACTTCGGTGACGAAGTCGATCTCGCCGGTGCACTTGTCGAGGAGGTCGTCGCAGATGTCCCGGATGTGTTCTTCGAGGCTTCCGATGGTGCGCGGGGTGAAGCCCCGGTTGACCAGCGAACGCCGTCTCGTGTGCTCGGGCGGGTCCTGGTTGAGCATCATGTGGCGCTGGAGGTCGATCTGCTCCTGGGTCAGCTCTTCGAACAGGGCGAGCTTGCGGTACGAGGAGAAGAGGTCCGAGTGCCGCGATACGTGCACCACATCCTCATATCGGGTGACGGCCCAGAAGCCGGGCGCGCCGTCGTGCCAGTGGACGGGAGAGTTCGCGCGGAGCCAGGCGAGCTGCTCGAGTGGTGGTCCGGTTGTCGCGTAAATGTCCCTGTCGACGAGGTTGATGTGCACCCGATTCACCCTCTTGATCAAGCGCTTGGTTAAGTCCTATTGAAACGTGTTCTATTACGTCCCTGTACGGTCGTCAAGGAGGAATGTAGGTGTGCGATGGCCGCATGTCGCCGGGCCAATGGGGTCCCGGCGTCGACAGGGTCCTGTGCGGGCGCGGTGACGTGACATCGTCCGGCCGGTGTGGCGTTGCGCCTCCTGGCCCGGTGTGGGGGGTGTGTCGTTTTGATGGCGGGTAGGGGTATTGATCGCAGTTGTCACCTGCGCGCAACCGCCTTTGGTGAGGGGCTTTGAGGTGGGTTTCACCTCCGATGTTTTGGAGGGCTTGCATTCGTGTATGTGAACGTAACCATCGGAGCGGTTAAGTCGATTCACAGGCGTCGACCGGCTCGTGAGGATGTCTTTCGAGGTCACGGATCGGAGGTATCCCTCTCGCCGCCCTTGACACGCTCCCGCTGGTCGCACGAGCATCGTGAAACGAGACATCCGATGTATATGTGAAGGATGCGGTGTGAAGCTGCTGCGAGTAGGACCTGTCGGTCAGGAACGCCCGGTGGTCATGGATGACGCCGGTAACCTGCGCGACATCGGAGAGCCCGAGATCGATGGGGCTTTCCTCGCTTCCGGGGGAGTGGCGCGCGTCCGGGACGCGCTCGAGCGCGGTGCCCTGCCCATCGTCGACGCCGAGGGGCTGCGCATCGGCGCTCCGATCGCGCGTCCCGGCAAGGTCGTCTGTATCGGCCTGAACTACAGCGACCACGCCGCCGAGTCCGGCCTCGACGTGCCGGCCGAGCCGGTCGTGTTCATGAAGGCCTCCAACACCGTCATCGGCCCGTACGACGAGGTGCTCGTCCCTCGGGGCAGCGTGAAGACCGACTGGGAGGTGGAGCTGGCGATCGTCATCGGGCAGGAGGCCCGCTACCTCGGCAGCCGGGAGGAGGCGCTCGGCGTGATCGCCGGGTACGCCATCTCCAACGACGTCTCCGAGCGCGAGTTCCAGCTCGAACGCGGCGGCCAGTGGGACAAGGGCAAGTCGTGCGAGACGTTCAACCCGCTCGGCCCCTGGCTGGTGACGGCGGACGAGGTGGCCGACCCGCAGAGCCTGGCCCTGCGCCTCTGGGTGAACGGCGAGACGCGCCAGGACGGCGAGACGAAGAACATGATCTTCGATGTGGCCGAGATCGTGCGCTACCTGAGCCAGTTCATGGTCCTGGAGCCAGGCGATGTGATCAACACGGGCACGCCGGCCGGCGTGGCGATGGGCATGCCGGGGCAGCCGTACCTGCGTGCGGGTGACGTGATGGAGTTGGAGATCGAAGGGCTCGGCCGGCAGCGTCAGACGGTGGGGCAGGCATGACGACTCCAGGCTCGTACCGGATCATCGGGATGGAGACGCACGACGTGCGCTTCCCGACATCGCGCGAGCTCGACGGCTCGGATGCGATGAATCCCGATCCCGACTACTCCGCGGCCTATGTCGTGCTCAAGACCGATGACGGGTTCGAGGGGCACGGGTTCGCGTTCACGATCGGGCGCGGCAACGACATCCAGACCGCGGCCATCAGCGCGCTCGAGCCGTACGTGGTCGGCAAGGACGTCGAAGACCTCGGCGCGCTCTACAAGGACATGGTCAACGACTCGCAGCTGCGCTGGCTGGGCCCCGAGAAGGGGGTCATGCACATGGCGATCTCCGCCGTGGTCAACGCCCTGTGGGACCTCAAGGCCAAGCGGGCGGGCAAGCCGTTGTGGCGGCTGCTGTCCGAGATGTCCTCCGAGGAGATCGTCGACCTCATTGACTTCCGCTACCTGAGCGACGCCCTCACGCGCGACGAAGCCCTTCAGATCCTGAGGAATGCCGAGAAGGGCAAGGAGGAGCGGATAAGCCGGCTCATCGAGGACGGCTACCCGGCCTACACGACCTCCCCCGGGTGGCTGGGCTACGACGACGAGAAGCTGCGCAGGCTCTGCAAGGAGGCGCTCGACCAGGGCTTCAAGCAGATCAAGCTCAAGGTCGGCGCCGATCTCGACGACGACCGGCGCCGCTTCAGGGTGGCCCGCGAGGTCTGTGGCCCCGACTTCCCGATCGCGATCGACGCCAACCAGCGCTGGGACGTCGGCTCGGCCATCGAGTGGATCAACGCGCTGCGCGAGTACAACCCCCACTGGGTGGAGGAGCCGACCAGCCCCGACGACGTGCTCGGCCACGCCGCCATCGCCAGGGGGATCGAGCCCATCCCGGTGGCCACCGGCGAGCACGTACAGAACCGCATCGTGTTCAAGCAGCTCCTGCAGGCCAACGCCATCTCCTACCTGCAGATCGACTCGGCCAGGGTCGGCGGTGTCAACGAGAACCTGGCGATCCTGCTGCTGGCGGCCAAGTTCGGCGTGCCGGTGTGCCCGCACGCGGGCGGTGTCGGGCTGTGCGAGCTGGTGCAGCACCTGTCGATGTTCGACTACGTCGCGGTCACGGGCTCCATGGACAGCCGCGTGATCGAGTACGTCGACCACCTCCACGAGCACTTCGTGGACCCCGTCGTCATCCGCAACGGCAGGTACGTCGCACCCTCCGCGCCCGGCTTCAGCGCGGAGATGCACGCAGAATCGATCGCCGCCCACACCTTCCCCGGCGGCGAGATCTGGAGGGACGCGTGAGCCTGAAAGCGATCGTCACCGGCGGCGGCTCCGGCATCGGCCTGGCCGCCGCCACCCTGCTCGCCGAGCGCGGCATGAAGGTCGCCTGCCTCGACATCAACCCGCCCGGCGAGCCGTTCATCGGGATCAAGGTGGACGTGACGGACGACGCCGGGGTACGTGCGGCGGTGGCGGAGGCCGCCGACCGCCTCGGCGGCATCGACGTGCTCGTCAACAACGCGGGCATCGGCGCGCAGGGCACCATCGAGGACAACCCGGACAGCGAGTGGCAGAAGGTGTTCGACGTCAACGTGCTCGGCATGGTCCGGGTCGCGCGGGCGGCGCTGCCGTACCTCAGGAGGTCCGAGCACGCCTCCATCGTCAACACCTGCTCGATCGCGGCCACCGCGGGGCTGCCGCAGCGGGCGCTCTACAGCGCGACCAAGGGCGCGGTGCTGTCGCTGACGCTCGCGATGGCCGCGGACCACATCCGTGAAGGCATCCGGGTCAACTGCGTCAACCCGGGCACCGCGGACACACCGTGGGTCGGCAGGTTGCTCGACTCCGCCGACGACCCCGAGGCGGAGCGTGCCGCACTCAACGCCAGGCAGCCGATGGGCCGTCTGGTCAGCGCGGAGGAGGTCGCCGCGGCGATCGCCTACCTCGCCGGCCCGGAAGCCGGTGCGACCACCGGGACCTCGATCGCGGTCGACGGCGGGATGCAGGGGCTCCGCCTCAGGGCGACCAACTAAGGAAGGTAACCCCCCATGAAGTTCGGATCGGCGGTCGCGGCAGCGGCCCTCTTGGCGGTCGTCACCGCGTGTGGCTCAGGCGCAACGTCGGGAGGAGGAGGGGGCGGCGGAAAGATAGGCATCGACCACCCGCGCGCCGACTCCGACTTCTGGAACTCCTACATCAAGTACGTCCCCCAGATGGCCGGCGAGCTCAAGGTGGACCTCATGCCTGCCACGAACTCGCAGAACGACGTGGCCAAGCTGGTCAACAACGTGCAGGCGCTGGTCGGCCAGGGAGCCAAGGCGATCGTCATGGCCCCGCAGGACACCGGCGCCGTCGCCAATCTCCTGCAGCAGCTGGAGAACAAGAAGATCCCCGTCGTGACCGTCGACACCCGTCCGGACAAGGGCAAGGTCTACATGGTCGTACGCGCCGACAACCGCGCGTACGGGACGAAGGCCTGCGAGTTCCTCGGCGAGAAGCTGGGGGGCAAGGGCAAGGTCGTGCAGCTCCAGGGCGCGCTCAGCTCGATCAACGGCCGTGACAGGTCGGAGGCGTTCCTGGAGTGCATGAAGACCAAGTTCCCTGGCATCACGGTGTTCAGCGAGCCGACGGAGTGGGAGGGCAGCAAGGCCGCGTCCATGCTGCAGACCCGTCTGGAGCAGAACCCTGACATCAAGGGCATCTACATGCATGCCGGCGGCGTCCACCTGGCTCCGACGCTGCAGACGCTGAAGCAGAAGGGGCTGCTCGTCCCGCCGAGCGACCCCAAGCACATCTTCGTGGTGTCGAACGACGGCATCCCCCAGGAGTACGAGGCGATCCGCAAGGGCGACATCGACGCCACGGTGTCGCAGCCGGCCGACCTGTACGCCAAGTACGCGCTCTTCTATGCCAAGGCCGCGTTGGAGGGCAAGACGTTCAAGCCCGGCCCCACCGACCATGACAGCACCATCATCCAGCTCCCGAACGGCCTGGAGGACCAGCTCCCCGCGCCGCTCGTGACGAAGGAGAACGTGGACGACAAGAGCCTTTGGGGTAATCAGGTCAAGTGATGAAAAATCACGTTGAAGCCCGAAACGTCGTCAAGCGCTTCGGCCCGACCGTGGCGCTCAACGGCGCGGGGATCGCGATCGCCGAGGGTGAGACCCACGCGCTCGTCGGCCGGAACGGCGCGGGTAAGTCCACCCTGGTGTCGATCCTCACCGGGCTCCAGCCGGCCGATGAGGGCGAGGTGCTGTTCTCGGGAGAGCCGGCGCCCGCCCTCGCCGACCGTGACGCGTGGCGGCAGCGCGTCGCCTGCGTCTACCAGAAGTCCACGATCATCCCGGCGCTCACGGTCGCGGAGAACCTCTTCCTCAACCGTCAGGCGGCCAAGGGCGCCACGATCAACTGGCGGGCGCTGCGGGCCAGGGCGCGTGAGCTGCTGGAGACGTACGAGGTGGACGTCGACGCCCAGGCGCTGGCCGGTGACCTGACTGTCGAGCAGCGCCAGCTCGTGGAGATCGCCCGCGCGCTGTCGTTCGGCGCCAGGTTCATCATCCTGGACGAGCCGACCGCGAGGCTCGACGGGCCGGCCATCGAGCGGCTGTTCGCCCGCATGCGCTCGCTGCGCGAGCAGGGCGTCACGATGATGTACATCTCCCATCACCTCGACGAGGTGTACGAGATCTGCCAGAGCGTCACGGTCTTCCGCGACGCGCGGCACATCGTGACCAGGCCGGTCGCCGGCTTCCCGCACGACGAGCTGGTCGCCGCGATGACGGGGGAGGCCACGGCGGCGTACGAGTCGCGCGCCCGCACGCCCGGCGACACGGTGGTGCTGTCGGGCGAGGGCCTCTCGCTCGGCGGCCGCTACTCAGATATTGATATTTCCGTTAAGTCGGGCGAGGTCGTCGGCCTGGCCGGGTCCGCGAGCAGCGGCAAGGTCGGCCTGGCCGAGACCCTCGTCGGGCTGCGCAAGGCCGACTCCGGCACGGTCACGGTCAACGGCACCCGGGTCAGGCCGGGTGACGTGCCGGCCGCGATGCGGGCGGGCCTCGGGTTCGTGCCGGAGGACCGCCACCACGAGGGGTTCGTCCCGCTGCTCTCGGTGGGGGAGAACGCCACGTTCCCGATCGCGCGCAAGCTGGGCCGGTACGGGTTCGTGTCGCCGGCGCGCCGCCGGGCCAAGGCCGGCCGGCTGATCCGGGATCTCGACATCAAGACGGAAGGGCCTGACCAGCCGGTCGCTGACCTGTCCGGGGGCAACGCGCAGAAAGTGGTGTTCGCGCGGGCACTCGTGGACGATCCGACCGTGCTGGTCGTGATCAACCCGACCGCCGGCGTCGACGTCAAGGCCAAACAGGCCCTGCTCGGCGCCGTCGAGGACGCGGTCGAGCGCGGGGCCGGGGCCGTGGTGGTCTCCGACGAGCTCGACGACCTGCGCATCTGCGACAGGGTGCTGGTGATGTTCCACGGAAGGGTCGTGAAGGACGTGCCGCGTGGCTGGGCGGACCACGAGCTCGTGGCCGTGATGGAAGGCATAGAAGATTGACCACATTGACTGCGCCGCCCCCGCGGATGCGCCTCGCCAGGTTCCGTGACCTGACGCTGGTGCCGGTGATCGTGATCCTGCTCGTCGTGGGCGCGTTCCTCGACCCGACCTTCCTGACGGCGGGCAACCTCACGAACGTGCTCCAGCAGCAGGCGGCGATCTCGCTCCTCGTGCTGGCCGAGGCGATGATCCTCATCGCCGGCAAGTTCGACCTCTCGCTGGAGTCGACGGTCGGCACCGCGCCGGCCATCGCGGTGATGCTGGTGATCCCGGCGTCGGCGGGCGGGTTCGGCATCGGGCTGCCGGGCGCCCTGGTGATCCCGCTGGCCCTGCTGATCGGCGCGGCCATCGGGGCGTTCAACGGCTTCCTGATCATCAGGTTCCAGCTGTCGGCGTTCATCGTCACGCTGGCGATGCTGATCATCGTGCACGGCTTCCTGCAGGGGCCGACGGAGGGCAAGACGCTCTTCCAGCTCCCCGACTCGATCCTCTACCTGGGCAGCGCGGTGTGGCTCGGCCTGCCCGCCGCCATCTGGATCGCCGGGTTGCTGTTCGCGGCGGGCATCTTCGGCCTGGCCTACCTGAGGCTCGGCCGCGCGCTCTACGCGATCGGCGGCAACGCCGACGCCGCCCGCGCCGCCGGCATCCGGGTGGATCGGGTGCTGTACGGCGTCTTCATCCTGGGCGGAACGCTGGCGGCGCTGGCCGGGATCCTGGAGACCGGCCGTCTCGGGGCGATCGGCAACAACCAGGGTGTCGGGTGGATCTTCATGGTGTTCGCGGCGGCGGTCATCGGCGGCGTGAGCATGGACGGCGGCAAGGGCACGATCCTGGGCGCACTCACCGGCGTGCTGGTCATCGGCCTGGTCCAGAACATCCTTACTCTTATCGGCGTCTCCGGCTTCTGGCAGCCGGTGATCTACGGCGCCATCATTCTCGTCGCCCTGATGATCAGCCGGATCGCGGGCGGAAAGGCACAAGATTGAGCGAGATCGAGGAGCCCCGTACCGGCTCCGAAAGTGAGTCTTGGGCCGGCGGGCTCGAGTTGCCGCGTCACGGCTTCGGCGGGGCTCCGATCGGCAACCTGTTCCAGGACGTGCCGGAGGAGCAGGCGCGCGCCACGATCGACGCGGCGTGGGACAGCGGGGTGCGCCTGTTCGACACCGCGCCCCACTACGGGCTCGGCCTCTCGGAGCGCCGACTCGGCGCGGCGCTCAAAGGCCGCTCGGGTTACGTCCTGTCCACGAAGGTCGGCCGCCTGCTCGTGCCGGCGTCCTCGCAGGGCGGCCGCGACGACGAGGGCTTCGACGTGTCCGCCGAGCTCCGACGGGTGTGGGACTTCTCCGGCGACGGCGTGCGCAGGTCCCTGGAGGAGTCCCTGGCCCGCCTCGGGCTCCCGTCCGTCGACATCGCTCTCATCCACGACCCCGACGACCACCTGGAGCAGGCGCTCGCGGAGGCGTACCCGGCGCTGGCCGAGCTTCGGGCGCAGGGCGTGGTGAAGGCGATCGGCGTCGGGATGAACCAGTGGCAGGCGCCGCTGCGCTTCGTCCAGGAGACCTCCATCGACGTCGTCATGCTTGCCGGCCGCTACACCCTGCTCGACCAGTCCGGCCTGCCGCTCCTGGAGGAGTGCGTGCGACGCGGGGTCAGGGTGCTGGCGGCGGGCGTCTTCAACAGCGGCATCCTGGCCACGCCGCGGCCGTCGGGCACGTACAACTACCAGCCCGCGTCGGCGCCGCTGCTGGAGCGGGCGACGAGGATCGCGGATGCCTGCGAGCGCCACGGTGTCACGCTGCCCCAGGCGGCCATGGCCTTTCCCCTGCGCCACCCGGCCGTCGCCGCCGTCGTCCTGGGCGCCCGTTCGCCCGAGGAGGTCACCGCCAATGCCGCCCTCTGGTCCAGGCCGGTGCCGGACGCGCTCTGGGAGGAGCTGAAGTCGGAGGGTCTGCTGTCGGAGGGCGCTGCCTGAGGCGAGAGGGCTCGACGACCGCCGGACGGCGTGGCCGCCACCCGCCACCCGAACGGCGCGTCCCGGGACGGCATCACGGCCGCTGTGGTGCTTGTCCACGTGGTCGGCGCGGCGCCTCCAGGGCGCCGCGTGTCACGGTGGCCGCGTGTCGCGGTGGTGGCGCCCGTCCGCGCGCCCGCTGTCCAGAGCGTCAAGAGGACCGCCGCGCCCATGCCGAGGTGGACGCCGCGTGCCCGGGGCCGAGAGGTCAGGACGGGATGAACAGCCAGGACTTCGACGGGCCCGGCTCGTACGGGGAGTCGAGGCGCTTGGCGACGATCCCGGGCAGCCCCTGTTCGCGGGCCGCCTGGCGCACCGGCCCCGCCTCGCCCGGCCACGACGGCGCGGTCTGCCAGTGGCCGCCCGCCGGCTCCAGCGCCTCCAGCGCCGCCCGCCGCACCGTGTAGGGCTGGTCGAGCAGCGAGTGGCCGTCGTCGTACAGCAGGTCGTAGAAGACCAGGATCTCAGTGCCCCCCAGCGTGGCCAGCTCCCCGTCCAGCACCGCCGTGCGACTGCCGAACGACCTGGCCAGCCCGCGCAGCCACGGGTGCTCCCGCGCGGCCGTGGTGCGCCCGCCCTCGATGGGCACGAGCAGGCGCCGGCCGCCCCACGCGAACTCGAAGGCGTAGGCCGAGACGTCCTTGGGCGGCCTGGCGCGTTCGGTGGCGAGCATGGGCTCGACCTGTGGGAACGGGTCGCGGGCCAGGGCGTCCATGCGGTGGATCATCCAGTTCTTCCCGCGCGTCTGGAACAGCACGAAACGCCCGGAGGCGCGCTTTCCCTGCAGGACGAACTTGACCTCGCGATCCGACCACTTCTCCGCCTCGTACGTGCCGGCGTCCCAGATGGTCATCGTGCCGCCGCCGTACTCGCCCTGGGGGATCTCGCCGTGGAACGTGAGGTACTCCATCGGGTGGTCCTCCGTATGCACGGCCAGGTGGTTCGTGCCGGGGTCGGCCGGCAGGCCCTTGGGGACGGCCCAGGAGACGAGTACGCCGTCGCGCTCCAGGCGCAGGTCCCAGTGGAGTGAGCGGGCGTGATGCTCCTGGATGACGAACGCGTGGCCGTCCCCGGAGGAGGGCGGCGACGAGGGGATGGGCTCGGGGGTGCGGCCGGCGTCGCGTTTGCTGCGATATCGCTCCAGTTTGTCGGACACGACACGGGTACTACCCGCCCGTGCTCTCCCGGATCATCAGCTCGTACGGCACCCGGATCTCGCGTGCCTCGCGAGAGGCGCCGGCGATGCGCTCAGCCAGCAGGTCCACCGCCTGGCGGGCGATCGACTGCTTGTCGGGGGAGATCGTGGTCAGGGTGGGGGTGCCGTACCGGCCGTCCTCGATGTCGTCGAAGCCCGCCAGCGCCACGTCACCCGGCACCTTGAGACCGCGTTCGAGCAGAGTACGCAAGGCGCCCAGGGCCAGCAGGTCGCTGAAGCAGAAGACCGCGTCGGGCGCGGCGCCGGAGTCGAGCAGTTCGGCCATCGCGCGGGCCCCGTCCGCCCGGTGGTACGCCTCCACCGGGATCACCAGCCGGTCGTCCAGTGGCAGCCCAGCCTCCCGCAGGGCCCGGCGGTAGCCCTCGAGACGCAGCCGGGCCGTCTCCGCCGCCTCGTCGTCCTTGGCCCCGACGGCGGCGATGCGGCGGCGGCCGAGCGAGGCCAGGTGCAGGGTCGCCTCTTTGGCCGCCGCGACGTTGTCCACCACGATGTGGTCGGCCGGACCCTCGTAGACCCGCTCGCCCAGGAGCACCATCGGCGTGTCGTCCATGCGGGCGGCCAGGTCCTCGGGCGTCAGCGCCAGCGGGCTGAAGATCAGGCCGTCGATCAGGCGGGCGCGGAAGCCCTCGGCGACGAGCTGCTCGCGCTCCCGCGAGGCGCCCGTGTGGTCGATCAGGACCGTCAGCCCCTGCTCCTCCGCCGCCGCCACCACGAAACGGGCCAGCTCCGCGAAGTACGGGGTGTCCAGCTCGGGCACGGCCAGGGCGATGATCCCGGTGCGGCCCTGCCGCAGGTTCCTGGCCGAGAGATTGGGCCGGTAGTTGAGCTCCTTGATGGCCGCCTCGACCCGGCTCTTGGTGGCCGGTGTGACGTGCACGTAGCCGTTCACCACGTTGGAGACGGTCTTCACCGAGACGCCGGCCAGGCGGGCCACGTCCTTGAGGCCGACGCGAGCTTTGTCCATGGACAGACAGTGTATGCGCTTCTTTACAACGTTGAATACAACGATGTATAGATGGGGCGAAGCCTACCAAGGAGGACTGTCCATGGAATCCGCCAAGCTCACGCTGGACCCGGCATTCGAGGTCGGGCCGGTGGAACGGCGGCTGTTCGGATCGTTCGTCGAGCACATGGGGCGGTGCGTGTACACGGGCGTGTTCGAGCCCGGGCACGAGAGCGCCGACGACGGCGGCCTGCGGCGTGACGTGATCGAGCTGGCGCGGGAGATGGGCGTGACGGCCGTCCGCTATCCGGGTGGCAACTTCGTGTCCAACTACGAATGGGAGGACGGCGTCGGGCCGGCGCCTGAGCGGCCCACCAGGCTGGACCTGGCGTGGCGGCAGATCGAGACGAACGCGTTCGGGCTCGGCGAGTTCATGACCTGGCTGGGGGAGCTGGGAGCCGAGCCGGTGATGGCGGTCAACCTGGGCACCAGAGGCGTGAGCGCGGCCCGGGACCTGCTCGAATATGCCAACTACCCGGGCGGCACCCGCTGGTCGGACCTGCGCGTCAAGCACGGCGTACGCGAGCCGTACGGCATCAAGGTGTGGTGCCTGGGCAACGAGATGGACGGCCCCTGGCAGATCGGCGGGAAGACCGCGGACGAGTACGGCAGGCTCGCGTTCGAGACGGCCAAGGCCATGCGCCGGGTGGACCCGAGCATCGAGCTGGTGGCCTGCGGCAGCTCCAACATGCGGATCCCCACGTTCGGCTCGTGGGAGGCGACGGTGCTGGAGCACTGCTACGACGAGGTGGACTACATCTCCGCGCACTCCTACTACGACCCGGTGGCCGGCGACCGGGCCACCTACCTGGCCTCGGCGGTGGAGATGGAGCAGCAGATCCAGGGCGTGATCGCCACGGCCGACCACGTGGCGGCCAAGCTCGGCAGCCGCAAGCGGCTCAAGGTCTCCTTCGACGAGTGGAACGTCTGGTCGCAGAGCCTGTTCGAGGGAGAGGGCAGCCTCGACTGGGCGCACGCGCCGCGCATCATCGAGGAGGAGTACGACGTGGCCGCCGCCGCGGTCGTCGGCAGCCTGCTCATCACCCTGCTCAACCACGCCGACCGGGTCGGCATCGCCTGCCAGGCCCAGCTCGCCAACGTGATCGCCCCCATCCGCACCGAGCCGGGCGGCCCCGCGTGGCGGCAGACGATCTTCCACCCGTTCGCGCTCACCGCCGCCAACGCCCGAGGACGGGTGCTGCGGGTGGAGGCCACGGCCCCGGTCATGCCGATCGAGCGCTACGGCGAGGTGCCCGTGCTGGCCGCCGCCGCCACGCTGGACGAGGGCGAGCTCTCGGTCTTCGCGGTGAACCGCGGTGAGAGCCCGCTGCCGCTGGCGATCGACCTGCGCGGCCTGCCCCGCCTCACGGGGATCTCGCACGTCACGGTCGCCGACGACGACCCGGCCGCGCGCAACACCGAGCGCGACCCCCGCCGCGTCGAGCCCCGTGCGGTCCAGGGTGCGACGATCGACGGCGACCGGCTGAACGTGCTGCTGCCGCCGATCTCGTTCAACGTCGTCAAGGCCTCGTGACCCGGAGGTCCTGCGTCCCGATGACCTTGAGCAGCCGCAGCGCCTCGTACGACGGAGTCCCCGGCGCGGCGGTGTAGAGCACGACCCACTGGTCGCCCTCGGGCACGTGCAGCGTCTCGCAGTCGAGCTCCAGCCGGCCGACGGCCGGATGGTTGATGCGCTTGCGCGCCGACCTGCGTACGGTCACGTCGTGTCCGGCCCACAGCTCGGCGAACTCCGGACTGCTCGCCAGCAGCCGTTCGACGAGCCGGCGGATGCCGGAGTCGTCCGGATAGCGGGCGGAGGCGGCCCGCAGGTCGGCCACCGACTCCCTGGCGAACCGCCACGCCCCCTCCGGGTCGTGACGCGCCCTGGCCTGTGGGTCGGTGAAGTAGCGCCAGATGAGGTTGCGCTCGCCGGGCGGCAGCGCGGAGAAGTCCGTGAGCAGCGCCGCGGCGAGCGGGTTCCAGGCCAGCACGTCGTACTTGGCGTCGGCAACGAGTGCCGGGGTGTCGTGGAGCCGGTCGAGCAGGTGCAGGACGCCGGGCCTGACCTCCTGCGACGGGCCGGGCGCAGGCCCCGGCGGCTCGCCGGTCAGGTAGTACAGGTGGGAGCGCTCGTCGTCCGACAGCCGCAGGGCCCTGGCGATCGCGCCGAGCATCTGACGCGACGGCCGCGGCCCGCGCGCCTGCTCCAGGCGGGCGTAGTAGTCGACCGACATCCCGGCCAGCCGGGCGACCTCCTCGCGCCGCAGCCCGGGGGTGCGGCGGCGCTCGCCGCCCTCCAGGCCCACGTCGGACGGCAGCACCAGCTCACGGCGGCTGCGCAGGAACGCCGCAAGCTCCGCCCTGTTGATCCGGTCCATGCCCTCAGCATGCCTGACCTGCGCCACCGTAACCAGGGACCGCCGATCCGGGGCTCCGCGGGTCTCTCCCGCCCGAGCACCGCTCCGCCCAGGCTGAGGCCATGAACATCGCACTCATCACCGGCGCGAACAAGGGCATCGGGTACGCCACCGCCCGCGTACTGGGCAAGGCCGGATATGTCGTCCTCATCGGCGCCCGCGACCACGAGCGAGGCACGAAGGCGGCCTCGCAGCTGGCGGCGGAGGGCCTGGATGCCCGCTTCGTCCACCTGGATGTCACCGACCTGGACACCGTGGAGTCGGCCGCCACCTCCATCGACCGCGAGTACGGCCGCCTGGATCTGCTGATCAACAACGCCGCCATCTCCCGCGACCAGGAGCGCACGCCGAGCCGGCTCCCGGTCGCCGCCCTCCGCGAGGTCTACGAGACGAACGTGATCGGCGTCGTCGCCGTGACCAACGCCATGCTCCCGCTGCTGCGCAGGTCGGAGGCCGGCCGCGTGGTGAACGTCTCCAGCGGCCTGGGCACGTTCGCGTTCCTGGCCGACGAGAAGTCCGAGTGGCGCCCGTACGCGACCCTGCTCGGCTACAACTCCTCCAAGGCCGCCCTGAACGCCGTCACCCTGATCTACGCCGAGGAACTCCGCGACACGCCGATCAAGGTCTACGCGGTCTCGCCCGGCTTCTGCGCCACCGATCTCAACGGCCACCTCGGGGTGCTGACCGCCGACGAGGGCGGCGAGCACGTGGCCCGCCAGGCCACCATGCCCGACGCCCCGACCGGCGTCTTCCTCAGCGAGGAGGGCGGCACGTACCCCTGGTGATCCTCAGTCCAGCTCCAGCGCCTTGCGCAGCCACGACTCCACGCCCGCCACGTGGACGGTGGCCCAGGAGCGGGCGACGTCGGCCTGGCGGGCGGCGATGGCCTCGTAGATCGCGGTGTGCTGCTCCCGCGTCTTCTCCATCGCGCCCTCCTGGGTGAGCCCGCGCCAGATCCGGGCCCGAGTGGTCGGACCTGACAGGCTCTCGATGAACGAGCAGAGCACGCTGTTGCCCGACCCCCGCGCGATCCGGTGGTGGAACTGGAGGTCGTTGGCCACCAGCTCCTCGACCGTGGGCTGGGCGGGCAGGGACTCGAGGACGACGCGCAGCTCCGCGATCTCCTCGTCGGTCATGAGCTCGGTCGCCATCGCCGTGGCGGCCGGCTCGAGGATGCGCCTGACCTCGAAGAACTGGATCACCGTGTCGTCGCGGTGCAGGTCGAGCACGAACGACATGGTGTCGAGGAGCAGGCGCGGCTCCAGGCTGGTGACGTACGTGCCGTCGCCCTGACGCACGTCGAGCACGTTGATCAGGGACAGCGCGCGCACGGCCTCACGCAGCGAGTTGCGCGACAGGCCGAGGCGCTCGGCGAGGTCGGCCTCCTTGGGCAGCCGGTCGCCTGGCGCCAGCTCGCCGGAGACGATCATCTCTTTGATCTTGTCGATGGCCGCGTCGGTGACCGCCACGCTTCGCTCCCTAGACATCGGATGTCTAGGAGTCTAGAGCCTGGAACCGGACCGGATCGACATCGGGGACCCGGCGAATCTGACCTCTTGCCTCCAGAGCGCGCAGGTGCGCCGCGGCCTCTCCGGCCGCCATGCCTCTCAGCATGGGGGACAGGTCGTCCCACGGCCTGTTCCACGTCATCATCGCGGCGACCTCCCAGATGGTCTGCGGTTCCGGCCGCTGGGCCAGGAGGGCGCGCAGCCGGACGAGCTTCTCCTCGTGATGGTGGCGGATCTCGGCGGCCCGCGCGGCCACATCAGGAAATATCCACTCATGCGCAGGAAGCGCGTCGAGGGGGCCCAGCTCGCCGACCCGGTCCAAGGAGTCCAGGAAATCACCCAATGGATCGACATCATCCCGGTCATACGGATAAATCCCGACGTGGGGGGTGATGTCGGGGAGGACGTGGTCGCCGGTGAACAGCCGGTCGGCATCCTCCAGATGCAGGCAGATGTGCCCGGGGGTGTGGCCGGGCGTGTGCACGGCCCGCAGCTTGCGCCCCGGCAGGTCCACCAGGTCACCGTCACGCAGCTCGCGATCGGGCAGGGCGGGCGGCATCGGCCGGCTCACCGCCTGGCGCACCTCGCCGGGGTCGGCGCCGGCCCGCCTGAGCATGTCGGACTGGAAGCTCTCGTGCTCGTCGACCGGATACGCGTGCATGAGCCTGACCAGCGCCGCGTCGTTCTCGTGCATGGCGATCCACGCCCCGGACCGCTCCTTGACCTGTCCTGCGAGCCCCGCGTGGTCGGGATGGAAATGGGTGACGACCACCCCGCTCACCGTGCCCACGTCGAGCCCGAGCGTCGCGAGGCCGCCGCTGAGCGCCTCCCAGGCGTCCGGATGGTTCCATCCGGCGTCGACCAGCACCGGCCCCTTGGGTGACTCGACGGCGTAGACGAGGGTGTAGCCGAGCGGGTTGCCCGGGATCGGCACCGGCACGCTCCACACCCCGCCGCCGAGGTCCTGCGGCCGCTGCTCGGAGTACGGCCTGCGTCTGCTCTTCATGGGCCCCATCTCGTAGTTCTAACCGACCCGCTCCAGGACGGTGGCAGTGGCGAGCGCACCGCCGGCGCACATCGTGACCAGGGCGGTGGCCGAGTCGGACCGCTCCAGCTCGTGCAGCGCCGTGGTGATCAGCCGCGCGCCCGTGGCGCCGACCGGATGCCCGAGCGCGATGGCGCCCCCGTTGACGTTGACGCGGTCGAAGTCGGGCTCGTGCACGCTCGCCCACGACAGTACGACCGACGCGAACGCCTCGTTCACCTCGAACCTGTCGATGTCGCTGATCGTCATCCCGGCCGCCGCCAGCACCTTGGCCGTCGCCTCCACCGGCCCGTCCAGGTGGTAGTGCGGCTCCGCGCCCACGAGCGCCTGCGCCAGGATCCGCGCCCTGGGCCGCAGCCCCTGCCTCGCGGCCGCCTCCTCGCTCATCACCAGCAGGGCCGCGGCGCCGTCGGAGATCTGCGACGAGGTGCCCGCGGTGTGCATCGCGCCCTCGGCGACGGGCTTGAGCCTGGCCAGCGTCTCCACCGTGGTCTCGCGTAATCCCTGGTCCCTGCGTACGTCCCCGACGGGCACGATCTCCCGCTCGAACCGCCCGTCGGCCCACGCCTTGGCCGCCAGCCGCTGTGAGCGTGCCCCGAACCAGTCGAGCCGCTCCCGCGTCAGCCCACGCCGCCGCGCGATCCGCTCGGCGGCGGTGAACTGGTCGGGCAGGTCGATGCTCCAGTCGTCCGGCTTGGCCCTGGCGGGCGCCACGTTGCTGCCGAGCGGCGCCCGGCTCATCACCTCGACGCCGCACCCGATGCCCGCCTCGATCACGCCCGAGCTCACCAGCGCCGCCGCGAGGTGCACCGCCTGCTGCGACGACCCGCACTGCGCGTCCACGGTCGTCACCCCGGCCTCGTACGGCAGCCCGGCATAGAGCCACGAGTATCGCCCGACGTGCCCGCCCTGCTCGCCCGCCTGCGTCACGCATCCGGCGAACACCTGGCCGACGGCCGCCGGATCGACGCCCGAGCGCTGGACGAGCCCGTTCAGGGCGATGGCCAGGACCTGTTGCGGCTTGAGCCCGGCCAGCCAGCCCGCCCGCTTGCCGATGGGAGTGCGAACGGCCTCGACGATCACAGGTGTGCCCACAGTCGCCTCCAGAACGACGCTCTGGCGCTGACTGTAACGCGTTCTACTTTGCTGCGGAACCCTCCAGCACCTCCGGCAGCCCGAACGTCTCGAACAGCTTCCTCTCGAAGAACATGACGCCGTGGCTGATCCGCTCCCCGCAGAGCGTCACCACCATGAGCGAGAACTGCCGGTAGACGCCGTCCTCGCGCAGATACATGGCGAAGGCCGGCTGGCCGTTGGCGGCGGTCGGCACCAGCTTGAGATCGCCTGGGCCCTTGGCGGGGCACTGCGTCTTCATGAGCTCCAGGATCGACTCCGGGCCCTGGTACCAGCCGACGAAAGGTGGCATCTCCCAGATCGCGTCCTTGGTGAACTGCTCCACCAGGCTCTCGAAGTCGTAGTTCTCGAACGCCGCCACGTAACGCTCGAGCTGGGCCCGCTGGTCGGATGACAGCGGCTCCATCGGGTCGTCGCGGCTCGGCTGCACCTGGTCGAGCTGGGCGCGGGCCCGCTGGAGGATGCTGTTGACGGCCGCGGTGGACGTCTCCAGCGCCTCGGCCACCTCGGCGGCCTTCCACCTGAGCACGTCGCGCAGGACCAGCACCGCGCGCTGCCGGGGCGGCAGGTGCTGCAGCGCGGCGATGAGAGCGAGCCTGATGCTCTCGCGCGAGGTCACGATCGAGGCGGGGTCGTCGCCGGCCGCGCCCGCCAGCGCGTCGGGCACGGGCTCCAGCCACGGCACCTCGCTGTCCTGCACCAGGGGAGCGGTCGCCTCGGTGCTGGGGGCGCCCAGACCGGTGGGGAGGGGCCGCCTCTTGCGACTGTCGAGCGCGGTGAGGCAGGCGCTGGTGGCGATGCGGTAGAGCCACGTGCGCAGCGAGGAGCGCCCCTCGAAGCCGTCGTAGGCCCGCCACGCGCGCAAGTACGTCTCCTGGACGAGGTCTTCCGCGTCGTGCACCGAGCCCATCATCCGATAGCAGTGCGCCAGCAGCTCGCGCCGCATCGGGTCAGCCTGTTGGAGGAACTCCTCGTTCGTCGGCTTGTCGGTCATACCCCTTGTATAGACGGCGCCACCGACAGACCCGATGACTTTCCGCCACCCGGCCGGTCTACAAAGGCGAACCTTTTACGGAGCCAAAGGAATGACCATGAAACAGGAACGTTCGCGCTGGGTGGCGCTGGCCGTCCTCTGCACCGGCATGCTGATGATCGTCCTCGACGTCACCGTGGTGAACGTGGCGCTGCCCGCCATCCAGAACGACCTCGGCTTCACCCAGTCCAGCCTCGCCTGGGTGGTGAACGCGTACCTGATCGCCTTCGGCGGCCTGCTGCTCCTTGCGGGCCGGCTGGGCGACCTGACCTCGCGCAGGGGCGTCTTCCTGGCCGGGCTGGCGGTGTTCGTGCTGGCCTCGCTGGTGTGCGGGCTGGCGGGCAGCCAGGAGGTGCTGATCGCCGCGCGGTTCGTGCAGGGCGTCGGCGGCGCGATGACCTCGGCCGTCATCCTGGGCGTGATCGTCACCATGTTCCCCGAGCCGCGCGAGCGCGCCAAGGCACTCGGCTTCTACAGCTTCGTCGCCTCCGCGGGCGGCTCGATCGGTCTGCTGGCCGGTGGCGTGCTGACGCAGAGCATCAACTGGCACTGGATCTTCTTCGTGAACCTCCCCATCGGGCTGGCCACCGGGGCGGCGGCCGTGCGGCTGCTGCCCAGGGACCGGGGCATCGGCCTCGGCCGGGGCGCCGACCTGCTGGGCGCCGTACTGATCACCGCCGCCCTGATGCTGGGCGTCTACACGATCGTCAAGCCCGCCGCCGAGCTGGGCTGGGGCGCGCCTCAGACGCTGACGCTCGGGGGCGGGGCCGTCCTGCTGCTCCTGCTGTTCGTGCTCCGCGAGGCCAAGGCCCGCGAACCGCTGATGCCGCTGATGCCGCTGCGGATCTTCCGCTCCGCGAACGTCTCCGGCGCGAACGCCATCCAGGCGCTGACCGTGGCCGGCATGTTCGGGATGTTCTTCCTGGGGACGCTGTACCTGCAGCGGGTCCTCGGGTGCGACTCGCTCACCACGGGCCTGGCGTTCCTGCCGCACAGCGTCCTGATGGGCCTGCTGTCGCTGCGGTACTCCGAGCGGCTGGTCACCCGGTTCGGCGCCAGGAACACCCTGCTGGGCGGGCTGGTGCTGATCGCCGCCGGGCTGGCGCTGTTCGCCCGGGTCCCGGTGGACGGGAGCTACCTGGTGGACGTGCTGCCCGCGACGCTGCTGCTCGGGGTGGGGATCAGCGGCGCGTTCCCGGCGCTGGCCGCGCTGGCCATGTCGGGCGCCACGCGGGACGACGCCGGGCTGGCCTCGGGCCTGGTGAACACGACCACGCAGGTGGGCGCGGCGATGGGGCTGGCCGTGCTGGCCACGCTGTCGGCCACCCGCACCGCCGGGCTCGCCGCCGAGGGCCGGCCCGAGGTGGAGGCGCTGACCGGCGGGTACCAGCTCGCGTTCCTGATCGGGACGGCCCTCGTCGCGGTCTCCTTCGTCATCGCGCTCACGGTGCTCAAGCCGGGACGCTCTGAGCCTGCTGAGGAGGCCCACGACGAGCTCCCGCTGCACGCGGGCCTCTGACCCCCAGAGGTCAGTGGGCGACAGTGAGAACGATCTTGCCGGTGGTGCGGTTCGTCTCGCCGAGCTCGTGGGCCTTGGCGGCCTCCGCCAGCGGAAGGGCGGCGGCGATCTCCACCCGCAGCCTGCCCGCCTCGACCAGGGCCGCGAGCGCCCGCATTGCGGCCTGGTCCGGCTCCACCAGCACGGCCTCCGAGCGGATGCCCAGCTCGGTGGCCCGCTCCTGGAAGCCGGGGTGGAGCTCCCTGAGCACGAGCGAGACGATCACGCCGTTCCGGCGCAAGGTGGGCAGCGAGCGCGGCCCGTAGTCGCCGCCGATGGTGTCGAGCACCACGTCCACGTCCCGCACGACCTCGGCGAAGTCCTCGTTCCGGTAGTCGACCAGCTCGTCGGCGCCCAGACCGCGCAGGAACTCGTGCTTGGCCGCGCTGGCCGTCCCGATCACGTACGCGCCGCGCGCCTTGGCGATCTGGACCGCCAGGTGTCCCACCCCGCCCGCGGCGGCGTGGATCAGCACGCGCTGCCCGCCCTTGAGCCCGGCCACGTCCACGAGCGCCTGGTACGCGGTCAGCCCCGCGAGCGGGATCCCGGCCGCCTGGACATGGTCGATGTTGGCGGGCTTGCGCACGAAGTGCCGGGACGGCGCGGTCACGTACTCGGCGAAGGCGCCGTGGGCGTCCGGATACTTCAGCATGCCGAACACCTCGTCGCCCGGCTTGTGGAGCGCCTGCCCCACGCCGGAGTCCTCGACCACGCCCGAGACGTCGTAGCCGAGCACGAACGGCAGCCTGTCCGCCAGGAAGCCGCCCGACTGGCGAGTCTTCCAGTCGGTCGGATTCAGCCCGGCCGCCTCCACCCGCACCAGCACCTCGGTCGGACCGGGGACCGGCTTGTCCACCTCAATCATCTTCAGCACGTCCGGGCCACCCAGAGTGTCCTGGCTGATCGCTTTCATCTTCATGGGGTCCAGCTTGCTGGCTCCGGGACCGGACTCGCGAGTGGCCCAAAGGCCATGATGTGTAAAGATTGGGCCATGCATCGCGTTGCCGTCCTCGCCATCGACGGGGTCATCCCGTTCGAGCTGAGCATTCCGTCCCGGATCTTCGGCGTCGCGCAGGGGACCGGCGGCGAGCCGCTCTATGAGGTGTTCACCTGCACGCCCGACGGCAGGCCTGTCGCCACGGCCGCCGACTACTCGGTCGCGGTGGAGCACGACGCGAGCGTGCTCGAGAGCGCCGACACGGTGGTGGTGCCCGCCGCGGAGTGGTTCGCCGGACTCACGGGCAAGGACTCGCTGCCCGCCGGGCTGGCCGAGGCGTTCGCCCGGATCCGTCCCGGCGCCCGGGTCGTGTCCATCTGCATCGGCACGTACGTGCTGGCGGCCGCCGGGCTGCTCGACGGCCGCCCGGCCACCACGCACTGGCGGCACGCCGAGCGGTTCGCCGCCGCGTTCCCGAAGGTGCGGGTGGACGCGGACGTGCTCTTCGTGGACGACGGCGACGTGCTCACCTCGGCGGGCGCGTCGGCCGGTGTGGACCTGTGCCTCCACCTCGTCCGCCGCGATCACGGCAGCCGGGTGGCCAACCAGGTCGCCAGGGTGTGCGTGGTGCCGCCGTGGCGGGACGGCGGCCAGGCACAGTACGTCGAGCACCCGGTGCCCGAGCCGTCCAGCGCCGGCACCGCCACCACCAGAGCCTGGGCCATGGAACGGCTGGGCACCCCGCTCCGGCTGGACGACCTGGCCGATCATGCGGGGATGAGCAGGCGCACCTTCACCCGGCACTTCCGGCAGGAGGTGGGCATGAGCCCGGGGCAGTGGCTGACCCAGCAGCGCATCGCTCTGGCCAGGCACCTGCTGGAGAGCAGCGACCTGCCGGTGGACCGCGTCGCCGACCGCGCGGGCTTCGGGACGGCGGCGTCACTGCGGCAACACCTGCAAGCGGCGGTGGGGGTGTCGCCTCACGCGTACCGCCGCACGTTCCACATGACGAACTAGGTGACCGGCTCACCGGACACCACGTAGGCGGCCCACTGCGCGCTCCGTAACGGCGGCCCGCCACTGAAGGGTCAGAGGCCGTTCCCCTGGAAGGCCCTCAGCCGGAGTGCGGCGGGTGGCTTGCCCGTGCGCAGCCGTACAAGATGATGGTTCTAAATGTCGGCGAGAAGTCGGGCGGCGGCGGTCTCGATGCGACGCTGGATCTGGTCATAAGTGCGGCGGCCGCGGAGCATCTCCAGCAGCTCCTGGACCCACACGCTGGCCAGGGAGCCCGCGAGGTCGAGCTGCTCCTCGGTCGCTTCCTCGAGGCTCAGGCCGCCGGCCGAGACGCGCAGCAGCAGCCCCGTCATGCGCTCGCCGAACGGCGTCTGCACCTCCGCCATGATCAGCGAGCGGATGAGCGCGTCGGCCAGCTCCGGCTCGCGCATCAGCCCGCGCGTGGCCCTCATCAGCACGTCCACCGCGCGGCTCGACGGCGTGGCGGCCCCGGGCGGTCTGCGCTCGATGCTGCTTTCCAGCAGGTCGATCTCCTCGCCCACCACCGCCACCACCAGGTCCATCTTGGACGGGAAGTAGCGGTAGAGCGTGCCGAGCGCGACGCCCGCGCGCTCGGCCACCGTGCGCATCTGCATGGCCTCGACCCCGCCCCGGGAGGCGAGCGCGGCCGCCGCCTGGACGATGCGCTTGCGGCGTTGGTGCTGGCTACGCGTACGGACGCTGTGCCCGCCCGTCGTGGGGTGGCTCTCCATGGTCCCCTCGGTGTCGCTGGAGGGCGCGGCGATCGTCGCCGGCGTGGTACGCATAAGAACACGTTATCTGATTTCTCGATATCGCGGCTTGTTACTCGCGGGTCACAAAGTGGCCGTATAGCCCCATGTCTTCGGCGTTACACGCATATGTCCCGACTTATCGGCATGGACGGGCACTGGACAGATATTAGAATCTGTTCTAGTTTGCGATTCGGCTGACCGAGCGCTTGGTGGAGGCCCTGGATGATCGCGGACACGCTGGCGGCCCTGCTTCTCGCACGGGCGGAGGACGATCGACCTGGGCTGATGTTCGAGGACATGACGTGGTCGTGGCGCGAGCACGTGACCGCCTGCCGTGCCTCCGGCGCCTGGCTGTCCCGGCGCGGCGCCCGGTCGCATGTCGGGGTGCTCAGCGAGAACGTTCCTGAGCTGGTGTTCCTGGTGGGCGGGGCGGCGCTGTCCGGGCACGTGGTCGTCGCGCTGAACCCGACACGTTCGGTCGAGGAGCTGATCCGCGATGCCCGCGCCACCGATGTGGACCTGCTCCTGGCCGACACCCCTTACCTGGCGACGGCCGGGCAGGTGGCCGAGGCGCTGAGGGTGGAGGCGCTGCCCCTGTCCGCCGTCGGGCTCGAGCCGCCCGCCACGCCGGAGGACGCGCCAGGGGACCTCGTGATGCTGATCTTCACCTCCGGCACCTCGGGCCGGCCCCGCGCCGTGCGGATCACCCAGCGCAAGCTCGCCCTGCCCGGGATGAGCCTGGGGTCGTGGCTCACGCCCTCCGACGTCGTGCACTGCTCGATGCCGCTGTTCCACTCCGGCGCGCTGATGGCCGCCTACGCCCCGGCCGTGGCGTCGGGGGCGGCGCTGGTGCTGCGGCGGCGGTTCTCGGCGTCAGGCCTGCTGCCGGACATCAGGCGGTACGGCTGCACGTACCTGCACTATGTCGGCAAAGCGCTCTCCTATGTCCTGGCCACCCCCGAACGCGCGGACGACGCCGACAACCCGCTGCGGATCGCGTTCGGGAACGAGGGCAGCGCGGTGGCGACCAGGAGGTTCGGGGAGCGGTTCGGGTGCCACGTGATCGACGCCTTCGGTTCCACGGAGACGGCCATCTCGCTCACCCCCGACCCGTCCGGTCCGCCCGGATGCCTCGGGAGGCTGCCGGAGGGCGTTCGGATCCTCGACCCTGTGACGGGGCGCCCCTGCCCGCCGGGCCGCATCGAGAACGGCCGCCTGCTCAACGCGGAGGAGGCCGTCGGCGAGCTGGTCAACGTCGCCGGGCTGGGGCTGTTCGACGGCTACTACAACGACCCCGAGGCCGACGCCGAGCGCATCAGGGACGGCGCTTTCTGGTCGGGCGACCTGGCGTACGCGGATGGGGACGGCTACGTGTTCTTCGCCGGGCGCGGCACCGAGCGCCTGCGCGTGGACGGCGAGAACCTGGCCGTCGCGCCCGTCGAGGCGGCGCTGAGGGAGTTCGCCGGGGTGGTCGAGGCGGCCGTCTATCCGGTGCCCGATCCGGCGGCCGGCGACCAGGTCATGGCGGCGCTCGTGCTGGAGGGCGGGTTCGACCCGGACGCGTTCACGGCGTTCCTGGCTTCGCGCCGCGACCTGGGTACCAAGTCTTTACCGCGATTTATCCGCCTTTCTGGGGATCTGCCCCAGACGCCCTCGCACAAGGTCCTCAAACGGGTCCTCGCCCGCGAGGCCTGGCGCACCGCCGACCCGGTCTGGTGGCGCACGGGTTCCGGGCTCCGGCCGCTGACCGACGCGGACGTCAAGGGCATCGAAGAGGAGTTCGTACGGCACGGCAGGCAACACCTCTTGGAGGCTTGAATGGACTTCAACCTGGACGAAACCCAGCAGGACCTGCGGAAGCTGGCGGCCGAGGTGCTGGCCAAGGAGGACGGCGAGCGGTTGCGGCAGGCCGGGCTCATGAGCGTGTGCGTGCCGGAGGAGGCAGGCGGAGCCGGGCTCGGGCCGGTCGAGATGGCCGTGGTGCTGCGCGAGGTGGGCGCGCGCGCGGCGCCGGTGCCCGTGCTGCCCACGCTGGTGAGCACCCTGACGCTGGCCCACTACGGCACCCTTGACCAGCAGCGTCGCTTGAGCGACGGGGCCACTGTCGCGCTTCGTGAGCCCGGGAGGGCGCCGGCCGAACCGCCCCTGACGACCGCCCGGCCCGTTGACGGCGGCTGGGCGTTGACCGGTCGCAAGGTCTCGGTGCCCTACCCCGGGGCCTGGGTGCTGGTCAGCGCGGACGAGGGCCTGTTCCTGGTCGAATCGCCACCCACCACCCCCGAGTACACCTCCACCGGCGAGCCCGCCGCCACGATCGTGCTGGACGGCACCCCGGCCGAGCGGGTCGCGGGCCCGGAGGCGGTCGCCGGAGCGAGGCGGCTGTTCATGGCGGCCGTGGCCGCCCAGGCCAGTGGCGTGCTGGCCGGCGCCCTGGAGCTCACCACGGGTTACGTCAGGACGAGGAAGCAGTTCGGCCGGGCGCTGGCCGAGTTCCAGGCCGTGACCATGCAGATCGCCGACGTCTACATCGCGGCCCGGGCCCTGGACGTGGCCATGTGGTCGGCCGCCTGGCGCCTGGGGGAGGTCCTGCCGGCCGACCAGGATCTGGCGCTGGCCGCGTATCACGTCTGTGAGGCGTTCAAGGCGCTCTACACCTGCCAGCACCTGCACGGCGGGATGGGGCTGGACGTGACGTATCCGCTGCACCGCTACTTCGCCCAGGCCAAGCACCTGTCCCACCTGCTCGGCGGCGCCGACGCCCAGCTCGACCTGATCGGAGCGCTCGTCTGATGCTGATCGACCTGACCCCCGCCCAGCGCTCCCTCCGGGACGAGCTCCGCGAGTACTTCCAGGGCTGTCTCACCGACGAGGACCGCAGGAAGATCGCGGAGGACCCGTTCGGCGGGGCGTACATGGAGCACTGCCGCCGCCTCGGCCGCGACGGCAAGCTGGGCATCGGCTGGCCCAAGGAGTACGGGGGAGGCGGCTACGGCCCCCTCGAGCAGCAGATCTTCGCCAACGAGATCGCCCGGGCGGGTGTCCCGTACCCGATCATCACGGTGCAGACCGTGGGGCCGACGCTCATGCAGTACGGCACGCAGGAGCAGAAGGACCTCTTCCTGCCGCGCATCCTCGCGGGCGAGTGCCACTTCGCCATCGGCTACAGCGAGCCCGAGGCCGGCACCGACCTGGCCTCCCTGCGTACGACGGCGGCGCTCGACGGCGACCACTACGTGGTCAACGGCCAGAAGGTCTTCACCAGCGGCGCGCACTACGCCCAGTACATCTGGCTTGCCGCCCGCACGAACCCCGAGGCCAAGAAGCACAAGGGCATCACCATGATGATCGCCTCCACGGACGACCCCGGCTTCTCGTGGACGCCGATCGTCACCATGGACGGCCGCCACCACACGAACGCCACCTACTACAGCGACGTACGCGTCCCCGTGAACATGGTGGTCGGCGAGGTGGACCGGGGCTGGGACCTGATCGTCAACCAGCTCAACCACGAACGCGTCACCCTCGGCCCGGCCGGCAACCTCGGCCAGACGTACGACCGCTTCCTCGCCTGGGCCCGCCGCACGGGGCTGGCGACGAACCCGGACGTACGGCGGGCGCTGGCCAGGGTGTGGGCGGCCTTCCGCACCAACGAACTGCTGAACTGGCAGGTCGCCGCGAACATGGACCTCGGCTGGCTGGGCGCCCCCGACGCCTCGGCCACCAAGATCTACGGCTCCGAACGCATGCAGGAGGTCGGCAGGCTCGTCGGCGACATCCTGTCCAGGTACGGGGACCCGTCCGACCCGGAGACGGCCGAGCTGCTCGAACGCGTGGACCACGGGGTGAAGGGGGCGGTGGTGCTGACGTTCGGCGGCGGGGTGAACGAGGTGCAGCGGGAGCTGATCGCCATGCTCGGCCTGAGCCTGCCGAGGCCGCCGCGATGACTCCTCCCATGAACGACCAGGAGCTGCACGAGCTGGCGGAGAAGCAGGCGGCGCTCGGGGAGATACGCGGGACCCCGGCACGCGACCCCGTGAACGCCCCCATGATCAGGCACTGGCTGGACGCCATGGGGGACGAGAACCCCGCGTACCTGAAGAAAGGGGTCGCGCCGCCCGCGATGTCCCAGGTGTGGACGATGCCGGGCGTGCGGCGGTCGGCCAAGGACCGTTCGCCGGTGGACGACATGATGGCCGCGCTCGACGCGAGCGGCTACACGGGCGTGGTGGCGACGAACTGCGAGCAGACCTATCACCGGTACGCGCGGATCGGGGAGCGGCTGACCCCGGCCACGCGGTTCACGGACCTGGCCGGGCCCAAGCGGACGGCTCTGGGGGTGGGGTTCTTCGCCACCTGGACGGTCACCTGGTACGGCGAGGACGACGAGCCGGTGGCCGAGATGCTGTTCCGGGTCCTGAAATTTCGCCCGCGCGTAAAGGAGAGCCCACCGGACAAGGAACGAACGCCTTATCCGCTCCAACCTGCCATCAACCAGGACACGGCCTTCTTCTGGGAAGGCGTGAAACAGGGCGAGCTGCGCATCCAGACCTGCGCCGACTGCGGCGAGCTCCGCCACCCGCCCGGCCCGCTCTGCCCCCGCTGCCGCTCGGTCAACCGTGGCCACCTGGTGGCGAGCGGGCGGGGAACCCTCTACAGCTATGTCGTCCACCACCATCCCCCGGTGCCGGGCAGGGAGACGCCGTTCGTGGTGGGCGTGGTGGAGCTGCCGGAAGGCGTACGGATCGTGGGAAACGTCGTTGACTGCCCGATCGAGGAGGTGGCGGTCGGCATGCCGTTGCGCGTGACGTACCGGCGGATGGACGACCAGCTCGTCCTCCCGATGTGGACGCCGGGGGAGGCGTGATGGAGATCGGAGCGGCGCTGCCGGAGCTGTCCATCGACCTCACGCCCACCGTGGTCGTCTCCACGGCCCTGGCCACCATGGACTTCACGCCGGTCCACCACGACGTCGAGATGGCCCGCGCCCAGGGCTCGAAGGACATCTTCCTCAACATTCTGACCACGATGGGGCTGGTCGAGCGGTACGTCACCGACTGGGCGGGTCCGGAGGCCGTGATCGAGTGCATCGCGGTGAAGCTGGGCGTACCGGCGTACGCGGGGGACCGCCTGTGCTTCAACGGGACGGTCGTGTCACGCGAGGACGGCCGGCTCACGGTCGAGGTACGCGGCAAGGTCAGCCTGGGAGACCACGCCACGGGGACGGTCACCCTGATGGAGGAGGGCGAGCGTCGTTGAGCGGACGTACGTTGCCGAACGGGGATGCGCCGCTGAGCGGGCGGGCCGCGATAGCGGGCATCGGCGCCACCGAGTTCAGCAAGCAGTCGGGGCGTTCCGAGCTGCGGCTCGCCGCGGAGGCCGTGCTGTCGGCGCTGGACGACGCGGGCCTGTCACCCGGCGACGTGGACGGCATGGCGACCTACACCCAGGACTCCAACCAGGAGATCGCCGTGGCGAGGGAGACGGGGATCGGGGACCTGACGTTCTTCTCGCGGGTCGAGTACGGCGGCGGCGCGGCGTGCGGAACCGTGGCACACGCGGCCATGGCCGTGGCGACGGGAATGGCGCGGACGGTCGTGTGCTACCGCGCCTTCAACGAACGTTCGGGCCGCCGCTTCGGCCAGCCCAACAGCCGCCTGACCGGCGAGCCCACCTCCCAGGGCTTGGAGATGAGCTGGCACGTGCCGTTCGGCCTGATGACGCCCGCGGCGTGGGTGGCGATGTTCGCCCGCCGCTACATGCACGCGTACGGAGCGACCTCGGAGGACTTCGGCCGGGTGGCGGTGGCCATGCGCAGGCACGCGGCCACCAACCCGGCCGCCTGGTTCTACCAGCGCCCCATCACGCTGGAGGAGCACCAGGCGTCCAGGTGGATCGTGGAGCCGCTGCACCTGCTCGACTGCTGCCAGGAGAGCGACGGCGCGGTGGCCCTGGTCGTCACGTCGGCCGAACGAGCCCGCGACCTCCGCAGATCCCCCGCCGTGATCACGGCCGCGGCCCAGGGCTCGGGCACCGGCCAGATGATGATGACCAGCTATTACCGCGACGACATGACCGGCCTCCCTGAAATGTCGCTGGTCGGCCAGCAACTCTGGAACATGTCCGGCTTATCGCCCAAAGACATTCAAACAGCCATCCTGTACGACCACTTCACCCCGTTCGTCCTGGCCCAACTCGAGGAGCTCGGCTTCTGCGACCGAGGGGAGGCCCCGGCCTTCCTCAGGACCGGAAGCATAGAACTGGACGGCCGCCTGCCGGTCAACCCGCACGGGGGTCAATTGGGTGAGGCCTACATTCACGGCATGAACGGCATCGCGGAAGCGGTACGCCAGATCAGAGGAACAGCGGCCAACCAGCTCACGGACGTGCGGAACGTACTGGTCACGGCGGGAACAGGCGTCCCGACAAGCGGCCTCATCCTCTCAGCCGAGTAACCACGGAGTAGGTGGGCCGGCACTCGGCCACCCGTTGCCCATCTGGGTGGCCGGCCTGCTGGACCCCGCCCCGAGCAGGCCTCGCTTCCACTCGTCCCGGGCCGCGCCTGTCGGCGCGCAAAGGTCTTCGCCAGGGGGCGCCTCGCGCACGGGGGCTCAGGCGCTCTTATTGGGCGCCTCACGGCGCACGCGCCTTCGGCGCTATCGCCCGCCCGTTACCCGGTTACCGGGTTGGCCTGCTGGAGCCCACCCGAAAACCTCGCTCGCTGCGCTCGCTGGGAGGCCACCCATTGCCTTGCTACCAAAAGAGTGCGGCACAGCAATGGGACGGATACCCGCAGCAATTTCAGCCTTCGTGCCTGTCTACCGGGCTTGGCCTGATAGCAGTGCCGCCCAGAGCGTTCGAGCTTCAACGATTGAGCACTGGTGGGTCTCGTGAACCACGTCCCCGGCTTCGGCCTGCAAGATGCGGCGGATATGGGTCTGACCGCCGCCCTCGCACAGCTCGTAGAACACGGCCCGGCATGTACACGTCCACGCCACGACGCGGACGCGATCCAAGGCACCGCATGATTCCAGCCACGTGAGCCGGACGTGATCACGTTGGGCCATGGGTACGTGCGGGCTCAGGCAACCTTCGCCAGCCGTCATGACACGCCTACTGCCCCGATGCTTGGCACTCGCCGGAGTTCGGCATACCGAGCAGCGATCCTGCGGGCAGCTCGCTCCGGCTCGAACACGGAATGATGTGCGTACAGCCATCGGCCCGTCCTGGAGCGTCGCCCCGTCCACCACCGGTACCAGAAGCCGTCGGTCCACACCACGAGCCCGGTCCACACCGACAGCAGCGCGAGGCCGCGCCCTTCGTGGACGTCGGCGGAGATCTCCATGCGCGCCAAGGTTCTGCGGAGTTCGTCGGCGGTTTCCAGCGCCGACAGAGGTCGTATGAGGTCGAGGGCAACTGGTTGACGCGGCTCGGGGCAGCAGGCGCACCGATTCCACGGGTTTCTCTGTTCGTGCCGCATGTGGCGTTCCTCCTGTTGGGGGACGTGGCCTCAGGTCACGCCACGCAGGAGGAACCGTAGGTGCGGGTCAACGGGGAAGCCCGCATGGTGGTGAAGGTCAAGAAGCCGCACAAAAGTGCGGGTCAGACGATGCCGGCTCGGTGGGCCAGTCCGCGAAGCTGCGGGGTGCTGGCACGGTGCTCCCTCTTGAGCAGTTGGGTCAGCAGCTCTCGGGGACGGCCGCCGTAGCGGACGAGTTCGGGCGAGAGCCGTTCGGCTTCGAGGAGCATGTTGACCGACGCGGCGTCCTTGTGCTGCAGGGCGTAGGCGCGGGCGAGGTCCAGGTGCACCTGGGCGCGGCGTCCGACCAGGCCGTCAGAGAGCTGTGCCAGGTTGAGGGCTTCGCCCCTGCCGATCGCTTGGCGGGTGTCGCCGAACTCGACGGCCGCCGAGACCTCATGAATGGTCACGTTGGTGGTGCCGAAGGCGGTCCAGAAGTCGTTGCGGTCTTCGCCGAGGGTGTCGGCGATCTGCCGGGCCTGCGCGAGGAAGGTGCGCACTGCGGCCTGGTCGTACGCGGCAGCGGCGGCGGTGACAGCGACCAGGTAGAGCGCGCCGACGATGGGCAGAGTGCGCAGAGTGGGGCGCCTGGTGGCGCGCTGCAGCGCGTCGGCCGTCTGGAGAACCAGGTGCAGCGCGCGTTCCGTCTCACGGAGCCGTACCAGGACGTAGCCGAGCCGGTAGGCGCTTACAGCGGCGAGGAGCGGCCCGTCCGCTTCTTGCGCGGCGGCAAGCGAGCGGTCGGCGGCCACCCAGGCGAGTTCCGCCTCTCCCACACGGCGCAGGGTCGTGGTAGCCGAGTGGTAAGTCAGCGAACGAAGGGTCTGGTACGCCCGGCGCTGGCCGACGGGAGCATGGCGACTGCCCAGTTCGGTGGCCACGATCAAGCGAGGCAACCGCCTGCCCACCTCGTCGTAGTGGGTGGCCTGGTAGAGCCGGTTCACGCGGCGGATCTCGTGCCGCAGCCACACGACGCTCTCGGGGGTGCCATGGGCGTGCTGGGGATCGATCAGGGAGGAGAGGCCGTCGTAGCCCATCATCGCCTGCCGGATGGCCGATGCTGCCTGGTAGCGCGTCATCGCGTTCGTCTTCTTCATGGTGAGTTCGTCCACGGGCAGGCCGAGGATGTCAGCGAGGGCGTTGATCACGGTGTGGTTGTCCACGACACGTTGCCCGCGCTCCACCTGGCTCAGCCAACTTTCGGAACGGCCGACGAGACCGGACAGGACCGCCTGGGACAGTCCACGTCGACGGCGTGCCCGAGCGATCCGCTGGCCGATCTCCCTGCGGGCGTCCATGCCATCACCCCTGTGTCAGTCGTCCCCCGACAACGGCGTGTAGCTCCTGCATGATGCGTTCCCAGGATGGCATGCGGGACTGCGGCGGAGCGGCGGGATCGAACAGGACCCGCACGCCCATCTCCCGAAGTGTGTCCAGGCTCCGCTGGAACGCGAGGTGCCGGGCGAGCGCGTCCTTCAGCAGCGGTACGGCCAAGATCGGGACGCCGAACCCCATCACCTCGCACAGCAGTCCGACGGCGAAGGTGTCGGCGATACCGTTCGCCCACTTGTTGATCGTGTTGAACGTGGCCGGAGCGACGATCACGGCATCGGCGGGAGGGAGACCCTTGGGGTCCTGCGGCATGCGGTACGTGCTGCGGACCAGGTCATCGGTCAGGCGCTCCAGCTCTGCGACATTGAGGAAGCGTTCACCCATCGGTGTGGTGACCACGTGCACCCGCCACCCCGCTGCCTGGGCAAGGGACACCAGGTGCTGTACATCGCTGGCGGCAGGTGCGGCGCACGCGATCACGTAGAGAACGCCGCGCGTGCCCTCGTGGGGTTCCATGCCCCAAGATGCTAGTGAGGAGCTGGTGTCCGTCCAGGGCGACCGCTGACGAGCAGGGAAGTGCCTCGGTAGTAGTGGCGAGCTGCGTGACAATCGCCCGGATCAGCTCGGATGTTCGTGGATAGCGCCGGACCATTGTCGCAGGGGACGATAGCGGAAATCCTTCGAGACCAACGCCTCTGATCAGAATTGCTGACCTGAGCACATGCTGACCGAGTGGCTATGAGTCTCCACTGGTCATTGAGCGAATGAGCGCGCAACCGGCAGACGGGGTAACGACTTAGGGAGCGGTCAGTACGAGAAACGGGATAGTCGCCCTGATAGGGAGTTCCAGTTCGAGGTCCGCCTGGTGTACCCGATGAAGCCTGTATTCGGAGGCTACGGCATCGAGATGGAACTCCTTCACCTCGATGATCTCGTACTTCTCGTCGAGCAGGATAAGCAGGTAGAGCGGGATGCCGGCGGCGGCATACTGCGTGCGTTTGTCAGTGAGGTCTTCACGGACGGTCCCAGGTGAGGAGACCTCGACGACGGCCAGCGTCTGGGACGCGTCCGGCTTCTGACCAGGGTCGTCCAAACACTTGTAGACCACCACGTCCGGACGTCGGAAGGTGAACTTGGGAACCCGCCAGAGCACCACGTCGATGTCGGTCTCAACACTCAGACACGGCCCGCTGTTTGGACGAGCGGCTTCCAGTGAGCTAGCGAGACGACGGGCTATGCGGTTGTGCTGCGGAGCGGGTGACTCGCACTTGATCACATGCCCGTGGACTACCTCGATGCTCCTGGCGATGTCTTCTGGCAACGTTCGATACTCTGCTTCGCTCATGGCTTCGGGAAGTGACTCGTACCAGGAAGGGGTTGCCACGCCGGTCTCCCTCACTTAGGGCTGACATCGAAGATCGGCTAACTTGAAGACATGGAGCGGGTACGGGAATCGACCGCGCTGTCAGCTTGGAACCGCACCGATCACGGTCACCGTACCACTGGGAGCCTGAACAGCGGCGACATCGCCCGGGAGTGAGTGGCTCCTCGATGTGGATGACGATCAGCCTGAGGAATATCGCAGATAGTCCTGCTCTCAGAGCGCGTGCGTGAGCACATCCGCCGTGGGTTCTTGGAGTTGTACAGTCTCCGTTTCACGAACGGGATCAGTGATGATCTTGAATGCCTAAGTATCAATCTCACGCGCAGCAAGGATCTGCCGCCACGGCCTCCCTTGGGCTACAGGTTCGCCGGCCAGAGCCTGCTGCGCACGGACGTGCATCTGACGGCGCCCCTCGGGATCCTTTGCGGTGTCGCATGCGGAAATCCACCAGCGGTGCACAAAGGTGTTAAGTACTCCATCAGCACGCCAGCGGCGCCTTGCCGCCATCTTGCGCAGCTTGCGCAAGGAGAAAGGCATGTCCCGAGAGGCGGTCGCAGAACGGTTGGGATGTTCCCCGCCGACGATCACACGCATGGAAGCCGCCCAGACCAGTGCTCGCATCGCCGACGTGACCGTGATGCTGGAGATCTACGAGGTGCCGGAGCACACGAAGGAGGTGCTTCTCCAGTTGGCCCGCGATGCACGGAAACGCGGCTGGTGGGACAAGATGTCCGACACCATTCCCGAATATTTCCAGAGCTACGTGGGTCTCGAAGAGGACGCATCGTCCATCTCCGGCTATGAGAGCGAGTACGTCCCCGGCCTCTTCCAGACGGAGGAGTACGCGCGCGCCGTCATGAGCGCCGAGCCGACCTTGCCCTCGGAAGAGCAGCTGACCCGCAGCATCTCCATCCGTATGAAGCGGCAAGAACGTTTGGCATCTGCCCAGCGACCCGAGACGTGGATGGTGCTGAACGAAGCGGTCATTCGGCGAAGCGTGGGAGGCGAGAGCGTCATGCGCCGTCAACTACAGCATCTCCACGAACTGTCGTTGCAGAACTCCATCAACATCCAGATACTCGGCTTCGACAGCGGAGCGCATCCGGCTATGAACGGCGGGTTCAGCATCCTCAAGTTCCCTGAGCTGTCGGACCCGGATCTTGTGTACCTTGAGTATTGGAGGGGCAGTATCTACCTAGAAGCCCCAGATGACGTAGATGCCTACAATCGGCTATTCGATCACCTTCGCGCACGAGCAATAGGACCCGATCAGACTCGGCGCTTGATCGAGCAGGCGGCAGGAGGAATGCGGTGAACCACGGAAAAGATGAAGATCTCGCGCAGCAGGGGCATATAACCTGGCGTAAGTCAAGCTTTTCCAACGGGACGGGTGGAAATTGTGTCGAAGTAGCGCTAGTGGGCGAAAGTCATGATGATGTCGAATATCGCACGATTGGCGCCGAACACAAGGCTGGCCTCGGGCCTCTGATCGTGATACGCGACTCCAAGAACCCGGACGGCCCCATGTTGTACTTCACTCGTAGCGAGTTTGCGGCCTTCCGTCATGGCATTATGGCGGGTGAGTTCGAGGATCTTGGATAAGCCCTTTTATTGCCCGTACGACCGGCAACTTGAATCTGATCGGCATATATCCAATTCCGGCGGAACGTCGCCTCTCATCGGTGCTCGACCTCTCACGCGCGTTGCGCTATCACCGGCTTCGTCCACGTCGTGCGCGCCGCGAAGACCCGAGAGCGCTGACCAAGCCCTGGATGACGGCCCCAGCGCTGACTTGGCTGGCTGGTCATGCCCGCCGCGGTCGCGGTACTCATGACCCGGGGTGTGCTGCGGGATCAGGAAAGAGATCGGGGCCAGGCCAAGATCCAGTCCTGACTGTACGGTCGGCCTGCCGTGCCTCTCCCCACCACGGGAATCGGGAATATCGTGTCGCCAGGGCAGCCAACGCCCCAAAGTCACGGGCCTGAGGGTCGTCGTTGTTGACGACAGCACGCATCAACCCGCCGATATGAGTTGGGTGCGGCTCTCTTGCAGGGACCGGCTAGCGGGAAGGTTGTGGATCAGGTCGCAGTGGTGTTTGCCGCCTTGTACCCTGTCGGGCGGCTGGATGATCAGGGAGCTTGGACGGTGCGTGGTGACGGAACTGACGGCATATGAGGCCGGCTGGCACAAGGTCTGCAGCAACCTGGACAACCATCCCCGGATCAAGATCCTTCACGCCTCGCAGGGTGAGCTCGACACGGATTTCACCGATGTCGCCGACTCGTGGGCGGCTCTCGTGGGCGAGCAGGAGGTCAAGGCGCCTGCCGCGCTGGAGCAGTGTGCTTTGCGCTTTCGGGAGCTGTGGCGCCAGTGGATGGGTGAAGGGCCGTATGTCAACGGTGAGTTCTACCTCACCCACCTCGCGCGGGCGGGCAGCCCAGGGCGGGGGGAGGAGTGGATTGAGTCGTGGACGGGCAAGGAGCTTTTCCGGTCGTCGCAGCTGCGCGTTATCGATTGCCACCCCATGACGGGTACGGGTCACTATGCCGCACTGCGGCTGCTTCCAGGTATGGGCGAACCCGAAATCTGGTGGGTGGCCGAGCCTTACTATGGCGCCTGGAAGATGGATGTTGGTTACCGTGAGTACCTGGAGATGCTTCAGCTGACCAAGGGCGCCTTCTCCTGGCAGTTCTTGTTCACCCGGGCGCCGCTGGGTAATCAAGAGTTCGAGCGCGTGCGCGATCGAATTGAGAACATGCTCGACGCATTGCCGGTCCTGTTCCCCGAGCACGACTACAAGCCGCTCACAGAACGCTTCCCCGCACGTCTTCGAGACAGGTGTAGCTAGATCTCACTGACCTGGGCGATCAAGTGGTGAGTCCATATTCCTCACTCGATCAGCCGCCGCGCCAACTCCTCCTGCAACGACCCCAACGCCACCACCGCCTCGCACGCCTGCACCCACGGTAGAAGCCAGCCCCGCGATCAAACAGTCCAGGCACGAACACCCAGCTCAACCGGTCCCTACAAGAGAGCCACACCCATATGAGTTAGAGGTCATATCGGCTTTGGTCCCGCTGGTATGAAGAAGCCATCCCGCTGGCCGAAGCCCGCTACGCCGACTATCGGGCAGCCTATGGCCATTCGATGCTGACGAGATAGACCTCGCGCTGCCGGTCCAGGACCACATAGGTGGCGAGACCACGTTCTCCGAACGCGTGCGTAAGCATGTTCGCCCTGGGGTTCTTGGAGTTGTACGGAGCTCCGCTCCAAGGAGCGGTCTCCAGAAGCGCGCGAAGTGCTCCGCGAGCGGACGCAACGCGTGATCGGGTAGTGCGGCGATCTGTTCCTCGGCTACGGGGTCGATGATGAGCTTGAACACCTAGATATCGATCCCACGAGCAGCAAGGGTCTCCCGCCACGGCCTTCCTTGGGCTACAGGTTCGCCGGCCAGAGCCTGCTGAGCGCGGACGTGCATCTGACGGCGCCCCTCGGGGTCTTTGGCGGTGTCACATGCGGAAATCCACCAGCGGTGCACAAAAGTGTTCAGTGCTCCGAGATCCAGGCTCACCCTGACCTCATCGAGCACAGCCTTCAGCCCGGCGTCAAAAGCTTCGCGATCTTCCAGGACGACCAGCGCGGCACGGATGGCCCGTAGGTTCTTCTCAGGCAGAGGCGCGCCGACGGAGATGAAGTTCTGCGGTTGTGGGGTCATGCCAGTTCCCTTCCCTGTCCCTAGAGACTGCAGAGGGAGGGTGATGAAGGGCAGGAGTTGCCCGGCCCCAGCTTAAAGCCATGCCGGTGACCGCCCCGGCGGACCTGCGGGAGCAGCTGAGCCGGGCGGGTCGCGGCCGCGGGGCAGCACCATGGCCGCCTGCCTGCGGCTGCGCCTGGGTGGCGGGGCGGACGCGGTCATCGTCTCGATCAAGGCGGCGCTGCGCAGCTTGGCCCGCTGCCATCGGCGCCGACAAGGCGCATCAAGGTGCCGAGGGCACGAGCAAGGCTGGCCGCCTCTGCAAGGCCATCGCCGTTCTTCAGGACCACCGCGTATCAAGCCGCCTGAGGGATGAGAACGGTTGCCTGACGTAGCTCCTCGGCCCGTTCAGGTCAGCGTGCAGGGCGTGTTGCACGCCGGGCAGTAAGCCCGTTTGGCGTTCGAGGTGACCTTGATGTCGCACCGTGCGCAGTGCCCGTCTTCCCACAGCCCCTGCTCGGGTCCAACGACCGTAGCTGAATCCCGTCCTGGTGGAGCCAGGTAGTGGTCTGTGGCTCATTGTGCCGAGCAGGCGTTCTTGGTCGCGCGGTGGAACATAGGGTGGCACGGTCGCGAATACTTGGCATGGGATCCGAGACGTTCTACGCCACTGCGGCACAGGTTCTACCGACGTTGATGATCGCGCTGGTGATCGAATTCGGGGCGATCTTCAGGATTGCCAAGGAAGCGACGAAGCACTTCGGCGAGGAGGTTGGCGGCGGTTCCGAGCCGCAGTGGACGGATGCAGATCTGGTGACAGGCTTGAAGATTGCCTTGGGGGCTGCGGCGGTTTTCCTTATCGGTGAGGTTTTGGCTCTGTTGGCCCTTGGCTTCCGCTGGTTCAATGTGTGGACGTTCTCCCTGGTCGGGATTTGCCTACTAGTTCTGATCATCACCGTTGTCTGGATCCCTCTCATTCGCCTTCTGGAAGAGACATTGCGGTAGGCGGCTCCCACTTGCTGCTTGCGCCGCTGGTCGAGGACGTGTGGCGCGCCCGTTGCCGGAGAGTGCCCGGTTCGCGGTCGAGGTGAATTGCTGCTCCGCTACCAGGCGCTTCAGATGCGTATCGCCGGGCTCAGTAACGCTGTGATCGCTCAGCGGCATGGCTGCTCCTCACCGCAGCTCGTCTCCAAGGACGTCACGAACGCGCTGAAATTTTGAAGGATCAAGATCGGAGCGAGCTTCGCAGGAGGGACTGACGATTTCCCGATCGTTGCTCTGATGGGTTGTTGAGCTGCGGCGTTACAGGAAATGCCGGACCGCTTCGGCTGGTTGGGGAGGGCGGGTTGCTCAGGATGCGGTCCGGGTCTCGTAGGCGGCCCTGCTGGCCTCGATGTCGGCGATGTGCTCGATGGCCCAGCCGGCAAGGGCCAGCGCGGGCGGAATGAGACTCCGTCCAGTGGGGGTCAGCGCGTACTCGACCCTCGGCGGAACCTCCGCGTACGCCGTCCGGGAGACCAGGCCGTCGCGCTCCAGGTTCCGGAGCGTCAGTGTCAGCATCCGCTGGGAGATCCCGGGGATCTGCCGGTGCAGATCGGTGAAGCGCAGCCGCTGCTGGTCAAGGGTCGCCACGACCAGCAGGGTCCACTTGTCGCAGATCCGGTCGAGGATCGTGCGGATCGTCCGGCCGCCGTCTCCGCGGATCATGCAGGTGTGCTCGTACTGCGACATGACAGCCCCTTGTGCCTAACGAACACGCATATGCCTTTTGTAAGGCTCTCAATAGTGACGCATCATGGGGCAACTTACGAACGGTAACCATTTGCCGCGGAGCCCATATGAACCTCGCTTACTGGATCATTGCCGCCCTTCTGGCGGTGTTCTACCTCTACGCCGGAGGCAAGAAGGCCGTACAGAGTCAGGAACAGCTCCAGCCCATGATGGGCTGGGTCGACCGCGTTCCCATGCCGCTCGTCCGGCTCATCGGCGTGCTGGAACTCCTCGGTGCCGCCGGCCTCATCCTGCCGCCGCTCAGCGGAATCGCGCCATGGCTCGCCATCGCCGCGGCGATCGGGCTCGTCCTGATCCAGGTCGGCGGTATCGCGCTCCACCTCTCCCGCGGCGAGGCCCGGCTGATCGGGCTCAACATCGCTCTCCTGGCCGCCGCGGCCGCGACCGCCTGGCTGGGCACCACCTGGCTCTGACCCGGCCCGCCCGCCTCCCCGCCACCAGGGGCGGACGGCCGGAGGATGAGATGGGTGACGCCCTTGTCCAGGAGGGAGCGCAGATCGGCGGCGCATCGCGAGGGTGGCCGACGACCTGACCGCCCGTACGGGGGACGAACGCTTCGAGCGCGGGATCAGGCTCATGCCGGCGGGACTCGCCGCCGGGCTGACGACGTCTCTTACGGATGCCCGAACATGGGCATCGAGAAGAAGACGATCATCGCTATCGCCACGCAGATCAGGAACCCGACGGCCTCCCAGGCCCAGTCGAAGTGCCGGTCCCTGCGGCGCCGTACCTTCTCGGGCCGGGCCCGGTACTCCGGCCGCTTCTTGGGCGTCGGGCGGGCGCGGACCGGGCGCGGGGCCAGGAGGGAGGACTCCACGGCGGATGGCGCGGGGGATGGCGCGGGGGTGCTCTGGGGAGCGGGAGCCTTCTGGCCCGAGAGGCGGGCGGCCGAGGGGCTCTCCCGCGAGGTGCGGGCCTTCGAGGGCTTCGGGTGGGAAGCGGTGGGAGCCGGCGCGGGTTCCTTGCGCAGGATCGGGGGCTCTTCGCGCGGGAGCGCGGGTTCCTCGTCGTGCGCAGGCAGCCGGTAGATCGGCTCAGCCGGCCTGGCCGGGGCAGCAGGCGCGGCCGGCTCGGGGCGTCTGGAGGACTTCGTGCGGGGGCGGAACAGCGGGGCCGCGTCGCGGCTGGGCTCGTCGGCCTGCGGCGGGTGCGGGAGCGGGCGGGCCGGGCCCTTGTGGACCAGGACGTCTCTGGGGGCGAGGATGTCGCCGTCACCCGCGAACGGCTTGGGAAGGTCCGCTGCGAACGGCTTCGGGAGGTTGCCGGGTAAGAGCACGTCGCCGGTCGCGAAGGGCTCAGGGGCGTCCTTGGGTAAGATCACGTCGCCGGTGGCGAACGGCTCGAGGCCGCCCGCGGGCTCGGGCGGGGCCAGGAAGAACGGGCGCTCGTCAGGCGGCACGGAGGTCCCGGCCTGCCGGCTCCCGGTCACGTACGGCCGCGCGCCGTCCACGGCTCCCAGGGGGTCCCGGAGCGGGGGCAGAGAGCCCAACGGGTCCCTGAGGGGAAAGTACTCGGTGGAGGCCAGCGGATCCCTGCGGGGCAGGGACGAGTCCGCGGACTCACGGAGCTTGGGCATGGGGGCCGTGGTGGCGTCGTGTGCGGGGGTCCGCGAGTCCGATGGCGGCGTCAGGAGCTCGGCGGGGAAGATGACCGTGCTGGTCGCCGGGTCCCCGTCGGCCAAGGGCTGGGGCCAGTTCGGCGGGCTGGGCCAGCGGGGCTTCACGAACAGCGGGCCGGGGGCGGCCGTACGGGAGCCGACGAAATGGAAGCGGAGCGCGCCCGGGGGCTGGGGCCAGGGGAGGCGGCCGAGGACGTCGCGGAGCGGGGCGACGCTCAGCGCGCCGTACACGTCGGCCACCGGCTTGGGGACGCGGGCGCCGATCGAGGCGAGCGCCGCCCCCAGGGCCTGCCTGAAGTGGTGGTCGGCTCCCACCGCCAGCTCCTCGGCGGTGTCCGGCGCGACGTCCAGCACCCACGCCAGCTCCGCCATGCTCAGCCCGCACACCGCGCGCAGCACCAGCACCTCGCGCTGGTGCGGGCGCAGCTCGCGCACGACGCGCTCGACGAGCGCGGTGGCCGGGTCGATCAGCGGGTCGACGGCGGCCGGCACGTAGACGATGTCCCGCCGGTGGATCTCGCGGCGGGCGAACGCGTAGAGAGAGGCGCGGGGCGGCTCCTCGAGGGACGGGAACCCGGCGACGCTGGAGAACAGGGACACCAGGACGTCGGACGCAGAGCCGAGGTCGCCGAGCTGGTCGGCGCAGTACGCGAACAGCCCGGCGGCATGACGGTCGTAGAGCTCTGCGATCAACTCGGCGCGTTGACGCTGATCGGTGAGCGGCTGGGACACGGGGCCGGATCCTCTTGTTGCTTTGTGGGGACGCTGCGGGTGAGGGAGCTGATGGCTTGTGCGGAAGCTGAGGGTGAGGAAGAAGTTCGTGGAGGTAATCATGCAACAGACCATGGTCCGGCGCACTACCAGATGAGGATTTAAGGTAAATATCCAGGTCAACTGAAACGCTTCAGGCGGTACTGGGGAGGACAGGGCACTTCGCACCGCCGTAGTCTGTGGTCCAAGAGATCATGCGGCGGTCGTGGCAGGGGGCTGCGACCCCTGCCCCAGAAGCCTGAAGCGAGAGTTCGCGCGTGATCACATTTGACGCTGTCACCAAACGCTATCCGGACGGAACGGTCGCTGTGGACCGCCTCGACCTCGAGGCTCCCACGGGCGAGATCACCGTGCTCGTCGGCCCGTCGGGCTGCGGGAAAACCACGTCGCTCCGGATGATCAATCGCATGATCGACGCCTCGGAGGGGCAGATCCTCCTCGACGGCACGCCGGTGCAGGGCATCGACCCGCCGACACTGCGGCGCGGCATCGGGTACGTCATCCAGCAGGCCGGGCTGTTCCCGCATCGGAAGATCGTCGACAACATCGCGACCGTCCCCTACCTGCTCGGCTGGGAGAAGAAGAAGGCTCGCGACAGGGCCATGGAGCTGCTCGAACGCGTCGGCCTCGACCCCGGGCTCGCCGGGCGCTACCCGTTCCAGCTCTCGGGCGGTCAGCAGCAGCGCGTGGGCGTGGCCAGGGCGCTGGCCGCGGACCCGCCCGTGCTGCTCATGGACGAGCCGTTCAGCGCGGTGGACCCGGTGGTGCGCACGAGCCTCCAGGACGAGCTGCTCAGGCTCCAGTCCGAGCTGAACAAGACCATCGTGTTCGTCACCCACGACATCGACGAGGCCATCAAGCTGGGCGACCGCGTGGCGGTGCTGCGGGTGGGCGGCAGGCTGGCGCAGATCGCCGACCCCAAGACGCTGCTGTCCGACCCGGCCGACGACTTCGTGCAGGAGTTCCTCGGGCATGACAGGGGGATCAGGCGGTTGCAGTTCGTCTCGACGGAGGGGCTGCGGTTGCGTACCGACCTGACCGGCACCGCGGACGATCCGTGGCGGCTCGTCGTGGACGCGGACGGTCGGCCGACCGGGTGGGTCTCCGCCTCGCGGCCCGACGAGCTGGAGCCGTACGGGACGTTCGTGCACGGGCGGGACTCCCTGCGCACGGCGCTCGACGCGGCGCTGCTGTCGCCGTCCGGCTGTGCCGTGGCCGTGGACGAGCAGGGCAAGGCCGTGGGCGTGGCCACCAGGGAGGCGCTCGACCAGGCGCTCGCGGAGGCGGCAGATGGCTGACGGCCCCCCTTCCATCTGGGAGTGGATCGGGCGTAACTGGGACACCGGCCGGGTCGACAGCATCAAGAACCTGCTCCTCGACCACCTGACCATGTCCCTGGTGCCGATCCTCGTCGCGCTGGTCATCGCGCTGCCGCTCGGACTCGCCTGCGTGCGCTGGCGCTGGCTCTACCAGCCCACCTCGGGCTTCATGAACGTCGTCTACGCGCTCCCCTCGCTCCCCGTCTTCATGCTGCTGATCTCGGTGACCGGGCTGTCGCAGGCCACGGTGATCATCCCGCTGACCTTCTACGGCATGGCCGTGCTGATCCCGGCCGTCGTGGACGGGCTGGGCTCGGTGCCCGACCACGTGCGGCAGTCGGCCGTCGCGATGGGGTTCACGCCGCTGCGCAGGCTGATCGCGGTGGAGCTCCCGATCGCCGTCCCCGTGGTGCTGGCGGGGCTGCGGGTGGTGGCCGTCTCCAGCATCAGCCTGGTCAGCGTGGGTGCGCTGATCGGGCAGGGCGGGCTCGGCGGCCTGTTCACGCGGGCGTACCAGAATCCGTTCATGCCGCCGGTGATCGTCGGCATCGTGCTGATCGTGGCGCTGGCGCTGATCGCAGACGGGCTGCTGGTGCTGGCGCAGCGGCTGCTCACTCCATGGGTACGGGCGCGAAAGGGGACGGGTTCGTGAGCTGGCTGACCGCGTTCTTCGGCTGGCTGGCCGAGTTCTTCGGGAACGGCGACAACTGGTCGGGCTCTTCCGGCATCCCCATGCGCCTGCTGGAGCATTTCGAGTTCTCGGCGCTGGCGCTGGTGCTGGCCGTGCTGATCGCGGTGCCGCTGGGATTGCTGATCGGCCACACCGGCCGGGGCGAGGTGATCGTCGTCGTCTCCGCGAACCTGGCCAGGGCGCTGCCCACGCTCGGACTGCTGGTGATGTTCGTGCTGCTGCTGGGCACGGCCTCGATCTGGCCGGTGATCATCCCGCTGGTGCTGCTGTCGATCCCGCCGATCCTGGTCAACACGTTCGAGGGCATCAAGGGGGTCGACCCCGAGCTGCGCGACGCCGCGTACGGGATGGGGCTGCGCGGCGGGCAGGTGCTCGGACAGGTGCTCGTGCCGGTCGCGCTGCCGCTGATCCTGCTGGGATGCCGCCTGTCGGCGATCCAGGTCGTGGCCACCACCACCGTGGCCGCGTACACCGGGCTCGGCGGTCTCGGAAGGTATGTGATCGACGGTTTCGCGACGAAGGATTACGCGAGTGTTGTTGGGGGTTCAGTACTGATTGTGCTGTTTGCCCTCGTGGTGCAGGTACTGTTCACGCTCGCCCAGAGGGTGACGGTCTCCCCAGGGGTGAGCCGGAGGGTGAAGGTTCGGTAGTCTCCCCTATTACCTCCCGCTTAAAAGGAGAATCGAAATGGGACGCAAGTACGGCATCGCCGCGGTGCTCATGTCGGCGATGCTCGGGATGGCCGCCTGCGGTGGTGGTGGCGGTAGCACTGGAGGCAACCCGCTCGACGCCTCGAGCGCGGCCCCCAGTGGTTCGGCTTCGGGCGGGGGCGGGGGCAAGGCTGTCATCGGGTCCTTCGACTTCGACGAGAGCGTGCTGCTCGGGTCCATCTACGCGCAGGCGCTTGAGGCCAAGGGCGTGCAGGTCACGGAGAAGCCGCGCATCGGCAGCCGTGAGGCCGTGTTCGACCAGGTCAAGAGTGGCGGCCTGACGATCGTGCCCGAGTACAACGGCAACCTGCTGGCCTTCGTCGACCTGAAGAACACGGCCGCGACCACCGACGAGGTCAATACCGCGCTGAAGGAGAAGCTGCCGGCCGAGCTGGAGGTCCTCGACTCCTCGCCGGCCGAGGACAAGGACAGCCTGTCGATCAGCAAGGACACCCAGACCAAGCAGTCGCTGAACACCATGGAGGACCTGGCCAAGGTCTCCAAGAGCTTCGTCGTGGGCGGGCCGCCCGAGTTCAAGAAGCGGTGGGAGGCGCGGTTCAAGGAGGTCTACGGGATCCAGTTCAAGGAGTGGAAGCCCACGGGCCCGACCACCGCTGACGCGATCAAGGACGGCACGATCCAGGTCGGCAACGTGTTCACCACCGACCCCAAGATGACGGCGAACAACCTCGTGCCGCTGCAGGACCCCAAGAACATCTTCCCCGCCCAGAACGTGACGCCGCTGCTCTACAAGGCGGGCGCGACCGACACGATCAAGACCACGCTGAACGCCGTCTCGGCGAAGCTGACCACGCAGTCCCTCCTGGACATGATGCAGAAGATCTCCGTCAACAAGGACGAGCCCGCCACGGTGGCCAAGGAATGGCTGACCTCCAACGGCCTCGGCTGACCCCGGTGAGGGTCCCCGCTCGCCGGGGGCCCTCGGCCAGACTGTATCTGTGAGCGAGTTCACTGAGGCGATGGCGCAGCTCGCGGCCGGGGTGGCGGTGGTGACCGTACGCGACGGGCGCGACGACCTGGGCGTCACGGTGTCGGCGCTGATGTCGGTCTCGCTGGAGCCCCCGCTCGTGCTGGTGAGCCTGGCGAGCAGCGGCTACCTCAACGAGGTCCTGCTCCGCCAGGACCGCTGGGCGGCCTCCCTCCTGTCATCCGGCCAGGCGGCTGTCGCCAGCCGCTTCGCCACCGCGGGCCGGCCCAGCGCGAGGCTGCTGCTGGCCGGCACTCCGCACCACCGGGGCGCGCACACGGACGCGCTGGTGGTGGAGGGCGGCGTGGCCGCCCTGGAGGCGGAGACCACCAAGGTGGTCCCGGCCGGGGACCACACGCTCTTCATCGCCGCCGTCCTCGCCGTCCCCTACGTCAGCCCCTCACTCCACCCTCTGGTACGGCTGCGCGGCCGCTACCGCGCCGCAGGAAGCTGATGGCCTCCCACGTGCGCGGTCAGCGGATCGTGTACCAGGCAGGCAGGAGGAGCGGGCCGGTGGCCGGGAGGCCCAGCTCGGCGGAGAGACGGGCCAGCGGGCCCCACGCGTCGAGGCGGATCCGCGCCAGGGCGGCGGACTTGTCCTCGCTGGACTCGGGCCCGCGCAGCCGCTCCAGCGGGTTGAGCCGGGGGTAGGTGCGCACGGGGGCGTCGTCGGCGAGGCCGGTGCGCTTTCTGGCCAGGGCCAGCGCGTCCTCCAGGCCGCCCAGCTCGTCCACGAGCCCGCTGGCGTGCGCGTCGGCGCCGGTCCACACGCGGCCGCGGGCCAGCTCGTGCGCGCGCTCACGGGTGAGGTCGCGGCTCTGGGCCACCTTGCCCACGAAGTCGTCGTAGATCCGGTCGAGCCAGGCGTTCACGCGTTCCCACTGCTCGGGGGAGAAGCCGCGAGAGGTGGAGAACATGCCGGCGTTGGTGCCCGCGGCGACAAGTTCTGAATTTATCCCGATTTTTTCCAGCATTTCGGTGAGGACCGGCTTGCCGCCGTACACGCCGATCGAGCCCGTCAGCGTGCCGGGCTGGGCCACGATCACGTCGGCGGCCATCGCGACGAAGTAGCCGCCGGACGCCGCCATGTCGCCCATGGAGACGATCACCGGCTTGACCTTGCGCGTCAGGATCACTTCGCGCCACACCGTGTCGGAGGCCACGTACGAGCCGCCGGGGCTGTCCACCCGGAACACGACGGCCTTGACGTGCTCGTCCCGCCGGGCCGCGCGGAACGCGGCGCTGACCGTGTCGGAGCCCATCGCCCCGCCGCCGCCGAGCGGGCTGCGGCCGCTGCGGCCGGTCCTGATCATGCCGGTGCCGTGGATGAGCGCGACCCCGTCCGCCATCGGGTTCGGCAGCTTCTTCACGGCCGCGCCCCGGGCGTAGCGGGAGATGAACAGCAGGTGGGCTTCGTCGCCCGCCGCCTGCTTGACCTCGTCGTACACCTCGTCGCGGTAGGCCAGCCGGTCGACCAGCCCGGCCTCCTCCGCCTCGCCGGCGGTGAACGGGCCGCGGTCGATCAGCTCGCGGACCTTGCCCGGGTCGAGCCGGCGCCCGTCGGCGATGCCCGTGATGAGGCTCTCGGTGACCGACTCGACGATGCGGCTCATGGACTCGCGGTGCGGGTCGGTCATGTGGTCCTGGGTGAAGGTGTTCACGGCGGTCTTGTACTCGTGCCGCTGCCCGGCCTCGTAGCCCACGCCCAGCTTGGTCAGCGCCCCCTTGACGAAGCGCTGCTCCAGCGCCACCCCGGTGAGCCCGACGTCGCCGCTCGGCTGCAGGTAGACGCGCTCGAACGCGGTGGCCAGGTAGTACTGCACCGTGCCGCCGCCGAACTCGCCGAACGTCTCGGCGAACGCGACGGTCAGCTTGCCCGCCGCCCTGAACTGGATCACGGCCTGGCGCAGCTCCTGCACCATGGCCAGGCCCAGCGGGTTGCTGCCGATCTTCACCACCAGCGCCTTGACCCTGGAGTCCTGTCTGGCGCGCTTGAGGCCCGACAGGACGTCGGACAGGCGCGTCTTGCGCATGGACAGCACCGCGGCGAGCGGGTCCGCCGGCGGGCCCTCGGTGATGCCCTCTGTGAGATCGAGCTCGAGCACCAGCGGGGCCGTGCGCCGCTGGCGAAGCTTGTCGACGGTTTCGAAGATCGCCTTGCCTGCGTCCATAGAAGCCACCCTAAGCGACGCGATTCGAAATGGGCTTGGCTGTTTGCAGACCGTCGCTATGACCGGGCGAGGTCCTTGTAGTCCCGTAGCGTGATGTTCTCGGCGGTCCTGCGGGCGATCTTGGCGGCCATGTTCTTCCCCGGCAGGTACGGCATGAGCTTGTAGTAGCGGTTGAGCAGCCCGGCCACGAAGCGGCTGCCCGGAACCATGAGGCCGGCGACGCCGTCGCCCATCTTCTGGCAGCCGACGGCGTACTCACGCATCTCCTCCTCGTAGCGGGCGAACGCGACGCGGTGGTCGCCCTGCGCCGCGGCCAGCTCTCCCGCCAGGACGTACGCACCCACCAGGGCGAGCCCCGAGCCCATGCCCGACAGGGAGGAGGGGCAGTAGGCGGCGTCGCCGACCAGGGCGACCCGGCCGCGCGTCCAGGCATCCATGTGGACCTGGCCGACCGAGTCGAAGTAGAAGTCGGGCGCGTGCCGCATCTCGTTCAGCAGCCGGTCGCTCTGCCAGCCGTTGCCGGTGTACTGCTCGGCGAGGACGGCCTGTTGCCTGCTCACGTCGCGGCGGTTGAGGTCGAGCTCCGGGGAGGAGAAGTAGAAGACGGCCCTGGCCTCGGCGTTGTGGCGGGAGCTGTGCAGCATGACCACCTTGCCCCCGGTGCGGTAGGCGTGCCCGGTGTGGTCGAGTCCGAGGTAGTTGGAGGTGGTGAAGATCGCGCAGTAGAGGCCGAGGTGCTTGACGAATTGCTCCTCCGGCCCGAACGTCAGGCGGCGGGTGTTGGAGTGCAGGCCGTCGGCGCCGATCACCAGGTCGAACTGGCGGGGCGGGGTGCGTTCGAAGGCGACGGTCACGCCGTGGTCGTCCTCGGTGAGCGAGGTGATGGAGTCCCCGAAGATGTACTCGGTGTGGTCCTTGGTGGCGTCGTACAGGATGCGTACGAGGTCGCCCCGGAGGATCTCGATGTCCCCGGCGAAGAGGTCGGCGGGCATCTTGGCCTGCACCTTGCCCGCGCTGTTGACGTACGCCATGGAGCCCATGCCGGTGCGGGCGCGCTCGAGGTCGGCCAGGATGCCCATGCTGCGCAGGATCGACAGGTGGACCTCGCCGCGGAAGTCGACGGCGTAGCCGCCGTCCCGGAGCGCGGGGGCGCGCTCCACGATCGTGGCGTTGAAGCCGTGGCGGTGGAGCCAGTAGGCGAGCGCGGGGCCGGCGACCGAGGCGCCGGAGATCAGGACGTTGAGGCTCTTCATGACGGAGAGCCTGCTCCGGAGGGCTCACCGCCTGCTCACCGCGCGCTCACCACGGCTGTCACATTCTGGCCGGCCGCCCCGTCCTACCGCTGACAGCCGGAACCTGGACTTGGAGCGAACCATGCAAGCACGTATGGCACACCCCGTGAAGCTGCTGCCGGACAGCTACAAGGACGGCGAGTCCGACGAGCGGATCTGGTCGGTGGCGGGGTGGCGGGAGGCGGCCGGCCACTTCGACGAGACCGAGCTGGCGGGGCTGCTCGTGGCCATCGCCAACGTCAACGCGTGGAACCGCCTGAACGCCGCCATCCGGCTGGTGGCGGGGGCCCGGAACCCCTGACGAGCGATCATCCCATGCGGGTGAAGCTCGCGCGGTAGGCCGTGGGAGTGAGCCCGACCCGGCCGGCCAGATGCTTGCGGAGGGAGTCCGGGCTGCCCAGGCCGCTCTTCTCGGCGACCTGGTCCATGGGCAGCTCGGTGGTCTCCAGCAGCTCCCTGGCCCGGTCGACGCGCCGGTGCAGCAGCCACTGGAGCGGGCTCAGGCCGGTCTCGGCGTGGAAGCGCCTGGTCAGCGTCCGCACGCTCACCCTGGCATGGCCGGCCAGGTCCGCCAGGGTGAGCGGGCGGTCGAGGTGCTCGAGCGCCCAGGCCCGGGTGGGGGCGAGTGAGGTGCCGCGCTCGGGAGGCAGCGGGGTCTCGATGAACTGGGCCTGACCGCCCGGCCGTACGGGAGAGACGACCGCGAGCCGTGCCGCCGCGTTGGCCACCGCCGCCCCGTAGTCGAGCCTGATCAGATGCAGGCAGAGGTCGATGGCGGCCGCGGCGCCCGCAGAGGTGAAGATGCCGCCGTCCTCGACGAACAGGACGTCGGGCCGGACGTCGATCGCCGGGAAGCGGGCGGCGAGGTCGGCGGCCAGCCCCCAGTGGGTGGTGGCGCGGCGCCCGTCGAGCAGGCCTGCCTGGGCCAGCACGAACGCCCCCGTGCACAGCGAGGCGATCCGTGCTCCGCCGGCCGCGGCCTTCCTCAAGGCGTCGAGGACCTCAGGAGGAGCCGCCTCGCCGCCGCTCCCTACGGCGAGCACCGTGTGCGCGCCTTCCATCGCGTCCAGGCCGTCCCTCACCAGCACGTCGGGACCCCCGACGGTCGGCACCGGGCCGGGCCGCGCCGTGCAGACGCGCACGTCGTAGCGGGACTCGTCGCCGAACACCATGAGAGGGATCGAGACGTCGAAGCTCAGCACGGGAGGCACGATCACTGCGGCGACACGGTGCATGGCCAGATCTTCCGGATAGATGGCATTCCGGCCACTAGGCTACGGGATCACAGGTCGGCACCGTTGTCATCATGAAATTTCATGTGATCGTGGGACGCGGGGCCGCCGCGTCGAAGACCGCTCTGCTGCTGGCCGAGGACGGCGAGCGGGTACGAATGATCAGCCGCAGCGGCGGCGGGCCGGACCATCCGCTCGTCGAGAAGGTCGCCGCGGACGCGACCGACGCCGATCGGCTCACCGAGCTGGCCGAGGGCGCGGACACGCTGTTCACCACCGCCGTGCCGCCGTACCACACCTGGCCCGAGCAGCTGCCGATCCTGACGGCGTCGCTGCTCACGGCGGTGAAGCGGACCGGGACCGCTTACGTGATGCTCGGCAACATGTACGCCTACGGGCCGGTGGACAGGCCGGTCGCGCCCGACTTCCCGCTGGCCGCCACCGGGCCCAAGGGGCGGGCCAGGGCGCGGGCATGGGAGGAGGCCGCCGCCTCGGGCGTGAAGGTCACCGAGGTGCGGGCCGCCCAGTTCTACGGCGCGGGCGCCTTCTCCGTGTTCAGCTTCATGGTGCAGCGGCCTGTCCTGGAAGGCCGGCTCGCCCTGGTGCCGCAGGAGCTCGACGTGCCCCACAGTTACTCGTCGATCGGCGACACCGCGCGCACGCTGGTCGCCGCGAGCCGCGACGAGCAGGCGTACGGCAGGGCCTGGCACGTGCCCACCGCGACCCTGTCGGTGCGGGAGCTGGCCCGGCGGCTCGCGCGGCTCGCGGGGGCGCCCGAGCCGCGGATGGAGGAGATGACCGAACGCGACCTGACCCTGCTCGGCTTCACCGACCCGCTCTGGGGGGAGATGCACGAAGTGCTCATCCAGCCCGGCCACCCCTTCGTCGTCGACTTCTCGGAGACCGAGAAGATCCTCGGCGTGGGCGCCACCCCGGTCGACGACGTGCTCCGGGAACTGATCTAGCGCTGGCCGGGGCAACGGGCGTCCGCTGCCCCGGCCTGCGGATTCAGCGGCTGTGCAGGGCCGCGTACACGTTGATGCGGGGCGTCGTGACCTCGGCCCCCGCGCTCGTGTACGTGATCGGCTTGCCCGTGCGCCGCAGCAGGTCGACCAGCTGGTCCACCCCTGCGCGGGGCCGCTTCTGGTGGAGCAGGGCCAGGGCGCCTGTGACGTGCGGAGCGGCCATCGAGGTGCCGTTCAGCGTCGCGTACGTGTTGCCCGCGATCGCCGCCTTGATCGCCACCCCGGGCGCGAACACGTCCAGCAGCGCCCCCCGGTTCGAGAAGGAGGCCACCGCGTCCTGCTTGTCCGTCGCGCCCACCGCGACCGTGTTCGAGACGCACGCGGGCCACGACACCGCCGCGTCGAAGCCGTTGTTGCCGGACGCGACCACCGTGGCGGTGCCCTTGGCGAGGAGCTTGTCGACCTCGGCCTTGAAGTCGGCCCCGTCGCCCTCGTCACAGACCTCGGTGTACTGGCCACCGCCCAGGCTCAGGTTCACGGAGGCGATCTCGTACTGGTCGGCCAGCAGGTCGGCGTACGCCATACCGGTCAGGATCGAGGAGTCGTACGCCAGGACGCAGACCGGGCGGCCGGCGCAGTACGGGGAGTCGTCGAAGCGGCTGAACACCTGCACCGGAATGATCTTGGCCTTGGGTGCCACGCCGTTCGCCGGGAAGTCGGCGGTGGCCTGGCCGGCCGTGATGCCCGCGACGTGCGTGCCGTGGTAGCACAGGCCGTACTGCGGCTGCGGGGCGCCCGTCATGCAGGCGGCCGTCTCGGCGTCGGCCGCGCCGTCACCGATCTGGAACTGGCTGCCGTTCGGGCAGAGCGGCGTGGAGTTGTCGGCAGGATCGGCGGAGGAGAAGCAGGCCTGGGCGACGATCCGGTTGCCGAAGGCAGGGTGATCGTCGTCGATGCCGGAGTCCAGGATCGCGACGGCGGTGCCCCTGCCCGTGAAGCCCTGCCGGTGCGCCCGGTCCGCGCCGATCAGCGGGATGCTCTCCACCAGCGACGGTTCGTTGAGCCGGTCCTTGCGGATGGAGACGACGTCGGACTGCTCGGCGATCTGCTCGAGCTCGGCGCGGGTGCCCCGGTAGACGAAGAAGTCCAGCTTGTCCGCCACCTCTGCAGGCGGCTCGGCGTAGACGTTCTTCTTGTCCCGCTTCACCGCTTCCGCTCTGGACTGCACGGACTTCACCTGTGCGGGCTGCTGCACGCGGACGATGGCGCGGTGCTCGCCGGTCGTGGTGATCGCAGGGTCGATCTTGGATTCTGGGTCGGCGAGAGCGGGTGTGGCGACCAGCGCGGCCGAGGTTGCGGCTAACGCGATGGCGCCGGCCAGTAGAGACGACAGTCTCAACTGTTCCTCCGGGGGGATCGGGGGCGTTTGTTGCAGAAGTGTAGTTAATTGGACAACTGGTGTCATAGGGCTCAGGCGTGCGCGGCCGCGGTGGCGTGCTGCGCGTCGATCCTGGCCGTGGTCACGAGGGTGCCCGCGGCGGAGTAGCGGATCGCCGCGCCCGTTCCCTGCAGGCGCTGAAGGCTCTGCGCGACCGTGAAGTCCGGGTATGCCTGCTTCATCAGCGCGAACATCCCCGCCACGTGCGGCGCGGCCATCGAGGTGCCGCTGCGCTCGACGTACGTGTCGTCGGGCACCGAGGACCTGATGCTCACGCCCGGAGCGAACAGGTCGAGCATCGGCCCCCGGTTGGTGAAGCGGGCCGGTTGGTCGAAGCCGTCGGTGGCGCCCACCGCGATGGCGCTGGAGAGGCAGGCGGGGGCGACGATGCCGTTCGCGAAGCCGTTGTTGCCCGCCGCCACCACAGGTGCCACGCCCATGCTCACCAGCGTGTCGAACTCCGGCTTGACCGCGGAGGCGGCCGCGTCCGTGTCGCACGCCTCGGTGTACGGGCCGCCGCCGCCGAGGCTCATGTTCACCGCGGCGATGTTGTGGGCCCTGACGACCCGCGCGACGTACTCGAGCGCCAGCTTCTCGTCGGAGAGGTAGCTGAGGAAGCACGGCGGGGGAGTACGGCCCACCTCGCAGGTCGCCGCGTTGTCCACGCGGCTGAAGACCTGGATCGGCAGGATGCCCGCGTCGGGGGCGACGCCGTTGGCGGGCGCGCCCGCGGTCATCCGGCCGGCGGCGATGCCCGCCACGTGCGTGCCGTGGGAGCAGGCGTTCGCGCCCCTGACGATGCACTGGGCCGTCTCGGCGTCGGCCGCCCCGGGGCCCGTCTGCGTGGGCCGGTTGTTCGGGCAGAGCGAGACGGTGCCGTCGCGGGGGTCTGAGGTGGAGAAGCATGCTTCGTCCACGATCCGGCCGGCGAGGTAGGGATGGTCGCGGTCGATCCCCGTGTCCAGGATGGCGACCGTCGTGCCCTTTCCGGTCCAGCCTGCCTGGTTCGCCTGGTCCGAGCGGATGAGGGCGGTGCTGTTGTCGTCGAGGGTGGTCGTTCGCAGCTCGTCCTTGTAGACGGCCTGGATCCGGGCGTCCTTCTCCAGCTTCGCGAGGGTCACGCGGTCCACCTCGGCGACGAAGAAGTGCGGCGACGACGTGGCGTCCACGACCCGGCTGCTCACGGAGGCCTGTTCCACGTCCTTCGCGACGGCTGCGACGCTCTCTCCCGGCTTGAGCTGGATGATGGAGCGGACCCTGGACCTCGTCCGGACCTCCGCCACGAGGGCGGGGCTGATGAGCGGCCCGTTGCCCGCGGCGCGCGGCACCGGCGGCCCCACCGGCGGCTCGCTCTCCGCCAGGAGCGCCGGGGCCGCGAAGAGCACGGCGGACGTCGCGACCAGCGCCAGGGCGCCGCCCAGCAGGGATCGTGGCCTCACGTGTTCCTCCCGGCTTCCGGCTCATCCACAGCCGCATACTTCCCCACCTGCGACAACAGTGATGTCGGTGGCGTATGTCGCCCAGAGAAACGTTGGAGGCGTTTTTGCCTTCGTGCGGGCCAGAGGCTCGCTATTTGACGTTCTTCGCCGCCTTCCTCAGCGCCGTGGCGGACGACTTGCCGCTCAGCCGCACCTTCTCGGCGGCGGTCAGCTTCGTGGTGCCGTTCGTGCCGTGGGCCCAGTTCAGCCAGGCCGTGAGCAGCGCGCGGTCCAGCTTGGCCTTGCTGGTCTTCGTGTTCTTCAGCACCCGGTACGCCTTGCCGAGCGAGGACGCCTTGGTCACCTCGGGGAACACCTTGCTCGACTTGCCGATCAGCTTCAGGTAGCAGGTGAGCGTGGCGTCCGGGATCGTGCCGCTGCTGCGGTGGATCTCCACGGCCCACTTGGCGGCCGTCAGCTTCGCCGCGGCCGTGCCGCGCGTGCAGACCTGCGCCGTGGTCTTCGGGGTCGGCGTGACCGTCACGGTCACGGTGACCGTGGGCAGCGGGACCGGGGTGCTGGAGGTGGAGGGCTGCTCCGGCGTCTGGTCACCCGGGTCCTCGGGCTCGGGGGTGGGGCCGCTGCTGTCCGACGGGCCCGGCTCGGGGTCGGGGTCGTCGGTCGGCATGGTCGGCGGCGACTGCGAGACGGACGGCTGCGGCGCCGCCCCGGTCAGGGCCGCCGCCAGGTCCAGCCGCGGCGTCGTGACCTGCGTGCCGTTGACGTCGTACACGTACGGCCTGCCGGTCGACTTCAGCTTGTTGATCAGATCGGTCATCGGCGTGCCCGGCGAGGCCGCCTTCATCAGCGCCAGCGCGCCGGCCACGTGCGGGCTCGCCATCGAGGTGCCGCTGAACACGGCCGTCCGGTTGTCCGGGACGGACGACTCGACGTCCACGCCAGGCGCGAACAGGTCCACGGTGGCCCCGCGGTTGGAGAAGGGCGCGATGACGTCGTTGTTGTCGTTCGCCCCGACCGCCACCGCGGAGGAGACGCAGGCCGGGTACGAGGCCCCTTCGAAGTACTCGTTCCCCGCGGCCACCACGGTCGCGATGCCCTTGGCCAGCAGGGCATCGATCTTCGGCTTGAAGATCGCGCCTTCCTCGCTGGTGTCACAGTCGGTCTCGGAGAGCTCGCCGCCCAGGCTCAGGTTGACCGCGGCGATCGGCTGGTTCAGCGCCGTCACGTAGTCCATGGCCTGCCGCAGCGACGACTCGTACGCCAGCAGGCACGCGGACTCGCCGAAGCAGGCGTCCTCGTCGTCGACCCGGCTGAACACCTGCACCGCCACGATGTTCGCCCCCGGTGCCACCCCTCCGGTGCCGGCCGCGATGCCCGCGACGTGGCTGCCGTGCTCGCACAGGTTCACGCCGTCCGCCAGGCACTTGGCCGTCGTGGCGTTCGCCGCGCCCGTGCCGATCTGCGAGGTCTGGCCGTTCGGGCAGAGCGACTGGACCCCGTCCTCCACGGCGGAGAAGCAGGCCTCGGCCACGATCCGGTTCTGGAACCACGGGTGGTCCTCGTCGATGCCGGTGTCCAGCACGGCCACCGCCTGCCCGGCTCCGGTGTACCCCTTGGCCTGCGCCTGGTCGGCGCCGATCAGCTTGAGGTTGGGGCCGACGTCCACCGGCGAGTACGTCCTGTCCCGGTGGATGGAGGTGACCCGCGGGTCCTCGGACAGCCTGGCCAGCTCCTCGGCGGTGCCCTCCACGACCATGAAGGGCTGGCTGGGCGGCTGGAGCAGCACATCCACGCTCTCGGTCGTCGCCTGGGCCGCCACGGGCGCGTTCTGGGCGGGGTCGGTCAGTTCGACGATGGCCCGGACGGCCCCGCCGTCGACGCCTAACCCCTCCTCCACCTTGGTTTCGCTCGGCGAAACGCTGGGGGTGGGTGTCGGGTCCTCGGCGTAGGCCGGACCAGACAGCGGCAGCAGGGCCAGCACGATCGTGCTTACGATCAGGGGGCGAAGTCGCACGCGTCCTCCGAGGGGGATGATCTCGGAGTTTAGGGTGATTTATCGGACAGGCACAGACCCCCTGGCCGTTTCTCACCGAACTTTCAGCGCATGCACCTCAAACGTTCAGTGTGTCTCCCTCGTGTGTGAGCCACACCGCGCCGAGCGGCGGCACCCGGAGCGTGGTCGAATGCGGCAGCCCGTGCCAGGGCTCGCCGTCGGCCTCGACCGTCCCGAGGTTGCCCACGCCGCTGCCCCAGTAGTCGTAGGCGTCGGTGTTGACGGCCTCCGACCACTGGCCCGCGTACGGGAGGCCGAGCCGGTAGTTCTCATGCGGCGCGCCGCTGAAGTTGATCACGCACGCCACCGCGGACCCGTCGTTCGCGTACCGGAGGAACGAGAACGTGTTACCTGAGGCGTCGTCGGCGTCGATCCACCGGAACCCCTCCGGCCGGGCGTCCTGCTCCCACAGCGCCGGGGTCTCGCGGTAGATCCGGTTCAGGTCGCGTACCAGCCGCTGCACGCCCTGGTGCCCGTCGAACTCCAGCACCCACCAGTCCAGCCCGCGCTCCTCCGACCACTCCGACCCCTGGCCGAACTCGCCGCCCATGAACAGCAGCTGCTTGCCCGGATGTGCCCACATGAACGCCAGCAACGCCCGCAGCTGCGCGAAACGCTGCCATTCGTCGCCCGGCATCTTGCCGAGCAGCGAGCCCTTGCCGTGCACGACCTCGTCGTGGGAGAGCGGCAGCACGTAGTTCTCGGAGTAGGCGTACAGCAGCGAGAACGTCAGCTGATGGTGGTGGTACTGGCGGAAGACCGGCTCGTGGCGGAGGTATTCGAGCGTGTCGTGCATCCAGCCCATGTTCCACTTGAACCCGAACCCGAGCCCGCCCAGGTGGACCGGGCGCGAGACCCCCGGCCAGGCCGTCGACTCCTCGGCGACGGTCGAGATGCCGGGCGCCTCCCGGTAGACGACGGCGTTCATCTCCTTGAGGAACTCGACCGCGTCGAGGTTCTCCCTGCCGCCGTAGATGTTCGGCGTCCACTCGCCCTCGCGCCGCGAGTAGTCGAGGTAGAGCATCGACGCGACCGCGTCCACGCGCAGCCCGTCGATGTGGAACTCCTTCAGCCAGAAGAGCGCGTTGGCCACCAGGAAGTTGCGCACCTCCCTGCGGCCGAAGTCGAACACGTACGTGCCCCAGTCAGGATGCTCGCCCCTGGCCGGGTCGGCGTGCTCGTAGAGCGGGGTGCCGTCGAAGCGCGCCAGCGCCCAGTCGTCCATCGGGAAGTGCGCGGGCACCCAGTCCAGCAGCACGCCGATGCCGCGCTGGTGCATCAGGTCCACGAAATGGCGGAACTCGTCGGGCGTGCCGAACCTGGCCGTCGGCGCGTAGTAGGACGTCACCTGGTAGCCCCACGACCCGCCGAACGGGTGCTCGGCCACCGGCAGCAGCTCCACGTGCGTGAAACCCATGTCGGACACGTACGAGGAGAGCTGGTCGGCCAGCTCCACGTACGACAGCCCGGGGCGCCACGACCCCAGGTGCACCTCGTAGACGCTCATCGGCTCGTCCAGCGGACGCTTCTCGCGCCGCTCGGCGAGCCAGGCGTCGTCGCCCCAGGCGTAGGCCGACTTGTCGACCACGGACGCCGTCAGCGGCGGCACCTCGGTGCGCCTGGCCATCGGGTCGGCCTTGTCGCGCCACACGCCGTCGGCGCCCAGGATCTGGTACTTGTACCGCTCGCCCACCCCGACCCCGGGGACGAACAGCTCCCACACCCCCGAGCGGCCCAGCGAGCGCATCGGGTAGGCGGTGCCGTCCCAGTGGTTGAAGTCGCCGACGACCCGGATGCCGCGCGCGTTGGGCGCCCAGACGGCGAACGCCGTGCCCTCCACGTCCTCGTGCTTCATCACGCGGGCGCCGAGCGCCTCCCACAGCCGCTCGTGCCGCCCCTCGCCGATGAGGTGCAGGTCCACCTCGCCGAGCGTGGGCCAGTGCCGGTACGGGTCGCGCACCTCGTACGGGTCGTGGCCGGCGTACTTGACGCTCAGCGTGTAGTCGGGCACCTTGTCCAGCCCCGGGACCGTGACCTCGAACACCCCGTGGGCCTGGTGTTTCATGTCATGGGCCGTACCGTCGTCCAGCACCACCCGCACCCGCTCGGCCAGCGGGCGCAAGGTGCGGAAAACCACCCCGCCGGTCCCGGGGTGCGCTCCGAGCACGGAGTGCGGATCGTGGTGCGCCCCACCCGCGAGGCGGTCGAGCTCTGTCCTCATCGGCATGCTCCCAACACTGCCCTATGATGACCGTCCACCTCAGGCACTGCCCGCTTTCACCGAGACAATCACCGAAAGTGCGAAATCCTAGGTTTAACCAGCACCGAGAAAGGCCGCAGTCATGTACCCGCCACCCCCCGCTCACGGCTACCCGCCACCACCGCCCCCGCCGTTACGCCCGGTCCGCGGACTCGCGATCTTCGCAGTGGTGATGCTCGTCTGCTACTCGCTCGTGGGCGTCATCGCCGCGGTCATCGATCTCTGGTACGCGGACCTCATCGACCGCATCATGGCCGACGTCGACTCCGTGCCGGAATCGGAGATCAACGCGGGCGACCTCGTCTACGGGCTCTCCGGCATCCTGGAGACCGGCGTGTACGTCGGCGCGATCGTCGCGTTCCTGATCTGGCTCTTCAGGGTCAGGGCGAACGCCGAGATCCTCGCGCCCCACGGGCACCGGAACGCCAAACCCTGGCTGGTCTTCGGCTGGATAATCCCGATCATCTCGTTCTGGATCCCGAAGCAGATCGTGAACGACATCTGGGACGCCTCGCGCCGTACTCCGTCCCGCTCCAGGGGCCTCTTCAACGCCTGGTGGGCGGCCTGGCTGGTCGGCAGTTGGGTCTCCAACGTAGGAGCGCGCCTGCTGTTCAGGGCCGACGAGCCGGAGCAGGTCGCCGCGGCGGCCAGTTTCGACGTGGTGTGCATCGGGCTGATGCTCGGGGCGGCCGTGCTCGCGATCCTCGTCATCCAGCGCATCACCGGCGCCCAGGAAGAGCACCGCTCGGCGGCCTTCGCACCCGGCCTTCCCGGGGCATATCCGGCCTACTAGCCGTACTCGGCCAGGAGGCCGTCCAGCGGCAGGATCGCGCCCCGGGACATGGCCGCTCCGGCCGCCTCCTGACCCAGGGCGGTCTCCACCACGGCCGTGATCCGGTCGACGTCGGCTCGCTCGGCCTTCGGCAGCGGCGCACCCACCGACGCCCGGAGCTCCGCCGCCCGCCCCAGCAGCCGTCCCGCCTCCTCGTGCCGCCCGCTCAGGGCCCGCGCGCCCGCCAGTCCCTCCAGCGCCAGCGCGATGGCCCGCGGGTCGCCGACCTTGCGGGCCACCACCAACCCGCGCAGCTGCAGCTCCAGCGCTCCGGCCGCGTCGCCCCGCAGCTCGGCGGTGAACCCCAGCTCGGCCAGGATCAGCGCGGCGCCGGGCTCACCGGCCACGTCCATGACCCAGTCCAGCCACTTGCGCAGCAGCGACTCGGCCTCGTCGAGACGGCCGCGCCGCCGCGCCACCAGCGCGAGACCGAGCTCGGCGAACTCCTCGGCGGGCCGGTTCGACTGCGCCACCGCCAGCCGCCTGGCCCGCTCGTGGTAGTCGTCGGCCGCCGCGTAGTCGCCCGTCAGCAGGGCGATCCGGCCCAGCCGCGACAGCGCGTCGGACACCGAGCTCCACAACCCGAGCTCCTCCGCCATGCGCAGGCCCTCCCTGCGCAGCTCGGCGGCCCGTTCGTAGTCTCCGGTGATCTCGGCGAGCGTGCCGAGGTTCTCCGCGGCCCGCATCTCGCCCCACCGGTCGCCGACCTCCCTGAACAGCGCCAGGCCCCGCTCCCCGTCGCGCCGCAGCGCGTCCAGGTCGCCCCGCATGGCGGCGTACCTGGCCAGTACGCTCAGCGCCGCGGCCGTGCCCCAGGCGTCGCCCAGCTCGCGGAAGCCCTCCAGCGCGCTCCGCAGCAGGTCCACGCTCGCCGACAGGTCGTCGTAGCCGAACAGCGCGTACCCGGTGAACCACCGCGCTCTGGCCCTGGCGAGCGGGTCGGCGATGGCCTCGAACACGGCGGCGTCCGGCATGCTGGGCCGCCCCGCCAGCATCCGCAGCCCGGCCAGCCACACCTCGGTCTCCGCGGAGCCCCCGGCGAGGGCCTGGGCGCTCTCCAGTGCCCGACGGCCCTCGCCCAGCTTGCCGCGCAGCACCCAGTACCAGGCCATCGCGTTGACCAGCCGCACCGCCTCGCCGGCCGCGCCCAGCCGCACCGCCGTCTCCAGCGCCAGCCTCAGGTTGGCGCCCTCCGCGTCCAGCAGCGCGAGCGTGAGCCGCTGTTCATGGCCTCTCAGGCGGGGCTCCGCCCGCTCGGCCAGCGCGGTGTAGTAACGGACGTGCCGCAGCGCGATCTGGTCGTCCTCGCCCGCCTCGCGCAGCCGTTCCTGGCAGTAGGCCGCCACCGACTCCAGCAGCCGGAAACGGGGCCCGGCCGCCCGCACCACCAGCGACCGGTCCACCAGCCTGGCCAGCGTGTCGAGCACGTCCACGCCCGGCTCGGCGCACACCTCCTCGGCCGCCTCCAGCGTGCAGCCGTCGGCGTGTACGGCCAGGCGCCGCAGCACGACCTGCTCGGCGTCACCCAGCAGCTCCCAGCTCCAGTCGATCATCGCCCGCAACGTCCGCTGCCTGGCCGGGGCGCCGCGCACTCCTGAGGTGAGCACCTGGAACCGGTCGTCGAGGCGCTCGGCGAGCTGGCGCGGGGTCAGCACCCGCATCCTCGTGGCGGCCAGCTCAAGGGCCAGGGGGATGCCGTCCAGCCGCTCGCAGATCTCCGCCACGTCGGCATCGGGTTCGATGCCCGCCCGCGCCGTGAACAGCTCCACCGCGGGCTCCCGCCCGAGCGGCGGCACCTTCACCAGAGTCTCGCCCTCGATCCGCAGAGCCTCCTGGCTGGTGGCGAGGACGCGCAGCCCGGGGGCCGCCCGCAGCAGCCTGCTTCCCAGCGCCGCCACCTGCTCCACCACGTGCTCGCAGTTGTCCAGCACGAGCAGCGTCCGCTTGGCCGCCAGCGCGGCGGGCAGCCGCTCCAGCATGGACTCCGGCACGTCATCACGCAGGCCGAGCACGTCCGCGATCAGCTCGGCGACCCCGGCCACCGGTGCCCCGGCACCGAGCGAGGCCAGCTCGACCAGCCACACCTCGCCGTCGAACCCCTCCGCGGACTCCAGGCCGGCCGCGGCCGCCAGCGCCAGCCGCGTCTTGCCGACTCCTCCCGGCCCGGTGAGCGTGACGAGCCGGCCGGCACGCAGGAGCGAGCGGACCTCGGCCACCGCCTCGTCCCGGCCCACCAGGCTCGTCAGGGGCGCGGGCAGGTTGGTGCGGGGGAGCGCGGGCGCCTCCAGGACCGGGTCCTGTCGCAGGATCGCCTGGTGCAGGGTCGCCAGCTCGGGTCCGGGATCGAGGCCCAGCTCCTCGGAGAGCCGCCGCCGCAACTCCCCGTAGCCGGCCAGCGCCTCACTCTGCCGCCCGGCCCGGTAGAGGGCCCGCAGGTGTACGGCACGGAGCCGTTCACGCAGGGGGTGCCGGGCCACCAGGTCGGACAGCTCGGCCGCGAGCAGGGCGTGCTCGCCCAGCCCGAGCCGCGCCTCGGCCAGTTCCTCGAGCGCCACCAGCCGCTGCTCCTCCAGCCGCGCCACAGCGGCCAGGGCGAACTGCTCGCCGGCGAACTCCGCGTACGCGTCCCCGCGCCACAGCCCGAGCGCCTCGCGCAGCAGCGCGGCCCGCGCCCCCGGCTCGGTGGCCCGCTGCGCGCGTCCGACCAGTGACTCGAACAGCCCGGCGTCCACCGACGACGGCTCCACCCGCAGCACGTACCCGGGCACCCGGTGAGCGACCAGCCCACCCAGCGCCCTGCGCAGCTGCGACACCTTGACCCGCAGAGCGGCGGGCGCGTTCGCGGGGGGACGGTCGCCCCAGAGGTCCTCGATCAGCCGGTCCGCGGAGACGGGACGGCCGGCGTGGATCAGCAGGTCGGCGAGGAGCGCCCGGACCTTGGCCTCCGGCACCTTGACCGGCTCCCCGTCCGCGTTCCACACCGCGAGCGGGCCCAGCACCCCGAACCGCATCCCACCCCCATAACCGATCCCGAACCAGACCATAACCGTGCACCTGCAGGGTGAACGCATCACTCCTGAGCAGAAGGAACACCGAAATGTCAGAGAATATCTCCGTGCTGGGCCTCGGTCTCATGGGCTCCGCGCTCGCGGCGAGCCTCATCGAGGCCGGCCACCGTGTCACCGTGTGGAACCGCTCGCCCGCCAAGGCCGACCCCCTGGTCGCCAAGGGCGCGAGCCGCGCCGCCACCCCCGCGGAGGCCGTCGAGGCGAGCCCTCTGGTGATCGTCTGCCTGCTCGACTACCCCTCCGTCCACGAGGTGCTGAAGGACGTTCCGCTGGAGGGCCGCGTCGTCGCCAACCTCACCACCGGCCGCCCCGCCGAGGCCCGTGAGACGGCGGCCTGGGTGGCCGAGCGCGGCGGCGACTACCTGGACGGCGGCATCATGGCCGTGCCCCAGATGATCGCCACACCTGGCGCGCTCATCCTCTACAGCGGCTCGCAGCCGGCTTTCGACCGTTACGAGCAGGCGTTCACGGCCATGGCCGCGCCCCGGTACGTCGGCACGGACGCGGGCATGGCCCCGCTGCTCGACCTGGCCATGCTGACCGGCATGTACGGCCAGATCGCCGGTTTCCTGGAGGCCGCCGCGCTGGTCACCTCCGCGAAGTACCCGTTGACGGACTTCACCACGGACCTGCTGGTCCCGTGGCTCAACGCGATGGCGGCACAGCAGCCCCGATGGGCCGAGGCCATCGAGGCGGGCGACCACAGGACCGAGGTGTCCAACCTGGAGGTCAACCGGGCGGGCATGGAGAACCTGGTCCGCGCCTTCCAGGAGCAGGGCGTCAAGCCGGACCTGCTGCTGCCCATGAAGACCGTCATCGACCGGCGCGTGGCCAGGGGGCTCGCCCACGAGGGGCTGTCGGGCCTGGTCGAAGAGCTCTAGCGGGGCCGGAAGGCGGCCAGGGGGATCGAGATCCAGGTGGGCCGGTTGCGGGCCTCGTACACGACCTCGTACACGGCCTTGGAGAGCTCGAAGGCCCGCAGCAGCGCCGCGTCCCCTCGTGTGATCGCTCCGCCGCCTTCCAGGTATCCCTCGAGGAACGCGGCGCGGTTCCGGTCGGCCCACTCCGCGGCCCGGGGCTCCAGGCGTTCGGCCTCCGAGTGGCCGGCCAGCAGGTGCCTGGCCGCGTAGTCGAACGAGCGCAGCATCCCGGCCACGTCACGCAGCGGCGAGTACAGTGCCCTGCGCTCGGCCAGCGGCTGTCCCGGCTCGCCCTCGAAGTCCAGCACCACCCAGTCCGTCGGCGTGCGCATGACCTGGCCCAGGTGGTAGTCGCCGTGAATCCGCTGCACGGGGATCACGTGGGTGAGCAGGTCCACCTGGTGGTAGGCGTCCTCGATAGCGCTCACATGCGGGCGCAGCTCGGGCACCTCCGCCACCGCCCGGCCCAGCTTGCGCCTGAAGGTCTCGGCCATCCGCTTGACCTCGTGCGACTCGATGACGTCCGTGGGGAAGGCCTCGGCCAGCTCGTGGTGCACCCGGGCGGTGGCGACCCCGAGACGCTGCGACTCGGCCGCGAAGTCCCCGCCCGCATCGCCCGCCGGCAGCTCGGGCAGCGACGCGTACAGGTCGCGCACGCTGGTCAGGGCGAGGTCCCAGCCGTCGTTCGCGTTGCACAGGTACTCCTGCATGATCGCGAGCGTGGTGTCCGTGCCGTCGAGGTCCGTCTCGATCCACCCGTACGGCTGCGCGATGTGCGGCGCGTTCCTGGCGGCCAGCGCGGTGATGATCTCCAGCTCCGGGTTGACGCCGGGGATGAGGCGGCGGAAGAGCTTGCAGATGTACAGGTCCCCGTACACGAGCGAGGTGTTGGACTGCTCGGCCCCCAGCACCAGGCTGCGCTGGTCGGTGTCGATCGTGATGTCGGGCACGTGGCGCATGCGCAGGCCGTTGTCGGTCTCGTCGCGGGCCATGCCGTCGAGGAGCCGGCTCGTGCAGTCGGGGTCGTGTACGGCGTCGTACACGTAGACGTCGCCCAGCATGCCGATGAGCGCGTGGGTCAGGCGGTCGGGGAGCTCGGTGCGCTCCCCGAGGAGGATCTGGTAGCGGTCGCGCGAGCCCTCCTGCCACACGGCCACGACCAGGTGTCGCAGCCCGGGCGCCAGCTCGACGTCCGATTCGATCGACAAGTCGTCGATCGGGCGCCCCTTGCCGCCGAACCAACGTTGGCGTCCGATCCATGCGGCAAGGAGCTCATCAAGCACGTCCTACTCCTCCTGGGTGATCGCCGGCGGGAGAGTGAACCAATAGAACCCATGCCCAGGAAGCGTCAAAAGATACGGAAGTTCGCCAATTGCCGGGAATGGGACCCCTCCCATGGTCTCCACAGGCGAAACCCCGACGAATCTCCGCAGGTCAAGCTCGACCGGCTGCGGGAAGCGTGACAGATTGTTCACGCAGAGCATCCGGTCGTCCCCCAGCTCCCTGACGAACGCGAGCACGCTCGGGTTGGAGGAGTTGAGCTCTGCGTAACCGCCCACGCCGAAGACGGGGTGGCGCTTGCGGATCTCGATCATGCGTCTGGTCCAGTGCAGCAGCGAGCCGGCGTTCTTCTGCTGGGCCTCGACGTTGATGCCCTGGTAGCCGTAGATCGGGTCCATGATGACCGGCAGGTAGAGCCGGCCGGGGTCGCAGTCGGAGAAGCCCGCGTTGCGGTCGGGGTCCCACTGCATGGGCGTGCGCACGCCGTCGCGGTCGCCGAGCCAGATGTTGTCGCCCATGCCGATCTCGTCGCCGTAGTAGAGCACGGGGGAGCCGGGCAGCGACAGGAGCAGCGCGGTGAACAGCTCGATCTGGTTGCGGTCGTTCTCCAGCAGTGGGGCCAGGCGGCGGCGGATGCCGACGTTCGCCCGCATGCGGGGGTCCTTGGCGTACTCGGTGTACATGTAGTCGCGTTCCTCGTCGGTGACCATCTCGAGCGTCAGCTCGTCGTGGTTGCGGAGGAAGATTCCCCACTGACAGTGTTCCGGAATTTTCGGCGTTTGCGCCATGATTTCGGAGATGGGGTAGCGCGACTCCCGCCGTACGGCCATGAAGATGCGGGGCATCAGCGGGAAATGGAAGGCCATGTGGCATTCGTCCCCGCCGCCCACCGGGTCGCCGAAGTACTCCACCACGTCCGTCGGCCACTGGTTGGCCTCGGCGAGCAGCACCCGGTCGGGGTAGATCCGGTCCACCTCGGCCCTGACCCGCTTGAGGTACTCGTGGGTCCTCGGCAGGTTCTCGCAGTTGGTGCCCTCCTCCTCGAAGAGGTACGGCACCGCGTCCAGCCGGAACCCGTCGATGCCCAGGTCCAGCCAGAAGCGCAGGACCTCCAGCATGGCCTCCTGCACGTCCGGGTTCTCGTAGTTGAGGTCCGGCTGGTGGTGGAAGAAGCGGTGCCAGTAGTACTGGCCACGCACCGGATCGTAGGTCCAGTTGGACGTCTCGGTGTCGATGAAGATGATCCGGGCGTCCTGGTACTTCTCGTCGGTGTCGGACCACACGTAGAAGTCGCCGAACGGCCCCTCCGGGTCGTGCCGGGACGCCTGGAACCATGGGTGGGCGTCGCTGGTGTGGTTCATGACGAGGTCGGCTATGACGCGCATGCCGCGTTTGTGTGCCTCGTCGACGAGCTTCACGAAGTCCCCCAAATCCCCGAAGTCGGGCAGGATCTTCGTGAAGTCCGCGATGTCGTAACCGCCGTCACGCAGCGGCGACTCGTACAGCGGCAACAGCCACAGGCAGTCGACACCCAGCCACTGCAGGTAGTCGAGCTTGCTGATGAGCCCTTTGATGTCGCCGGTGCCGTCGCCGTTGGAGTCGGCGAAGCCCCGGATCAGGACCTCGTAGAAAACCGCGCGCTTGTACCAGTAGGGGTCGCGCGGCTTTTCCTCGTCGAAGGTGTTGGGAATGGGTGTGGTGGAGCTCATGAGCCACCCCACGAGGGGCTCATGACGGAGGCGCTTTCACACACGTTGAAGACTCCCCGCTGAATTCAGTTCTACCGTGGCGCGGCTCGGACGGTGAGAATATGGGCAGGCTGGATGTGTGGGTCGAGGCGTACGTAGTTGCTCTGCCGCCAGCGATAGGACTCGCCGGAGAGCTCGTCGTCGACGACGAACTCTGCGTTCCAGTCCAGTCCGAGTGCTGGTAGGTCAAGGTCAACAGTCGCCTCATGGGTGTGGTGCGGATCCAGGTTGATGACCGCCAGAACCACGTCGCCCAGACCGTGCCTGCGAGTGGCCGGGTCATAGGCGCCGGGAAGTCGCTTCGAGAAGCAGACGATGTCCCCTTGGTCGACCCTGTGGAACCGTAGATTACGCAATTCCTGTAGTGCGGGATGAGCTCTTCGGAACAAATTCAGGTGGGTGATGAAGGGCGCAAGACTCCACCCTTCACGTTCGGCCGTAACCCAATCACGAGGTTTGTACTGATATTTCTCGCTATCTAGGTATTCCTCGCTTCCTGGGCGTACCGGAATGTTCTCGATGAGCTCGTACCCCGAGTAGACCCCCCACGTGGGGGAGGCCAGCGCGGCCAGCACCGCCCTGATCTTGAACCCGGGCACGCCGCCGTGTTGCAGGAACTCGTGCAGGATGTCGGGCGTGTTCACGAACAGGTTCGGCCGCAGGTAGGCGGAGGTCTCCTGGGCCAGCTCCGTGAGGTACGTCTCCACCTCGACCTTCGTGTTCCGCCACGTGAAGTACGTGTACGACTGGTGGAAGCCCACCTTGGCCAGCGAACGGAGCATCGGCGGCCGGGTGAACGCCTCGGCCAGGAAGATCACGTCCGGGTCGGTCGTGTGGATGTCGGCCAGCAGCCGCTCCCAGAACCCGACCGGCTTCGTGTGCGGGTTGTCCACCCTGAAGATCCGCACGCCGTGGTCCATCCAGTGCCGCAGCACCCGCCTGACCTCGGCGTAGATGCCCTCGGGATCCTTGTCGAAGTTGATCGGGTAGATGTCCTGGTACTTCTTCGGCGGGTTCTCGGCGTACGCGATGGAGCCGTCCGCCCTGATCGTGAACCACTCGGGGTGCTCCTTGACCCACGGGTGGTCGGGCGAGCACTGGAGCGCGAAGTCGAGCGCGATCTCCATGCCCAGCTCCTTGGCGCGGCCCACGAACTCGTCGAAGTCCTCGAGGGTGCCAAGATCGGGGTGTACGGCGTCGTGGCCGCCGTCCTCGGAGCCGATGGCCCAGGGCGAGCCAGGCTCATCAGGCTCGGGGCTGAGCGTGTTGTTGCGGCCCTTGCGGAACTGCGTGCCGATCGGGTGGATGGGCGGCAGGTAGACGACGTCGAAGCCCATCTTGGCGATGGCCGGGAGCCGCTTGGCAGCAGTCTGGAAATTTCCGGACTTGGAAATGCCCAGCTCGTTGACGACCGAGCCTTCCGACCTGGGGAAGAACTCGTACCACGAGCCGTACAGCGCCCTGCGCCGGTCCACCCTGACCTTGTGGGACTTGGACCTGGTCACCAGCTCCCGGAACGGGTGCGAGTCCAGCAGCGCGGCCGTCTCCGGCAGCTGCGCGATCGAGAGCCGGGCCCTGGGGTCCAGCTCCTCGTCACGCAGCGTGGCGGAGACGGAGAGCAGGGCGGCCCGGTGCCCGCAGGCGCTGTCGCCGTTGCCGTTCTGGCCCTTGGCGCCGTTCCCGTTCTGCGTCTTGGGGCCGTTCCTGGGCGGGCTGTTGGAGCCGTTCTTGGACTGGCCGTTCGGGCAGTCGGCCGCCCGTACGGCCTTGGCGGCCCGCTCGAACAGCCGGGCGCCTTCCTCGCACATGAGGTCGACGTCCATGCCACGCGGGATCTTGATCTCGGCATCGTGCAGCCACGTGCTGATCGGGTCGCTCCACGCCTCAACGCGGAACAGCCAGTCACCCTCGGCGGGCAGGCACACGTCCACGCCCCAGCGGTCGGTGCCGGGGGCGAGCTCGCGCATTCGTCTCAGACGCCCGCGCTGGCCGTCGGGCGAGGTGAACACCACGCCCGCGGCCACGGCGTCATGGCCCTCTCTGAACACGGTCGCGGAGACCTGGAAGGTCTCGCCGGCGACCGCCTTGGCGGGCCACTGCCCGCAGTCGACGACGGGGGAGATGTCCGTGATGGGAATTCGTCCGATCATCGCATTCAAGGGTTTGCGGCGGCGCGCTCGGTGCCGCCGGAGGCTTTCCGTGTCGATGCAGCTCGGGTGGGCCGCTGGTCGCGTCCCGCCATAGGAACGATCCTTGCATGTAAATTGTGGACAGCAGTGGATAGACCTCCCGAGTGTGCCCGCGGGACAGCCAACAATGAGGAAAGTTGCCCCAAACGTCCGCCTTCATGCCTTGTCCCGGAAGGGGTTTGAACGGTCTTGATGAGGGTGAAGGACTCAGAGGTCCCTCCTAGCCCGTAGGGTGCAGAAACGTGAGAGCTATCCGCCGGTTTACCGTCCGCACCGTCCTGCCCGCGGAGCTGGCCGCCCTCGGCGAGCTCGTGCACAACCTCCGTTGGTCCTGGCATCCGGAGACTACGGACCTCTTCTCGGAGGTCGATGCCGAGCTCTGGGAGCAGGTTGGGCACGATCCCGTGGCCCTGCTCGGCGCCGTCAGTCCCGCCAGGCTGAGCGAGCTCGCCTCCGACCGCCGCTTCCTGCGACGCCTCGCCGACGCAGCCGATGACCTGCGCGAATACATGACATCGCCGCGCTGGTACCAGACGCTGCCCGACGCGGCGCGCGCCATCGCGTACTTCTCGCCGGAGTACGGCATCGCCGCCGCGCTGCCGCAGTACTCGGGCGGCCTGGGCATCCTCGCGGGAGACCACCTCAAAGCGGCCAGCGACCTGGGCGTGCCGATCCTCGCGGTCGGCCTGCTCTACCGCCACGGCTACTTCACGCAGTCGCTGTCGCCCGAGGGCTGGCAGCTGGAGCACTATCCGTCGCTCGACGCGGGCGGCCTGCCGCTCAGCCTGCTGAAGGAGGCCGAGGGCGAGCCCGTCAAGGTCCGCATCGCCCTGCCCGACGAGCGCGAGCTGCACGCCCAGGTGTGGGTGGCCCAGGTGGGCCGGGTGCCGCTGCTGCTGCTCGACTCCGACGTGGCCGAGAACGACACCGCCGCCCGCGACGTCACCGACCGCCTCTACGGCGGCGGCACCGACCACCGGCTCATGCAGGAACTGCTGCTGGGCGTGGGCGGCGTACGCGCGATCAGGGCGTACTGCAGGATCACCGGGCACGCCGAGCCCGAGGTGTTCCACACGAACGAGGGGCACGCCGGATTCCTCGGCCTCGAGCGCATACGCGAGCTGACCGAGGCGCGGCTCTCGTTCGACGAGGCGCTGGAGGCCGTGCGCGCGGGCACGGTGTTCACCACGCACACGCCCGTCCCCGCGGGCATCGACAGGTTCCCCGTGGACATGATCGAGCGTCACTTCGGCGGCTCGAACGCCTGGCCGACCGTGCCCGTCGAGCGGATCCTGGCGCTGGGCGCCGAGGCCGATCCCGGCCGGTTCAACATGGCGGTCATGGGCATGCGGCTGGCGCAGCGCGTCAACGGCGTGTCCGAGCTGCACGGCAAGGTCAGCCGGGAGATGTTCAAGGATCTCTGGCCGGGCTTCGACCGCGACGAGGTGCCGATCGGCTCGATCACCAACGGCGTGCACGCCCCCACCTGGGTCGGCCGCGAGCTCATGGAGCTGGCCGTGCGTGAGGTGCCCTCGCTGCTGGAGCGGGCCCGCGGCTGGGAGGGCATCCAGAAGATCTCCGACGCCGACATCTGGCAGATCAGGAGCACGCTGCGCAAGCGGCTGGTCGAGGGCGCCCGGGTGCGCCTGCGCAGGTCGTGGCGCGAGCGAGGCGCGTCCGACGCCGAGCTCGGCTGGATCGACGACGCGCTCGACCCCGACGTGCTGACCATCGGCTTCGCCCGGCGGGTGCCGTCGTACAAGCGGCTCACGCTGATGCTGCGCGATCCCAAGCGACTGACCGAGCTGCTGCTCGACCCCGACAGGCCCGTGCAGATCGTGATCGCCGGCAAGGCGCACCCCGCGGACGAGGGCGGGAAGAAGCTGATCCAGCAGATCGTCAAGTTCGCCGATCATCCGACCGTCCGCCACCGCATCGTCTTCCTGCCCGACTACGACATGGCGCTCGGTCAGCTCATGACCCAGGGCTGCGACGTCTGGCTGAACAACCCGCTGCGCCCGCTCGAGGCGTCCGGGACGTCGGGGATGAAGTCCGCGCTGAACGGCGGGCTCAACCTGTCGATCCGCGACGGCTGGTGGGACGAGTGGTACGACGGCACCAATGGCTGGGCGATCCCGACCGCCGACGGCGTGACGGATCCGGACCGGCGGGACGAGCTGGAGGCCGCCGCCCTGTACGACCTGATCGAGCACGAGGTGTCCGACCGGTTCTACGACCGCGCCTTCGACGGGCAGCCGCGGCGCTGGATGGAGATGGTCAAGCACACCCTCACCTCCTTGGGGCCGAAGGTGCTGGCCGGCCGGATGCTGCGGGACTACGTGGTCGATCTCTACAGCCCGGCCGCCGCCTCCGCCCGCGCGCTGTCGGCCGAGTCGCACGCGCCGGCCAAGGCGTTCGCGGCCTGGAAGGTCCGGGTCGCCCAGGCCTGGCCGGGGGTGCGCGTCGAGCACGTCGAAGCCTCGGGCGTGGGGGACACGCCGGAGGTGGGCGCCTCCGTCGAGCTGCGCGCCACGGTCGCGCTCGGTGAGCTGGAGCCCGGCGACGTGCTGGTCGAGGTGGCCTACGGCAAGGTCGGGCCGCACGACGAGCTGGTGCGTCCCGCGTACGCGAAGCTCGCCGTCGTGTCGACGGACGACGACGGGCGGGCTCACTACACGGGCGAGGTCCCGCTTGACCGTACGGGAGCGTTCGGATACACCGTGCGGGCCGTGCCGTACCACCCGCTCATGGAAACCCCCGCAGAATTGGGACTTATCGCCGTGCCGGAGGAGCCTGTGGGCATGACGAACGGCACATTGCGTTAAACGCGGGGCAGGGGCGACGGCACATTGCGGTAAACGGACGGCATAATCAGGACGTGGACGACAGCGGCAACGGCCTGCGGGCCGACACTCTGGTAGCCACGGTCCGCGGTGTGCTGCCGTCCCTGACGCCGGCCGCGCAGACCGTCGCCCGGCTCATCCTGGAGGACCCCGCGACGGTGGCCAGGAGCACCATCACGGAGCTCTCCGCCGCCTCCGGCACGAGCGAGGCCACGATCGTGCGCACCGCCAGGCTGCTCGGGTTCGCGGGATATCCGCAGCTCAGGCTGGCCCTGGCGGCGGCCGCCGCGCAGCCCGACCGGCTCGTGCCCGGCGACCTGGCGCCCGACGATCCGCTGTCGGAGGTCATCCAGAAGGTGGCGCGGGCCGAGTCCGAGGCGATCAACGACACCGTCGCCCAGCTGACCTCCGAGCGGCTGGGGCTCGTCGTGGACGCCATCGTGGGGGCGCGGCGGATCGACGCGTACGGGGTGGGCGCCTCCGGGCTGGTGGCCGAGGACGTCGCCCAGAAGCTGCTGCGCATCGGGCTGTCCAGCCACGCCTTCCAGGACGCGCACCTGGCGCTGACCAGCGCGGTGCTGCTCAGGGAAGGCGACGTGGCGATCGGCATCAGCACGTCGGGGGAGACGCCCGACGTGATCGAGCCGCTGACCCGGGCCAAGGAGGCCGGGGCCACCACGGTCGCGATCACGAACAACCCGCGCTCGTTCATCGCGGAGCTGGCCGAACATGTGCTGATCTCCGCCGGGCGCGAGACGGAGTTCCGTCCCGGCGCCCTGGCCAGCAGGATCAGCCAGCTCCTCGTCGTCGACTGCGTGTTCGTCGGCGTCGCCCAGCGCACGTACGACTCCTCTCAGGAGGCGCTCGCGAGCACCAGGCGCGCCGTCAAGGAGTTCACCCGGAGAACGTCACCCGCACGTCGTCAGCCTTGACGAACATCACGCGGTGGCCGAACTGGATCTGCAGGTACTTCGTCTTGCCCCGGACCACCTTGTGGTCCTGGTCCATGGTGAACGTGACCGCCCGGTAGTACTCGGCGGGCGCCGATCCGGCCAGCGTGTACTTCTCGCCTGCCGAGAACGTGTACTGCAGCGGGGTCACCGCCTGGTACGGGATGTCGGCGGGGTACGCCTCCTGCTCGGGGTAGGCCCTGCCGTACACCGGGACCGTGGTCTTGCCCGGCTTCGGCGTGACCACGAGTCCCATGGACGGGACGGCGGTCGGCGCGCTCGCCGGGTTGTAGAACCAGGCCTTCTGGCCGAGGTACCAGATGGCCGTCCAGTCGCCCTGGCGGTCGGCCACGGCGAAGCGCTGGCCGGTGGTGGCGCGGGCGCTGTGGTCGTACACGCTGTAGAGGGAGTCGCCGGTCGGGTGCTTGCCGATGTCCTTGACCAGCGGCGCGTCCTGCCTCGGCTCGGTGCGGAGCCAGACGGTGCTCGCGGGGAGCGGCGGGCAGTCGGCGTTCGGGTTCTTGCGGTCGCACCCGTAGAAGTACGGCTTATTCGTCGCGAAGTCCGGCTTTATCATGATCGATCCGGACCTGGGGCCGCCGAACTGGTGCAGCGGGGCGCCGATCAGCTGGAAGTAGTGCGTCCAGTCCCAGAACGGGCCCGGGTCCTCGTGCATCTGCTTCACGGTCGTGGGCAGGGTGCCGGGGACGTTGTCGTGGCCCAGGATGTGGGCGCGGTCGAGCGGGATGCCGTACCTGAGCGCCAGGTAGCGGACCAGGCGGGCGCTCGACCGGTACATCGCCTCGGTGTACCAGGTGCTGCCCTCGGCCAGGAAGCCCTCGTGCTCGATGCCGATGGACTTGGCGTTGACGTACCAGTTGCCGGCCTGCCAGGCGACGTCCTTGCCCTTGACGTGCTGGGCGATGTGGCCGTCGGTGGAGCGGATGGAGTACTGCCAGCTGGCGGAGTAGTTGGGGTCCTGGTTCATGCGGATGGAGGGGGCGAAATAGCCCTCCATGTCATGAATGACGATGTACTCGATCTTCTGGCTGAACGGCCGGTTCGCCAGGTCGTAGTGGCCGTAGTTCTTGGGGGCCGGCAGCTCCTGGTACGCGGAGGGGATCCACTCGCAGGAGACGGAGGCGGGGCACTCGACGCCATCGGTCCGCTCGTGGCGCAGACCGAGCTTCTCGAGCCACTTCTCGATCTTCTCGAGATCGGGCACGGCGGGCAGCGTGACCTTCTCCCCGTCGTCGGTGGTCCGCGCGGCGCCTTCCTTGATCGTCGCGTACACCTCGTCGGCGAAGAACTTGGCCGCCCCGGACTCCTCGGCCCCGGAGTACTTGGCGACGGCGCCGTACCACTCGCCCGGGTCTTCGCTCAGCGGCGCGCCGAGCGTCTTCTGGTAGTCGGCGAGCAGCGCCGCGCCACCCCGGATGTTGGCGGCATCGTCGGTACGCAGCCGCTCGTTGCTCTCCCCGGTCAGCTCCGCGGCCCGTTCCATGGTGCGGAGGGAGGCGGGAATGTCGGCCTGGGCGGCGGAAGGCTCGGGAGCGGGCAGAGGCCGGCTCTCGTCCCCTCGCGCGTCCTCGGCGCCGTCGCCATGGTGGTTGGACGTGGCGAAGGCGGCGGCGTCGGTCAGATGCATGGGGCCGAACCCGGCGCTGTTGGACGGCTGCCCGGCATGGGCGTCCCACCGCGACTCGAGGTACGACACACCGAGAAGGACGCTCTCAGGCACCTTGAACTCTTGGGCGGCGGCCGCGAAGGCCTCCTGACGGTCGGCCGGCTCTTCGGCGTTGGCCGCTGGGGCGGCGGTTAAGGGCAGGAGGGCGACCACGGAGATCGCCAATAGGCGGCGCATGAACCACTCCTTGGACTGGGGGGCCACGTAAGTGGGATCAGCGTCTCAACATTTTCCTTCTCGCGCGAGATCTTTGCGAAGGTATTCTTCACCCCTTAACACAGTGGCCGCCGGACCAGGACAAACACCACTAGCCGGATTGTCGTGCATGATCGGCGATGATCTTCGCGCACACCAGGGACTCGGTCTGCGTGGTATCCACGACCACGTCATAGGCCACACCTTCGTGAACCGCGTCCGCCTGCCTCGCGGCCATTCCCGTGACCCGGTCACCCCGGGCCCTCTCGCGCTCGGCCGCGATCGCGCTGTCACACTTGACGCCGGCCCACAGGACGTCCAGTCCGCCGAAAACCCTCTGCCACCGCTGCTGGGACGCTCCTCCGCCGAGGAAGACATCATCGATGATGACCCGAGCCCCGGCACGGACCATCGCTGCGATCCCCTCCATCCAAGCGGCTTGCAGCGCTACGAACTCCGGCCCGACAGCCACTCCGCCATCGGAGGCGAACTCGATGCCTCCATCCGATGTCTGCATGGATGCGGGCATCGCCTCGATGAGCGAGTCGACCCCGAAGGCCAGCCATGGTTGCGGCAAGACGGCCTGCAGGTGCCGGACGATCGAGGACTTGCCTGCACTGGATCCGCCATTGAGCACGATCACCTGAGTCGTCACGGCGTACACGGTAGGGGTTCAGCCTCCGAGAGGTGAAAGCGTTATCGGCTGACGCTGCCCTGCTGCTACGACCGGGCGAACAGCTCCACTGATCGATTATCGGTACGTCACGTACTTGACGTACTTGTTAGCGTTGGCATCCTGTGGATACGCTCCAATGGAGGTGCCGCCATGTCCGCCGTTCATTTCGACAGTTACACAGAGGCGCGCGCGCATCTGAAAGCGCTCTTGGACGCGGCTGAACGAGGCCGTGTGGCCACGGTGCGTCGTGAGTCTGCCAGGACTGCCCTCGTGGACGTCGAGAGACTGCGCCACTCCCTCGCAGCCGTCACTCCTGGTGCACAGACGGTTGCGGAGGACGGCGGTTGGTCCATCTTCGTTCCTGGGCTGCCGATCGCCGCGGATGGCCGGACCTTCAATGAGGCCGTCACAGAGATGATAGGCGCGCTGCGTGAGTACGCCGAAGACTGGCAGGACCACTTGCTCGATGCGCCGAACCACCGTGAGAACTGGGGATTGGTGCAGTTGATCAGCCTCAGCGACGACGATCAGTTGCGTGAATGGCTGGTTGGGAAGGCACGGTGACCTGGCCCCAGCCCGCACGTGAGGACCACGAACGGTTCTGCCAGATCGAAGGCTGGCGTTCTGTACGGAATGCTCGTGGAGGAGCGGGAAACCACCACGTCACCTACGAGTTGGATCTTCCCGATGGCCGGATCCTGAGGACTCGAATCTCTCATCCTCCCGATCGAAGCATCTATGGCCGGAGCATGTGGGATCACATTCTTCGTGATCAGCTGCAGGTGGACGAGGCGACGTTCTGGGCCTGCGTCAAGGACGGCGCCCCGCCTGATCGCGGAACGCCGGAGCCGCCGCCGAACGCCTTGCCCGCCGATCTGGTTCACCTGCTGATCGCCAGAGTGGGTCTCGCCGAAGCCGAGGTCGCGGCGATGAGCAAGGAGGATGCCGTCGCCCGGCTTCAGAGATATTGGACCGAGGGCGCTTGAGGCGTCGGCCGCGGGCCGCTGCCGAGTTTCCGGTCCTGATGTCTGGCCGGTTGAACGCGCGCTCAAGGGGCGACAGGCCGTGTAGGCCGGCCAGGCGGCAGCGCCGCCAAGCCGGAGCGCCCGGGGGTCAGGCCGGGAGCGCGGTCAAGGAATGAGGACGACCTTGCCGGTTGTCGCCCTGGTTTCGAGCGCGGCGTGGGCGGCCGCCGCCTGCGCGAGCGGGAACGTCTGCACGGCGGGCACCAGCGTGCCCTCGGCCGCCGCCGCCAGCGCGCGGACCTCGTACTGCGGCCTCGTGTTCGGCCCGCTGAGCAGCAGCATCAGGGCGTTGGTCACGGTGAGGTCCCGCTCCTTGACCGTCTGGGGGTCGGGCAGGAAGTCCTGCTGCGAGGCGTTGCCGATGGTCACGTACCGGCCGCCGTCGGCCAGCAGCTCGAACGCGGCCCGCGCCTTGTCGCCTCCGACCCCGTCGAGCAGCGCCGTGACCGTACGGCCACCCAGTTCCTTGGCGACGCTCTCCTCCCAGGAGGGCTGGTCGTAGTCGACCGCGATGTCCGCGCCGAGCTCCCGTACGGCCGCCACCTTGGCGGGACCGCCGGCCGCGCCGACCACCTTGGCGCCGATACCGCGCGCGTACTGGATGAGCAGGCGCCCGATCCCGCCGGCCGCCGAGGTCACCAGCACGACGTCGGAGGGCGTCAGGTCGGCCACGTCCAGGAACTGCAGCGCCGTCACGCCGGTGACGACCATGGCCACGGCCGTCTCATAGCCGATGGTGATCGGGTGAACGGACGTCACGTCGGCCACCGCCAGCTCCGCGTAGCCGCCGGGCTCGCCGTACGCGGTCACCACGTCCCGTCCGATCCACGACGGATCGACCCCCGGCCCCACCTCGTCCACGCGTCCCGCCACCTCGCCGCCGAAGATCGTCGGCAGCTCGGGCTGCGGCGGCAGCGACTCACCGGCCCGCCCCGACCGCAGGATCGCCTCGACCAGGTGCACCCCGGCCGCTCTCACAGCGATACGCACCTGGCCCGGGCCGGGTACGGGATCGGGGACGGTCTCGTAGCGGAGGTTCTCGGCGGGGCCGAAGGCGTGCAGGACGACGGCATGCATGGTGCTCTCCCGAAGACAGAGGTCAACTCGTGCTTCAAGGCTGCAACCTCAACCTTGCTTGATGTCAAACCGTGCTCAAGGCGTGCGCCCTAATCGCCGGCGGTGAGGCTGCCCAGCAGTCCCAGCAGCTCAGCGCTCCGGCTGCCGGGCTTGGCGTGGAAGACGATCAGGAGGAGACCGTCGGTGCCGCTGACGGCGAGCTTGTTCGACTGAAGCTCGAGGTCGCCGACCAGGGGATGCCGCAGCCGGCTGACGCGGGCCGTGTGGAGGTGCACGTCATGGCGGGCCCACAGCATCCGGAACCGCTCGCTCCGGAGCGACAGCTCTCCGACCAGCTCCACCAGCCGCGGATCGTCGACGTCCGCCCCGACGCGGGCGCGCAGGCTGGCCACTCCGTCCTCCGTCAGTTCCTCCCAGTCCCGCCTCAGCTCCCGCTCCGAGGGGTCGAGGAACACGGCCCTGAGCATGTTCACCCCTGGGACGCAGTTCGGCGACAACGCCGTCGCCAGCGGGTTCGCCGCCAGGACGGTGGCGAGCTTGTTCTGCACGTACGCCGGGTTCGTCGTCCAGCCGTCGATGAGCTGCTGGATGCTCGGCGGCACCTGCTCCGGCTTGGGAGGCTTCCGCTTCCGCGTCGCCCGCGCCGGGGAGGACCGTTCCCGTGCCAGGGCGATCATGTGGGCGGTCGCGTCGGCGTCCAGGCGCAGGACGGCGGCGAGGGCTTCGAGGACCTGGACCGAGGGGTTGCGGTCACGGCCCTGCTCCAGGCGGAGGTAGTAGTCCGAGCTGATACCGGCGAGCGTCGCGACCTCCTCCCTGCGCAGGCCGGGCACCCGCCGCAGGCCCACGCCCCTGATCCCGACGTCCTCGGGCCGCACCAGCTCCCGCCGGGCGCGCAGGAACTCACCGAGCGGGTTCGTGCCATCCACCCCATCCACGGTAGCCGCCATCCTCCCCCAGGTGACTGGCCCTGCCACCCCCAGGAACAGCGGGGTACTGCCACCTGGGGCGGGTACGCCGGACACTGTCCGCATGACATCGAACAACGTGCTCGGCGGGGCTCTCCCGCTCGCCGAAGGGCTCACACTCAACCGCATGGGGTACGGCGCCATGCAACTGGCCGGCCCCGGCGTCTTCGGACCGCCCGAGGACCGCGACCAGGCCGTCGCCGTGCTCCGCGAAGCCGTCGAGCTGGGCGTCAACCACATCGACACCGCCGACTTCTACGGGCCGACCGTGGTCAACGAGATCATCAGGGAGGCCCTTCACCCGTACCCGGAGGGCCTGCACATCGTCACCAAGGTCGGCGCGCGCCGCGGGCCGGACGGCAGCTGGATCCACTCGCTGGACCCCGACGACCTCAAGGCCCAGGTACGAGAGAACCTCCAGCACCTCGACACGGACGTGCTCGACGTGGTCAACCTGCGCCTGGAGACCACCGAGGGCTCCATCGCCGAGCAGTTCGGCACCCTGGCCGAGCTGCGCAAGGAAGGCCTGATCCGCCACCTCGGCCTCAGCAACGCCTCCGAGGCCCAGCTCACCGAAGCGCAGGCCATCGCCCCCGTCGTCACCGTGCAGAACCTCTACAACCTGGCCAACCGGCAGGACGACGCCCTCGTCGACCGGTGCGTGGCCGAGAACATCGCCTTCGCCCCGTTCTTCCCGCTCGGCGGGTTCACCCCGCTCCAGTCGGAGACGCTCTCCGCCGTGGCCGCCCGCCTGGGCGCCTCGCCGCAGCAGGTCGCCCTGGCCTGGCTGCTGCGGCGCTCGGCCACCATCGTCGTCATCCCGGGGACCTCCTCCGTGGCCCACCTGCGCGAGAACGTCGCCGCGGCCGGCCTCGTCCTGCCCGCGGACGCGGTCGCGGAACTCGACACCATCGGCGCGTAGCCCTGCCGTGGGCGAGAAGTGTCGGTGGCGTGGTGTTGAATCGCCGGCATGGAAACGCAGGCGCGTCGAGGGCCGTTCTGGGAGATGGTCGCGGGCCGGATGGCTCCGCCGCCCGCGGCGGAGACGCTGGGCTGGGAGCTGCTGAGCATCGACCCCGACCAGGGGACCATCGAGGTGGCCTTCCAGGCGAGCGAGCGCTTCGTCAACCCCGTGGGCGTGATCCAGGGCGGGTTCCTGGCCGCGATGCTCGACGACACCCTGGGCCCGGCGCTGGTCGCGACGCTGCCGGAGGGGCAGTTCGCGCCGACGCTCGACTTACACGTCCAGTTCCTGCGCCCCGCCCGGCCGGGCCGGCTCGTGGGCAGGGGCCGGGTCGTGCGGCGCGGCAGCCAGGTGTGCTTCATGTCCGGCGAGCTCCTCGGGCCTGACGGCGAGCCGGTGGCCGTGGCGACCGCGACCGCGCAGATCCGGGCGACCAGGCAGGCCTGATCCGGACGATCAGGAAGCCTGGGTGAGCCGCTTGCGGTAGACGGCCCTGGCACGCTCGTAGAGGTCCAGGTGGTCGTCGAGCTGTGCGGCGCTCCCGAACGTGCCGTGCTCCCTCAGCAGCACCTCCAGCCGGTCCAGCCAGGCCAGGCACCAGCGCACGTCCGCCTCCCTGGCCACGTGTCCGCCCGCGACGTCCACGTACACCGGGCTGGTGTGCGCGTACGCGCCCGACCGGTGCGTGGCACGGGGATGTGGGCCGCCCAAGGCCACCGCGACCACGTACGTCGGCTCGTTCACCGTCGTCGTGGCGACCAGCCGCCCGGGCGGGCCCTGCGCGAGCACGCCCTCAGAGGTGCGGATCTCCAGCGACTCGACCTCCGGCCCGATGGAGGAGAGCACGATCTCCACGCGCTGCCCGGGGGCCAGCTCCAGCGTGTCGCCGGGGCAGTGGCCGTTCACGGTGAGCTCCAGCCACGGCCCGGTGGTGGCGAAGGTGCGGCCGAGCAGGATCGCCTCGGTGTAGGACTCGGCGGTGAGCGGGCCCGCGACGTTCGCGTACACCCGTCCCCACCCCGGCGGGCTGGAGGCGGTGCCGCGGCGGCAGAAGGAGAGCACGGCGTCGGTGCCCGCGGTGACCGCGAGCCGGTTGCCCGCGCCGATCAGGCGGCGGTAGACGCCGGCGGTGCCGGCGAGCGAGGAGTGGTTGAGCACGTCGAGGGTGTCGATCAGGCCGAGCGCGGCGTCGGCCACGATCTCCCTGGCCGAGCAGTCGCGCCCGCTGTCGAGCACCACGTCGGGCGGGTCGTCGTCGGTGAACGCCGTGTGGAACGGATGCCCGTACCCCGTCACCGCGCCGAGCGCCCGGAGCTCCTCCAGCGCCACCGCGTTGGGTGGCCAGTCGACCGTGCCCTCGAAGCCCGTGTGGTAGCGCCGCGGCGGCTTCCGCACCCCGAACGCGGTCACGTGCCCGACCAGGTCGTTGCGGTACTCCACGCCCATCCTGGCCACGTGCCGGTCGTCGGACCACGGCAGGTCCTCGCCCGCCCAGTGCGCCAGCGCCTCGACGTCGTAGACGCGCTCGCTCGAGACGTTGCCCGCCACCAGGTTGAGCACGTGCAGGTCCTCGCCGTGCTGCGCCGCCGCGGCCAGCGCGGGCGCGGCGGGCTCCTCGCCCATCCAGTTGATGTGCACGTGCAGGTCGCCGCCGTACCAGCCGCGGGCCGCGGCGTCGTACAGGCGCTCGGGCGCCAGCTCCACCAGCGTCTCCGCGCCCGGCTCCGGCGTGATGATCAGCTCGGACGTGGTGTACTCCATGCCCCGGGCCACCGTCACCGTGATCGGCTCGGCGGGCACCGCGACCACGAGGTCGTCGCCGTGGAAGTACGGCCTGCGCTGGGAGTCCACCTTGGGCGGGGCGCCGTCCGGATACCAGCCCTGCCCGTTCGCGCCCGTCACGCTCCACCGGCACGGGAACCCCGCCCGCACCCGGATCGCGGCAGCCTCCGCCCGCCTGCGCAGCGGCGACAGATCGACAGGCTGCCCGCCGACGCTGACGTCCCGCTCCAGCGCCACCACCTTGGCCCCATGGGCCGCCACCTCGTACGGCGTGCCGTCCACGACCACCGTGACGGGCTCGTCCGTGCTGGAGTCCAGCAGCAGCGACGTACGGAAGGGCCGGTCGTCCAGCACCACCTGCGTGTCGGCCTCCAGCGCGAACCCCTCGGGCGTCAGGCGCAGCGCCGCCAGGTTGTCGAGCACGTCGCCCGCGAGCGCGTCGCGCACCGCCCGCTCCACGTCCACCTCGTCGAGGTGCTGCTCGACCTGCTCCGGGGGATGGCGCTCGCCGAGCTGCCGCAGCGCCGCCTGCCAGTAGTCGTAGCGGCGGTCGAGGAAGACGGTGGCCCAGGCCTGGACGACGTACGGGATGGGCGGCTCGCCCCAGCAGGGGCCATGCTCGTCACGCAGCGCACGGTATTCGGCCAGCGCACGGGCCACAGGTGCGGGAAGCAACGGATCGTCACACATCTGACACCCCTGGAGCATCGTGACACGAATCGCCCTCTGGGGGTACGGGGACGCCATGACGAACATCATCGATCGCGACGCCGTACAGGAGCTGGTCGCCGACGGGCGGGCCCAGCTCGTCGAGGTGCTGCCGGAGGCCGAGTACGCGTGGGCGCACCTGCCCGGCGCCGCGAATCTGCCGTTGGCCGCGATGGGCACGGCGGCCGGCGAGCTGGACCCTGAGCGGCCCGTCATCGTCTACTGCCACGACTGGCTCTGCGACCTGAGCCCGCGCGCCGCCCACCGGCTCGATCGCCTCGGGTTCGGCGAGGTGCACGACTACCGGCCGGGCAAGATGGACTGGCTCGCGGCGGACCTGCCGTACGAGGGCAGCGCCGAGCTGGTGTCGCGGAACGTGCGCCGCGACCCCGTGACGGCCGGCCTCGACGACCCGCTCGACGAGCTCACCGAGCGCATCATCGCCGACCCGGCCGGGCTCGCCGTCGTGGTGGACGAGGACGACGTGGTCCAGGGTGTCGTCGGGTCGGGCGAACTCAAGGGCGCCGACCTGAACAGCACCGCCGAGCGCGTCATGCGCGTCGGTGTGACCACGGTGCGGCCGAGCGAGCAGCTCGGACCGCTGATCCAGCGCATGGACCGGGCCAAGCTGGACCACGTCGTCGTCACCCAGATGAACGGAAGGCTGGTGGGCCTGTTCGGGCTGGGCGACGTGCGCTCACCCGAAAGCGAGTCCGACCTGGGCTGACTACCGCCGGTTCAGGCGGAAGTTGGGCTGTCCCGGCACGCCCGGCTGAGCGTCGAGCGACTTGTCGTCGAGGATCTGCACCACATCCTCCGCGACGAAGACGCGTATGTCCTCCTTCTCGACCACTTGGTCGCCCGCGTGCGGCGTGCTCGCCAGAGACAGCTCGAGCGTCCCCGCCTCATCGGGCTTCGGGGAGATGCGCAGGCCCGCGTCGGCGGGCACGTCCTCTCCGACCATCAGATCACGGATCGCCACGACGGCGTTCTCAGTCAATGTCAGCACAGCGAACTCCTTCGCCATCGACGAACCCTTCGCCTCCCCCACGACCCTCGTCCCAAACCAGGGCATGTCACCGCAGGTCACGGGTAGCGGAGCAGACATGGGTAAGACCGACAAGGCCGTCCTCGACGTCCTGCTCGACCGCTACGGCCGGACGTTCGCCAAAGAGGCCGGTATCAAGCTCGCCGACCAGCCCAAGCCGCTGTACCAGCTGCTCGTCCTGGCCCTCCTGCTCAGCGCCCGCATCTCGGCCGAGGTCGCGGTCGCGGCCGCCAAAGAGCTGTTCAAGGCGGGGTACAGCACGCCCAGGGCCATGCGGGAGGCGAGCTGGCAGGACCGCGTGGACGCGCTGGGCCGCGGCCACTACCGCCGCTACGACGAGCGCACCTCGACCATGCTGGGCAAGGCCGCCGAGCTGCTCCTGGACCGCTGGAAGGGCGACCTGCGCCGCCTGCGCGACGAGGCCGGCGGCGATGCCCGCAGGATCACGCAGCTGCTGATGGAGTTCCCCGGCATCGGCCCTACGGGGGCCGACATCTTTCTGCGCGAGGTCCAGGCCGTGTGGCCCCAGGTGGCGCCGCACCTGGACAAGCGGGTGCTGGACGGGGCGGAGAAGCTCGGGCTGCCGCGCCAGGAGCGCCCGCTGGCCCGGCTCGCCCACTCGAACGACGAGCTGGCCCGGCTGTCGGCGGCGCTCGTCCGGGTGTCGCGGAGCAAGAAAACGGTGGACGAGGTGATGGCCGCCGCTCACTGACCATCCCATCCTGAACTGTTAGGTTCGGGTCCATGGGTGAGTTTGTGAGCGTCGAGGTGGCCGACCAGATCGCCACGATCCGTCTTGACCGTCCGAAGATGAACGCCCTCAACAGCCAGGTCCAGCGGGAGATCGCCGAGGCGGCCCGCGAGGTGGACGCCGACCCGCAGGTGCAGGCGGTCATCGTGTACGGCGGCGAGAGGGTCTTCGCCGCGGGCGCCGACATCAAAGAGATGGCCGACATGTCCTACGCCGACATGGCCACCCACTCCCGCACGCTCCAGGCCTGCTTCACGGCGGTCGCCCAGATCGGCAAGCCGGTCATCGCCGCCATCACCGGATACGCCCTGGGCGGCGGTTGCGAGCTCGCCCTCTGCGCCGACTTCCGGGTCGCGGGGGAGTCGGCCAAGCTGGGCCAGCCGGAGATCCTGCTCGGCATCATCCCCGGCGCCGGAGGCACCCAGCGCCTGCCGCGCCTGATCGGCCCGGCGCGGGCCAAGGACCTGATCTTCACGGGCCGCCACGTGGCCGCCCCGGAGGCGCTCGCGATGGGCCTGGTGGACCGGGTGGTGCCCGACGAGCAGGTCTACACGGCCGCGCTGGAGTGGGCCGCCACGTTCGTCGGCGGCCCCACGGTCGCGCTCCGCGCCGCCAAGCAGGCCATCGACCGGGGCCTGGAAGTCGATCTCGACACCGGTCTCGAGGTCGAGCGCCTGCAGTTCTCCGGTCTCTTCGCCACGGACGACGCCAAGATCGGCATGCGGGCGTTCGCGGAGAAGGCGAAGCCCAAATTCACAGGGCGTTAGCGCGAAATTCGACCCATTCAGTTAGCTCGTCCTTTCGGGCGCGGGTTTGCCAGTATGGTGACGTTTCATGATGCGCGTCCTGGTCCCCGTGCGGCTCCGGAAGGCCGTGCGTACGTGGTTCGACTCACGCTACATCTCCATTTCCGATCACCGTCAGGACATCAGGGACGCGCTCTGGGAGGTCCAGACGCTCCGGCGGGAGATGGCCACGCTCCAGAGCGAGGTCGAGCGCCTCAGGAACGCCCGCCCGCCGGTGAGCGACCCCGTGATCGGCAGGGCCGACAAGGCGAAGATCGACGACGCTCACCGGCTCGCCCAGGAGACGGCGAAGGCGCTGGACGGCGTGCTCCAGAACGAGGTCCTGGTCTGGCAGGCGATCGACGACCTCCGCGCCGGCCGTACCGCTGAGAAACCAGGGGAGCGGCCGTGCGCGTGAGCTGGGCCGGCACGGGTCTCACCTTCCGCCTCGACGCGGAGGACGAGATCACGGGCAAGGCCTCCGACGAGCACCCCATCAAGCTCGCCACCAACTCCTGCTCCATCGGCGGCGTCCCTGACGACGCCCACCCCGACCTCTTCGCCGTCGCCGCCTGGACGGTCGTGGCGCCGTGGACCAGGAAGCGCATCTCCTTCGACCGCGCCGTCTCGGCCCAGGTGGCGGAGGCGCTGCACGCCGGCTGGGGCATCGAGGCCGGCCCGGTGGGGGCGGAGCCGCGGCCGGCCGGCGGCAGGCTCGCGATCTCGTACAGCGGCGGCGCGGACTCCGTGGCGGCGGCCACGATCTACCCCGAGGCGCCCTTCGTCCATTTCCGGCGGGTGCCCCATCCGCGCGTCCCCAACCGCTGGTCCCACTACCGGTCGGACGTCCTGGCCAAGCTCGCCGCGAAGACGAGTCGCGAGCTGAGCACGGTCACCTCAGACCTCGAGTTCACCCTCGCCGAACCCCGCCCCGGCTACCCGGAGCACCACGCGGTCGCGGCGGGCGCGCTGCTGCTGGCCGACCAGCTGGACCTCGGCGGCCTGGGCTTCGGCTACGAGCTCGGCTCGCGCTGGCTCGGCGGTGGCCGCTACCTGTGGCGCTACACGCCCGACAACCCCATGTGGTCGCCGCACGGCAGGTGGGGCAGGCTGTTCGCCGCCGCCGGCGTGCACATCGTGCTGCCCGTGGGCGGGGTGAGCGAGGCGACCACGATGCGCCTGGCCCTGAGCTCCGACCTCAAGGACTACGTGCGCTGGTGTCTGCGCGGCACCGACGGCCCCTGCCGTACCTGCGGGAAGTGCCTGTACAAGGAGCTCATCCAGGCCGCCGTCGAGCGCCGCCCGCTCGACACGCCCATCACCGCCGATCGCCCGGTCGCCCGGAAGTGGCTCAGGAAGCCGCCGTACGGGGGGATGGAGATGATCCAGTACGGGCTGGCGCGCGTGCCCGGCATCGAGAACACGCTCTTCGCGGGGACGCTCGACTACTTCGACGTCACGGAGGAGTCCACGAGCTGGCTGGAGCGCTGCTACCCGCGGGCCCTCGAGGAGATCCCCGCGCAGTGGCGCGACGAGGCGACGGCGTTCGTCGGCGAGCACGTGGGGCTGATGACGCAGGACCAGGTCCGCCAGGTGGAGACATGGGGCTCCTGACCCAGCCCCGAGGCAGTTGAGGAGTAAGCACGCGTGAAGGTTTATCTGTCGGTGGACATGGAGGGCGTCACGGGGTTGACCGACCCCGAGGAGATGCACGCCGGCAAGCGCGGTTACGAGCGCGGTTGCGAGCTGATGACCGCCGACGCCAACGCCGCCGTCGAGGGGGCGTTCGACGCCGGGGCGGCCAGTGTGCTGGTCAACGACGCCCACGGGTCCACGAAGAACCTGCGGATCGACCTGCTCGACCCCAGGGCGAGCCTCATCCGCGGCCCGGGGAAGGCGCAGCGGATGGCTCAGGGGCTCGACGGGTCGTTCCAGGCCGCGTGCTTCGTGGGCTACCACGCCCGCGCGGGCGTCCCGGACGGCGTCCTGAACCACACCTGGATGGGCAAGGAGATCCAGAACGTCTACCTCAACGGCGACCTGTGCGGCGAGACGCGGCTCGTCGCCGCGTGCGCCGGGTTCCACGGGGTGCCGGTCGTGCTGGTGACCGGGGACCAGGCCGTCGGCGAGGAGGCGCGCGAGCTGCTGGGCGACGTCGAGACGGTGGCGGTGAAGAAGGGGATCGACAAGTTCTCGGCGGAGTTGCTGCCGCCCAGTGTCGCCCAGGCCAGGATTCGTGAGGCCACGGCGCGAGCGCTCGGCCGGTTGACCGACTTCACGCCGTACGAGGTGCCGGCGCCGTACACACTTGGGGTGGAGTGGAACTCCACTGCCATCGCCGCCGCCGTGGCGCTCGTCCCGGGCGTGAAGACGGTGGGGTCGCGTCACACGGAGTTCACGACCGACGACTTCACCCAGATCATGGCGCTGTTCGGCATCTTCGCCACCATCGGCGGCCAAATCGCCTGCGGCAGCGGCCCGTACGGCTGAGGCCCGGGGAGCGAGGAGGCGGAGAAGTGGAAGGGGCGGCGCTGACCCGGCGGGGGTTGCTCGTCGGGATCGGGGCGGTGGGTGGCGCGGGAGCCATGTACGCCGCCATGGGCGCGCTCGGCCTGGCGCCGTCCGAGCAGGACAAGCAGTTCGTCGCTCCCAGGCCGGGCGATTTCAGCCTGCGCGGCAAAGGGGCGGCCAAGGTCGTGATCCTCGGCGCCGGGGTGGCGGGGCTGACGGCCGCGTACGAGCTGGGCAAGGCCGGCTACGACTGCACGCTGCTCGAGGCCCGGGAGAGGGCGGGCGGGCGGAACCTCACCTTACGCGGCGGCGACCGGCTGGCCGAACTCAACGGCCCCGCCCAGGACGTGAGGTTCGGCGAGGGCGTCTACTTCAACGCCGGCCCCGGCCGGATCGCCCCCTGGATGGTGACCCTGGACTACTGCCGCGAGCTGGGCATCCCCATCGAGACCTTCATCAACAACAACGCCGCCGCGTACGTGCACACCAACGGCCAGACGATGCGGGCACGCACCGCCCGAGCCGATATGTACGGCTATATTGCGGAATTACTCGCAAAAGCGACAAATGTTGGCAAGCTCAATAAGGTCCTCACCAAAGACGACCAGGAAAGACTGCTCGAGTTCCTCAGAAGGTTCGGCGACCTGGGTCCCAAGCTCGAGTACGAAGGCTCCACGCGGCGCGGTTTCACGAAATTTCCGGCAATAGAGGTCGGGGCCCCGCTGGACGCCCCCGGCTCGCTCCACCAGGTCCTCGCCGCGGGCACCGGCCGGGCCATCACCAACGACTTCGGCTACGAGCAGGCCACCCCCATGTTCCAGCCCGTCGGCGGCATGGACGCCATCGTCACCAAGCTGACGGAGGCCGTGGGCCGGGACAGGATCAGGACCGGCGCCAGAGTCACCAAGATCACCAACCTCCAGGACGGCGTGGAGGTGCTCTATGACGGCGGCAGCGTCAAGGCCGATTACTGCATCGCCGCCCTCCCGCCCCACCTCCTCGCCAAGATCCCGCACAACCTCGGCGCGCAGGTCACCACCGCGCTCAGGACCCCGATCCCGGTGGCCGCCGGCAAGATCGGCCTGGAGTACGGCAGGCGCTGGTGGGAGTTGGAGGACCGCATCTACGGCGGCATCACCGAGACCGACCTGGACATCACCCACATCTGGTACCCGTCCTACGGCTACCACTCCGAACGCGGCCTCCTCGTCGGCTACTACAACACCGAGCAGGACGCCGAGCTGTACGGAGCCCTCACCCCCGAGGACAGAAGGCGCAGAGCGCTCACCCAGGGCAAGAAGATCCACGGCGACAAGTACCGCCAGAACCTCCTCGCGAGCGTCTCCGTCGCCTGGCATCGCCAGCAGCACATCGAGGGCGGCTGGGTGCGCTGGCCGGACTTTGATTCGTCCTTCACTTTTCTGCAACGCCCCGCCGGAAGGGTTTACTTCGCGGGCGACTGGCTCACCCATCTGATCGCCTGGCAGGCGGGGGCCATGGAGTCCGCCCGCGGCGTCGTCACCCAGCTGCACCAGCGAGTGCTGCAGTCCGCGTGACGCCGCACGCTGCTCCCGAGACCCGAGTTAGGGTCCTGGGAGAAAGCGATCGAGGAGATGAGATGGAGCTGCACTGGGTGCCCGCGACCGAACGGACCGACCTGCTGGCCGATCCGGTGGCGCAGGCCGTGGCGGACGTAGAGGGTGCCGAGGTGGCCGAGATCGACCCCGAGCTGGCCGACACGGCGGCGTTCTGCGAGCGGTACGGCGTGACACTCGACGAGTCGGCCAACTGCGTGGTCGTGGCCGCCAAACGGGGCGGCGAGACGCGCTACGTGGCCTGCATGGTGCTCGCGACGATGCGGGTGGACGTCAACGGCGTGGTGCGCAGGCACCTCGAGGCCCGCAAGGCGAGCTTCGCGCCGATGGCCGACGCGGTCGAGCTGACCGGGATGGAGTACGGCGGCATCACCCCGCTCGGCCTGCCGGGCGACTGGCCGATCCTCGTCGACACGCACGTCGCCGAGCACTCGAGGGTGGTGATCGGGAGTGGCCTGCGCAGCTCGAAGCTGGCCGTCTCCGGCGCCGCGCTGGCCGGGCTGAAGACCGCCGAGGTGCTGCCGCTGGCCGGCTGAGAGCAAACTGAAGCCGATTCGAGACCGTTGGATGGGAAACCGATGGGGCCTTTCTGGACGTTGTACGAGTGGGAATGTGGCCTCATGGTTCATCTCGTGGGCGGGGATTAAGCCGGTATGGTGCTTCATGCCATGAACGATGACCGACTAGGCCCTTACCGGCTGCTCAGGCGGCTAGGTGAAGGCGGGATGGGCGTTGTCCACCTCGCTGTCGACCCCCAGGGGCGGCAGGTGGCGGTCAAGGTCCTGCGTGGAGAGGTCGCCGGCGACGAGGTCGCCAGGCGGCGGCTTTCGCGCGAGGTCGAGACGATGCGGCGGGTGCGGAGCGAATACATCGCCGAGGTGCTCGACGCCGACGTCACCGGTCATCGCCCGTACATCGTCACCCGCTACGTGCCCGGCCGTCCCCTCGACGAGATCGTCAAGGACGACGGGCCCCTCGACCTGCCCGCGCTGGTCAAGGTCGCACACGGGGTGGCGTCCGCGCTGGCCTCCGTGCACTCGGTGGGCGTGATCCACCGCGACCTCAAGCCGGGCAACGTGCTGATCCTCGACGGCCAGCCGGTCCTGATCGACTTCGGCATCGCCCAGGCGGTGGACGCGACGCGGCTGACGCAGACCGGCATGTTCATCGGCACGCCCGGCTACCTCGCCCCCGAGATCATCGAGGGGCAGGAGGCGGGGCCCGAGGTCGACATCCACGCGTGGGCGGGCACGCTGCTGTTCGCGGCCACCGGCTCGCCGCCCTTCGGCAAGGGCACGCTGGAGATGATCTTCTACAACATCACCGCGGGCAAGGCCGACATCAGCGCCGTCCCCGCGCCGTTGCAGCCGCTGCTCAAGGCGGCGTTCCAGCGCAATCCGAACAAGCGACCCAGCGCCGCCGAGCTGACCGAGAAGACCGCCAGGATCCGGCCCGAGCCCAAGGCGTTCTCGCCCGACGACATCCTGACCGTCCCGCGCCCCAAGGAGGTCGTGCCCGACCTCGCGCCGGTGCAGGACAAGCCGTCGTACGAGATCTCCACGCCGCCGGTGACGCCGAAGAGCCTGCTCGAGTCGCAGGAGCGGCCCGCCGCGTCGCCGCCGGAGCAGGAGTTCGTCTCGCTCCTGCCCAACCAGCCCGACCCGTGGCCCACCCGCAGGGTGACGCCCGAAGAGCTGCGGCGGATCCAGCGCGAGAACGGGATGACCCCGCCCTGGCAGCAGCCGGTCAACAACCACGGCGTCGCGGCCCCGCCCGGTGAGGGTGACGTGCCCACCAGGCGGGTGCGCCCCGACTCGCCCGACTACGGCCGGATCCACACGCCGGTTCCGAACGGGCCGATGCCGAACGGGCGGGTGCCGAATGTCCAGAGCCCCGAGCTGAGGCCCTCGCCGAGCCCGCTCCAGCCGCCCCCGTACATCCCGCCGCAGTACCCGCAGCACGAGCCGTACGTCCCCGCGGTCCACCCGGGCAACGGGGTGCAGCGTTCCAGGTCGTACGGCGTGGCGAGCGCGATGCTGCTCGTCCTGATGATCGTGGCCGCGGTGTTCGTGCCCGTGCTCGTCGCGGTCCTGGCGATCCCGATCGCGATCCTGCTGCGCGCGGCCGATCTGGCCCAGCCCCAGCTCTCCGCCCGCAGGGGCGCCGGGCCGGCGGCCGCCGACCTGGTCAAGGTGTTCGCCTATCCGCAGGCGCTGGCCAAGTCGGTGGGCATCACGCTGGCGCTGGTGCTCTACGCGCTCATCCTCGGCCTGCCGGTGACCCTGCTGCTCACCGTGGTGGCCAGAATGGACCCGTCCAATGCCCTGGCCTGGGGCGCCGCGGTCGCGCTGTGGACCGTGTGCGCGGGTCCGGGAGTGGAGGGTCCTGGCAAACAGATGCGCAGGACGCTCTCATCGCTCGTACCCTCGAGAACAGCGGCGATGGTGACAGCAGGAGTCCTCGCGGCGGGTGCCGCGCTCTCGCTGATCCTCGCTGCCGGCACGTTCGGGGAAGAGCCATCAAGGGGGGCCACATGGACTCCGGTGAACGTCAAAACAGTGGTGAAGCAGCTGGAAAGCCTAAGGGGGAGCTCCGGGGGATGACGCGGGGAAGGTGGCGATGAACACCCAGGCATCAGAACGCCTCGGCCCGTACCGGCTGGTCAGGAAGATCGGCGAAGGTGGCATGGGGGTCGTCCACCTCGGCCTCGACGGCGAGGGCCGCGAGGTAGCCATCAAGGTCCTCCACCCGCACGTGGCCGCCGACCTCAAGGCCCGCGACCGGCTGACCCGCGAGGTCGAGACCATGCGCCGGGTACGCAGCCCGCACGTCGCCGAGGTCATCGACGCCGAGCTCGTGGGCGGCCAGCCGTACGTGGTGACCCGTTTCGCGCCGGGACGCACGCTGGAGGACACCGTCCTGTCGGAGGGGCCCCTGGAGGCACGCGAGCTCATCAGGCTCGCCCAGGGGCTCTGCCAGGCGCTGGTGGCCATCCACGCGGCCGACGTGATCCACCGCGACTTCAAGCCGTCCAACGTCATGCTGGTCAACGGCGATCCGCTGGTCATCGACTTCGGCATCGCCCACCTGGTGAACGCCACCAGGCTGACGCAGACCGGCATGTTCGTGGGCACGCCCGGCTATCTGGCGCCCGAGATCATCCGTGACTCCGACATCACCCAGGCGGCCGACGTGCACGCGCTGGCCTCGACGGTGTTCTTCGCCGCGACGGGGGCGCCGCCGTTCGGCACGGGGACGTTCGAGGCGGTCTGCTTCAACATCATGGAAGGGCGGGCCCAGCTCGACAAGTCGCCCGCGTGGCTGCGCGGCTGGCTGAGCAGGGCGCTGCAGGTGGACCCGGCGGGACGGCCCAGCGCGCAGGAGCTGCTGCGGATGGCCAGGGCGCTCGATCCGTCGGTGACCACGTTCCACGAGGCCTCCTTCGAGGGGCCGACGGGCACCAAGCGCATGGCCGACCGCACGCGGACCATGGACACCTTCTCCGACCTGCTGCCGCCGGTCGAGTACGGCAGGGCGGCGCCGGCCCCGCACAAGGAGGACAGGCCGCCCTCGTACAAGGAGGACAGGCCGTACAAGGAGGAGAGGCCGCCCCCCTACCGGGAGGAGAGGCCGCCGCCCTACGTGCCCGCGCCGGTCGCGGCCAGGCCGCCGGTGCCGCGCACCGACCAGCGGGTCGCCGGCTACCCGGCGCCGCAGCCCACGGCGCCGTCGCAGGCCAGGCCCTATACGCCGCCGCCCCAGTACCAGCCGCCGGCCGAGCGGAAGAAGTACCTGTTCGGCAGCCAGGTCGTCGGCCTGCTCCTGCTGGTCACGCTGGTGGCGCTGACCGTCATGATGCCGGTCATGGTCGGCGTGGTCGCCGTCGCGCTCGCCCTGGTGCTGCGCCTGGGCGAATACCTCTTCGGCGACCTGGTCAAGCGGCGCCAGATGCGCGGGAACAGCTCGGCCGATCCGCTGCTGGCGGTGGTCGGCACTCCCTGGGCGCTGGTGAAGTCCGCGCTCGTGACGGCCGTGCACGTGCCGCTGGCACTGCTGTTCGGCATGTGCGTCTGGGGCGCGCTCTACTGGGCGGGCAAGATGAGCGTCAACGAGGCGGCCTCGTTCGCGGCGGGCGCGTTCGCGGCAGGCCTGTTCGTGCTGCCGGGCGGCGGTGCGCCGCGCAAGGCCGTCACCCGCACGCTCACCGGCGTGCTGCGCAGCCCCGGCGCCGCGCTGGTCGCGGTCGTGCTGGTGAGCACGGCGGCGCTGTTCGCGGTGATGTTCGCGCTGGGGCAGGACGCGGTGTGGTACCCGTGGCGGGCGCCGGAGTCGGTGATCGACGACCTGGCGAGCGACGCCAAGCAGAGCACCATCGGGCTGATCACCGGGATGATCGAGAGCCTGCTCAGCGACCTCGGGCTGGGGTTCCTGACTCCCTGGTCCTGAGTGTCCCCGCGGGCTCTCGGGGGGAGAGATGAGGGTATGAGTGAGCGCCTCGGCCCATATGAGCTCCTTTCCCGGCTCGGGGCAGGAGGGTTCGGCGAGGTGCACCTCGCGCTCGACCCCGAGGGCCGTACGGTCGCGGTCAAGGTGCTCCATCCTCACGTCGCCGCCGACGGTGGGGCGCTGGCCCGGCTGGCACGCGAGGTTGAGACCATGCGTCGGGTCGGCGGGCCGCACGTGGCGGAGGTGCTCGACGCCTCGCTGGAGGGCACCCGACCGTACCTTGTGACCCGCTACGTCCAGGGCCGCCCGCTCAGCGCCGTGCCCGTGCCCGTCGCGGACCTGCGCACCCTCGCCTCCGGCCTGGCCGACGCGCTGCTCGCCATGCACGAGGCCGGGGTGGTGCACCGCGATCTCAAACCGGCCAACGTGATGATCGCGGAGGGCGCGCCCGTCGTCATCGACTTCGGCATCGCCAGCGCGTTCGACTCGCTGTCGGTCACGGCCTCCGGCGCGGTGGTGGGCACGCCCGGCTATCTGGCCCCTGAGGTGCTGGAGGGCAAGAGCGCGGGGCCCGAGGCCGACGTGTTCTCCTTCGGGGCGACGCTGGCCTACGCGGCGACGGGGCGGCAGCCGTACGGGCAGGGGCCCGCCTCCGCGGTCGCGTACCGGGTGGTGCATCACCAGCCTGACCTGGAGGACGTTCCCGAGTGGCTGGCGGCGCTGTTACGTGAGTGCCTGGCCACCGACCCGTCCGCGCGGCCGACGGCCGCGCAGCTCTGTGCCAGGCTCGGTGCCGCACCTGTCCCGCATGTCCGGGCGCGCGCCGCCGACCACCTGGCCACCAGGGAGTGGCGGCCGGGCAAGGAGCGGCCTCGCAGGTCGGTCGAGGAGTCGAGGGCCAGGCACCGGGAGAAGGTACGCAGGCGCTGGCTGATCGGCTCGGGGCTGTTCGTGTCGCTGCTGGCCGCCGCCGCGAGGGAGCCGCTGCCCGAGGTGGCGCTGTTCCTGCTGGCGGCGTACGCGCTGGCCGTGGTGGCCGACGCCGGAGTGGCGCTGTTCTCGCGCAGCCCCTACCGGCGCAGCCGGATGATCGCGGATCTGGCCGGCGTGGCGGGGGCCGTGGGGCTGTGTTTCGGGCTGGCGGCGCTGTTCAGCACGTTCACGCTGGCTCTGTTCGCGGGCACGGCGCTGGTGGTGGGGATCGTCTTCCTGCTGTCCGCCTAGACCGAACAAAGTTCTGTATAGTGGGTAGCTGTAGGTTTGCGGTTAAGCTACCCACGGGTAACATGACTCGCGGAAAACTGAAGACACCCTCTGTCGGGGGCCCGTCGGGCACCTGGCAGTCTGGACAGCATTGCATTCGGCGTCCATCGCAGCGAGGCGGTGGCGCACGCGAACACGGGAGGTCGGCCGCCGGCCATGAACATCGTCGTCTGCGTGAAGCAGGTCCCCGACACTGCGACCGAGCGCAAGCTGCGGTCCGATGACAAGACGCTCGACCGAGACGCCGCCGACGGCGTGGTGAACGAGCTTGACGAGTACGCGGTCGAAGAAGCGCTGCGGCTCAAGGAGGCCCACGAGGGTGAGGTGACCGTGCTCACCATGGGTCCAGGCAAGGCCACCGAGACCATCCGCAAGGCGCTGGCCATGGGGGCCGACAAGGCCGTCCACCTCAGCGACGACGCGCTCCACGGGTCCGACGCGCTGTCCACCTCGTACGCGATGGCGCAGGTGCTCAAGAAGATCGGGTTCGACCTGGTCATCCTGGGCTCCGAGTCCACCGACGCGCGCACCGGCGTGCTGGCCGCGATGCTGGCCGAGCGCCTCGGCACGCCGCAGCTCACGCTGGTCAACAAGGTCGACGTCGACGGCACCTCGATCACCGTCCAGCGCATCACCGACTACGGCTTCGACAAGGTCGAGGCCACGCTCCCGGCCGTCGTCTCCGTGGTCGAGAAGATCAACGAGCCGCGTTACCCGTCGTTCAAGGGCATCATGGCGGCCAAGAAGAAGCCGGTCGAGACGCTGGCCATCGGCGACGCGTCCATCGACGCCGCCCAGGTGGGCCTGACCGCCGCCTGGTCCTCCGTCGTCGACTTCGCCGCGGCCCCGCCGCGCGCGGCCGGCACGATCGTCAAGGACGAGGGCGACGGTGGCGCGAAGGCCGCCGAATTCCTCGCGTCCAAGAAGTTCATCTGAGAGCGGGAGAGTTACTGAAATGTCGGAGATTCTCGTTCTCGTCGAGCAGGTCGAAGGCGAGGTCAAGAAGGTCACGCTCGAGTTGCTGACCCTCGCCCGCTCGCTCGGCACCCCCGCCGCCGTCTGGGCCGGCCCCGGCATCACGTCGGAGGCCAAGGCCAGGCTGGCCGAGTACGGCGCTGACAAGATCTACGTCGCTCCGTCGAGCGACATCGTGGAGTACGTGGTCGCGCCCAAGGCCGAGCTGCTCGCCCAGCTCGTGGCCGACAAGTCGCCGGCCGCCGTGCTCGTGGCCGCCACGCCCGAGGGCAAGGAGATCGCCGGGCGCCTGGCCATCAAGACCGACTCCGGGGTCATCACCGACGCGGTGGGCCTGGGCGAGGGCTTCGTGGCCGACCAGTCCATCTTCGGCGGCGGCATCAACGTGCAGTCCAAGGTGAGCAAGGGCACGCCGATCGTGGCCGTACGCCCCAACTCGACCGCCCCCGAGCCCGCGGCCGGGGCCGGGACCGAGGAGGAGGTGTCGGTCACGCTGTCCGACGCCGCCAAGGCAGCCCGCATCGTCGAGCGCGTCAAGCAGGAGAAGGGCGCCCGCCCCGAGCTGACGGAGGCCGCGATCGTGGTCTCCGGCGGCCGCGGCGTGGGCTCGGCCGAGAACTTCTCGATCATCGAGCAGCTGGCCGACTCGCTCGGCGCCGCCGTCGGCGCCTCGCGCGCCGCCACGGACGCCGGCTGGTATCCGCACCAGTTCCAGGTGGGCCAGACGGGCAAGACCGTGTCGCCGCAGCTGTACATCGCGGCCGGCATCTCGGGGGCCATCCAGCACCGGGCTGGAATGCAGACCGCCAAGACGATCGTGGCGATCAACAAGGACCCGGAGGCGCCGATCTTCGAACTGGCCGACTATGGCGTGGTGGGCGACCTGAACCAGGTGGTGCCGCAGCTCACCGAAGAGGTCAACAAGCGCAAGTAGGCGCGGGGCCTCGGGGGAAACGCATGGCCTTCGCCGGAGAGCGCTTCGCGCACAGAGCTCAGGCTGTGACATCGGGGGGCACGGCCCCCCGAACCCCCAGCTCAAAAGCGCGGTCCTCGCGATGGGGGGCGCCTCGGGGCTCGGTCTGTGACATCGGGGGGCGCGGCCCCCCGAACCTCCGCCTGAAGACCGCTTCGCCAATTCGTCGGCCGGTTACGGCGTCGTATTTCAACGCCTGGAGCACTCGTGGCATGACCGCCATCCCTGCCCGAGAGCCGTGCGACAACACCGCTGAGGTGCTACGGCGCGTTGAATCCGGCGAGGAAATCGAAGCTCTCAGAGGCAATCGACCGGTTGCGAAGATCGTCTCGCTTCCTCATCGCCACCAATGGATCTCCGCAGTCGAAGTCGGTGCCGAGCTGAGCTGTCTCGGAGCCGACACCACCGGCCTTGCCGGCGAACTGCGGCAGACGCTCACCGAGACGACGGAAGATCTCCCGGGGTAGAGCGCAAGCGCGCATTGAATGCCACTTCGGTCTTCATCGGACTGGAAGCAGAGCTCTTCGATGCCGACCGGTTCGCGGACCATGAGTGGGGCGTCTCGGTGGTGACGCTTGGCGAGCTCAGGCTCGGCGTGCCTCAGGCGCGTGTGGCAGCCCAGGTGGCCGGCGTCGTCCCCGCACCATCTCCGCCGACTCCATGGAGGTCGCCCTGGGCGCCGAATCCGTCCTGGCCTAGGACCGACACCTTCACGCCCGCAGAACGGTGACCTGCCGCCCTGCCGGGGTCTGGTCCTGATCGAAGCGGACGCGCTCCTCCATCGGAGACGCCTCAGAACGGCGATCGAAGATCACCAGGTAGCCGGTGTCGAGATCCAGCCGGTCCAGATAGCGGTCGAGCTGCGCAAGCCCTTCGTCCACCGGATCCCGCTGATCAGGCCGCCACACCTTGAGCTCCATGGCCTCCCGCTGCACCTGCCGCTCGCCGTACGGCCAGCGCAGGTAGACATCCAGCCGCCCGGTGCCCGCCGCGTACTCCCTGTCGAGGAAGCCACCTCCGTTGACGATCCGGTGCAGGTAGGCCATGAGGATGATCTGGCACGCGGCCTCGTGATAGTTGGTGCCACGGACCAGCGTCTCGCCGTGCTGCTTCCAGAAGGCGGTGAACTCGCGCAACAGCTTGAGCAGGTCCAGACGGCCGTCGGGGAGGATGAAAGACCGCGAATCGTCCCAGATGATGGCTTCCGTACGGCTGCCCAGCACGCGCAGGATGACCTCGCGGTAGATGGGGTTGGCGATTTCGAGCACGCGCCCCCGGGCCACCAGGCCAAGATCACGCACGTAGGAGCAGTCGTCCTCGAAGGTTTCGTCGTGGTCGGTCGGCGTGCCCGCGAGCACCGGTTCGAGCACTCGCTTGACCCGGGGTTCGTGCAGCTTGGCGACAAGAGAATCCAGGTGGGTGGCGCGGGCGCGGATGAGTCGCTCCTTGGCCTGCTCCATGTGCCCGGCGGTGATCGGTTCCTCTGGAGGGATCCGCATCTCAAAGGTGATCTCCCAAGCCAGGGCGTTGACCAGCCAGGGTTGTCCGCGGGTGAAGTCGAAGGCCGCAGCGAGGGCTTCCTTGGTGAACTCCTGTCCGGTCTCGGCGGTGTGCTGGCCGTACAACTCCCTGACGTCCTCCAGGGTGAAGTCGCCCAGGCGAAGCGACCTGACCGCTATGTTGAAGGGGCTGATCGCGCCGAGCCGGGAGGGGTCGCCACCTGAGGCGATCTTGTAGTCTCGCACGTCCCTCAGTCCGCACAACACCACGGAGTTGGGGAACGGAACACCTCTGGGGCGATTGTTGTGGCCGCGGCGTAGTTGCCGCAGGACCGCGATCAGGCTCTCGCCGTACAGCGCGTCGATCTCGTCGATGAGCAACACGAGCGGAAGATCGCATTGGGCTGCCCACGCCTCGAGAGCGGCGCCCAGCCGTTTACCTGGAGGGGCCTCAGGCCAGGGGGTGGGCGCCGAGTCGGTGGTCCGCCGGAGCTCGTCCAGCAGAATCGACTCCGCGGCTTCGTAGTCGTCGCCCGCCACGGAGGCCTCCTCGCAGGAGATCGTCACCGCCACGGCGGCGCCTTCCTTGGTGAGCTCATGCTCCAGGGAATGCAGCATGGTCGTCTTGCCCGACTGACGCGGAGCATGGAGCACGAAGAAGCGATCCATGTCGATCAACTCGCGCGCCTCCGGCAACCGGGGCTGCGACGGCAACACGTAGTGGAGCCGGGGGTCGCACGGTCCGGTGGTGTTGAAGTACCTGACTTTGGTCACCGTCACAGTGTGACACCATTCGGTCACAGATTCGATCGACTTGGCTCACGAGCCACGCGCGGCTCGGTGGCCGCTGAGCACGACTCCTGCCGATCTGGCGCCCTTCACTGACCAGGACCTGGACGAGGCCAGGAGCCGGCTCACGCGGCTCAGCCGGATCTGGGCCGGCCGACTGACCGCGCTCACCCCGGACCAGCTCGACCGGTCGCCCGGTGCGGGCTGGACATTTCGGCAGATCGCGTTCCACCTGGCCGAATCGGCCTACTACGCCGACGCGGTTGGGGATCTGTCGGCCGATCGCTGACCCCCAGGTCGGAGCCGTGCGGGCGGGGTCACGGCGGGCGATGCTCGTCCGGCGTGAGATGCGCGGCCGAGACGTGCGGCCTGAAGGCGGCTGAAAGGTGAGGCCTGGTGAGGTGCGGCCTCCGGCGTTCCGGTGTCCGGTCTGGTGAGGTGCGGCCCCCGGCGTTCCGGTGTCCGGTCTGGTGGGCTTGGGCTCAGCGGGCGAAGCGGTCCAGGAGGATGGCGACGCGGCGGGCGTGGGCCTCGCGCGGCAGTCTGCCGTCCCGCATGAGCGTCAGCAGCCCGTGCAGGCCGCTCCACAACGTCTCCGTCAGCAGACCAAGGTCGTCGTCGCCCGCTATGGGCCGCACGGCTTCCAGCAGCTCGCCGAAGGCGGCCTGCAGGGCGGCCGGCGCCTCCGGGGTCGCGAACGGCAGGTCCACGCGCTGGCTGAAGATGGCGTCGTACAGCGCCGGCCGCCGCTCCGCGAACGACGTGTACGCGTCGGCGATGGCGGCCAGGGCCTCTTTGGGGCCGCCGGCCGCGAGGCGGGCGGCGCGCATGTCGGCGGCGAGGTCGGCGCAGCCCTCGACCGCGACCGCCGCCATGATGGCGTCCTTGCCCTTGAAGTGGCTGTAGAGCACCGGCTGGCTGTACTCCACCCGCTCGGCAAGGCGGCGGGTCGTCACCGCCTCCCAGCCCTCGGCCTCGGCGAGTTCCCGGGCCGCCTCGATGATCAGTCGCTCACGTTCCGCACGCTCGCGCTCTCGGCGCGCCTGTATCGACATGCTCTCGACTCTAGCACCGCTAGCGTTCCTGTCCATGGTCTGATAGCGTCGTTCTTGTTCCTAGCGGTGCTAGAAATCCTGAACGGAGATCGCCATGCTGTCCCCCATCGCCTACGGGCTCGCCGTCGTGCTCGACCTGCTCTTCCTCTTCATCGGCGCCCAGTTCTTCGTGCGGCCCCGCGCCGCCGCGGCCGGCTACGGCGTCCCGGCCAAGGACGACGGGGACGCCGCCTACCTGACGATCAAGGGATCGCGTGACGCGCCCTACGGCCTGGTGGGCCTGGCCCTGCTGTTCTTCGTGGGGGCACGCGCCGAGGCGTGGTTCATGCTCGTGGTCGCGATCATCCCGCTCATGGACACCGTCATCGTCCTGCGCAACGGCGGCGCCAAGGCGGTCGCCTTCGGCGTCCACTTCGCCACCGCCGTGGCGATCCTGGTCAGCGCCGTCCTGCTCTTCCTGGTCTGAGCCAGAGAACGCACCGACGCAAGGAGTTCATCGCATGTCCCTCATCGCCCGCGCTTCACCGAATCCATGATCGTCCGCTCCGCCGAGGCCGAGGTGATCGGCCGCCGGTTTGCCGGGGCGCCGGACCGGGCGGCGGCTTCACTGGTCGGGCGTCCGGTGCTCGGCATGAGTCAACCGGATGGATCCGTACGGGTTGAAGAACAGATCGTCCTCGTCGTAGCGGTCGCAGGCGCCGGTGCGCAGCACCCAGCGGGGCGCGTCCTCGGTCATCCGGAACCCCGCACCGTCCTCGATCTCCTCCGCGCGGGGATCGGTCAGTAGGTAGATCGCCAGCGTGTCCAGGTGCGCGACCAGGTCAAGCAGCAGGTCCTCGGTCGGAGGCTCCTCGCCGACCTCGATCTCCACCTCGGGCGCGCCGAGCAGATGCATGCCGCAGCTGTAGAGCGCCTGACCGTCGTAGATCGGCCGCTTCACCCAGGCGGCGACGAGCGCGGCTGCCAGGGCCTCGTCCGTGGCGTCGGCTGCTTGGCCGGCAAGCGCGAGCCAGCGGTCCCGGCCGTGCGTGATTCCGCTGCTCTCGTTCTTCACCGCCACAGCGCCGGACCGCAACAGAGCGGCTGTCGCCGCCAGCAGCCGCCGGGAGGTGTCGAACGCGAAGTCTCGCATCATCGGCGCGGACAGCAGGTAGCCGACGGTGTCGTGGGACTCCACCGCGGCCCAGTCCGTATCCTCGAACGAGGCCGCCGCCATACTGCTCTTGAACGCCTCCGGCATCCGAGGGTCGGGTTCGGCCTCGGAGTACTCGCGGTCGAGGACGAATCCACCGAAGCCGGCCGCGATCCGTTCCATCTCCGAAAGGCCCAGCCCGGAGCCGAGCACGCACAGCACATGCCGAGGAAACGCTTCACTCATCCCGGCACATTATCGATCATGGCTGATGTCTCACCTGGATTCCCGCGATCTCCTGTGGCCTCAGCCCGGGGTCCGGCCGGTCGTGACCTGCGCCAGGAAGCGTCTCAGCGCGTGCGGATCCCGGATCACGTGCAGCGTCGCATCCCCGGCGTGGGTCGCGATCGCCGACAGGAGCAGCGGTCGGCTCCGGCGCCGGTAGGTCCAGACCCAGATCCAGAAGTCGGCGCGTTCCCGAGAGCGTCGGATCGCTCGCCACGCGCAGCGCCAGAACGAGAAGTCCAGCAGGATGACGGTGTCCGCTGCTTTGAGCCGGACCTCGAGGACGTCGTAGGGGCCGAGGTCGCCATCCATGATCCAGCCCTCGCCCCGGACGAGTTCACCTTGGACGGCGGCCCACTGATCGGGAGGCGTCGCTTCAAGATCTGGTCGCCAGAAGTGCTTGTCCAGCTCGATGACGGGGAGTCCGGTGAGCGCCCCCAGACGGGCGGCGAGGGTCGACTTTCCTGAACCGCCCCGCCCGAGGAGCACGACTCGTTTCATGGCTGTGATGGTTCCAGGTCGGTTCCGGAACGCCCACTCGTTATCAGGGCGACAGGATGGTGATCCGGTATTGGCTTGGGGTGGTACCGAGCCGGCGCTTGAACGCGACACTGAGCGCGAAGGTGCCGGAGTAGCCGACCTTGTGTGCGATGGAGCCGACGGTGGCGTCGGTGCTGCGGAGGAGGTCGGCCGCGAGGGCGATGCGCCAATGGGACAGATAGGTGATGGGGGGCTCGCCCACCTCGGCGGTGAACCGGCGTGCCAGGGCGGCTCGGGAGACGCCGACCTTGGCGGCGAGGCTCTCCACCGTCCAGGGGTGAGCAGGGTCGCCGTGCATGAGGCGGAGTGCCGTGCCCACGACGGAGTCGTCCTTCACGCGGTACCAGACCGGGGCGTGCCGCTGCGAGCGGTCGAACCAGGCGCGCAACGTGGTGACGAGCATCAGGTCGAGCAGGCGGTCGAGCACCGCCTGCTGGCCCGGCCTGTCCTGTACGACTTCCGCCGCCATCGACGTGAGCAGGGGAGAACAACGTTCGTCGTCGGTGATGACGAGGATGTCCGGCAAGGCGTCGAGCAGGCGGTCACTGATCCCGGCCCGGCCCTGGTAGGCACCGCTGAGCAGGACGGCGGAGCCGCCTTCTGCGACGCCGCAGGTACGTGGATCCGGGACCGCTCCGCCCTTCTCGACCGTCCGCGCGGTGGCCGCGCAGTAGTAGTCGCTGGTGATCACGTGCCGGGGCGGGGTGGCGGGGTCTTCGGCAACGGTGTACGAGGCGGGGCCGCGGACGACCGCGATGTCGCCGGGGCCGATCGCCAACGCCTCACCGTCGGCCGGGATGATCCAGCCCTGTCCGTCCAGCATGGTCAGGAGGGTCAGCGGGGCGCCGCCGGCGAAACGCAGGGACCACGGCGAGGTCATGATCGACCGATGGATGATGGCCGCTCGTGCGTGCACCCCCTCCAGCAGGTCCGTCAGCGTGTCCACGAGCCCAAGGTTAGACGCTCGAACATCGAAGTGAGCGTTGTGGCCATCGCCCCGCTCACCGCATCAGGGTTGAGTGGACGCATGACGCAACAACCGATTCTGATCACCGGCGGTACCGGCAAGGTCGGCACGCGGATCGTGTCCCGACTGCGGCGCGGGAACGTGGCCGTCCGCGTGGGTTCTCGCTCCGGTGCCCCTCGCTTCGACTGGACCGACCAGGACACCTGGATGCCCGCCCTGCACGGGTCGAGGACTGTCTTCATCGTGCCGCACGACGGCGAACTGCTGACACGGCCGTTCGTTCAGCAGGCGAGAGACCTCGGCGTCGAGCGCATCGTGCTGCTTTCGGGGCGCGGGGTGGACGTGCCCGGCTATGCGGGCGACGACAACGTGGCAGGCAAGACCCATGTCGACGGTGAGGACGCGGTGCGCTCCTGCGGCCTGGCATGGACGATCCTGCGGCCTGGTTGGTTCGCGCAGAATTTCAGCGAAGGCTTCTTCCGCGACGCGGTGCTCGCCGGTGAGGTGCGCCTGCCGGCCGGTGACGGTGCGGTGAGTTTCGTCGACGCCGAAGACATCGCCGCGGTGGCGGTCGCGGCGCTGACCGAGGACGGGCATGAGGGGCAGACGTACGAGCTGTCCGGCCCCCGCGCGCTGACCATCGCCGAGGCCCTCGAGTTGATCTCGGAGGCCACCGGCCGCATGGTGCGCTACGTGCCGCTGACCGTCGAGGAGTTCGTCACCCATCTGGAAGAGGAGGGCTGGCCGAAGATCGATGCCGTGGCCTATGCCGACGCATTCGCCCCGATCCGACATGGCATGGACGAGCACCTGTCCGACGGAGTGCAGCGCGCGCTCGGCCGTCCGCCTCGCGACTTTGCCCGATTCGTGAAGGACGCGGCCGCCGCCGGAGCGTGGCACGGCTGATATCTCGCAGCCCGCCTCAGTCGGGCTCGGGCCTCGGCAGGGTCGTTGAGCGCGGGTCGGCGATCGGGAGGCGGACCTGGAACGCCGCTCCCTCCCCAGGCGCCGAACGGACCTCCATCGTGGCCGCCGTGGGCGGCCACGATGGAGCGGACGATGGCCGGCCCGAGCCCCGCGCCTCCGGTCGTGCGGGTACGAGAGCCGTCCGCCCGGTAGAACCGGTCGAACACCCTGGCCGCCTCCTCGGCGCTGAGCCCCGGCCCCTCGTCCGCGATCGTCAGCACCGCCTCCCCGCCCTCCGTGCCGACGCCGATCCGCACCGGCGTGCCCGCGGGCGTGTGGGTGACGGCGTTGCCGACAAGGTTGCTGACCACCTGGCGCAGCCGGGCCTCGTCGCCCAGTACGGGGGCGCTCGCCGCCGGGCCGCCGGAGGGTCCGGTGAAGGCGATGGGCCTGGACGGGTCGAGCGCGGCGAAGTCGTGCCTGGCGTCGTGGTCTTGCCGGCGCCGTTCGGGCCCAGGAAGCCGGTGACGAGACCTGGCCGCACCGTGAAGGTGAGATCGTCCACGGCGAGCACCTCGCCGTGGCGTTTGGTCAGTCCGTTGAGCCGGATCATGTGGGGCGGCGGGTTGGAGGAGTTCTGGGGGAGTCTGTGAGGTCTCTGTGAGCGGCGGCGCCGCCACGTGGGGCCGCGCTACGCCGTTCCGCCTGGATCCACAGAGAACTCTCAGACGAGCGGCTCCGTACGCCTGGACGTCGAAGAGTACGTAGCTTGCAAGGTCCATCCCACGACGATGCCGCCCAGCAGCGCGAACCCGTGGAGGTCCAACCGGGCGATCAGGACGGCGGCCACGGCGACGGGGACGGCGACGAGGAGCCAGAGCGGGACGCGCTCGCGCCGGCCGACGAGCTGCGCGCCGGCCGCCAGCAGGGCGATCATGGCGACGACGCCCCACGTGCCCAGGTCGGACAGGAGCGAGGCGGCCAGCACGACCGCGTAGAACGCGCCCAGCGAGCGGTCCAGCCGCTCCGCGGCGGCCAGCGCGAGGCCGGCGGCCAGGCCGCAGACGGCGATCGAGTTGCCCGCGCCGGGGTCGTTCGTGAGATATCCGGAGATCTCCCCGGCCAGCGCGCCGGCCGCGTAGAGGGCGAGCCAGCGGGCCGGACCGAACGACCGCTCCGCGCAGTAGCCGAGCACGGCGAGCGAGGCCAGGTTGAACAGGGTGCCCCAGAGGCCGCCGTCCTGCACGACCAGGGCCGTCACCAGCCGCCACCACTCGCCGCCGCGGATCGCGGCCGGATCCCGCATCAGGGCCGGCTCCAGGCCGGGGATCACGAACTGGAGGAGGCTGGGGACCGCCGTGATCGCGAAGGTCGCCGCGGTGGCATAGGGCTTGAACACGGGATCAGCCTCGCACAGCCCGCTCTGCTGGGGCAGTGCCGGACGTACGAGACTGAATGGTGACAAATGTCAGGCCGCGAGCTCCGCCGGCTCGCGTTCGACGGCCGGAGCCGGGACGACCGCGGCGGCCTCCCTCCGCGGGAGGAGCCGCGAGGCGAAAGCGATCAGCGCGCCGAGGACGACCCCGATACCGAGCGCGGTACGCAGCGAGGTGGCGTCCGACAGGAAGCCGATCACCACGGGGCCGAGCAGCAGGCCGGCGTAGCCCATGGCGCCCGCCTGGGCGATCGCCGGACCCGGCGTGTCGGTCGCGGTCCCGGCCAGCGACAGCGTCAGCGGCGAGATCGTCGCCACGCCGAGCCCGACGAAGAACATCGTGAACACCGCCACCACCGCCGCCGGCGCGAGCAGCACCACCGCGAAGAACCCCGCCGTCGCCACCCCCGACACGGTCAGCATGCCCCGGACGCCGAACCTCGTACGCAACCGGTCACCGGTGAGCCTGGCGACCAGCATGCCGACCTCGAACACGGGGTAGCCGAGGGCCGCCAGCGCCTCGGGGGCGCCCAGCTCGTTCCGCATGTAGAGGCCGTTCCAGTCGGCGACGGTGCCCTCCACCATGAACGCGAAGAACATGATCGCACCGAGCAGGTAGACGATCGGGGGCAGGCGCCGGCGGGCCGCCGTCACGGTCCCGGTCGCCGGCGGCTCGGGCAGGTACGTACGGCCGAGCACGACCATGACAGGCAGCGAGACCAGCCCGATCAGCGCCACGTTGGCGGTGAACGGCAGCCCCACGGCGATCGCCAGGCTGCCCAGCGCGCCTGCGGCGATGGCGCCGACGCACCAGCCGGCGTGCATGCCGTTCATCAGCGGTCGCCCGTACGCCTGCTCGACCGTCGAGCCCTGGGCGTTCATGGCCACGTCCACGATGCCGAACGCCATGCCGAAGAACGCGACGGCCACCAGGAGCAGCGGGAGGTTCGGCGCGAACGCCACGGCCACGAGGCCCAGCGCGGTGAGCGGCCCACCGATCCGCAGCACGGCCCTGCTGCCTGCGCGGGCCATCACCTTCCGCATGGACTGCATGGTCACCAGCGCGCCCAGGCCCCAGACGAGCAGGATCGTGCCGACCGTCGACTCGGAAAGGCCTAGTTTGTCGGTCAACGCGGGGATGCGCACCGTCATGGTGCCCACCATCAGGCCGCCGAGCACGAAGGTCAGGATCGCCCCGTAACGAGCACTCCTCAGGGCAGGGGACATAAGCACACCTCACACAAAGCAGAATTTGCCGCACCCACGGCAGGGGAGAACCCGCAGGCACAGTGGGCGAGAAGCCGGGACATGTCGGATCAGGGGAGACCGGGTCGGCGCGGCCCGAAGCCCGGCCGGACAGGTCGGGGTGGGCCGGTGGGGGAGGCCGCCGGACGCAGGGGCCGGCGGCGGGCCGGTCAGGAGGGGGGTTTGAGCAGCGTTCCCAGCCGGGCCTCGAGAGCCTGGAGGTCCTCTTCCGAGTTCAGCTCCGGGTCGTGGCTGGCCACGTCCCAGAGCCCCTCACACGCCAGCCGTACGATCTGCGACGCCCGCGGATCCGGCTCCTCGGCCAGCCCCTCGCGATGCCAGCGGGCCATCGCGTCACGCAGCGGCGCGAGCAGGAAGAGGTTGCCGGAGGCCCCGGTGACCACGGCCCATCGTCGCAGCCGCCCGGAGCGGACGGCGGCCAGGGTGGCGCCCAGGTAGCGCTCGGTGTAGGTCTCGCCGGTCTGTGCGGCCATGAGCTGGTCGAAGTCCTCGATCAGGCGCTCCACCATGCCCTTGATCAGGGCCTCTTTGGAGCCGTAGTGATAGAGGAGACCGCCCTTGCTGACGCCTGCCCGGTCCGCCACGGCGGCCAGGGTGAGCGCGGCGGAGCCCTGGTCGCAGAGGAGATCCTCCGCCGCGTCCAAAAGCTCGTCCCTTCGCATGCCGCCAACTGTACCGTCCGGACGGTACAGTTGCAAACGAGATACGCTGATCGGGTGACCAGACCGTCGGCCTATCTTGATCATGCGGCGACGACGCCCATGCTGCCCGAGGCGATCGAGGCCATGACGGAGCAGCTCCAACGTGTCGGCAACGCCTCGTCGCTGCACGCCGCGGGCCGCCGTACGCGCAGAGTGGTCGAGGAGTCACGCGAGACGATCGCCGACGCGCTCGGCGCGCGCCCCAGTGAGGTCGTGTTCACCTCGGGCGGCACCGAGGCCGACAATCTCGCGATCAAGGGCCTCTACTGGTCGCGCCGTCCGAGGCGGCGCATCCTGATCAGCTCCGTGGAGCACCACGCCGCGCTCGACCCCGCCCGGTGGCTGGCCGACAGCCAGGGCGCGGAGGTGGAGCTGCTCGACGTGGACGCGTACGGCCGGGTCCAGCCCGACAGTCTACGCGAGGCCATCGAGCGCGATCCCGGCAGCGTGGCCCTGGTCAGCGTCATGTGGGCCAACAACGAGGTCGGCACGGTCCAGCCCGTTCGCGTGCTGGCCGCGATCGCCCACGACCACGGCATCCCGCTCCACACCGATGCGGTCCAGGCGGTGGGGCAGCTGCCTGTGTCGTTCTCCGCCTCGGGGGTCGACGCGCTCACGATGACCGGGCACAAGATCGGCGGCCCGATGGGGGTCGGCGCGCTGCTGCTGGCCAGAGGGCTGACGCCGGTCTCCGTCCAGCACGGCGGGGGGCAGGAGCGCGACGTGCGCTCGGGCACGCTCGACGCGCCGTCCATCGCCGGGCTGGCCGCCGCCGTCGCCACGGCCGTCAAGGAGCAGGAGGCCCTGAGCCGCCGCCTGACGTCGCTGCGCGACGAGCTCATCCAGCGCGTCCGCGAGGCCGTCCCCGACGTGGTGCTCAACGGCGACCCCGACGACCGGCTGCCCGGCAACGCCCACTTCTCGTTCCCCGGCTGCGAGGGCGACGCGCTGCTCATGCTGCTCGACGCCAAGGGCGTGGAGTGCTCGACGGGCTCGGCCTGCTCGGCGGGCGTGGCGCAGCCGTCCCACGTGCTGCTGGCCATGGGCGCCGACGCGGCGGCGGCGCGGGGCTCGCTCAGGTTCACGCTGGGGCACACCTCGACCCGCGACGACGTCGACCGCCTGATCGAGGTGCTGCCCGCCGCCGTCGAGCGCGCCAGGCGAGCCGGCCTCAGCTGAGGTCCTGGTCCGGCAGGCGGGGCCGGGCTCAGGTGAGGTCCGGCAGGCGGGGCCGGGCTCAGGTGAGGAAGGCCACCACGGCGGTCCAGGCGGGGTCGGAGGCCACGTCCACCCGGGGCTCGCCCTCCTCCCAGCTCACGATCAGCTCCTTGGCGTGGATCGCCGCGTCGCCGGTCGGGTCGGCGTACACGTGGATGATCCGGTGCCCCTCAGCGCTCAGGTGCGCCGCGAGCACCGCGTCGTCACGCAGCTTGAGCAGCCGCGCGGCCAGACGCTCCTCGAAGTCGCGCAGCGCCGTCAGCGAGTCGCCGACCGGCAGGCCGTTCTCATCGCGGTGCGCGTACGGCAGCGTGATCGCGATGTGCTGGTCGAACAGCGGATAGTCCACCGGCCGCAGCGGATGGCGGGCCGTGGCGACCAGCGGCGCGCCGCTCGCCGTCTGCCCCTCCAGCAGCACCCACTCCTCCTCGGTGTAGCCCGAGGCCAGGTCGGCGACCACGGCGGGCAGGTGGGCGGCGGCCACCGAGTCGATCGGCTGGAACGTGGCGGGCGTGATCTCCCCGACCCACCTGGCCACGTCGTCCTCGCCGAGCAGCCAGTCGAGGGCCAGCAGCGTGGCCTCCATCCTGGTGTCGTCGTCGAGCTCGCCGAAGATCGGGTGGTACGCGGTCACGTCGACGCGCGGCTGGTCCCTCGGCACCCGCAGGCCCAGCATCACCTTGTCGAGCGCGAACTCGTAGCCGCCCACGTCGAGGGTCAGCTCCATCGCCTGCGGATTGGCCTGCCGCGACGGATGGAACTCCCACAGCAGGTCCGACGGCGGCGCCGCCTTGGCCCAGCGGTGCGCGAGCGAGCGCAGCTCGGGATCGCCCGCGGCGGTGACCACCAGGGCGTGCGCGGCGCCCTTGCCCGGGGCCACCTCCCAGACCAGACCCGGATGGATCGCGGCGACCGCCGGGGCGAGCCGCTCCTCCAGCCCCTCGGCCTCGCCCTCCGCGACCAGGGAGTCGAGCCCCGGCCTGGCCTCCTGCCACCACGCCCAGAACTCGGCGATCCCGTCGCCGGTCTCTTCGTCGTCCGCGTCCTTGCGCCCGAACAGTCGCATGGGCTGAATCCTCGCAGATGCCGGCCATGGTCGCGCACCCCCGGCAGGACAGTACGCTGGAAAGGTCATGGGACTGCGTGTGCTTGCCGCCATGTCGGGCGGCGTCGACTCCGCCGTGGCCGCCGCTCGGATCGCCGAGGCCGGTCACGACGTCACTGGTGTCCACCTTGCGCTGTCGGCCAACCCCCAATCCCATCGCACGGGGGCGAGGGGCTGCTGCACGATCGAGGATTCACGCGACGCGCGCCGCGCCGCCGACGTGATCGGCATCCCGTTCTACATCTGGGACATGGCCGAGCGCTTCCAGCGTGACGTCGTCGAGGACTTCGTGGCCGAATACGCCGCGGGCCGCACGCCCAACCCGTGCCTGCGGTGCAACGAGAAGATCAAGTTCTCGGCGGTGCTCGACCGGGCGCTGGCCCTGGGCTTCGACGCGGTCGCCACCGGCCACCACGCCAAGCTGGTCGACGGGGTGCTGTCCAGGAGCGTCGACCAGGGCAAGGACCAGTCGTACGTGCTGGGCGTGCTCACCCGCGAGCAGCTCAGCCACGCGATCTTCCCGCTGGGCGGCTCGACCAAGGCCGAGGTGCGCGAGGAGGCCGCCAGGCGCGGCCTGACCGTCGCCGACAAGCCCGACAGCCACGACATCTGCTTCATCGCCGACGGCGACACGCGGGGCTTCCTGGCCAAGCGGCTCGGCTCGGCCGAGGGGCCCATCGTCGACCAGGGCGGCGAGGTCGTCGGCAGCCACCAGGGCGCCCACGGCTTCACGATCGGGCAGCGCAAGGGCCTGCACATCGACCGCCCCGCGCCCGACGGCAGGCCCCGCTACGTGCTGTCGATCGAGCCGGTCTCCAACACGGTCACGGTCGGCCCGCGCTCCGCGCTCGAGGTCACCTCGATCACGTGCGGCACCCCGGTCTGGAACGGCCCGTCCGCGTCCGACGACCTGACCGTGCAGCTGCGGGCCCACGGAGAGGTGTACGCGTGCCGCTTCGAGGAGATCGGCGAGCATCTGGCTGGGGGCCTCCGCATCGAGCTCGACCGCCCGGCCACCGGGGTGGCGGCGGGCCAGGCGGCGGTGCTCTACTCCGGCGACACGGTGATCGGGTCGGCCACGATCGTCTCCGCTAGCTGATCGTCACCGACTCGCCGACCGCCAGGCGGCGGACGTCGGCCTTCAGCTCTTCCGCCTCCCCTCTCAGCCAGTTGTCCACCAGGCCGAGGCCGATCTCGTTGTAGAGGCCGTCATGGGTGGAGAACGCCCTGGCGGGACGGATCGTGCGGAGATACGTCACCATCTCGCCGAGCTTCAGCCACGGCCCGCCGGTCGGGACCAGCAGGGTCGCCACCTCCGCCTCCGGGACGGTCAACGCGTCGCCCGGGTAGAAGATCTCGTCGTCGACAAGGAAGCCGATGTTCTGGACGACGGGCACGTCGGGATGGTTCTTGGCGTGCCACTCGCCGAAGGCCCGCACGCGGAAACCGGCCGCCTCCCAGCTGTCGCCGTGCCGTACCACCTGGACCTTCGCCGCGACGTCCGCCAGCCCGGCGGCGACGCCCTCGCACGTGTAGATCTCCACGCCGGGCGAGAGGGTCTTCAGCTTCTCCTCGTCCACGTGGTCGGCGTGCTCATGGGTGATCAGCACGATGTCGGCGCCGTCGAGCACCGGATTCTTCGTGAACGTCCCCGGGTCGATGACCAGGACCTTGCCGTTCTTCTCCACGCGTACGCAGGCGTGGTCGTACTTCGTCAACTCCATTGGACAGAGCCTACGCTTGTGCCCATGTCTACGTGGGAAGCAACCGGGGTCGGGTCGCATCCGGGCGAGGATCATCTCGAGGCGATCAGGGTCGTGTTCGGCGAGGTGCCCGCGCTGCCGTACCTGCCGGAGCTGCCGGCCAGGGGCGTCGGCGCCGACATGATCGGCAGGACGGCCGGGATGCTCGTCGAGCTGCCCGTCGAGGTGCAGCCCTCCGGGTGGCGGCTGACCGACCGGCCGGGGCGCGATCACCAGCGGGCCGTCGATCATCTGCGGCGGGATCTCGACGGGCTCGAGGAGATCGGGCACGACTACGCGGGGCCGCTCAAGCTGCAGGTCTGCGGGCCGTGGACGCTGGCCGCGTCGATCGAGCTGAAGCACGGGGACAAGGTGCTCTCCGACGCGGGGGCCGTACGCGATGTGACCGCCTCGCTGGCGCAGGGGGTGGCCGACCACTGCGCCGAGGTGCGGCGGCGGCTGCCCGGGGTGACGGAGATCGTGCTGCAGCTCGACGAGCCCAGGCTGCCCGGGGTGCTGGCGGGGACGGTGCCGACCGCGTCGGGGTTCGGGCGGCTGGCCGCCGTCGAGGAGTGGCGGGTCGAGGAGTCGCTGCGGTCCTTCGACAGCCCGATCGTGCACTGCTGCGCGCCGTCCGTGCCGTTCGACCTGCTGCGCAGGGCCGGGGTGCGCGGGGTGTCGGTGGACGCCTCGCTGCTGCGGCGCAGGGACGAGGAGGCTCTCGGGGAGTGCGTCGAGGCGGGCCTGACGTTCCTGCTGGGGGTCGTGCCCGGCACGGACACCCGCCTGCCGGACGTCGGGGTGGTCGCCAAGCCGGCGCTGGAGCTCTGGCGGCGGCTCGGGTTCGCGCCCGACCGGCTGGCCGAGCAGGTCGTGCTGACTCCCTCGTGCGGGCTGGCCGGGGCGTCGCCGCGGTACGCCCGTGCGGCGCTGGCGGCCTGCCGGAGAGCGGCCCTGGTGCTCAGGGACGATCCTGCAAGTGGGATGCAAGGCGGCTGAGTAGCCTCCGGTACATGATTCTTCGCACTGTGGCGGTGGCCGCCGCCGTTCTGATGGCATCCGCGTCGCCCGCCCTGGCGAACCCGGAAGTGTGGAACTGGGGGTCCATCTACTCGGCCGACCGGGCGGGCAAGGCCAAGGGGAAGGTGATGCACGACCGGCCGGGGTTCGTGGTGAACGGGAAGCTGTACGACTTCCCGGGCCGTAAGGGGTGCTCCTGGCTGACGTTCCGGTGGGTCAAGGAGAAGGGCGGCAAGGGGTACAAGACGTACCACAACTGCTCGGGAACGAAGCCGCTGGAGTTCTCCTTCCCGACCGGATACATGCTCTCCATCGAGGGCAAGGTGTGCCGTGGCACGTCCACGAAGGCCACCGGCAAGTGCTCGACCTGGGAAGGAGTCTGGGCCCAGGGAGGCTGAGCTTGTCGGTGCTCGGCGGTAGCGTTTGCTCAGGGGCGTTGGACGAGAGGAGACCCTCGTGAGTGAGCGTAGCGAGCGAACAATCAGACGCAGCAGTGATTCACTCACGCGACCGACGGAGGAGGGCGCGTGAGTGAGCCTGGCGCCGAGGTTGCGGGCGTGCCGGTGGCCGCGCTCAAGCGGCATGCCGAGCTGAGCGAGCTGGTCGAGGACGCTCGCTGGCGCTATTACGTGCTCGACCAGCCCACGGTCAGCGACGCCCAGTTCGACGGGTGGTTCAAGGAGCTGCTGGCGCTGGAGGAGGCACATCCCACGCTCCAGACGCCCGACTCGCCCACACAGAAGGTGGGCGCGCCGGTGTCGGGCGATTTCGCCAAGGTGCAGCACCTCAACCGGATGGAGAGCCTCGACAACGCCTTCAACGAGGCCGACATGGCCGCCTGGATGCAACGGGCCGAGCGGCTGGCCGAGGGCGACCCGGGGCCGTACCTCTGCGAGCTGAAGATCGACGGGCTGGCGATCGCGCTGGTCTACCGCGACGGCAAGCTGGAGCGGGGCGCGACCCGTGGCGACGGGCGCACGGGCGACGACGTGACGGCCAACGTCCGCACGATCAAGGGCGTCCCCCATCGGCTCAAGGGCGACGACATCCCCAGCCTGGTCGAGGTGCGCGGCGAGGTCTACATCCCGGTCGAGGACTTCAAGAAGCTCAACGAGCAGCTCATCGAGCAGGGCAAGCCGCCGTTCGCCAACCCGCGCAACTCCGCGGCGGGCACGCTGCGGCAGAAGGACCCGCGCATCACGGCCCAGCGCCCGCTGCGGATGCTGGTGCACGGCATCGGCATCTGGGAGGGCTCGCCCGTGCCGAAGGCGCAGTCCGAGGTCTATGACCGGCTGCGGGAGTTCGGGCTGCCGGTCAGCGACCTCTACAAGGTGCTGCCGGACTTGACCGGGATCAACGAGTTCATCGAGCACTACCGGGTGCACCGGCACGATCCCGCGTACGAGATCGACGGCGTGGTGGTGAAGGTCGACGACTTCCGCACGCAGCGGGAGCTGGGCTCCACGTCGCGGGCGCCGCGGTGGGCGATCGCGTACAAGTACCCGCCGGAAGAGGTCAACACCAAGCTGCTCGACATCCAGGTGGGTGTCGGCCGCACGGGGCGCGTGACGCCGTACGCGGTGATGGAGCCCGTGTCGGTGTCGGGCTCGACCGTCGAGCGGGCCACCCTCCACAACGCCGCCATCGTGGTCAAGAAGGGGGTGCTCATCGGCGACACCGTGGTGCTGCGCAAGGCGGGCGACGTCATCCCCGAGATCGTCGGGCCGGTGACGGCGCTGCGCGACGGGTCGGAGCGCGAGTTCGTCATGCCGACCCACTGCCCGGAGTGCGGCACCTTGCTGGCGTACGAGAAGGAGGGCGACGCCGACCTGCGCTGTCCCAACGCGCGCGGCTGCCCCGCCCAGATCCGCGAGCGCATCTTCTTCGCGGCCGGTCGGCGCGCGCTCGACATCGACGGGCTCGGCTACGTCGCGGCCACCGCGCTCACCCAGCCGCTGCCGCCCCAGGAGCCCGTGGTCCGCACCGAGGCCGACCTGTTCGACCTGACGCTGGAGCAGCTGCTGCCGATCAAGTCGGTGGTGCGCGACCAGGACACCGGCCTGCCCAAGCTCGATCCCAAGACGGGGGAGGAGAAGGTCGTCACCTTCTTCTCCAACATCGACGGCAAGCCCAGCCAGAACGCGCTGCAGCTCATGGAGGAGCTGGAGCGGGCCAAGCAGGTGCCGCTCGCGCAGTTGCTGGTCGCCCTCTCCATCCGCCACATCGGCCCGCCCACCGCGCGTGCGCTGGCCGACGAGATGCGGTCGATCGACCGCATCATGAACGCCTCGGAAGAGGAGCTGGCCGCCGTCGAGGGCATCGGGCCCCGGGTCGCGGCCACGGTCCGGGAGTGGTTCTCCGTCGACTGGCACCGCGAGATCATCGAACGGTGGCGGGCCGCCGGAGTGCGCATGGAGGACGAGCCCGCGCCGGAGAAGGGGCCGCAGACCCTCGCGGGGCTGACGTTCGTGGTGACGGGGACGCTCGAGGGCTACACCCGCGACTCGGCCTCCGACGCGCTCACCAGCCAGGGCGGGAAGGTGTCGGGGTCGGTGTCCAAGAAGACGTCGTTCCTGGTGGCGGGGGAGAACGCGGGGTCGAAGTACGACAAGGCGGTGAGCCTCGGGGTGCCGATCCTGGACGGGGCCGGGTTCGAGCTCCTGCTGAAGGACGGCCCGGAGGCGGCGGCCGCGGCCGCGATCACCCCGGAGGCCTGACCCTCGGCCGCCGGTGCCGGCGGCCGAGATTCCCTTTCCCGGCGCTGGTGTGCGGTGAATGGCGTGTGCGCAGTCCGGCGCTGGTGTGCGGCGCTTCGCCGGTGCATGGTGTGCGGCGCCGGCAGTGAGCGCGGCGCCCCGGGAGTGAAGGTGCGGCGCCAGAGGCCCGGCGTCGGGTGAGCGGCGGCGTGGTGCCGCGTCCATGTAGCGGCGGCGGCGGCCGTGGCGAAGTACGGCCGGGGTGGCGCGGTTCGAAGGGCCGCGCCGTGACGGCAGCGTGTGCGGCTTGCTACTTAGGGTGGTTTTTGGGTATATGTCGGAAAGGAGAAGTGACGGAACGTACGCGCTTGGTTTCGCGAAGTGGGGTGAAGGTCGTACCCTCCCATAGTGACCTAATGGGGGTTCTGTTACCGATGACTGGCCCAACCGACACCCGCGACACCGGACCACGCGTCGGCACGCCGCTGTGGGCGTTCCTCGCGGGCATAACCGTGATCGGCTTCACCGCGCTCGTGGTGGCCATGCTCAGGCTGGACGCAGCCGGGCTGCTGGGGCTTGCCCGCACGTCGCTGTTCTGGATGCTGTCGGTGCTGACCATCCTGGGCGAGCTGAGGCCCGTGATGGTGTCCTCGGCCACCGCCGTGGGCGGCACGTACCCGTCCACGATGTTCACCTTCGCCGTGCTGCTGCATTACGGGCTGCCCGTCGCGGTGCTGATGCAGGCCGTCGCCGTCGCCATGAACGGGGTGGTGACGCGCAAGTCGTGGCATCGGGTCATGTTCAACATCGCGCAATCGACGCTCGCGCTCACCGCGGCGGCCGTGGTGCTGGGGCTGTTCGGCATCGTGCCGAGCCCGGCCGTGCCCTGGGTGCCGGGCGGCGGCGACCTGCCGGCCATCGCGCTGGCCGGGGTCGCGTACTTCGCCACCAGGGCCACCCTCGTGTGCGGCGCGGTCGCGCTGCACGAGCGGCGTTCGATCGCCCGCGTGCTCAAGGCCACGGTGGGCCCACAGGCTCTCGTGTACGCCGGGCTGCTCGGCCTGGCGCCTCTGGTCGTCGTGGTCATGGAGCACTCGCCCGGCCTGGTGCCCCTGTTCGTCGCCCCGCTCACCGCCGTCTACTTCACCGCCACGCTCTCCATGCGCCGCGACCATCAGGCCCTGCACGACGAGCTGACCGGCCTGCCCAACCGCAAGATGCTCATCGTCAGCACGGAGGAGGCGCTGGCCGAGGCCAGGCAGGAGGACCGGGTCGGTCTGTTCCTGCTCGACCTCGACCGGTTCAAGGAGGTCAACGACACGATGGGGCATCCGGTGGGCGACCGGTTGCTGCAGATGGTCGCGCACCGGCTCACCCATTCCGTACGGCCGGGCGACGTCGTGGCACGGCTGGGCGGCGACGAGTTCGCGGTGCTGCTGCCCTCGATCAGGGACGCGCACGCGGCCAGGGAGGTCGCGGCCCGGCTGCGTGCGGCGCTGACCGAGCCGGTCCGGCTGGAGGGCATGACCTTCGACGTGGACGGCTCCGTGGGGATCGCCCTCTATCCGGACCACGCCCCCGATTTCGAGCTGCTCCTGCAGCGGGCCGACGTGGCCATGTACCTGGCGAAGGAGGGGCGCAGCGGCGTGGAGCTCTACCAGCCGGACAAGGACCGCAACTCGCCGGAGCGCCTCAACCTGCTCGGCGACCTGCGCCGCGCGATCGACAGCCGCGAGCTGCGCCTGCACTTCCAGCCCAAGGTCAGCCTGGAGACGGGCGCCGTCCAGGGGGTCGAGGCCCTGCTGCGCTGGCACCACCCGGTGCGCGGGCCGATCGCTCCGTCGGAGTTCGTGCCGCTGGCCGAGCAGTCATACCTGATGCGGCCGCTCACGGCGTACGTCATCGAGGAGGCGCTCGAGCAGGGCGCCCGCTGGTGGCACCAGGGGATGCGGGTGCCGATCTCCGTCAACATCTCGGCCCGCGACCTGCTCGACTCGGCACTGCCGGAGCGGCTGGAAGAGGGCCTGGCCAACTACGGGCTGCCGCCCGGGGCCATCCAGCTGGAGGTGACGGAGCGCATCCTGACCGGCGACCAGGCGTACACCCAGGAGACGATCAAGGCCCTGGCCACGCTGGGCGTGCCGCTGGCGCTCGACGACTTCGGCACCGGCTACTCGTCGCTCATCAGGCTCCAGCGCCTGGCGGTGTCCGAGGTCAAGATCGACGCCTCGTTCGTACGCCGGATCGCCGAGTCGGAGGACGACGACCGGATCGTCCGCTCGATCGTCGACCTGGTCCGCTCGCTCGGCCTGCGCTCGGTCGCGGAGGGCGTGGAGTCGGACGAGGTGGCGATGAGGCTGGCGGAAATGGGGTGCGACATGGGGCAGGGGTGGCTGTTCGGCCGGCCCATGCCCGCCGCCGACGCCACGGTCTGGCTCAGGGAGCACGCGGGCGCGGGACCCGGCATCGAGTACAGCTACCGGCCGGAGGTCAGCCGCTCGGCCTGACGCGGGGGCTGCCCTAAGAGGGGTTAATGGTTCGGGCGCGCTACGTCAAGCCCCCTAGGATGGCAGTGTCCAAAGACTCCATCCACGAAACGGGTTAACCGACTCATGTCCGCCATAACCCGCGACGAGGTCGCACACCTGGCCCGGTTGTCCAGGCTGGCGCTCACCGACGACGAGCTCGACCACTACGCCACCCAACTCGATGCCATCATCGAGGCGGTCGCGAAGGTGGCTGAGGTCGCCGCCGAGGATGTGCCGCCTTCGTCGCACGCGCTTCCGCTGACCAATGTCTTCCGTGCCGACGAGGTGCGACAGTCCCTGACGCCCGAACAGGCGCTCTCCGGCGCGCCCGCCGTCGAGGACGACCGCTTCCGGGTGCCGCGCATCCTCGGGGAGGAGGCATGAGTTTGATTCGCAAGACCGCCGCCGAGCTGGGATCGATGATCGCCGGTGGCGAGGTGTCGGCCGTCGAGGTGGCCGAGGCGCACCTCGACCGCATGGCCGAGGTGGAGCCCAAGATCCAGGCGTTCCTCCACGTCGATCGCGAGACGACGCTGGAGCAGGCGCGGGCCGTCGACGCCAGGCTGCGGGCGGGCGAGAAGCTCGGGCCGCTGGCCGGCGTGCCGATCGCGCACAAGGACATCTTCGCCACGCGCGACATGCCCACGACGGCCGCGTCCAAGATCCTCGAGGGCTGGCGCCCGCCGTACGACGCGACCGTCACCGCGCGGCTGCGCGAGGCCGGGCTGGTCTTCCTCGGCAAGACGAACCTGGACGAGTTCGCCATGGGCTCCTCCACGGAAAACTCCGCCTACCAGATCACCCGCAACCCGTGGGACCTGTCCAAGGTGCCGGGCGGCTCGTCGGGCGGCTCGAGCGCCGCCGTGGCCGCGTACGAGGCGCCGCTGTCCACGGGCACCGACACGGGCGGCTCCATCCGCCAGCCCGCCTCGGTGACCGGGATCGTGGGCATGAAGCCGACGTACGGTGGCTCGTCCCGTTACGGGCTCATCGCGTTCGCCAGCTCGCTCGACACGCCGGGCCCGTTCGCCCGTAACGTGCTCGACGCGGCGCTGCTGCACGAGGCGTTCTCCGGGCACGACCCGATGGACTCCACCTCGGTCGACGCGCCCGTGCCGAGCGTGGTCGAGGCCGCGAAGCACGCCGACGTCGCCGGCATGCGGATCGGCGTCGTCAAGGAGTTCGCCGGCGAGGGCTACCAGGCCGGCGTGCTGGCCCGCTACCACGAGGCCGTCCAGCTCCTCGAGTCGCTCGGGGCCAAGGTCGTCGAGGTCTCCTGCCCGTCGTTCACGACCGCGCTGCCCGCGTACTACCTGATCGCGCCGTCGGAGTGCTCGTCCAACCTGGCGCGCTTCGACGCCATGCGCTACGGCCTGCGCGTCGGCGACGACGGCACCCGCAGCGCCGAGGAGGTCATGGCGCTGACCAGGGCCGCCGGGTTCGGCGCCGAGGTCAAGCGGCGCATCATGCTCGGCACGTACGCGCTGTCGAGCGGCTACTACGACGCCTACTACGGCCAGGCACAGAAGGTCCGCACGGTCATCTCCCGGGAGTTCGAGGCCGCCTACCAGCAGGTGGACGTCCTGGTGTCGCCGACCACGCCGACCACGGCGTTCTCGATCGGCGAGCGCGCCGACGACCCGATCGCGATGTACCTCGCCGACCTGTGCACCATCCCGTCCAACCTCGCCGGCAACGCGGCCATGTCGGTGCCGGTCGGCCTGGCCGACGAGGACAACCTGCCGGTCGGCCTGCAGATCATGGCGCCGGTCCTGGCCGACGACCGCTGCTACCGCGTCGGCGCCGCCGTCGAGAAGGCCCTGGAGAGCCGCTGGGGCGGCCCGCTGCTGAAGGAGGCCCCGTCGCTATGACCATGGTCTATGACGAAGCGCTCGACCGGTTCGAGCCGGTGCTCGGCCTGGAGACGCACGTCGAGCTGGGCACCACGTCGAAGATGTTCTGCGGGTGCAGGACCGCCTTCGGCGCGCCGCCCAACACGCAGGTCTGCCCGACCTGCCTGGCGCTGCCCGGATCGCTGCCGGTGGCCAACGCCATGGCCATCGAGTCGACCATCCGCATCGGCCTGGCGCTGAACTGCTCGATCGCCGAGTGGTGCCGCTTCGCCCGGAAGAACTACTTCTATCCGGACATGCCGAAGAACTACCAGATCTCGCAGTACGACGAGCCGCTCTGCTTCGACGGTTACATCGACGTCGAGGTCCAGGGCGAGACCGTGCGGATCGAGATCGAGCGGGTCCACCTGGAGGAGGACACCGGCAAGTCCACCCACATGGGCGGCGCGACCGGGCGCATCCACGGGGCCGACTACTCGATCGTCGACTACAACCGCGCCGGCATCCCGCTGGTCGAGATCGTGACCAAGCCCATCCCGGGCACCGACCGGCTCGCGCCCGAGGTGGCCAAGGCGTACGTCACCGAGCTGCGCGAGATCATGCGCTCGCTCGGCGTCTCCGACGTGCGCATGGAGGAGGGCTCGCTGCGCTGCGACGTCAACGTGTCGCTCATGCCGCGCGGCTCGTCCGAGTGGGGCACCCGTACGGAGACCAAGAACGTCAACTCGCTGCGCAGCGTCGAGCGGGCCGTGCGGAGCGAGATCGAGCGGCAGGCGGCCGTCCTGGCCGACGGCGGGAAGATCATCCAGGAGACCAGGCACTTCCACGAGGACACCGGCACCACCACGTCCGGCCGGTCCAAGGAGGAGGCGCAGGACTACCGCTACTTCCCCGAGCCCGACCTGGTGCCGATCGAGCCCGACCCCGCCTGGGTGGCCGAGCTGAAGGCGGCGCTGCCCGAGCTGCCGTCGGTCAAGCGCAAGCGGCTGCAGGCCGAGTGGGGGCTGTCCGACCTCGACATGCAGGCCATGCACAACGCCGACGCCATCGAGCTGGTCGAGGCCACGGTCGCGGCGGGCGCCCCGGCGGCGGACGCGCGCAAGTGGTGGATGGGCGAGCTGGCCAGGCGCTCCAACGAGACCGGCACCCCGCTGGCCGACCTGCCCATCACCCCGGCCCAGATCGCCAGGGTGACCGAGCTGGTGGCCTCGGGCGCGCTCAACGACAAGCTGGCGCGCGAGGTGCTCGAAGGCGTGCTGGCCGGTGAGGGCACGCCCGACGAGGTGGTCGAGAAGCGCGGGCTGCAGATCGTCAGCGACGAGGGCGAGCTGCTGGCGATCATCGACCAGGTCCTGGCCGACAACGCCGACGCGGCCGAGAAGGTCAGATCCGGCAAGATCGCCGCGGCGGGCGCCCTGGTGGGCGGCGTCATGAGGGCCAGCAAGGGCAAGGCCGACGCGGCCCGCGCCCGTCAGCTGATCCTGGAGAAGCTGGGCGTCTCCGAGTAGTCGCCGCTGTCGCAGGAAGGCCCCGCCGCCATGGGTGGCGGGGCCTTCGTGCTGTGCCGGACGGCGGACGCACCCCCCATGGGGGTCCTAGGTCCAATTGCCGGTGGCGAAGTAGGGCCCCCGCTGGATGTGGGCAGAGGCCGGTGGCCGTAGGTTCGCCGCATGACGAGGAGCGCGTTGACGGCGGGCCTGGTGGCGATGGTGTCGCTGGTGGCTTTCGAGTACATGGCGGTCGCCATCGCCATGCCGGTCGTGGCCAAGGACCTCGGCGGGCTGGAGCTGTACGGGCTGGCGTTCAGCGGCGCGATGGCCGCCAGTGTGGTCGGGACCGTGCTCGGCGGCCGGTGGGCCGACGTGCGCGGCCCTCTGGCTCCCCTGTGGACCGGCGTCGCCGGGTTCGTCGGCGGACTGACGGTGGCGGGGCTGGCGCCGAGCATGGAGGTGCTGATCGCCGGACGGTTCCTGCAGGGGTTCGGCGGTGCGCTGATCAGCGTGGCGATGTACGTGGTGGTCGCCCGGGTCTATCCCGAGAGCCTGCACCCCAAGATCTTCTCGCTGTTCGCGACGGCGTGGGTGGTGCCCTCGATGGTGGGGCCGGCCATCGTGGGCGTGGTCACCGACACGCTCGGCTGGCGCTGGGTGTTCCTGATGGTGCCGATCTTGACTGTGGCCGGCGGCCTGGTGCTGCTGCGCGGGCTGGCCGGGCAGCCGCTGAGCGGCGGGCAGGCCGAGCCTGCGCCCGGCCTGCCCGGCAAGGTCGCCTGGGCGGCCGTGACCGCCGTCGGGGCGGGGCTCATGCAGTACGGCAGCGACGGGCGGCTGCCTCTCCTGATCGCGGGCCTGGTCGTGCTGGCCGTGGCGCTGCCCAGGCTGCTGCCCGCCGGCACGCTGCGTGCCGTTCGCGGGCTGCCCGCCGTGGTGGGGCTGCGCGGCCTGGCCGCCGGGGCGTTCTTCGCGGCCGAGGTGATGGTGCCGCTCATGCTGATCGAGCAGCGCGGCCTGTCCGCGCTGACCGCCGGGTTCGCCCTCATGGGCGGCTCCCTGACGTGGTCGTTCGCGTCGTGGCTGCAGGGCCGCGAGATCTTCAGCCAGATGACGAACCTGCGGCTGGGCTCGGCCGCGATCGCGCTCGGCATCCTGCTGATGGGCGCGGTGACGTTCACCGCGGTGCCGGTGGCGCTGGCGTACCCGGCGTGGATCGTCACCGGGTTCGGGATCGGGCTCGTGTACCCGACGCTGTCGGTCCTCACGCTGGAGCTGTCGGCGCCCGGCGAGCAGGGCAAGAACAGCTCGGCGCTGCAGGTGGGCGAGTCGGTGTTCTCGGTGGTGGCGGTGGCCGTCACCGGCGCGCTGTTCGCGGCCGCCGGGTCGGGCTACTGGGCGGTGTTCGCCGCCGCGTTCGTCATGGCGCTCGCCGGGCTGGCGATCGCCCCACGGTCCACGAAGAGCGGTTCCGCCGTGCCGGCGGAACCCTCTCCGACGTCGCTCACTCGACCGGTGTGACCGCGCGCCCGCGGGCCGACAGCTTCCTGAACACCGGCGCGAGCAGGGCCAGGACCGCCAGGACCAGCAGCCCGACGGCCACGGGGCTCTTCACCAGCACCGTCACGTCGCCCGCCCCGATGGCCAGCGCCCTGCGGAGCTGGATCTCCGCCATCGGCCCCAGGATCATGCCGATCACCGCCGGGGCCACGGGGAGGCCGAAGCGGCGCATGGCGTAGCCCAGGAGGCCCAGGATGTACAGGACGACGAGGTCGACCACGGTGCCGTTCAGGGCGTAGACGCCCAGGGCGGCGAACAGGACAATCCCGGCATACAGGTACGGGCGCTCGATGCGCAGGACGCGGGCCCACAGAGGCGCCAGGGGCAGGTTGAGCACCAGCAGCATCGCGTTGCCGATGAACAGCGACGCGATCATGCCCCACACCAGCGCCGGGTTGTGGTCGAACAGCTGCGGGCCCGGCTGGAGCCCGTACTGCTGGAAGGCGGCCAGCATGATCGCGGCCGTCGCCGACGTGGGCAGGCCCAGCGTGAGCAGCGGGACCAGGGTGCCCGCCGCCGAGGCGTTGTTGGCCGCCTCGGGCCCGGCGACGCCCTCGATGGCCCCCTTGCCGAACTCCTCCTTGGCGACCCCGCGCGCCAGCCGCTGCTCGGCCGCGTACGACAGGAACGTGGGGATCTCCGCCCCGCCCCCGGGCAGCGCGCCGAACGGGAAGCCCAGCGCGGTGCCGCGCAGCCAGGGCAGCCACGAGCGCCGCCAGTCGGACCGGCCCATCCAGGCGCGGCCCACCGGCACCACCTCGGGCGACCCGTGACGCAGCCGCGAGGCCACGTACAGGGCCTCGCCGAGGGCGAAGAGGCCGACCGCGACGATCACCACGTCGATGCCGTCGAGCAGCTGCGGGATGCCCAGCGTGAGCCGGGCCTGCCCGGTCTGCTGGTCGATCCCGATGAGCCCGACCACCAGCCCGAGCCCCAGGGAGGCCAGGCCGCGCACGACCGAGCGGGACAGCACGGAGGACACGGCGGTGAAGGCCAGGATCGCCAGCGCGAAGTAGTCCTCGGGGCCGAACGCGATCGCGAAGCTCACCACCGCCGGCGCGGCCACGACCAGCAGCGCCGTGGCGATCGTGCCGGCCACGAACGACCCGATGGCCGCCGTGGCCAGCGCCTGCGCCGCCCGGCCGCGCCGGGCCATCTTGTTGCCCTCCAGCGCCGTGATCATCGACGACGACTCGCCGGGCGTGTTGAGCAGGATGGAGGTGGTCGAACCGCCGTACATGCCGCCGTAGTAGATGCCCGCGAACATGATGAACGCGCTGGCCGGCGGCACCGTGAACGTGATCGGCAGCAGCAGCGCCACGGTCATCGCGGGCCCGATGCCGGGCAGCACGCCGACCAGGGTGCCGAGCGTGACGCCGACGAGCGCGTACATGAGGTTGACGGGGGTGAGAGCGGCGGCGAAGCCGTCGATCAGAAGCTGCAGCGACTCCACCTAGATCACCCCCGCCAGCGGGCCGCCCGGGAGCGACACGCCGAGGCCCTTGACGAACAGCAGGTACGTGGCCAGCCCCATGACCACCGAGACCACAGCCGCCCGGCGCTTGTGCTCGGCGCCCAGCGCCACCGACAGGCCGAAGAACAGCAGGCTCGCGCCGATGATCCAGCCGACCACGTTCAGCAGCGCCGCGAACGCCAGGAAGATGCCGCTGACCAGCCCGACGCTCCGCCAGTCCGCGGGCGCGTCCACGTCCACGTCCTCGCTCTCCTCGGGATCGCCGTGGCCGCCGCGGATGACGTCCGCCACGTAGAACAGGCCGATGAGGACCATGGCGCCGCCGACCAGCATGGGGAAGAAACGCGGCCCGATGCCGAGCTGTGAGGCCGCCGCGGAGACGTCGAGCGTGCCGATCACCACGAACACGCCCAGCGCCAGCACCACGACCGCCAGCCCGAGCTCGGGCCGCCACCAGCGCGCCATCAGGAGACGAGCCCCATCTCGGCGATGATGCCCTTGACCCGGGTCTGCTCGGCGTTCATGAAGTCGGCGAACTGCTGACCGGTCTGGAACGAGTCGATCCAGCCGTTCTTGGCCACCGCGTCCTTCCACGGCTGCGAGTCGTGCATCTTGGTGACCAGGTCGGTCAGCGCCTTCTTGTCGGCGTCGGAGAGCCCGCCGGGGGCGACGAAGCCGCGCCAGTTGGACAGCTCGACGTCCAGGCCGCCCTCCTTCAGCGTGGGAGCGTCCAGGCCGGAGACCCGCTGACCGGAGGTCACGCCGAGGGCGCGCAGCTTGCCGGACTTGACGTGCTCGGCGAACTCGCCCACGCCGGAGATGCCCGCGCTGACCTTGTTGCCGAGCAGCTCGTTGAGCGCCTCACCGCCGCCCGAGTGGGCGATGTAGTTGACCTGCTTGGGGTCCACGCCCGCGGCCTTGGCCATCAGGCCGGCCACGATGTGGTCGGTGCCGCCCGCGGAGCCGCCCGAGATCGACACCTTCTTGGGGTCGGCCTTCCAGGCCGCCACCAGGTCCGCCAGCGTCTTGTACGGGGACTCGGCCGGGACCACGATGATCTCGTACTCCTCGGTCAGCTTGGCGATGGGCGTGGTCTCGGAGAGCGTGACCTTGGACTTGTTCTGCTCGATGGCGCCCACCATCACCAGGCCCATGGTCATCAGCAGGTTGCCGTTGCCCTTCTCGCCGGCGAGCTGCGCCAGGCCGATGGTGCCGCCCGCGCCGGGCACGTTGTACACCTCGACCTTGCGCTTGGAGTCGGCGGCCTTGATCGCCTGCTCCGCGATGCGGGAGGTCTGGTCCCAACCGCCGCCGGGCGCGGCAGGAGCCATGATCCGCAGCGGGCCGTCGGCGGAGGCGCCGGTGCCGGATGCGCCGCAGCCGGTCAGCGCGGCGAGGGAGAGTGCCGCGAAGGCGGCGAATACGCGCAAGCGCATGATCAACTCCTGGGGGGGATTTCACGGTTGTAAAACTGGGATGGTGAAGCCCCGGCCCGCCCGCGTCGAGGGTTTGCACGCTTGCCGTCATAGTGGTCGTATTGGTCGCGACCTGGCCGTGACCTGCGTTTGTTTCCATATTCGTCGTGAGACGGGTGCGGGACGCCTCCCTCGGGACCCAGCTGTTCGTGCTCCAGATGGTGATCGTGATCCTCGCCGTCGGGGGCACGGCGGGAGTGTGGGCCGAGCACACGCGCGACCAGCTCGACTCGCTGCACCAGCAGCGCGCGCTGGCCATCGCGCAGTCCGTGGCGGGGCTCCCGGCGGTGCGAGAGGCGTTCAGACTCAGGAATCCGGAGACGGTGCTGCAGCCGCTGGCCATGAGCGTGCAGCACGAGACCGGCGCCGACTATGTCGTGATCGCCAACGACCAGCAGAAGCGCTACGCGCACCCCAACGCCTCGCTGATCGGCAAGCAGCTGTCCACCGACGGCACCAACGTCCTCACGACAGGCAGGAGCTGGGTCGGCACCGAGACCGGCACGATCGGCACCACGGTCAGGGGCAAGGCCCCGATCCGCGATGAATACGGCGACGTGATCGGCCTGGTCTCGGTCGGCGTGCTGGAGACCACGGTCGTCGGCCAGCTCGGCGCCGCCCTCCCGCCGCTCATCTGGACGGCGCTGGCCGTGCTGCTCGCCGGGGTGACGCTGGCCGCGGTGATCACCGCACGGGTGCGCAGGCAGACGTTCGGGCTGGAGCCGCGCGAGATCGCCGCGCTGCTGGAGCAGCGCGAGGGCGTGCTGCACGGCGTCAAGGAGGGCGTACTCGCGCTCGACCTCAACGGGCGCGTCACGCTGGTCAACGACGCCGCCCGCGAGCTGCTCGGCGACGTCGGCGAGGATCTGACCCAGATGCCCGTCTCCGAGCGCATGCGCGACGTGCTCGGCGGCGCCGACCCGGGCGAGGACCGCGTCGTGCTGCACGGCGAGCGCGTGCTGGTGCTCAACCGCACCCCGGTCTGGGTACGCGGCCGGCAGCGCGGCTGGGTGGTCACCCTGCGCGACCGCACCGAGCTGACCCGCCTGGCCCGCGAGCTCCACGACACCAGCAGCGCGACCGAGGCGCTGCGGGCCCAGGCGCACGAGTTCGCCAACCGCATGCACACCGTCGTCGGGCTGCTGGAGCTCGGCGAGCACGAGGCGGCCATCGGCTTCATCACCAAGACCACCCACGGCACGTACGCCACCGGCCTGCGCGAGCGCGTCCAGGAGCCCACCCTGGCCGCCCTGCTGCTGGCCAAGTCCGCCGAGGCGGCCGAGCGCGGTGCCCGGATCGTGCTGTCGGACGACTCCTGCGTGCCCGAGGGGACGCTGGGCGACCCGCAGGACGCGGTCCTCGTGGTCGGCAACCTGGTCGCGAACGCCATCGACGCCCTCGACGGCGCCGAGGGCACGATCGAGGTGTCGGTGCAGGCCGACGCCGACGGGCTGCGCGTGCGGGTGGGCGACTCGGGGCCCGGCATCGCGCCCGACCTGGTGGAAGAGGTGTTCAGGGAGGGGTTCACCACCAAGGCCGCCCGCGCGGGCCAGCGCGGGCTCGGGCTGGCGCTGACCCGCCAGGCGTGCCTGCGCAGGGGAGGCTGGGTACGCGTGCGCAACTCCGGCGGCGCCGTCTTCACCGCCCTGCTCCCGGCGAAGGCGTCCTCATGATCCGGGTGCTGGTCGTGGACGACGACTTCATGGTGGCCCGCATCCACAGCGGATACGTGTCCCGGATGCCGGGCTTCCAGGTCGTCGCCGTGGCGCACAACGGGGCGGACGCGCTGGCCGCGGTGGCCGAGCAGCGGCCCGATCTCGTTCTGCTCGACATCTACCTGCCCGACATGTCGGGGCTGGAGGTGCTCAAGCAGCTCCACGACGTGGACGTCCTCATGATCAGTGCGGCCCGCGACGTGTCCACGGTCAAGGAGGCCATGCGCGGCGGCGCCGTCAACTACCTCATCAAGCCGTTCACCGCCGCCGCCCTGACCGAGCGCCTCCAGCAGTACGCCGACACCCGCAGGCGCCTGACCGCCATCGGACCCGAGGCGCGCCAGGACGACGTGGACCGGCTCTTCGGCAGCCCCACAACCACCGCACCCATGCCGAAAGGGTTGTCCGCGGCCACGTGCGCGCTGGTCGCCGATACCCTGCGGGAAGCGGGCCGCGACCTGTCGGCGACCGAGACGGCCCAGCTCACGGGCCTGTCGCGGGTGAGCGTCCGCCGCTATCTCGAATACCTGTGCGCGGCCGGTCAGGCCGAGCTCCGGCCGCGTTACGGCACCGCCGGCCGGCCGGAGCATCGCTACCGGTGGCTAGGTTGACACACTTCCGTAGCCATTTCCCGTGACATATGCGGATCCGCGTGCCTTACTGTTGCCTGAGACTTGGCCGCGGACCCGGGAGGAGATTGAGGCGTGCGTAACGCCGGACCGATCGAATCACCGACCGACCCGTTCGCCTCGGTGCCGTTACCCACGTCGGGCGTCTCCAAGAAGCCGCGGATCGAAGGCCTTCCCCCGGGCGTCTCCCGGGACATCTTCGGTCCGCCGGACAGGCAGGAGCCCCGGCCGGCCCAAGGACCGAGCGCTCCGGGCGGTCCCTCGGGCGGCGCGCTGCCCCCTGTGGCGCCGCCGGCGCAGCCCTGGCCGATGAACGACAAGCAGCCGTCGGGCTCGCCCGCCCCGGTGTTCGGCACGGCCGGGCCCGCGGAGCGCCCGCCCGCCTACGAGCCCGAGCCGCCCAGGCGGCGCCGCCTTCTGCCGGGCCTGCTGGCGTTCGTGGTGGTCCTGGCGGGACTGGCGTACGTCGTGCCCGCCGTGCTCATGTCGGGCTCCGTGCTGCGCGGCACCCACGTCGCGGGCGTCGACATCGGCGGGCTGACCGTCACCCAGGCGGCCGACAAGCTCCGCACCAAGCTGGCCACCAGGCTGAGCGACCCGGTCGTGGTCGACATCGGCGGCAAGAAGGAGACCATCCAGCCCGACGAGGCCGGGCTCGAGCTCGACGTGGTGAGCACGATCGGGCAGGCGCCCAGCGGCTTCCCCAGCCCGCAGGAGGTGTGGCGGGGGCTGACCGGCAGGACCGAGCTCCAGCCGAAGGTGAACCTCGACTCCTCCCAGCTCGCCAGGACCGTCGAGGGCCTGGCGGAGGGCGCCGACAAGAAGGCGCACGAGGGCCGGGTGTTCTTCGCCGGGCTGCAGCCGAAGGCCCGCCAACCTGAGGACGGCGTGCTGCTCGACCGGGACGACGCCGTACGCAGGATCGGTGACGCCTTCCTGCACGGGGGCGGCAACGTCCCGCTGACGCTGCGGCCGGCCAAGCCCGTCACCACTCCGCAGGCCGTCGAGGCCGCCCTGGCCAAGGCGAAGCAGGCCGTCTCCGCGCCCCTCACGCTGACCCTCGACGGCAAGCAGGCGCAGGTCTCCCCGGTCATGATCGCCGCCAACCTGACCTACACCTCCGACGGCTCCGGTGAGCTCGCGCCCTCGTTCAACGCCAAGGCGGTGCTGGCCGCCGTGGAGGGCAGCCTCGTGGACGCCGCCCAGCAGCCGCGCGACGCCACGTACCAGATCGTCAACGACAAGCCGGTGCTGGTGCCCGCGCGCACGGGCCGGGGCGTGAACGACAAGCTGCTGGCCAGGGACGCCGAGAAGGTGTTCGACCAGGGCGGGAGCCGTACCGTCCCCGTGCGGCTGGGCGCCGTCGCCCCCACTGTCACGACCTCCCAGGTACGCGGCCTCGGCATCAAGGAGGTCGTGGGCTCGTTCAACACGACGTTCGAATGCTGCCAGCCGCGGGTGAAGAACATCCAGCGGATGGCGCAGGAGCTCGACGGGCGCCTCGTCAAGCCGGGGGAGACGTTCTCGATCAACGAGGCCGTGGGAGAGCGCACCGTCGAGGACGGGTACGTCGAGGCGGGGCAGATCGTCGGCGGCCGGATGGTGAACATCGTGGGCGGCGGCGTGTCGCAGTTCGCCACGGCCATGTACAACGCGGCGTTCTTCGGCGGGTTCGATCTCGTCGAGCACAAGCCGATGGACTACTTCTCGACTCGCTACCCGGCCGGGCGTGACGTCACGCTGCTGTATCCGGACACGGACCTGAAGTGGCGCAACGACTCCGAGTACGGGGTGCTGATCAAGACGGCCTTCACGGACACGTCGGTGACGGTCACGTTGTGGAGCACCAAGCGGTACGACGAGGTGGAGGCGGTGGAGTCCGACAAGCGGGACTTCGTACCGTTCCGGAGCGAGACCAGCTCGGCGCCCGGCTGCCTGTCCACCACGGGGCAGCAGGGGTTCACGATCGACGTCACGCGCGTGTTCCACCAGGGCGGCAAGGTGGTCAAGAAGGACAAGAAGGTGACCACCAAGTACCGTGCCCAGCCCCAGACGACCTGCACGGCGACCAACTGATCCCTTGGGAGGCGCGCCCGTTCATGAGGGTGTGATCGAGAGGATGCGGTCGTCGCCGGGACGCGGGGAGCCGCGGCCGTCCTTGTTGCTGGTCCCGACCCACAGCGTGCCGTCAGGGGCGGACGTGACGGCGCGGAGGCGGCCGTAGCGGTCGGTGAAGTGGGCGACGGGCCTGCCCGCCGACCCGTCCGCCTTCAGCGGCACCTGCCACAGGCGCTCGCCCCGCAGCGCCGCCACCCACAGCGAGCCCTTCGCGTACGCCATGCCCGAGGGAGACGCCTCGTCGGTGGACCACGTGACGATGGGGTTCACGAAGCGGGGATCGTCGCCCTTCCCCTCGACCTCCGGCCACCCGTAGTTGCCTCCTGCCTTGATGAGGTTCACCTCGTCGTAGGTGTTCTGGCCGAACTCGGTGGCGTACAGCCGGCCGGACGGGTCCCAGGCCAGCCCCTGGACGTTGCGGTGCCCGTAGCTGTAGACGAGCGTGCCGAACGGGTTCCCGGGGGCCGGGGCACCGTCCGCGGTCATGCGCAGGATCTTGCCCCCGAGCGAGTCACGCTGCTGGGCGAGCCGGTCGTTCCCCGTCTCCCCGGTGGAGGCGTACAGGTAGCCGTCGGGCCCGAACGCCAGCCGCCCCCCGTTGTGGATCCCGCCCCTCGGGATGCCAGGCACCAGGACCCGCTCATCGCTGAGGCGGTCGCCGGAGAGCCGGTAGCGGACGATCCGGTTGTCCTGGTCCGCGCTGTAGTAGAGGAAGACCTGCTCGCCCTTGACGGCCACCCCCATCAGCCCGCCCTCGCCCTCGGGCCGCACCCCGGGGATCTTCCCCAGCGACGTCATCTTCCCGTCGGGACGGACCCGCAGCAGGCGTGCCGAGTCCCGCTCGGTGACCAGCGCGTCCCCTCCGGGGAGAAACGCGATCGCCCATGGCACGGCCAGCCCCGTCACCACGTCCTTCGGCTGCCCGGGGGCGCCCGAGGCGGTTGGGGGCTCGTCCCCGTCGCTGGCCAGGCCGCTGGAACAGGCTGTCAGCACGGCCATGAGCATGATCGTCCAGAGCTTCCTCATATGGTTCATACTTCCCGCCGAGCCGTAAGGTTCTCGGCATGAAGACCTGGGTTCCGTCCGATTCAGTGGCTGATGTTCTCTCTGACCTGCCTGGGGTTGAATGTGCCGTTTACGATGGCACGTCCCCGATGCCGGAAGGGATCGAGGAGGTCGAGGTCTGGGTCCCGCCGCTCGTCATCGTGCCCGACGTGCCAGGGACGCTGGCGAAGATGAGCTCGTTGCGGCTGGTGCAGACGGTCAGCGCCGGTGTGGAGGCGTACCTGCCGCACGTGCCGGCGGGCGTGGTGCTGTGCAACGCGCGCGGCGTGCACGACGCCGGCACCGCCGAGTGGGCGGTCGGGGCGATGATCGCGGTGCTGCGGGAGTTCCCCGGGTTCGTGGACGCGCAGCGCAGGGGCGAGTGGACCTACCACCACACCGAGGTGCTGGCCGACTCCACCGTGCTCATCGTCGGCCACGGCTCCATCGGCGCCGCGCTCGAGAGGCGGCTCGAGGGGTTCGAGGTGGAGGTCGTACGCGTGGCCAGGAGCGCCCGCGACGGCGTGCACGCCATGGAGGAGCTGCCCGCGCTGCTGCCGGAGGCGGACGTCGTGGTGCTGCTCGTGCCCGCCACCGCCGACACCGCGGGCATGGTCGACGCGGCGTTCCTCTCCCGGATGAAGGACGGCGCCGTGCTCGTCAACGCGGCCAGGGGCGGGATCGTCGACACGGACGCACTGATCGCGGAGCTGAAAACCGGTAGGCTACGCGCCGCGCTGGATGTGACGGCGCCCGAACCGTTGCCCGAGGGCCACCCCCTCTGGAGCGCTCCGGGCGTGCTGATCACCCCGCACATCGCCGGCAGCACTCCGGCGTCGGGGCGGCGCACGCTACGGCTCATCCGTGCCCAGATCCTGCGTCACCTCGCAGGCGAGCCGCTGGTCAACGTCATAACGGACGCGTACTGAGAGGATCCCGGACCGTGGCTGGTCCGTGACCTTCGGTGCGTACCGTGGCACTTGCAGGGAGTTCCTGACTCGCTGTCAAGGGGCTCTTGGCGGTAATTGGTCTGTGTGGTTATCAGATCGGTGACGACATCGGCGTTGTCACCACCCGCGCACCCACGACCGCACACACTGGCGAAGTGATCGGCCGGACTTCGGCGGTCACCGGTGCAGAGTTCGAGACGGGATGGGCAACGACTGTGATCCGCTGGCGTGATCCACGGGCGCCGCTTACCGCCGCCGCGGCGGCAGGCACGGTGGCGTTCGCCGCTGCGCTCGGCATAGGCGGTCACGCCTTGGTCACCGGCGCGGTCGCCGGCGTGCTGGCTGCGCTGATCGCCGCCGGCTCCCTGCTGGTGGCCTCGGTGAGGTCGGCGGCGGACCGCTCCATGGCGCTCGGCGCCCGCTGGATGGGCGGCGGAGCTGTCATCTGGGCCGCCGGGGTGGCGCTGCGCCCGTTCGCCGAGAGCTTCCTGGTCAGCTTCGCGGACCTGTTCGTGCTGCTCGGCACCGTGGTCACGGCCGGTGGGGCGCTGATCGCCGCCGACCGCAGGTTCCCGGCCAGGATTGTTTTACGGCATGTGACCGACTCCTACCTGTGCGCCGCCTCGCTCTTCCTGATCGGCTGGGTCGTGGCACTGCGCCACGTCTACGACGACGCGGCCGATCCGGCGGCGTTCACGCTGGTGATGCTGCCGCCGATGATCGCGCTGCTGGTGACGTGCGCGGTGATCCCGTCGGTGCTGACCAGCCGGGCCTCCTCATGGCTGCTGGCCCTGGCAGGCGTCGGCGTGCTCGCCACCATGAGCGTGGCGGGCCTGGCGGCGGCGGTGGCCAGGCTCGACGGAGGCGACCCGCAGGTCTGGAGCGTCATGCTGGCGCCCGTCGCGTTCCTGCTGCTCGCCGCCGTGCCCTGGGGGCCGCCCGCGCGCGAGCTGGACCGGTCCGCCGTCGGCAACGTGGTCGCGCTCGTGCCGCTGGCGCTGGTCGCCGTGGCCGCCGTCACGTGGCTGGCCCACCTGGCCGGCGAGCGCCCCGAACGGCCCGTGACCGGCGTCGTCGTGGTCGCGGTCTCCGTGGTGCTGCTCCTGCTGGTGCGCCTGTTCGTGGTCTCGGTGGCCAACATGCGCCTGCGCGTCCGGGTCAAGCTGGGCGAGCGGCAGCTCAGGGATCTGGCGGAGAGCACCGGCGACGTGGTGTTCACCTGCGACTACGAGGGCGTGGTGCGCCAGATCGGCCCAGGGGTCGAGGCCACGTACGGCTACTGCCCCGACGACGTGGTCGGCGGGTCGATCTTCGACTACATCCACCCGGAGGACGTCCCCGGCATCCAGGTCGCGCTGCGCGCCATGCACCTCGACGAGGACAACAGCGCGCCGGGCGCCTGCCTGATCGCCTGCCGGGTACGCGCGGCCGACGGCACCTGGCGGCCCACGGAGTCCGTCGCCACCCGCCACGTCGGCGGCGACGACCTGATGCTGGTGACCACCAGGGACATCAGTGACGAGGAGGCGCTGCGCAACCAGGTCGCCCACCTGACCTTCCACGACGGCGTGACCGGGCTGCCCAACCGCGCCTACTTCGAGGAGCGCACCCGCGAGGTGCTCGCCGGCCGCACGTCGGGCTCCGGGACGGCGAACGTCGCGGTCATCTTCCTCGATCTCGACGGGTTCACCTCGGTCAACGACTCGGTGGGCCACGCCAGCGGCGACTACCTCCTCGGCCAGGCGGCGCGCAGGCTGCGTGGCTCCGTACGCAGCGACGACACGCTGGCCCGCTGGGGCGGCGACGAGTTCGCGGTGCTCGTGGAGACGGGCGGCGAGGCGCAGATCGCGGTCGACCTGGCCGAGCGGCTCGTACGCGCGGTCTCGCAGGAGCCGTTCCGCGTCGCCGACCGCGACGTGGCGCTGACCGCCAGCGTCGGCGTGGCCTTCACCGAGGACGACATGCCCGCCGGCGACCTGATCCGCAACGCGGACGTCGCCATGGCACGCGCCAAAGAGCTGGGCGGGCGCCGGGTCGAGGTGTTCGCCGCGCAGATGCACGCCGACGTGGTGCGCCGGCTGGAGCTGGCGGCCGACCTGCAGCGGGCGCTGATCGAGCAGCAGTTCGCGATCGAGTACCAGCCGGTGGTCGACCTGGCCACGTCGCGGGTCACCGCGGTCGAGGCGCTGGTGCGCTGGTGGCGCGGGTCGGTGTTCGTGCCGCCGGAGCAGTTCCTCGGCCCGGCCGAGGACACCGGGCTGATCGTGCCGCTGGGCGAGTGGATCCTGCGCGAGGCCTGCCGCGAGGTGGCCGCCTGGCGGGCCTCGTCCTGGGACATCGGGCTGTCGCTCAACTTGTCCGCCCGCCAGATCACCGCCCCGCGCTTCGTGGAGACGGTCGAGGAGGCGCTGACCGAGAGCGGGCTGCCCGCCTCCGCGCTGACCCTCGAGGTGATCGAGGAGATGCTGGTCGAGGACGCCGAGGAGACGATCAAGCGGCTGTCCGAGCTGCGCGCCCTCGGGGTGCGGCTGGCCATCGACGACTTCGGCACGGGCTACGCCTCGCTGGCGTTCCTGCGGCAGCTCCCCGTCGACATGATCAAGATAGATCCGTCGTTCGTGTCGGGGCTCGGCACGGACGACACGCTGACCCTGCTCACCCGGACGATCGTCCGGCTCGGCCACGACCTCGGGCTGGTCGTGGTGGCCGAGGGCATCGAACGTCCCGAGCAGCTCGAGCTGCTCAAGAGGATGGGGTGCACGAAGGGGCAGGGGTTCCTGGTGGCACGGCCGATGGCAGCGCGCGGCGTGGACTCCTTGATGCGTACGAGTCTCACTGTTTGAGACAAGTGTCCACGAAGTTGGCACCGGGGCGTTCCGAGCGGCTATGGTGTTTGCCATGCTTCGCAGTGAGATTCTCGTAGTACTTCGCCGGCGCGCAGGCCGATAGCGAAGCACGACGACCTGCGCGCCGCCCCAGGCCCACCCCCTCGGTGGGCAGGGGCATTTTTTATGTCCTTAAGCGAGTAGCCACGCAAGGAACGAGCCGATGACCGAACGGATGACAGGTGCACAGGCCCTGGTCAGGGCGCTGGAGCACGTTGGAGTCGACACAGTGTTCGGGATCCCGGGCGGTGCCATTCTGCCGGCCTACGATCCTCTCTACGACTCGACCAAGGTCCGGCACGTGCTCGTACGCCACGAGCAGGGTGCGGGTCACGCGGCCGAGGGCTACGCGCAGGCCACCGGCAAGGTCGGGGTGTGCATGGCGACCAGCGGCCCCGGCGCCACGAACCTGGTGACGCCGATCGCCGACGCGTACATGGACTCGGTGCCGATCGTGGCGATCACCGGCCAGGTGGCCAGCGCGGCCATCGGCACGGACGCGTTCCAGGAAGCCGACATCTCCGGCATCACCATGCCGATCACGAAGCACAACTTCCTGGTCACGGACCCCGCGGACATCGCCCGTACGATCATGGAGGCCTTCCACATCGCCTCCACCGGCCGTCCCGGCCCGGTGCTCGTGGACATCTCGAAGGACGCGCTGCAGTCGGAGACCACCTTCAGCTGGCCGCCGACCATGCAGCTCCCGGGCTACCGCCCGGTCACCAGGCCGCACTCCAAGCAGATCCGCGAGGCCGCCAAGCTGATCGCCGAGTCCAGGCGGCCGGTCCTGTACGTCGGCGGCGGCGTCCACAAGGCGGGCGCGTCGCAGGAGCTGCTCCAGCTGGCCGAGCTGACCGACATCCCGGTCGTCACGACCCTGATGGCCAGGGGCACGTTCCCCGACAGCCACCCCCAGCACATGGGCATGCCGGGGATGCACGGCAGCGTCTCGGCCGTGGCCGCGCTGCAGCAGTCCGATCTGCTCATCGGTCTGGGCGTGCGCTTCGACGACCGGGTGACCGGCGACCTGAAGTCGTTCGCGCCGCACGCGAAGGTCGTGCACGCCGACATCGACCCGGCGGAGATCTCCAAGAACCGCCACGCCGACGTGCCGATCGTGGGCGACTGCAAGGAGGTCATCGGCGACCTCGTCGCCGCCATCCAGGCGTCGGGGCAGAAGGGCGACTACAGCGCCTGGTGGACGATCCTCAACGGCTACAAGAAGACGTACCCGCTGGGCTACGAGACGTTCGAGGACGGCTCGCTGGCGCCGCAGTACGTGATGGAGCGGCTGAGCGCCATCGCCGGGCCCGACACGTACTACGTGGCCGGGGTCGGGCAGCACCAGATGTGGGCCTCGCAGTTCATCGACTACGAGAAGCCCGGCACGTTCATCAACTCCGGCGGTCTCGGCACGATGGGCTTCGCCGTCCCGGCCGCGATGGGCGCCAAGATGGGCCGCCCCGACGCCACGGTGTGGGCCATCGACGGCGACGGCTGCTTCCAGATGACCAACCAGGAGCTGGCCACCTGCGCCCTGGAGGGGGTGCCGGTCAAGATCGCCGTCATCAACAACGGTAATCTCGGCATGGTCCGCCAGTGGCAGACGCTCTTCTACGACCAGCGTTACTCCAACACCAACCTGCAGACGACGCGCCGCATCCCGGACTTCGTGAAGCTGGCCGAGGCCTATGGTTGTGTGGGCCTGCGGTGCGAGCGTCCCGAGGACGTGGACGCCGTGATCGAGAAGGCCATGGAGATCAACGACGTGCCCGTCGTGGTCGACTTCGTCGTCCACCAGGACGCCATGGTCTGGCCCATGGTCGCGGCAGGCACCAGCAACGACGACATCAAGATCGCCCGGGACATGGCGCCGAAGTGGGAGAACGAGGATGAGTAGACACACGCTGTCGGTGCTCGTCGAGAACAAGCCGGGCGTGCTGGCGCGCGTGTCCGCGCTGTTCAGCAGGCGGGGCTTCAACATAGACTCGCTGGCAGTGGGGCCGACCGAACACGACGACATCTCCCGCATGACCATCGTGGTCAGCGTCGAGGAGCTGCCGCTCGAGCAGGTCACCAAGCAGCTCAACAAACTGGTGAACGTCCTGAAGATCGTCGAGCTCGACACCTCGCAGTCCGTCCAGCGCGAGCTGATGCTGATCAAGGTCAAGGCCGACGCCGACAACCGTTCGCACGTGCTGGAGCTCGTCAACCTCTTCCGCGCCCGCTGCGTCGACGTGGCCGCCGATGCCGTGACCATCGAGGTCACCGGCACTCCCGACAAGCTCGAGGCGTTCGTCAAGGTCCTCGAGCCGTTCGGGATCAAAGAACTCGTCCAGTCGGGCATGGTGGCCATCGGCCGCGGCGCCCGTTCCATCACCGACCGGTCCCTCAGGGCATTGGACCGTACCGCCTGAAAGGTTTTGAGCAAGTGACCGAGATTTACTACGACGACCAGGCCGACCTGTCGATCATCCAGGGACGCCACGTGGCCGTGCTGGGGTACGGCAGCCAGGGCCACGCCCACGCGCTCTCCCTGCGTGACTCCGGCGTGGACGTCCGCGTCGGCCTTCCGGAGGGCTCCAAGAGCCGCGAGAAGGCGGAGAACGACGGGCTCCGGGTCGTCACCCCGGCGGAGGCGGTCGAAGAGGCCAACCTCACCATGATCCTCGCGCCGGACCACATCCAGCGCGACCTGTACACCCAGCACGTCGCCCCCAACCTCGTCGAGGGCGACGCGCTCTTCTTCGGCCACGGCCTCAACATCCGCTACGGCCTCATCGAGGCCCCGGAGGGCGTGGACGTCTGCATGGTCGCCCCTAAGGGTCCTGGCCACCTCGTCCGCCGCCAGTTCGAGGCCGGGCGCGGCGTGCCCGTTCTCGTGGCCGTCGAGAAGGACGCCTCCGGCAAGGCGCTGGACCTGGCGCTGTCGTACGCGAAGGGCATCGGCGGCACCCGCGCCGGGGCGCTCCGCACGACCTTCAAGGAGGAGACGGAGACGGACCTGTTCGGCGAGCAGGCCGTGCTGTGCGGCGGCGTCTCCGAGCTCATCAAGGCGGGCTTCGACACGCTGATCGAGGCCGGCTACCAGCCCGAGGTCGCGTACTTCGAGTGCCTGCACGAGATGAAGCTGATCGTCGACCTGATGTACGAGGGCGGCATCTCGAAGATGTACTGGTCGGTCTCCGACACCGCGGAGTACGGCGGCTACACCCGCGGCCCGCGCGTCATCACCGAGGAGACGCGGCAGGAGATGCGCCGGATCCTGGGCGAGGTCCAGGACGGCACCTTCGCGCGGCAGCTCGTCGAGGAGTTCGAGAGCGGCCAGAAGGAGTTCAAGCGCTACCGCGAGGAGCTCTCCGAGGACGCGATCGAGAAGACGGGCGCGAAGCTCCGTCCGATGATGAGCTGGCTCAAGGCCTAGCACGTGCGGGCAACAGGTAGGTGGGCCGAGGCTCACCTACCCGTTGCCCTGTTGCCAAGTGGGCCTGCTGGACCCCGCCCCGAGCGGTCCTCGCTCCGCTCGGGCGTCCTTCCCGGGCGCGCCTGACAGCGCGCAAGGTCATCGCAAGGCGGGCGCTTCGCGCCCCGGTGGCTCAGGCGCTGCTTCCAGTCGGGCCAGAGCCCCGACCCCTGAATCAATGCTGCGATCCACTTACTTTCGATGGTGCAGCGGTCAGAGCCGGCGTCGGACCGCTTCAGTAGCCGGCAACGGCGAACCGGCAGGTAAACACATGAGGAGTGTCAGTTACCACGGCGAATCTGGGCGGGGTGTCGGGGACGGCTCGCATCTCAGCACGGAACGCGTCGAACCCGGTGCCGGAGAAGAAACCAAATCCGGGGGCATCCACCAGCCCTGGCTTCTCGCGCTGCCAGTAGTACACACCGGACTCATCATGGGGTGCGGCGCGAGAGGGGATCGCTGTCAGCCATGGCCCGTTACTGATGAGGGCAGCGACATACAGCGATCGGATTGTTGACGCGTACTCGCCGGTCAACGTCGGGAAGCTGTGGATCAACCCGATCTCCCGCTGACCAATGTGGGGCAGGGCGCAATCGCTGAACATAACCTTTTGTGCGTCGGTCAATCCAAGACCAGTGATCGCTCGCAACCGGGCGATCTGCGCAATGCTGCTGGAGCTGGCCTGTCTCACCATGGCCAGCACGACGTCGATGCTTTCGCCTAGGGCAATCACCCGACGCCCCGCCACCACGACATCATCGTCCGACATGTCCATCCATCGAGGGTAGGTAACCGGCTGGCCCCGGGATTAATGGTTGACGGGTCGAGTCCGCTGCCCAGGAGCTCCTCAACGGAGACCCCGGCGGCTCGGACGCCGGCGAAGCGGGCGTGGCCGGCGGCTGGACGTAGAAGCCGCCGTTGAGATGGAGCACGGCCGCTCCATGCAGGCCCTGGTCGGAATCGAATCGCCGTAGCGCCGATCAGGCACGACAGGCAGAGCACTGGCCGATTGGATCGATGGCCGGGTATGAACGCCGCACGTGATAGTCACCGAATCCAGCGCGATTGCTGTCCAGTCAGGCGGGAGATGGTCTCGAAGTCGCCGTCGGCGTGGAGCAGCGTCAGCTTGTGATGTCGGGCAGTAACGGCTATGAGCAGGTCCACCGGAGATGCGCATTGGTGCCAGCCCTTGTCGGCGAGGTCGCGTTGCAACCGATTTGTCTCGTCCCATGCCGAGTCCGGGATGACGTAGTACGGAAAGGTCTCATGAAGGAGGCTGTCGGCTTCGTAGAAGGCAGGACGCCCTCCAACGGCCCGAAGATATTCCTGCCGTACTGGCTCACAGATGCCGACCAGCCCCGCAGAGACTGCCTGATCCCACTCGGCACCTACTTGTCCCCTGTAGAAGCGGACCAAGGCGCTCGTGTCGATCAGATAGAGCTCGGTCACGCCACGGCCGGCTTTGTGTCGCTGCTCTTGTCGAGGACGGAGAAGTCGATTTCTCCCTCGGCCACCATCTGACGCATACGAGCCACGGCCGCCGCCCGCCGACGCCGGTCCACGATCTCCCGTAGGGCGGCGTTGACCGTGTCCTTCTTCGATGAGGTCCCAAGCAGCTTGGCGGCTTCGGCCAGAGCTTCATCGTCGAGGTCGATCACAGTTTTGGTCATGCCTGCAGACCCTCCCTGTATATACAATGCTCAATCAGTATATACAGGTGGCGGGGTCAACTCGCAGACCGTTTCGACGAAGGCGCGGACCCGGGCCGTGCCGCCGTTGACCGGCCAGATCAGGCTGTACTCGATGGGCGGCGCGTCATGGATCGGCACGAACACGATGCCGGGCCGCGCGTAGTACCGCGCGGCGCGCAGAGCGGCCGGTGACGCGCCGCGGCCGGTCGCCACGAGCGACTGCACCTCCTGCCAGTAGGCAGCGGTCGCACTGTGCGCGATGGGCCGCCCCTCGGGCGTACGGCGGGGGTAGTGGTGATCCAGCCAGTACTGCGGGACGTCGCCTGAGACGGCCACCAGCGGGGTGCGTGCCAGATCTTCCAGGCAGACCGACTCGCGCCGGGCGAACGGATGCCGTGCGTGGACCATGAGGGCGCGCGGCTCGGAGAAGACCACCGGTCCTGCGACCAGATCCGGCTCGGCGACGGGGAGCTCGGTGAGCTGCAGATCCAGCTCGCCCGAGCGCAGCGGGCCGAACGGATCGGTGAGCTGCACCTCCTGGATCCGTACGGCGCTGTCCGGGTACCGCTGTCCGAACACGTCGGCGGCTTCGATGACCGCGTCGCCCGCCCACTGGGAGGAGAAGCCGACGCGCAGCGTCCCGGTGACGGCCTTGCCGGTCGCGATCGCCCGCGCGACGGCCTCCTGGATCTGCTGGTAGGCCGGGGCCAGGTCGTCGCGGAGCCGCTGCCCGGTGGGGGTCAGCGCGACATGGCGGCTGGTGCGTTCGAACAGCGGTACGCCGATGCGGCGCTCGAGCTTCTTGATGGTCTGGCTGACCCGGCCCTGGGCCAGGCCGAGCCGCTCGGAGGTGCGCCTGAAATGCAACTCCTCGGCCAGGGTCAGGAACGCCTCGATCTCGTGCCGCTCCATCGCCTTCCCCTGACCGGCTCTCATTGGTGAGTTGGACGCACCGATCGTAGAACACATCGTGATTGTTCGGCCCCGCCGGAGGTCCGAAGGTTGGGGGCATGCAGAACGAGCTCTTCGACTACAGCCCGATCACCGAGCGCCCGCCGATCCAGTGGCCCGGCGGCGCCAGGGTCGCCGTCTACATCGGGCTCAACGTCGAGCACTTCCTGATCGACCGCCCGTCCACCAGCATCTGGCCGGGCACCGCCGACCTGGTTCCCGACGCGCTCAATTACGGCTGGCGCGACTACGGGCCCCGCGTCGGCATCTGGCGCACGATGGAGATCCTGGACCGGCACGGCGTACGGGCGAGCGTGCTGCTGAACTCCGACGTCGCCCACCACTACCCGCAGATCATCAAGGCCGGACTGGAGCGCGACTGGGCCTGGCTCGCGCACGGGCGGACCAACTCGATCCTCCAGGCGGGCATGACCCGCGAGGAGGAACGCGCCTTCCTCACCGACGTCGTCGACACCATCGCGGCCGCCACCGGCCGCAGGCCGCGCGGCTGGATGGGGCCGGGGCTGACCGAGACGTTCGACACCCCGGCCCTGCTCGCGGAGCTCGGGCTGAGCTACGTGCTCGACTGGACCAACGACGACCAGCCTTACCGGTTGAACGTGCCGGGCATGCTCAGCGTCCCGTACACGGTGGAGCTCAACGACCTGGGCCTGTTCGGCAAGGGCACCAGCGGGCCGGAGTTCGTTCAGATCGTCAAGGACCAGTACGAGCAGCTGCGCGCCGACTCCCGGGACAGCGGCCGGGTGATGGCGCTGGCCCTGCACCCGTTCGTGATCGGCCAGGCGTTCCGCGCCAAGTACCTGGACCAGGCGCTGGCCTATCTCGCGGCGCAACCCGACGCCTGGCTGACCACCAGCGACGAGATCGCCGAGCATTACCGGACACGAAGGTGATGTCGGGTGGCGCTAGTCGGGCTGGGCGAACGCCTCGCCCAGCGCCGGCAGCATGTCCCTGGGGTCGTACCCCGCGAACCAGAGCCCGACCACGAACGCCGACATGGCCTCCAGGTAACGCGCCCGGTTCAGGCCGCCGGCGCGTACCGGCTTGAATTCAAGATCCGTGACCAGTCCGGCGACAAGGTCCAGGGCGGCCGCGTCGTCGCCGCAGAGCGGGACGCCGAGTCCCTGGTGAGAGGCCCACACCTCGGCGGCGCACACGTTGAACGCCTTGACCACCCGAGCCTGTGGGGCGAGCCGGGCCACCCGCTCGGCCACCGCGTCCTCCGCCAGCAGGAACGAGGCGGGCGCGGTGGTGGACGTGTCGGGCTCGAACGCGTTGGTGCAGTCGACGACCACCCGGCCGTCCAGGGCGCCGGCCTGCCCCAGCACCTCGGCGATCGCGGTCGTGGGCACGGCCAGCAGGACCGCCTCGCCGTGCGCCGCCGCCGCCCGCAGGTCGCCGTGCCGTACCCCGATGCCCTCGGCCAGCTTGCCGGCCTTCTCCGGTGACCGCGCGCCGATCATCACCTCGTGTCCGGCCCTGGCCCAGCCCGCCCCCAGCACCTCAGCCATCTGCCCGGCCCCGAGTATGCCGATACGCATGCCTTTCCCCTTTCCGAAGGTTTCCGCGCAGCACAGTAGGCGGGTCGATAGGCACTTCCGGGTGCCTATCGGCTGGGGAAGACTGGCGGGTATGGAGCGCGACGCCCCCTTTGAGCCGTACGGAGACTTCGTTGCCGATTGCCCGGCCCGGCTGGCCGTGGACCTGTTCGCCCACGCCTGGCTCCCCGTGGTGGTGTTCGCGTTGAAGGACGGCCCCATGCGGCCCGGGGCACTGCGCCAGAGCATCGGCGGCGTCAGCCAGAAGGTGCTGACACAGACGCTGCGCCGGATGGAGCGCTGGGGCCTGGTCCGGCGCCACCGCTACGCCGAGGCCCCGCCCAGGGTGGAGTACGAGCTGACGGCGGCGGGCCAGGACCTGCTCGTCCCGATCCGCGCGCTCGGCGAGTGGGCCTACCGGCACGCCGACATGGTGCTGGCAGCATCTTCCGACCAGGCGTCGGCTCAGGGCCGGGCGGGCTAGCGGCCTGCGCCCGGGCACCCGTCAGACCGGCGCTCCACGCCTGGCTAGGGCTTGAGGCCGAGGAGTTCGGGGTTGGTGGCTCTGGCGCGCCACTCACGGTCGGGGTCGGCGATCACGCGGCGGGTCTTCAGGTCGAGCAGCCCGCTCACGTGGCTGACCTCCGCGGCCGGCGTGCCGTCGAGGCGCCGCAGGAGATGGTGTACGCGGTAGGTCTTGCCGGCGCCCCATTCCCAGGTGCAGGAGACGTCCACCTCGTCGCCGCCGCGCAGCTCGCGGTGGTATTTGATGACGGTCTCCAGGTTGACGGGGCCGAGGCCGCTGCCGAGCAGGTCCTCGACGGAGACGCCGGCGGCCCGTACGCAGGCGAAGCGGGCATGGTCGGCGTACTGCACATAGAAGCCGCCGTTGAGGTGGAGGTGGGGGTCGATCTCGTAGCTGCGTACCTCGAGGCGGACGCTGAACGGCTCAGTCATCGGGGGTCTCCTGCTCGGCCAGCCAGTGCAGTGAACGGCCGGTCAGATAGCGGCGGCCGTCGTCGCGGATCTCCAGCCAGTCGCCGCGGACCCAGCCGCCCGCCGCCTGCGGGGAGAAGCCGTGCCTGCGGAAGAGAGCGCTCGCTTCGGCCCTGGTCAGGCCCCGATCGCCCCATTCGGTGAGGAGTGATCGATAGCGGCTCTCGGCCGGGGGCTCGGTGGGATCGGCCGAGATGGCGTCGGCCAGCGCGGCGAATCCAGCGCTGATCTGGCGTAGCGCTGCGGCTATCTCATCTCTCTGCGACCACGGCGGCGGTTCCACGTGCATAGCTTAGCAATTGCTATCAATCGCTTTCCTATAGTAAGTCGCGGAATTGTCAGTGGCGGCTGGGAGGATCGGCGCCATGACCCAGCTCACCTCCGCGATCATCGATTACTGGGATGCCGCCGCGCCGACGTTCGACGAAGAGCCGGACCACGGCCTGCGGGCCGAGCGCACGCGCGCCGCGTGGGACCGCCGCCTGCGGGCCTGGGCGCCGCCCGCCCCGGCCGACGTCCTCGACGTCGGCTGCGGCACCGGCTCCCTGTCCCTCCTGCTGGCCGCGGCCGGACACCGGGTGACCGGCGTGGACCTCGCCCCGCAGATGATCGACCACGCCCGCGCCAAGCTGTCGGCCGCCGGGATCGAAGGCCGGTTCGTGGTCGGCGACGCCGCCGCGCCGCCCACCGGTGACGAACGGTTCGACATGGTGCTCTGCCGCCACCTGGTGTGGACCCTGCCCGACCCGCGGGCGGCGCTGAGCGAGTGGGTCTCCCGGCTGCGTCCGGGAGGCGGCCGGCTGGTGCTGGTCGAAGGGCGCTGGGGCGAGGCGGGGCTGCCCTATGTGGAGGGGGCCGGCTCGCTGCCGTGGAGCGGCGGCGTCCGGGCTGACGACCTGGCCGCCGCCCTGCGCCCGCTCGTCGCCGACCTGAGCGTCGAGCCGCTCAGCCACGACGCCGACCTGTGGGGCGGCCCCGTGGACGACGAACGCTATGCGATCGTCGCCCGGATCTGACGCTCTTAAAGCAGTTGAGAGTGCCGCGAGGGGGCTGCGAGCATCATGATCCATGGCCTCCCCGTGCACCTTCTGCAGGATCGTCCGCGGCACCGAGCCTTCGCAGACCGTCTACGAGGACGAGCACGTGGTCGCCTTCCTCAACATCGCCCAGGTCACCAAGGGGCACACGCTGGTGGTCCCTAGAGAGCATCACGGCAACCTGGCGGACATCCCGCTCGAGGTCGCCGCGGCGGTCATGCGTGCCACCGTTCTGGTGAGCCGGCAGCTCACCGGCGCGTTGCGGGCGCCGGGCGTCAACCTCTGGCACGCGAGCGGTGAGACCGCCGGCTGAGTCGGGGCCGTCAATACATCGGAAAACATACCCAACGCTATATCGTTCGATATAGCATCCGACTCATGATGAACGCGCGCCGCGCCCCCGGGCCGGGCCCGACGGGGCGCTTCTTCGGGCCGGGGGAGCTCCGCCTGGCCGTCCTCGCCCTCATCGCCGAGCAGCCCGGCCACGGCTACCAGGTCATGAGCCGCCTCGCCGACCGCTTCAACGGCACCTACGAGCCGAGCGCCGGCTCCATCTACCCCACCCTGCAACTGCTCGAGGACGAGGGTCTCGTACGCGTCGAGCCCGACGACGGCCGCAAGGTCTACCACGTCACCGACGAGGGCAGGCGCGCGGCCGACGAGCAGGCCGAGGAGATCGAGCGGCTCTGGGGCCGGGCGGCCGGCCGGGCCGAGTGGGGGATGTTCCGCGAACCCGAGGCCGCCGAGATCATCGGCCCGGCGCTGCGTCTGGTCAAAGCCGCCGTGAAGACGCTCGCGCACGCCCACGGCGATCCCAGGGTGGTCGAGGAGATCCAGGAGATCTTCGTCGAGGCCCGGCGCAGGATCGAGCGGCTGGATCCCAGGAAGCAGTGGAAGGAGGGGCGATGAGGCAGACCGTGGCCCGCAGGCTGCTCGACCGGATGTTCGTCGCGGGGGAGGTGCTCGATGTCGAGCAGGTGGCCGCCCGCATGCGGCGGGTCAGGATCGGGGGAGAGGCGCTCGCCGAGCTGGAATGGACGCCCGGCCAGCACGTACGGCTCCTGATCGGCGACGGCGGCGGCCTGCTGGGCGGGGTCCTGCGCACCTACTCGATCTGGGAGTACGACCCCGGCTGGGAGGCGATCGACCTCATCGGGTACGACCACGGCGGCGACTCGCCGGGCGCCTCCTGGATCAGGAACGCCAGGCCCGGCATGGAGATCGCCTTCACCAGGCCGGACGGCGGTTTCGTGGTCAAGGAGCAGGCGCCGTACCACGTGTTCGCGGGCGAGGAGACGGCCTCGGTGGCGTTCGGCGCGATGCTGCGGGCGCTGCCGGTCGGTGAGCGGGTGTTCGGCGCGGTGGAGGCCGACGGGCCGGACGGCCACCTCGACCTGCCCAAGGAGCTGGTGCGGGTGTGCCGGGGCGGCGCCTCCGCGGCCGGTTCCGAGGTCCTGGTGGACGCGGTGCGGGCCCTGGACCTGCCGGACGAGCCGGGCGTCGCCTACCTCGCCGGTGAGGCGCGCACGATCCAGGCCGTACGCGCCCACCTGGTCCGCGAGCGCGGCTGGCAGCGCAGGGACGTGCGTACGAAGCCCTTCTGGACCCCCGGCAGGAAAGGCCTCGACTGACCTGGGGCGTCGTCGACATCACGATAATAATACCGGTATAGTTATCGATCCCACGAGCCGAGGAGGCACTGTGATCGAGCTGAAGTCAGCCGGTGAGATAGCCGCGATGCGCGAGGCGGGCAGGGTCGTCGCCGCGATCCATGCCGCGGTGCGGGAGCGGGCCGCGGTCGGGGTGTCGTTGAAGGCGCTCGACGAGGTGGCGAGGACGGTCATCGAGGAGGCCGGCGCGGGGGCGTCGTTCCTGGGGTATCACCCGTCGTTCGGCGCGATGCCGTACCCGGGGGTGATCTGCACCTCCGTGAACGGGACCATGCTGCACGGCCTGCCGACCCCGTACCGGCTGCGCGACGGCGACCTGATCAGCGTCGACTGCGGCGCGATCGTCGACGGCTGGCATGCCGACGGCACGGTCAGCTTCGCCGTCGGGCACGCGCGCGAGGAGGACCTCAAGCTGATCAGGGCGGCGGAGGAGACGCTGGCGGCGGGCATCCAGGCGGCCGTGCCCGGGGGCCGGATGGGTGACATCGGCCACGCCATGTCCACGGTCGGCCGCGGCGCGGGATACGGCATGCAGAACGACTTCGGCGGCCACGGCATCGGGCGGGCCATGCACGAGTCGCCGTTCGTGCCCAACGAGGCCACCGCGGGCCGCGGGCTGCGGCTGCGGCCGGGATTGGTGATCGCGATCGAGCCGAGCCTGATGGCCGGGGGCGGCGACGACTACTACATGGCCGACGACGGCTGGTCGGTGTGCTCGGGCGACGGCAGCAGGAGCGTGCACGTCGAGCACACCGTCGCGATCACCGCCGACGGCCCGGTCATCCTGACGTTGCCGTAGGCTCACGCATCCCGAACAGGAACCTGGTCACCCTGGTACGCCGCACCAGCAGGTCATGGACGCCCACGGTCAGCACGAGCGAGACCGCCACGATGACCAGGTATTCGACCAGGATCGGCGCCTTCCACCCCACCACGAAGTAGGCCACCGCCACGACGATCGGCTGGTGCAGCACGTACAGGGGGAGCACGGCGGAAGACAGGTAGGCGTACAGCCGGCGCGGCGGTCTCCCGGCGCCGGTGGAGGGCGAGCACGGCCGGTCGAGGGCGCCGAGTATCGCGACCAGCCAGTACCACCCCGCCAGGCCATACAGGGCGCGGGCCCCGATCGCGAGCGGGGTCATGTCCGTGAACGCGTCCGCGCCGGGCGCGTCGCCCGCGATGACGAAGCCGGGAACCCCGACCGCCACCAGCACGACGCCCACGACCGCGGCGGGCACCCAGTCACGCCGCATCGCCGCGCGGAATCGGGGATCGGTCACGAAGAAGTACCCGTACAGGAAGAACAGCAGGAACGCCCACCGGCTCCAGCCGCTGAACGCCTCCTCCAGCCCCACGAAGGCGCAGACCAGCGCGATCGGCAGCCCGAGCACCAGCAGCCCGCCGCGCGGTCGCGAGAGCGCGGCGGGCCACTCAAGGGTGGGCGGCGCCCAGCGCGCGACCGCCGCGAGCAGCAGCGAGAACGTCAGCAGCAGCACCACGAACCACAGGTGCCCGGTCTCGAAGTACGTCCCGCGCAGGATGAAGGGGAAGTCGCTCAGGTCGAGCCGCACGGTGTAGAACTTCGGCAGGAACGCCAGGTAGGACTCGTGGTAGGCGGGATCGGCCCGCAGCCGCAGCCACTGGGGCAGCGGCATGATCGTGGCCGTGGCGAAGACCAGCGGCACCCCCAGCCGCAGTAATCGCTCCATGGCGAACCCGCCGGGGCCGCGGCGTGAAAGAACACCAACCCGACCACCACAAGAGCGCGCATGGCGTCGAGCTCCGGTCGACGGTCTGGGGCCGCCTGCTGCGACGGCCCGGTAGGTGCGGTCATGATCGGCCTCCCTGGCACGCACCAGTGTGAGGCCCAGGACGGGCCCGCGCCATGGTGCGGATCAGGTTCAGCCGTCGTAGGCGAAAGAGGCGTCGAAGGAGTTGCGCGCGATCCGGTCGAGCTGCTCGTCCGTCATGCCCAGCTCCCGCTGGAGCGCCACGTAGTTGTCCTCCACGTATCCGCCGAAGTAGGCGGGATCATCGGAATTGACCGTCACGACGAGGCCCTCGTCCAGCATCGCGGGCAGGATGTGGTCGCGAAGGGACGGCACGGCGCGCAGGCGCACGTTCGACAGCGGGCACACGGTCAGCGGGATCCGCTCGTCCCGCAGCCTGGCCACGAGCAGCGGATCCTCCATCGCCCGGATCCCGTGGTCCACCCGCTCCACGCGCAGCACGTCCAGCGCCTCCCACACGTAGTCGGGGCCGCCCTCCTCGCCCGCGTGCGCCACCCTCCGCAGCCCCTCGCCGGCCGCGATGTCGAACACGCGCCTGAACAGCGACGGCGGATAGCCGACCTCCGCCGAGTCCAGCCCCACCCCGATGAACGAGTCCCGGTACGGCAGGGCGGCCCGCAGCACCTGCTCGGCCTCGTCCGCGCCCCGGTCGCGCAGGAAGCAAAGGATCAGCGCCGCCGAGACGTCACCGTCCTTGAGCGCCGCCGACAGCCCGCCGAACACCACCTCCAGGGGCACGCCCCTGCTCAGGTGCGCCTGCGGGTCGAAGAAGATCTCCGCGTGCCGCACCCCCTGCTCGCCGGCCCGCCGCAGGTAGGCGGTGGCGAGGTCGTAGAAGTCCTCCTCGGTACGCAGGACCGCCATGTGCTCGTAGTAGACGTCCAGGAACGACTGCAGATCGGTGAAGGAGTAGCGGGCGCGGATGGCGTCCACGTCGAAGGTCGGCAGGTCGATCCGGTTACGCCTGGCCAGCTCGACGACGAGCTCGGGCTCGAGGGTGCCTTCGATGTGCAGATGGAGCTCTGCTTTGGGACGCATGACAACGAGTAAACCCGACCCCGCATGGTGGGAGTATCGTGTGAACCTCTGAAGTGTTGGCCTTTGAGCTGGCATAACATCAGATTTCATGAGGCTGGCGGACCTGCTCGCGCGCGAAGACCTGCGGCTGACGCTGGTGACGGGTCACGAGGCGCTCGAGCGCGAGATCCGGCGCGCGTACCCCACGGATCTGCCCGACCCCCGTCGTTACCTGGAGGCCGGAGATCTCGTGCTCACCAGCGGCGTCTGGTACGGCGCGCCGTCCGACTGCGAGCGCTTCGCCGACGCGCTATGGGCCAGCGACGCCGCCGGACTGGTGGTGGGGCTGATCGTGCTCGGCGAGCTCCCCGAGGAGCTGGTCAAGGCGTGTGAACGGCGCCGGCTGCCGCTGCTTCTGGCCGCTCCCGACCAGTCGTTCGGGGCGATCACGGAGGCCGTGACCGTCGAGGGGTTCGCGGCCGAGCAGCGCAGGGCCGAGCGGGTCAGGGCGCAGACGCTGCTCGACGTGCTGGGCCAGATCCCGCCAGGGGAGGTCTCCGCGCACCTCCGGCTGCTCGGCGCCGACCCGGGCCTGCCGACCGCGGCCATGGCGGTCACACTCACCGGCCGGGCCGACTACGACCTGCCCGAGGTGCTGCACGAGGGGCTGGCCAGGAAAGGGCGGCACCTGATCGTCGGCGGCACGCCGCGCGAGGCGATCGTGCTGGTCAACGGCAGGGCCTCGCGCAAGAGCCTCGCGGACGAGCTGCGCGGCCTGGCCGCCGAGCGGCCCGGGATGAGCATCGCGGCCGGGATCAGCGAGATGGCGGCCAGCGTGTCGCAGCTCGGCGAGGCGCTGGAGACGGCCAGGCGCGGCATGGAGTCCGCGCGGGGCGGACCGGGGCCCGTGTCGATCATGTCGGTGGCCGACATCGACAGCTTCGACCTGCTGCTGGCCACGCTGCCCGCGAGCGTGCGCCGCTCCTTCCGCGATCACCTGCTGGGGCCGGTCGAGGAGTACGACGCGCGGCACGGCTCCGAGCTGCTGCGCACGCTCGACATCTTCCTGGAGACGTGCGGGTCGTGGCAGCGCACCGCCGACGAGCTGTACGTGCACGTCAACACCTTGCGCTACCGGATGCAGCGGATCGAGGAGCTGACCGGGCGGCGGATGTCGTCGATGCGCGACCGTACGGATCTCTATCTGGCGCTGAGATCAGGGCGAGAGGCGCAATAAAGGTCAGGGCAGGCGGCCCGCGACGACGTGCCCCCGTGAGACCACGGCCACGATGTTCTCGACGGCCAGGTCCTCGATGCGCTCCCAGGGGCGGCCGCGCAGCACGACGAGGTCGGCGCCCAGCCCTTCAGCGATCCTGCCCACCGGCATGCCGATCGAGTCGGCCGCGTCGGAGGTGGCCGCGCGCAGCGCCGATCCGGCGTCCATCCCCAGGATGCGCGTCATGTGGACGACCTCGGCGAACTGGTCGCCGAACTGCACGTGGTGGCCGTTCGCGTCGGTCCCGAGCACGAACCGCACGCCCAGCGCGGCGGCCTGGGCCAGCAGCACGTCCCGGGTGGCGACCAGCTCGGCGGCCTTGGCCATGGCCTCGGGCGTGACCGGGACGCGGCCCTGCGCGATGGCCTCGTTGATCAGCAGCGTCGGCGCGACGGGCGTGCTGCGGGCGGCCAACGTCTCGGCCAGGTCCTTGCTCATGAGCGTGCCGTGCTCGATCGAGTCGACGCCCTCCTCGACGGCCACCCGGATGCCGTCCTCGGAGTGGGCGTGGGAGGCCACCAGCATGCCGAGCGCGTGCGCCTCGTCCACGACGGCCCTGATCTCGTCACGCGTGTAGTTGCGCCAGGCGTTCCTGTCGCCGATCGACAGCACGCCGCCGCTGGTGGTGAGCTTGATGCCGTCCATGCCGGCGCGGGCCCAGGTGCGTACGAGCTTGCGGCACTCGTCGGGGCCGTCGGCCGTGGGCTTCCTCGCGGGCACCGCGGGCGGCACGAACAGGTCGTTGTGCCCGGCCGTCATCCCCACCACGCCGTGCACCTGGACGCGCGGCCCGGGCAGCACCCCGGCGTCGAACACGCGGCGCAGCGCGACCTGGGCCTCGTCGCCCGCCAGGTCGCGCAGCGTCGTCACGCCGTGCCGCATCGCCCGCTGGGCGTGGGCGACGCCGTGCAGCACCTGCTCGTCCCTGGTGGTGACCAGCGGCCAGGTCGCGAAGTCCGGCGGGTCGCCCGGGCCCGCGTACCCCACCAGGTGGACGTGCGTGTCCACCAGGCCGGGCAGCACGCACAGGTCGTCGTAGCGCGGCTCGGCATCCGGCTGCACGCTGAGGATGCGGTCGGGCTCCCAGCTCAGATCGACCGGGCCCCGGTATTCGGTACCGTCCCAAAGAGGGATTCCGTCGAGTCTCATTTCACGCTCGACGCTACCGGAGCCGCCGGCCGGCTGGAGGGATCTACGGTCCTCGCGCGGCACTCTCGTAGGGACCTACAGGGGCCGCCAGCGGTTTTCCCGCGTTCCCCCTTCGCGGCCCCTGGCCGGGCCGCGCTGTCCAAAACCACCGTCACATGATGGTAATAATCGATAGATACCGTCCTGACCTGCACGTTCCCGCCGCTGCAAGGAAGAATTATGGCTATTTCCCTCGACCGCCGCGCGTTCCTGCGGACAACAGGTCTGGCCGGGCTGGCGTTCGGTCTGGCCGCCTGCGGCGAGAGCGGCACGTCGGCCGGCTCCTCCGGCGGCGGGCTCGGCTCGGTGAAACTCCAGCTCTCCTGGAAGAAGAACGTCGAGTTCGCCGGCGAGTACTTCGCCGACACCAAGGGGTACTTCAAGGCCGCCGGGTTCTCCCAGGTCGAGCTGCTGTCGGGTGGCGGCTCGGGCACCTCGGTCGAGTCGGGCCTGGCCACCGGACGCTGCTGGGCGGGCCTTTCCGCGCCCACGATCACCGCGCCGGCCATCCTCCAGGGCGCCCCGCTGAAGATCGTCGGCGCGACCTTCCAGAAGAACCCGTTCGCGATCGTCTCGCTCAGCAAGAACCCGATCGAGTCCGCCAAGGACCTGGCCGGCAAGAAGATCGGCGTCCAGGACTCCAACGAGCTGGTGTGGAACGCGCTGCTCAAGGCCAACGGCATCGACCCGTCGAGCGTGACCAGGGTGCCGTTCCAGTCGGACCCGTCGATGCTCACCTCCGGCCAGCTCGACGGCTACGTCGGCTACGTCACCAGCGGCCCCGTACGGCTGAGGATGCAGGGCCACGACCCGGCCTACCTGCTGTTCGCCGACGCCGGGCTGCCGCTGGTCGCCGAGACGTTCACGGTGACGCAGGAGACCATCGACAAGGAGCGCGACAAGCTCAAGGCGTTCCTGACCGCCGAGATCAAGGGCTGGAGGGACGCCGTCGCCGACCCGGCCAAGTCCGCCGAGCTGGCCGCCACCGTCTACGGCAAGGACCAGAACCTCGACGTCAAGGAGCAGACCGAGGAGGCCAAGATGCAGAACGAGCTCGTGGTCACCCCTGACGTCAAGGCCAACGGCCTGTTCACGATCACGCCGGAGCTGATCGAGCAGAACATCGCCTCCCTGGCCAAGGCGGGCCTGAACATCAAGGCCGAGCAGCTCTTCGACCTGACGATCCTGGACGAGGTCTACAAGGCCGACCCGAGCCTGAAGCTGTCATGACGGGCATCGGCATCGCGGGGCTGAGCAAGACCTTCGGCAAAGGAGTGACCGCGCTCCAGGGAGTCGACATCCAGACGCCGAAGGGCTCGTTCCTGTCGCTGCTCGGCCCCTCCGGCTGCGGCAAGTCCACGGTGCTGCGCATCCTGGCCGGGCTGGAAGAGCCCACGTCCGGCGAGATCCGGGTGAACGGCGAGACCCCGGAGGAGCTGCGCAGGAGCCACCACCTCGGCATCGCCTTCCAGGACTCGGCGCTGCTGGCCTGGCGGAGCGTGGCGGCCAACATCCGGCTGCCGCTCGAGGTCGCCGGGATCAAGCCGGAGCCGGGTCAGATCGAGGAGCTCATCAAGCTGGTCGGCCTGGAGGGGTTCGAGAAGGCCAGGCCCGCCGAGCTGTCGGGCGGCATGCGCCAGCGCGTGTCCATCGCCCGCGCGCTGGTGGTCAAGCCCAGCGTGCTGCTGCTCGACGAGCCGTTCGGCGCGCTGGACGACATGACCAGGCAGCGGCTCAACCTGGAGCTGCTGCGCATCTGGACCGAGAAGCCGGCCACGACGCTCATGGTCACCCACGGCATCGGCGAGGCCGTCTTCCTGTCGGACGTGGTGGCCGTCATGAGCCCCCGTCCCGGGCGGGTCGTCGAGATGGTGGAGATCGACCTGCCGCGGCCGCGCACCCCCGACATGATGCGTACGCCCGAGTTCCACGCCCTCCACGACCACCTCAGCGACCTGCTGTTCGGGCACGGCTCATGAGACGCGTCCAGGGGCTGCTCGGCGTCGTCGCGCTCATCGGGCTCTGGTGGCTGCTCGCCGTGACCGTGTTCGCCGGCGGCGGCGCGGTGCCGACTCCCTGGGCGGTGCTGTCCGCCATGGGCGCCGACGGCTGGGCCTTCTACGGCCCGAACATCTCCGCCACCCTCACCGCGGCGGTCCAGGGCTTCCTGTGGGGCAACGGGCTGGCCATCGGCGTGGCGCTGCTGGTGCTGCTCGTGCCCCGGCTGGAGGCGGTCGCCACGCAGCTCGCGGTGATCAGCTACTGCGTCCCCCTGCTCGCCATCGGCCCCATCGTGCTGGTGGTCTTCGGCGGCGACGCCACCGTGGTGTTCCTCGCCGCCATCTCCGTCTTCTTCACCACGCTCATCGGCGCCCTGCTCGGTCTGCGCTCCGCCGACCGGGCCAGCCTGGACGTCGTCACCGTGTACGGCGGCGGCCGCCTGGCCAGGCTCCGCTACGTGCAGATCATCTCCGCCCTGCCGAGCACGTTCGCCGGGCTGAAGATCTCCGCCCCCTCCGCGCTGCTCGGCGCCATCATCGGCGAGTACCTGGGCAGCAACGACGCGGGGCTGGGCGTCTCCCTGATGATCTCCCAGCAGCAGTTCCAGGTGCCGCGCACGTGGGGCCTCGCGCTCGTGGCCGGGCTGGTCGCCGGGCTCGGGTACGCGATCGTCGCCCTCGTCGCGCGCGTGGTCACCCCCTGGTCGAGAGGCGAGTCGCAGTGATCGGCCGTACCGTGCTGAGGATCGTCGGCCCGCTGCTGCCCTCCGTGGTCATCGTCGTGGCCGCGTGGTGGCTGGCCCTGGAGGCGTTCGGGATCAGCCCGCTCGTGGGCAAGCGGCCCCCGCAGGTCTGGGAGTACCTGACCTCCTCGGCCGCCCACCGCGAGGCCGTGTTCGGCGCGCTGGGCATCACGATCAGGGACGCCGCCATCGGGTTCGCCGGCGGGATGATCGCCGCCATGGCCGTGGCGGTCGCGTTCGTGCTGTTCAGGACCGTCGAGCAGACGTTCATGCCGGTCGCGATGCTGCTGCGGTCCGTGCCGCTCGTGGTGATGACGCCGCTGATCACGCTGATCTTCGGCCGGGACCTGCTCGGCGTGGCCGTCATCGGCGGCATCGTGGTGTTCTTCCCGGCGCTGGTGAACATCGCCTTCGGGCTGCGCTCCGCCTCGCCGCAGGCCACCGACCTGATCATGGCGTACGGCGGGAGCCGCATGACGGTCCTGCGCAAGGTGGCCGTGCCGACGGCGATGCCCTCGGTCTTCGCCTCGGCCCGGATCTCCGTGCCCGCCTCCATCATCGGGGCGCTCATCGCCGAGTGGCTGGCCAGCGGGCGGGGGATCGGCGCCGAGATCCTGCGGGCCATCGGCGGCTTCCGTTATGACGAGGTGTGGGCGGACATCGTGGTGGTCACGACCGTGTCCATCCTGGCGTACGCGGTCGTGGGCGTGGTCGAGTCGCTCGTCCTGGCCCGCTTCTCCGACCCGCGCGACCGCCCCTGACGCGGGCCCGCACCGCCCTCAGCGCGTCGGCGTGGGGTGTGCGGGCCCGGCCGCGGTCCTGTGTGCGGGGGGAGGCGCGGCCGGGCCCACTCGAAGGGGAGCGCGTGGGCGTGCGGTGGGAAACCGGCTCGGGTGGGGCCGGTGGAGGCCCGACGCTCCCTTGGCTCTTGGCGTCGAATCCGAATTCTGGCGGTCCCGGGGCGGCTATGTATGGAAATTTCGGACCTAACCTGGAGTCCCAAGTGGCCGGAGGGGTAAACCACGGCGGCCCCCTGGACGTCAGGGGGCCGCGGATCTCAGCGGAGCGCTAGCACTGCGCGGGCTTCAGCCAGGAGCACTCGAGGTCGCCCGCCGAACCCAGGTCCTCGGCCCGGAGCTGCACGGCGTCGGCGGTGGGATTCGCGTGGGAGAACTGGGCGAGCCTGATGGCGATCTTGTCCTCGATGTCCTTGGGCGAGGACGACAGGTACTGGTTCAGCATGATCGAGAAGATCAGCGGCTCGCCCTCGGCGCTGGTCACGTATCCGGACAGCGAGGTGACGCCGGTCAGCGAGCCGGTCTTGGCGTGGACGTTGTTCGCGGCCGGCGTGTTGCGCATCCGGCTGCGCAGGGTGCCGCCGACGAAGCGCTCGGCGTTGCCCGCGATGGGCAGCGCCTCGTACCAGGTCTTGAACCACGGCTTGCTCCGCACGGCCGTGAGCAGCTGCACGATCGAGCCCGGCGAGAAGCCGTCGCGGCGCGACAGCCCGGAGCCGTCCCGCATGTTGATCACCTGCACCCCGTTGGCCTTGGCGAAGTCGGTGCTGACCTTGAGGCCGGCCGACCAGGTGCCCTGGCCCGCGACCTTGCGTCCCATGGCCTTGGTGAGGATCTCGGCGTGGATGTTGTTGCTCAGCTTCAGGAACGGCACCAGCAGCTCGCCCAGCGTCATCGACTCGTGCTTGGCCAGCTCGACGGCCCCTTGGGGAGCCGCGCCCGTGACGGTCGGCCCGAGCACCTTCACGCCGTGCTTGGCCAGCGCGCCGCGGAACAGCGACGAGACGTACGCCGTGGCGTCGTCCACGGCCACCCACTCCTGGTACGGGTCCTTCACCGTGCCGGTGATCACGACGGTACGGCTGTTGTGCTGCCGCTCGATGAGGACGTCGGTCTCCGAGCCCACGGTGGCCCTGTTGACGATCTTCAGGTAGCCGGTCTCCGGCGTGGTGGACACCTTGACCTTGTCGCCGTCGGCCGCCACGGACACGATCACCGAGCCGGCGTCGTAGTCCCTGTCGGGCGAGGCGGTCAGCGCGGAGATGGGCGCCGCGTAGTAGGCGGTCTCGTCGTCCCACGACCAGTCGTTGCCGAGCCGCTGCGAGTCGAACCAGGTGTCGTCCGCCACCAGCTTGCCCGCGATGACCTTGACGCCTGTCGCGGCCACCTTGGCGGCCAGCGCGTCGTAGTCCTCGGCCAGCATGGTCGGGTCACCGGTGCCGCGCAGCACCAGGTCGCCGGTCAGCGCCGAGCCGATCTTACGGCCGGTGCTCAGCACGGTGGTGGGGAAGCGGTAGTCGAGCCCGAGCGTCTCCACGGCCGCGGCGGAGGTGAAGAGCTTGGTGTTGGACGCGGGAGTGAGGAGCTTGCCGGCGTCCGTGGCGTACAGCTCCTCGCCGGTGTCGGCGCTCTTGACGACGACGCCTGCCCTGGCGATCGTGAGCCGGGAGTCGCTGAGGATCTTGTTGATGTCCTGGGTCAGGTCGGCCACGCCCGCGGAGGGGTCCAGGGCGACGGCGGTGGAGGAGGGGCTGGACGCCCACGCGAGGGCCGCGACGAGCGCGCCCGCGACGAGGGATGCTGAGGTGCGCCGCATGGGGTCTCCAAGTGACTGGGAGGATCACCTGCGAGCATGAATCACCCCAGCCCCCACGCAATCCGCAAATATCCGTATTTGTCGGCGATCCGGCCACCCGGCCGAACGAAGGGCCGCGACGTCAGAGGGACGGCTGGTCCGAGGTCAGCAGGAACCCGCAGTCGCCGAACGAGATCTCGTCACCCGACCGCACCCGCGCGGGACCCACCAGCCGCCACCCGTTGAGCCGGGTGCCGTTGAGCGAGCCCAGGTCCACCAGCATCCACCCGCCGTCGCCCTCGCGCCGCAGCTCGGCGTGGACCCGGGACACCGTCAGGTCCGACAGCACGAGGTCGCATGCCGACCCCCGCCCCACCACGTAGCGCAGCCGGTCGTCGTCGGGCAGCGCCAGCCGGGGCAGCCGCGGACGGCGCCACGCCGACTGTAACCGGGTGGTGAACTCGGAGACGGAGGCGACGGCGTCGGTCAGCCGCTGCCGGAGTGAGGGCCGTCGCGGCAGGTCCGCGATCACCTCGTCGAGCTCGTGCCGGCTGCGTGCCCGCAGCACCTGGTCCACCCGGCCCACGAACGTGTCATGCGAGATCCGGCCCTCCACGGCCCGGTCCTTGAGCTCCTCGATCGCGCGGTCGCGGTCCCCGTCGGACGCGCGAAAGGGCGGATGCGTGGAACTCATGTAGCGAGTATCGGACCGGAGGCCGCTCGCTGTCCAGAATATGCGAGATCAGTTGCAGCGAGCATACTCGGTATGCATACTCAGTATTCATGTCGATCAGACACGGACTGCTCGCGTTGCTGAGCAGCGGACCGCGATACGGCTATCAGCTGCGGGTGGAGTTCGAGGCGTCCACAGGGGCGACCTGGCCGCTGAACATCGGCCAGGTCTATACGACGCTCTCCCGCCTTGAGCGTGACGGCCTGGTGGCGCCAGGGGGCGCCGACGAGCAGGGCCGCGCGGTCTACACGATCACCGAGGCCGGTCGGGAGGAGTTGGAGCGATGGTTCAGCACCCCCGTCGCCCAGACCGACCGGCCTCGGGACGAACTGGCCATCAAGATCGCGATGGCCGTCGCCGGTGACGTGGACGTCGCCGAAGTCATCCAGACCCAGCGCGCGGCCACCATGCGCGCGCTGCAGGAGCTAACGAGGGCCAAGCGGGCCGCGACCGGCGGTACGGCGCAGCGGCTGGTCCTCGATTCGTTGATTTTCAAGGCCGAGGCGGAGCAGCGCTGGCTGGACCACTGCGAGGCCGTTTCCAAGGAGAAGAAGACGTCATGACTGTGGTGGTGAGTTTGCGGGACGTGACCCGCGAGCACGGCCAGGTGCACGCCCTGAAGGGGGTGGGCCTGGAGGTGTCGGCGGGGGAGCTGGTCGCGGTCATGGGCCCGTCCGGCTCGGGCAAGTCGACCCTGCTCAACGTGGCGGGCGGCCTCGACCGGCCCACCTCGGGGACCGTGACGATCGAGGGCGAGGACCTGGCCAAGGTCAAGGACCTGGCCGCGCTCAGGCGCACCAGCGTCGGGTACGTCTTCCAGGACCTGAACCTGATCCCGTCCCTGACCGCCGCCGAGAACGTGATGCTGCCCAGGGAGCTCGACGGCGTCCGCTCCGGACAGGCACGGGAGGAGGCGCTGGCCGTACTCGCCGAGGTGGGGGCCGGAGAGGTTGCGGGCAGGTTCCCCGAGGAGCTGTCCGGCGGGCAGCGCCAGCGCGTGGCCATCGCCAGGGCGCTGGTGGGCGAGCGGCGGCTGCTGCTGGCCGACGAGCCGACCGGCGCGCTCGACACGGCCACCGGCGACGAGATCCTGCAGTTACTGCGCACCCGCTGCGACGAGGGCGCCGCGGTGCTGCTCGTCACCCACGAGCCGCGCTACGCGGCGTGGGCGGACCGGGTGGTCTACCTGCGTGACGGACTGATCGTGGAGTCGAACGCAGTCCGGCTGGAGAGCGCCAGATGAGCGCCTTCCTCGCCGCGCTGCGCATCTCGCGCAGGGACGCCCTGCGTTCCAAGGGCCGCACCGCGCTGATCATGGTGATGATCGGCCTGCCCGTCCTGGTCATCACGGCGGTGCTCACCAGCGCCGCAACTACGAGCCTCACCCCACCGGAGAAGCTCGGGTCCCTGCTGGGCGCGGCCGACGCCCGCCTCATGACCCTCCCGTTCCGCACCCCCGCCACCCAGACGGCCTCCGGCGAGGCCGGTTCGCAGCCCGATGCGGAGCGCTCCGCGCCGCAGTGGACGCCCGCCGAGCTCGGCACGCTGCTCCAGGGTCGCCTGCTCCGCTGGCAGTCGAGCACCGTTGAGGCCCGTCTGCCGGACGGCTACGACCATATGGACGTGTTCGAGGCCGATCTGCGCGACCCTATGACCAGCGGGATGCGCCGCCTGGTCGAGGGCAGGTTCGCCGCCGCGCCCGGCGAGGTCGCGGTGTCGCCCGAGATGGTCGACAGAGGCATCCGGATCGGCGACACCGTCAAGGTGTGGCGGCCGGACCGCACCGTGCGGGTGGTCGGCGTCGCCGAGAACCCGAACCGGCCCGGCATACTCGAGATGATCGCCCTGCCGGACGGGCTGCTCAAGCACCAGAACGACGGCAACAGCAGCGGCTGGCTGATCGACACCCGCGCCCCCGTCCAGTGGCCGGACGTGCGGCGGCTCAACCAGGCGGGGCTGGTCGTCAGCTCGCGCGCTGTGATCGAGAGCTCCGACTTCGACGATTCCCGGCCGCGGGACCTGCACGGGCTGGTCGAGCTGGGTGTCGCCGTCGTGCTCATCGTGACGGAGACCGTCCTGCTCGCCGGCCCCGCCTTCGCCGTCGGGCTGCGGCGCAGGCGCAGGGAGCTCGCCGTGATCGCCGCACAGGGCGGATCGGGGCGGCAGCTCAAGACGATCGTGCTGGCCGACGGCCTGGTGCTCGGCGGCCTGGCGGCCCTGGCCGGCGCCGCGCTCGGCATCGGCGCCGGGCTGGTGGCGGAGTCGTACCTGGCCCGCCGGCTGGACTGGGGGCACGGCCCCGCGGACGTGCCGTGGGGGCAGGTGCTCGGCGTGGCCGCGCTGGGCCTGGTGAGCGGGCTGACCGCGGCGATCGTGCCGGCGATCCAGGGGAGCCGGCAGAGTCCCGTTCAGGTGCTGGCGGGACGCGCCGCGGTGGACACGCACAGCCGCGCGGGCCGGCCGGCACTCGGGATCGCGCTGGTGGCGCTGGGGGTCGCGGCGAACGTGTGGGCCCTGCGAAGGGGCACGCTGTCCGTCGCGGTGGCCTCGGTACTGGTCGTGCTCGGCCTGGTCGCGCTGATGCCGTGGCTGGTCCAGGCCACGGGACGGCTCGCGGGGCGGCTGCCGCTCCCGCTGCGCCTGTCCGTGCGCGACGCCTCCCGCCACCGGGTCCGTACGGCCTCCGCCGCCGCGGCGGTGATGGCGGCCACCATGGGGGCGGTCGCCCTCGGCATCGGAGCCGACAGCTCCTTCGCCGACCGGGAGGCGAATCACGGCACGGTGACCCCCATGGGCACCACGACGTTCGACGGTATGGGCCTGGACGATCAGGCGTGGGCCAAACTGCAGGCGTTCGTCAAGGGGAAGGTGCCGGCGGGAAGCCCGGCCACCGGGCTGGACGTGATGGACGCGCAGGGCAAGCCCCTGACCGTGAGCGTCGCCTGGGAGAAGTACTGCACGAAGGATGATTGCCGCTCTTCCGACCTTTACTTCGTACCCGTGCCTGTGGGGGACGAGCGGGTGCTCGGCTTCCTCCAGGGGCGCCGGGATCCGCAGGCCGCCGCGGCACTGGCGGCGGGCAAGGCCGTGGCGTTCGACCCGCGCCTGGTGCGCGACGGCTTCGTCGAGTTGGAGGTGAGGCCGTGGGTTGCCGAAGACAACAAGCCGATCAAGTCGTTGCGGGTGCCTGCCGTGGTGTCGAAAGGGGCCGACGCCTCCCAGAGCGGCATGATCATCCCGGCGTCGGCGGTGACCGCGGCAGGGTTCAAGGCGGTGGAACGGGTCCTCTACGCGTCCTACGTCCCCGACGACGAGCAGCGTCTGAACACCGAGATCAGGACCCTGGTCGGCGAGGGCGCCTTCGCGGCCGTGAACGAGGGCTATGGCGAGGACCGCTTCATGGTTCTCCTCGTGCTGGTGGTAGCCGCGCTGGTCCTCGTGCTCGGCGGCACGTTCGCGGCCACCGGGCTGGCCGCCGCCGACATGCGCCAGGACCTCGACACCCTGGCCGCCGTCGGTGGTCCGCCGCGGGTCCGAAGGCTCGTGGTGGCGGCCCAGGCCGCCTACATCTCCGGACTCGGCGCCCTGGTCGGGCTCGTCGGGGGCACGGTCAGTGGCATCGCGCTGACCTGGCCGCTGACCCGGTCCAGCGTGGAGGTGTACAGAGGCCCCCAGGTGATCGCCGTCCCCTGGCTCTTCCTGGCCGCGGTCGTGGTGGGGCTGCCCCTGCTGGCCTCCGTCGTCGCCGGGCTGTGCGCCCGGACCCGACTGGTGCTCGCGCGCAGGGTGGTCTGAGCCCGAAGCACGGCGAACGGGGCCCGGAAGTCCGGGCCCCGTTCGCCGTGCTGGGCGTCAGTCGGTGACGCTCGCGCACACCACGTGCGCGCCGATCTCGATCATCCGGCGCTCGCTGCGCGCGTCCGCCACCCTGGCCATGAGGATCGGCGCCCCGGAGGCCGCGAACTGCGGCAGGCGGGCGCGGACCAGGCGGTGCAGGTCGCGTACGACGTCCTCGGCCGCCGACATGTGCACCTTCACGTGCAGCATGATCCCTGGAGCCCCGGACGCCGTACGCGCCTCGGAGATCCACACGTGGTGCACGAGCGGGAAGTCCATGAGCAACTGTCCGATGGCCTGCCGTAGCGCGGGCAGGATCGGATGGGTGCACCGCCGGTAGCCGGGGTCCACCTGCTGCATGGGCCCCGACAGGTGCGGCCGGGGCGCGGGCACCCACGGCAGCGTGGGCGCATGCGGACTCGGGGGCGCCACCTGGGCCAGCGCGGCACCGCGTGACACGGTCGCCATCGCCCCCGTCGCGTACGCCGCCGGCGCCGCCCCTGACAGGACGGGCGTCGGCCCGGTACGCGTCGAGGTGAGGAAGCGCTGGAGGTCGTCGATGGGCACGGCCGCGGCGGCTGGTCCGGCCGCGTCGATGACGATCTCCCGCACTCCGGTGACACGCTGGATGTCCAGGATGGTGTCGGCGTCGCACGCCGATAGGGAATGACTTCCGCGGTGCCTGGCATAGGTGGCAGCTCCGGTGTAACCGAGCAACACCCGGTCACCGGCTTGCGTCGTCCCGAGGACGACTGAGCGATCTGGTCGCACTGCCACCAGGACTCCACCGTCGGCGAGAGCGCTCAGCAGGCGATGCGGGGTGCCATGCTGTGCGAGCACGTCGGCAAGCGCAGGATTCCCGATGCTCATAAGACGAACCCTAGGTACTCGGCCACGGCTTATCAGGCTAATGGCGAATAAATCTCCCGATCAAGACAAAGATGTACGCGGAGTGGATGAGTTTGTCGCCTGACGGGTACGACGGGCCGCGTCCAGCGGACCGCCGCAGGTAGCGGACTGTGCACCTAGACCGGAGCCGTCTCACATCGTGGGTGCCTCGTGAACACGTTCACAAGCGGTGGATACACTCTGTAGGACCGCCGGGGGATCGTGGACGTGTCCCCCGAAGCCCGCCGTGCCGTTAAGGATCCACACCAGTGAACAAGCCCGTCGTTCTGGTCGCAGAAGAGCTGTCCGAGGCAGGCCTCGCCGTACTCGGGGCTGATTTCGAGGTCCGCCACACCGACGGCGCCGACCGTTCCCAGCTGCTGCCCGCCCTCGCCGACGTGGACGCCCTGATCGTCCGCTCCGCCACGCAGGTCGACGCCGAGGCCATCGCCGCCGCGCCCAAGCTGCGCGTGGTCGCCCGCGCCGGTGTCGGTCTCGACAACGTCGACGTCGAAGCCGCCACCAAGGCCGGTGTCATGGTCGTCAACGCGCCGACCTCCAACATCACCAGCGCCGCCGAGCAGACCGTCGCCCTCATCCTGGCCAGCGCGCGCAACACGGCCCAGGCCCACGCCGCGCTGAAGAACGGGGAGTGGAAGCGCTCCAAGTACACCGGTGTCGAGCTCGACGAGAAGGTCATCGGCATCCTGGGCCTGGGCAAGATCGGCCAGCTGGTGGCCCAGCGGCTCCAGCCGTTCGGCGTCGAGCTGATCGCTTACGACCCGTACCTGCCGCCGGCCCGCGCCGCGCAGATGGGCGTCAAGCTCCTCAGCCTGGAAGAGGTGCTCAAGCAGGCCGACTTCATCACCGTCCACCTCCCCAAGTCCAAGGAGACCCTCGGTCTCATCGGTGACAGGGAGCTGCACCAGGTCAAGCCGTCCGTGCGCATCATCAACGTCGCCCGCGGCGGCATCGTGGACGAGAGCGCGCTCTACTCCGCGATCAAGGAGGGCCGCGTCGCGGGCGCCGGTCTCGACGTGTTCGCCAAGGAGCCGTGCACCGACAGCCCGCTGTTCGAGCTCGACCAGGTCGTCGTCACGCCGCACCTCGGCGCCTCCACGCACGAGGCCCAGGAGAAGGCCGGCACCCAGGTCGCGCGGAGCGTGAAGCTGGCGCTCGCGGGCGAGTTCGTGCCCGACGCGGTCAACGTCCAGGGCGGCGTGGTGGCCGAGGACGTCAAGCCGGGCCTGCCGCTGGCCGAGAAGCTCGGCCGCGTGTTCACCGCGCTGGCCGGCGAGGTCGCCACCAAGCTCGACGTCGAGGTGCGCGGCGAGATCGCCTCCGAGGACGTGCGGGTGATCGAGCTGGCCGCGCTCAAGGGCGTGTTCACCGACGTGATCGAGGAGCAGGTCACGTACGTCAACGCGCCGCTGCTGGCCAAGGACCGCGGCCTCACCGTGGAGCTGGTGACCAGCTCGGAGAGCCCCGACTGGCGCAACGTCGTGACCGTGCGCGGCCTGCTGGCCGACGGCCGTCAGGTCTCGGTGTCCGGCACGCTCTCCGGCCCGCGCCAGATCACGAAGATCGTCGAGGTCAACGGCTACGAGATGGAGATCGAGCCGACGGCCCACCTGGCGTTCTACACCTACACCGACCGCCCCGGCATCGTCGGCGTGGTCGGCCGCCTGCTCGGTGAGCACGGCGTCAACATCGCCTCGATGCAGGTGGCCCGCTCCACCAAGGGCGGCAAGGCGCTCATCGCGCTCACCGTGGACTCCGCGATCCCGGCCGACGTGATCGACCAGATCGTCAACGAGATCGGCGCTGACAGCGGCCGCTCGGTGGACCTGGAGGACTGACCGCCGCTATTTCCGGCCCTGGGGCCGTCACCTGGATCGTCCAGGTGACGGCCCCTTTGGCGTCTCAGCATGCGAGATGCTAGGACATCCAACGAGATTGCTGAGGTACTGTTTCAGGTAATGCGCCAGGTGCTCGTACTTATTACCTGCCGCGGCGGGGCCTGTTAGGGCAGGTCGACGACTCGCCGCGGCGAGTGGCGGTGCGTCGACCAGTAAGTCCCATCCGTCCGGTACGTGAGACGGGGGTTCGACGTCCCCCTCTGGAACGCTCGCGAAATGAGATGAGTCACATGTACGACATGTATGCCTGGAACCGTTCGGAAGAGCACGAGGACGAGGCCGCGGAGGCCGTGCAGACCGCGCTGGACCGCCGCGACAACGGCGGGGCGCCTCAGAACTCGAGCCGGTAGAACATCGCCGACCGCTTCACCCCCGGCAGCGCCCCGGCGATCCAGGTCGAGATCCGGTGCGGCGCCGACAGGCGGTCGAACCCGCCCATGTCGAACGCGCTCACCGCGCTGACGCAGCGCAGCCTCGGATGGATCGCCACCAGCTCGCCAGGGCCGTCGATGCCCCAGCGGAGCGTGGCCCCGGCCTTCCGTACGGGCCTGTTGAGCTTCTGCAGGCGTATCCCGAGCCAGTTCACGGCGTCGAAGACGAACTGCCCGCCGGGGAAGCGGTCCACGATCGCCCGCAACAGTGCCCGGCCGTCGTCCGGGTCGAGGTAGTAGAGCAGGCCCTCGGCGACGACCAGCGCGGGGACGTCGTCCGGTACCTGCTCCAGCCACGTCAGGTCGGTGACCGACGAGGCGATCATGCGGTGGCCCGGCCGCTCGGGGAACAGCCGGCCGCGCAGCTCGATGACGTCGGGATAGTCGACGTCGTACCAGCGGACGGTGGGCGGCGGCGCCAGCCGGTGGAAGCGGGTGTCGAGGCCGCAGCCCAGGTGGAGCACGGTGGCATCCGGGTGCGTGGCGAGGTACTCGGCCGCCCACCGGTCGATGAAGCGGTCCCTGAGCGCGACGGCCGCGCCCAGGGCGGGGCTCATGCCGGTCTTGCGGAAATCGAAGTCGATCTTCTTGACCGCCTCGACGGCCAGGTCGTCGCCGAGTATCGGGCGCCTGGATCTCGCGTCGAGCGCCCGGCCGTACAGGGTGGCGAGGAGGGTGGCCTTCTCCTCGGTGAGTCGCACCTTCTCTGGCGCCATACCTCTACGCTAACGCCGCGCGGGCCAGCGCAAGCGCGCCCAGCAAGGGGGCGTCGTCCGCGAACCTGGCCGGGCGCGGCTGCGGCGGGAACGGCACCGCCCGGGCGAGCTCGGCCGCCAGCCTCGGCATGATCAGGTCCGCCGCGCCCATCATGCCGCCGCCCACGACCAGGCACTCGGGGTCGAGCACCACGCACAGGTTCGCCACGCTCATGGCGAGGGTCCGCAGTGTCTCCTCCACCAGTTCCCGCGCGCTCACCTCGGTCAGGAGCTCCGCCGCCGTGGTAGGGCGGCCCAGGAGGGCGGCGCCGCGGGCGGCCAGCGCGCCGCCGGAGACGCGCTCCTCCAGAGGTGCCCGGCCGTCGGCGAAGGCGGGCTCGCCCGGCGCCACCTGCAGGTAACCGATCTCGCCTGCCGCGCCGTGGGCACCCGGCACCACCTGCCCGTCCACCACCAGGGCCGCCGCCAGGCCGGTGCCGAGGTTCACATAGACGCCCGTGGAGACCCCGCGAAGAGCGCCCCAGCGCAGCTCGGCCGCGGCCGCCGCGTTGACGTCGTTGTCGATGGCGACCGGGATGTCGCCGTACTCCTCCCTGAGCAGCCTCGGCAGCTCGAGCCCCTCCCAGCCGGGGACGTTCGGGGCGAGCCGTACGACGCCATCGCGGATCACCCCGCACGTCGAGAAGCCCACCGCGGCCGGCGAACCCTCAAGGGCGCGGGCCGCCGCGAGCGCCCGCGCGAGCGTGTCGGGGCCGGTGTCCAGGCGCACGTGGGCGGAGAGTTCCGGGCCGTCGGAGCCGGACACCCCGATGGCGACCTTCGTCCCGCCCACGTCGATGCCCAGGACCCGGCTCACCGGGCGGCGCCCCTGCGGGCGAGCGAGTCGATCGCCACGGCCAGCGCCAGCACCCCGGCCGTCACCATGAAGCGCACCGAGGAGTCCACGCTGAGCAGGTACATGCCGTTGGTGATGGCCTGGATGACGAGGACGCCGAGCAGCGCGTCATACGCCCGCCCGCGCCCGCCGAACAGTGAGGTGCCGCCGATGACCGCGGTGGCGATCGCCATGAGGAGGATGTCGCTGCCTCCCGAGCCCTGGTTGACGGCGGACAGGCGGCTGGCGGCGAGGACGCCGCCGGCCGCCGCCAGCGTCGAGGCCAGCATGAAGGCCAGGATCCTGATCCTCGTGACGTTGATGCCGGCGCGCCTGGCGGCCTCGGCGTTGCCGCCGACGGCGTACACGTGCCGCCCGAACGCGGTGTGCCTGAGCATGAGGTCCAGCAGCACCACGAGCGCGCCGAAGATGATCAGCAGGAGCGGCACGCCGCGGTCCGCCGACATGACGAGCACCGCCGCGGCGAGCAGCACCGCCAGACCGCCCGCCTTCGCGAGCAGCCACCACAGCGGCGTCACCGGCAGCCCGGCCGCCAGCCGCAGCCTCCTGGCGACGAGCGAGGCGCCCGCCGACACGGCCACCAGCCCCGCCGCGACCGCCCACGCCAGCCAGCCGGGCAGCCACGTGTCGCTCAGCTTGGAGATGAACCCGGTGAACGGCAGGTTGATCGTCCCGCCCTGCCGCAGCAGGTAGAGCAGCAGGCCGAGCCAGCCCATCAGACCGGCCAGGGTCACCACGAACGACGGCATGCGCAGCTTGGTCAGCATCACCCCGTGCAGGAGCCCGATCGCCGCCCCGACGGCGAGCGCGAGCACGATGGCGAGCAGCGGGTTCCAGCCCTGCTTGACGTGGGCGATCGTCATGATCGTGGCGCACAGGCCGCTGACCGAGCCCGCCGACAGGTCGATCTCGCCGAGCAGCAGCACCATGATGATGCCGAGCGCGATCGTGCCGGTGGCGGCCATCTGGAGGACGAGGTTGGTGAGGTTCTCGGGGGAGAGGAACCGGTCGTTGAGCGTGCTGAACACGATCGCGATCGCCACCAGCCCGGCGACCACCGGCCACGCGCCCACGTCCCCTTGGCGCAGCCGCTCGACCGCGACCTTCGGCGTGTACGGCCTGCGTACCAGCGTGTCGGTCATTCTCCCGCCCCCGTGATCGCGGCCACGATCTCCTCCTGTGAGGCGGTGGCCGTACGGAACTCACCGGCGTTGCGGCCGAGCCGCAGCACCACCACGCGGTCGCTCGCCGCGCGCACGTCGGCCAGGTTGTGCGAGATGACCAGCACCGCGAGCCCGCGCTCGCGCAGCCGCCCGATCAGCGCCAGCACCTGCGCCGTCTGCTCCACGCCCAGCGCGGCCGTGGGCTCGTCGAGTATGACCAGCCGGGGCTCGCCGATCAGCGCCCTGGCGATGGCCACCGACTGGCGCTGACCGCCTGACAGCATCGCGACCGGCACCCTGATGTCCTTGATGCGCACGTCGAGCTGGGCGAGGAGCTCGCGGGTCGCGCGTTCCATGGCGAGGTGGCGCAGCAGCGACCAGCGGCGGCGCTCGGTGCCCAGGAACAGGTTGGCCACGACGTCGAGGTTCTCGCAGAGCGCGAGGTCCTGGTAGACGGTCGAGACGCCGAGGGACTGCGCGTCGTGCGGGTTGGCGATCCTGACCGGCGAGCCGTCCACGGTGATCGTGCCCTCGTCGGGGGTCACGACCCCCGAGATGGCCTTGACCAGGGTGGACTTGCCGGCGCCGTTGTCGCCCATGAGGGCCACGACCTCGCCGGGATGCAGGTCCAGGCGGGCCCCGTCGAGCGCCTGGACCGCCCCGTACCTCTTGGAGATGCCTGTCGCCGAGAGCATCTACTGGATGCCCTGCTTCGCGCACGCGGCCTTGACCTCGGCCGTGCAGATCTGGGCGGGCGTGTAGAAACCGTCCTTCACGATCGTGTCCTTGATCTTGTCGGCGGTGATGGGGATGGGGTCGAGGAGGAAGGCGGGGATGTCGGCGGCGCCGTTGTTGACCTTGGCGGGGGCGGTGGGCTGCTCGCCCTTGGCGATGGCGACGGCCAGCTCGGCGGACTTCTCCGCCTCGGCCCTGATGTCCAGATATATGGTCATGTACTGCTCGCCCGTGAGGATGCGCTGCACGGCGGCCAGCTCGGCGTCCTGCCCGGTGATCGGCGGGAGCTGCTTGTAGCCCGCGCGCTTCATGGCCGCGATCGCGCCGCCCGCCATGCCGTCGTTCGCGGACAGGACGCCCGTGATGTTGTCCTTGCCGAGCGCCGTGATCGCCTGCTCCATCTGCTGCTGCGCCTTGTCGGGGCTCCAGTCCGGCGTGTCGAACTCCCTGCCGACCTTCACCTTCCCGTCCAGCACGCTCTTGGCGCCCTTCTTGTAGTCGGCGGAGCTGGGGTCGGTCGGCGAGCCGTGGATCATCACGATCTCGCCCTTCGCCGTCGTCCCCCTGGCGTTCATGGCGTCCAGCAGCGCCTGGCCCTGCATCTCGCCGACCCGCACGTTGTTGAACGAGACGTAGTACGCGTAGTCGATGCCCGAGATGAGCCGGTCGTAGGCGATGACCGGGACCTTCTTCTGCTTGGCCTGGTTCACCAGCGGGGCCACCGCGTTGGCGTCCACGGCGTCGAGGACCAGCACGTCGGCCTGCTGGGTGAGCGCGGCCTCGACCTGCTGCTGCTGCTTGGGCGCGTCCTGCTCGGCGTTGCTGTAGAGGATCTTGCAGTCGGGGCAGAGCGACTTGACCTTCGCCTCGAAGAGCGGACGGTCGAACGCCTCGTACCGGGTGGTCTTGGACTCGGGCAGGAACAGCGCGATCGTCTTGCCGCCCTGGCTCTGCGTGGTCGTGGGGGTGGTGCCTGTGGTGTTCCCGCAGGCGGCGGTCAGTAAGACCGCCGCGACAGGGATTGATCGCCATGCTCGGTGCATCGCACTTCGTCCTTCCGAATGTGCCGCCCCTGTGCTTGGTAAGAAAGGTAATTTACTATCAGCCTCGTTGGCTAGATTTCTTTCGAGGAGGTTCGACGATGCGGGGTGACCTGGGCAATCCGCGCCTGCTTCGGGTGCTGAACGAGCGCCGCCTGCTCGACCACCTCCAGGAGCACGGCCCCGCCTCCCGTACCGACCTAGCCAAGATCACCGGCCTGTCGAAGCCCACGGTCTCCGCGGCCCTGGCCGGGCTGGAGGAGGACGGGCTCGTGCACCTCGTCGGGGAGCTCTCCGGCCGTCCCGGGCCCGTCACGTCCCTGTACGACGTGAACGCCGCCGCCACCCACGTCGCCGGCATCGACATCGGCCGCGACTGGATCAGGGTCGCCGTCGCGGACCTCCGCGGCACGTTCGCCGGCCGGACGGACGGGCGCAACACCGCGCGCACCTCCGCCGAACTCGCCCTCCTGGTCGGCGAGCTGTGCCGGGCGGCGGCACGGGAGGCCGAGCTCGACTGGCCGTCCATCGCCTGCGCCGTCGTCGGATCGCCCGGCGTGTACGACCCCGCGCTCGGCCGCCTGGAGTTCGCCCCCAACCTGCCCGGCCCCGACCTGGCCGAACGCCTGCGCGCCACGCTCGAGGTGGACCTCGTCATCGAGAACGACATCAACCTGGCCGCCGTCGGCGAGCACGTGCACGGGGAGGGGCGCGGGAAGTCCAACTTCGCGCTCGTGTCCATCGGGACCGGTGTCGGCATGGGCATCGTGATCAACGGCGAACTGTACGTCGGCGCGCGCGGGGCGGCCGGCGAGGTCTCCTACGTGCCCGCCGCAGAGGAGCCCGCGCTCCCGCCGGACGACGCCCTGGCCCACGGCGCCACCGAGGCGGTGACCGCGGCCCCCGGCGTCGTCCGCGCGGCCCGCGCCGCCGGCCTGACCCTGGACACGGCCAAGGAGGTCTTCGCCGCGGCGGCCTCCGGCGACGCCGTGGCCCGCTCGGTGGTGGAGGCCGAGGGCCGCCGCATCGGCGGGCTGCTGGTGGCGGTCGCGGCGGTGCTGGACCCGGAGGTGATCGTGCTCAGCGGCGGCGTGGGCCGCAACCTCGACCTCCTGGGCGCGGCCATCGAGACCCGGATCGCCGAGCTCGGCCCGCTGCGGCCGGCGGTGGTGGCCAGCACGCTGGGCGACAGCGGCGTCCTGCTGGGCGCGGTCGCCCACGCCAGGACCCGCGCCTGGGACCTCATCTTCGACGCCCGCCTGCCCTGAGGCACGGCTCAGGGCAGGCGGGCGCTTCCTACAGAGTCGCCTTGAACGTGGCGGGCGCCGGGGCGCTGCGCTGCTCCTTGAGCCTGGCCCACAGGCGTACGCCCTTGGGGTCGGGACGGACGGCGCCCACGAAGGATTCCCTGCGCCAGTCGCTCAGGCGCTCTTCCTTGACCACGTCACCCGTGTGCGGCGAGTGGACCATGTAGCCGGGCCGGGAGATCATCCCGACGTGCCCGAGGCCGTGGAAGAAGACGAGATCGCCGGGCTTGAGGTCCTTCCAGGCGATCTTCTTGGCGAACGCGCCGTACTGTTCGGCGGCGGTGCGGGGGAGCTCGATCCCCCCGTGCTCGTACGCCCGGAGCATGAGCCCGGAGCAGTCGTACCCGCTCGGGCTGGCGCCGCCCCACACGTACGGTGTGCCGCGCTTGCTCATGGCGAAGTCGACAGCGATCTTCCAGGCGGGTTTCGGCGCCTGCTGTTCCCGGATGCGTTTGATCTCGGCGCCGGTCAGTGTGGTGGGGTCGGTCAGAGTGGTGGGGTCTTCCTTGGGGGAAGCCTGGGCAGGGGTGGCCAGGAGGAGTCCGGCGGCGCCCACCGCCAGGGCAATGGCAATGCGAGACAGGGGTCTGTCCTTCCATGCGGCCGGCCGGGTTAGCTGACGGGCTCGGGCCTGGAAGTAGCCCTACGGCGGTGGGTGCCGATTCGCCCCAGGGGGGAGGTGGGTCCCCGGCTCCACGCAACCGCTGCGTGGATTAGGCCCGACGGACTCTAACGAAACGGTCAAAGAACCGCAATACGCACAAAACGGACGTCCGAGAAATGAGATGGAGTGTTCGTCAGTCGAGACGACGCGGTAAGGTACGGCCCATGGAGTCGCGTAACATCCGTCTGGCAGTCATCCCCGGCGATGGCATCGGCACCGAGGTCGTGGCCGAGGGCCTCAAGGTCCTGGAGGCAGTGGGCACGAAGATCGAGCCCACGCACTACGACCTGGGAGCCGCACGCTACCACCGCACCGGCGAGACCCTGCCCGACGCGGTGCTGGAGGAGCTGCGCGGCTACGACGCGATCCTCCTCGGCGCCGTGGGCGACCCCAGCGTCCCGCCGGGCATCCTCGAGCGCGACCTGCTGCTCAAGCTGCGCTTCGAGTTCGACCACTACGTCAACCTGCGCCCGGTCAAGCTGTTCCCCGGCGTGGAGACCCCGCTGGCCGACACGCCTGCCGAGGACATCGACATGATCGTCGTCCGCGAGGGCACCGAGGGCCTCTACGCGGGCACCGGCGGCGCCATGCGGCGCGGCACACCGTACGAGATCGCCACGCAGGAGTCGCTCAACACCGCCTACGGCGTCGAGCGCGTCGTGCGGTACGCGTTCGAGAAGGCCAAGTCGCGCCCCCGCAAGAAGCTGACGCTCGTCCACAAGACCAACGTGCTCACCTACGCCGGCGACCTGTGGCAGCGCACGGTCAACCGCGTGGCGGAGGAGTTCCCCGAGGTCACGACCGACTACTGCCACATCGACGCGGCCTCGATGTTCTTCGTGAGCCAGCCCGAGCGGTTCGACGTGATCGTCACCGACAACCTGTTCGGTGACATCATCACCGACCTCGGCGCGGCCATCGCCGGCGGCATCGGCCTGGCCGCCAGCGGCAACATCAACCCCGAGCGGACCGCGCCCAGCATGTTCGAGCCGGTGCACGGCAGCGCGCCCGACATCGCCGGCCAGGGCAAGGCCGACCCGACCGCGACCATCCTGTCCGTCGCCATGCTCCTCGACCACCTCGGCCGGCACGCCGAGGCGGCCAAGGTCGAGCAGGCGGTGGCCGAGGACATCGTCGAGCGGCTGGCCGGCTGGGCCGGCCGTACCACGCACGAGATCGGTGACGACATCACCGCGCGAGTATCCGGCTAGGACCGCCTAGCCCCGAGAGCGCCTGGTGGTCCGCGGAGGACCGCCGGGCGCTTTTTCGCGTCCAAACGGCCTAACCACCCCATTGGCCGCTTGCCATCCCATATAGCGAGACAATAAGAAGTACGGGGCTGCCCGCGGGCAGCGCCGGCCACCGACGCCTATCCGCAGTTTTCTGTAGGTTTGGGCAGATTTCGCAGAGAGAAGGACCTCCGTCATGACCATCGCTCAGAAGCTCAGCTTCGACGTGCAGCTATCCGACCACGCTCGCACCGCGGCCGAGCGAGAGCAGGTACTGGCGAACCCCGGGTTCGGGCAGATCTTCACAGATCACATGATCTCGATCGACTACACCGAGGGGCAGGGCTGGCACGACGCCAGGCTCATGCCGTACGGCCCGCTCTCGCTCGACCCGGCCACCTCGGTCTTCCACTACGCGCAGGAGCTGTTCGAGGGGCTCAAGGCGTACCGCCAGACCAACGGCTCGATCGTGACGTTCCGCCCGTACGCCAACGCCGCCCGCTTCAACCAGTCGGCCCTCCGGATGGCCATGCCCGAGCTGCCCGAGGAGACGTTCGTCGAGTCGCTCGAGCTCCTCGTCCAGACCGACAAGGAATGGGTGCCCACGACCGAGGGCCACAGCCTCTACCTGCGCCCCTTCATGATCGCCACCCAGGCGGGGCTGGGCGTCAACTACCCGTCGAAGATGTACAAGTACATGGTGATCGCCTCCCCGGCGGCCTCGTACTTCACGGGTGGCATCAAGCCCGTCTCGGTGTGGCTGTCCACCGAGTACACGCGCGCCGCCCCCGGCGGCACGGGCTTCGCCAAGTGCGGTGGGAACTACGCGGCGGCCTTCGTCGCGCAGCGGCAGGCGGTGGAGAACGGCTGCGACCAGGTGGTGTGGCTGGACGCCCACGAGCACAAGTACGTCGAGGAGATGGGCGGGATGAACCTGTTCTTCGTCTTCGGCGACAAGCTCGTCACCCCCGCGCTGACCGGCACCCTGCTGCCCGGCATCACCAGGGACTCGATCCTGGAGCTCGCCGGCGACCTGGGCCTGGAGACCGAGGAGCGCCTCGTCTCGGTCGATGAGTGGCAGGCGGGGTGCGCGTCCGGGGAGCTCACCGAGGTGTTCGCGTGCGGGACGGCGGCCGTCGTGACGCCGGTGGGCTCGGTGAGGGGCGCGGACCGCTCCTGGACGATCGGGGACGGCACGCCTGGTCCCGTGACGATGCGGGTGCGTGAGGACCTCGTGGGCATCCAGTACGGCGCCCGCCCCGACCCCCACAACTGGATCCACAAGGTCGCCTAGCGTGAGGTGGCCGGGTCCCCTCGGGGCCCGGCCACGCACGTTCTCGGCTAGTTCTTCCTGATCATCGTCATCCCGTCCGCGACGGGCAGCATGAGCACGGTCACCCGCGGGTCCTCGATCACCAGGTCGTTGAACTGCCTGATCTCCACGGTCGTCGTCTCGTCGTGCGCCGGGTCCGCCACGTGCCCCCTGCGCAGCGTGTTGTCCGCCAGGATCAGCCCGCCGGGCCGCAGGCGCTCCATGACCAGCTCGTAGTAGCCGGGATAGTTGCCCTTGTCGGCGTCGATGAAGGCCAGGTCGATGGGCTGGTCGAAGGCGGCGAGCGTCTCCAGCGCGGGCCCCAGCGTGAGCGTCACCCGGTCGGCCACCCCCGCTCGCTCCCAGTAGCGGCGGGCGACGGACGTCCACTCCTCGCTCACGTCGAAGCAGTGCAGCCGCCCGCCGGACAGCCCTCTGGCGATGCACACGGACGAATAGCCGGTGAACGTACCTACCTCCACGACGACCTGGGGGGCCACGAGCTGGGTGATCATGGTGAGGAAGGTGCCCTGATCGGGGGAGATCTGCATGCCGGCGGCGTCCCCCGTGGATTCGGCCGTCTCCTTGGCCAGCTCCTCCAGCAGGGGATCGGGCGGGGTGGAGTGGGCAAAGACGTACTGGGCGACGGCGGGGTCAAGGAGATATGCCTTCATGTGGCCATTCTTCCGGTTTCAGGTAGGGTCTGCGCGATCAATGACGTGAGAGTGGGCAGATGATGAAGCGGTTGCTGGCGGTGGCGCTCGCGTGCGTGGCCCTCGCCGTACTCGGGGTGCTGGCGTTCTCGGAGCCGGGCGAGTCGTCCGAAGAGGTGCGGCTGGCCCGGCAGGTGGACGGCTCGATGGTCCTGGCCGACCGGTCGAGCACCGCTCCCGTGCTCGACCTGTACGAGGACTTCGACTGTCCCATCTGCAAGGAACTTCACACCAGAGTAGACACGACCATCAGGAAGCTCGCGATGGAGGGCAAGGTCAAGGTCGTCTTCCACCCCGTGACGATCTTCAAGGACGAGCCCATGCGCTCGAACTCCATCCGCGCCGCCGCTGCCGCCCGCTGCGTCCCCGAGGAGAGCTGGCTCGCCTTCAGGGACGAGCTGTACGCCATGCAGCCGGCGCCGCACGGCGAGGCGTCCGGGTTCGCCGTCGAGGACCTGGTCAAGGCGGCCAGGCAGGCGGGGGCCTCGGTGGACGAATGCGTCAGGTCGCAGTCGTACGCGCAGGCTCATCTGGAGGAGACCGCGAAGGTACGGCTGGAGGGCACGCCGACGGTGCTCCTCAACGGGCAGGTGCTGGGCAACGAGGCATTCGACGCGGCGACGCTGGAGCGCGTCATCACCGGTGGCAGCGGCGTCACCGTGTAGTGGACTGTCCCAGAGGGTGAGATCGGTGTGCCAGATGGTGAATCCATGTGGCAGACTGGGTGGCACCATGTTCTACGGTCTGCTCATTATCGGCAGGCGCGCTGGCTGAAAAGGGACACCGCCAGCGCGCAGACCTCTCACGTCCGTGAGGGGTCTTTTTGTTTTCCAGGAACTTCCAGGGACCTTCCCAGAGAACTTTTGAGAGAAGAGAGACTGATGGCCGACGACCGGTTCCACGTCTACGACACGACGCTGCGTGACGGCGCCCAGCAGGAGGGGCTCAACCTCACCGTCGCCGACAAGCTTGTCGTCGCGCGCCAGCTGGACGGCCTGGGCGTCGGCTTCATCGAAGGGGGCTGGCCGGGCGCCAACCCCAAGGACACAGAGTTCTTCAGGCGCGCTCAAACAGAGCTCGACCTGAAGCACGCGCAACTCGCCGCGTTCGGCGCGACCCGCCGGGCCGGTGTGAAGGCAGCCGACGACCCATTGGTGGCCGCGTTGCGCGAATCCGGCGCGCCGGTCGTGACCCTTGTCGCCAAGAGTCACGACCGGCACGTGGAGCTGGCCCTGCGCACGACTCTGCAGGAGAACCTCGCGATGATCCGCGACACGGTCTCCCACCTCCGCGCGGAGGGCCAGCGAGTCTTCCTCGACGCCGAGCACTTCTTCGACGGCTACCGGTCCAACCCGGCGTACGCGCTCGAGGTCATCAGGACCGCCGCCGAGGCCGGGGCCGACGTCATCGCCCTGTGCGACACGAACGGCGGCATGCTCCCCGACGAACTCGCCGAGATCGTCCACGAGGCCGTACAGACCAGCGCCAGGGTCGGCATCCACTGCCACGACGACACCGGCTGCGCGGTCGCCAACACCCTGGCCGCCGTCAAGGCGGGCGCGACGCACGTCCAGGGCTGCGCCAACGGCTACGGCGAGCGCTCCGGCAACGCCAACCTCTTCACCGTCGTGGCGAACCTCCAGCTCAAGCGCGGCTTCGACCTCGTGCCTCCGACCGCCCTGGCCGACATGACCCGCGTCGCCCACGCGATCACCGAGGTCACGAACGTCACGCCCAACTCCCACGCCCCGTACGTCGGCACCTCCGCCTTCGCCCACAAGGCCGGCCTGCACGCCAGCGCCATCAAGGTCGACCCCAACCTCTACCAGCACATCGACCCGGCCGCGGTCGGCAACGACATGCGCATGCTCGTCTCCGACATGGCCGGCCGCGCCTCGGTGGAGCTCAAGGGCCGCGAGCTCGGCTACGAACTGACCCCGGAGAACACCAAGACCCTGGTGGCGCGGGTCAAGGACCTGGAGTCGCGGGGCTTCACCTTCGAGGCCGCGGACGCCTCGTTCGAGCTGCTCCTGCGCGACACCGTACACGGGGAGCGCACCCGCCACTTCGAGGTCGAGTCGTGGCGCGTCATCGTGGAGCGTACGAAGGGCGGCGAGCTGGTCAGCGAGGCCACCGTCAAGCTCCACGCCAAGGGCGAGCGCATCGTCGCGACGGGCGAGGGCAACGGCCCCGTGAACGCCCTCGACAAGGCGGTACGCCTGGCGCTCGAGAAGCTCTACCCCGAGCTGGCGAAGCTGGAACTGGTGGACTACAAGGTCCGCATCCTGGAGGGCACCCACGGCACGGGCGCCATCACCCGGGTCCTCATCACGTCCAGCGACGACAGGGCAGAGTGGGCGACGGTCGGGGTGGCGGAGAACATCATCGAGGCGTCGTGGCAGGCGCTCGAGCAAGCGGTGACATACGGCCTTCTCCGCGCCGGCCACAAAACCGCCTAGAGCTTCCCGGCGCTCCCGGGGACTGCATGGTCCTCCGCGATGGGACGCGCTTCGCACGACGGGGCTTCGGGCAGCGCCTCCCAGGGGGGCTCGCGCCCCCTTCGACCCCCCGAAGACCTCCGCTCGCTTCGCTCGCCGATCGCCCGCCCGTTGCCCGGTTACCGGGTGGGTCTGCTGGAGCCCGCCCCGAGCGATCCTCGCTGACGCTCGGGCTGTCTCATCAGGGGCTCCGCCCCGGCGTGAAGTCGCAGTTAGAGGCCCCTGCGTCCGACTCCCCCCACCTTGCGAGACCCATCGGGCTTACCTGGAATGTAATGGCGAATCGCAGGTGGGCCCTGCAATACGGCGATCAACGCCAGCCGAGCGCGGGAGCGACGTGGTTCAGGACCGATGCGAGGAGGTGGGCGTTGTAGTCCACGCCGAGCTGGCTGGGAACCGTCAGCAGAAGCGTGTCAGCCGCCGCGATCGCCTCGTCGGTGGCCAGTTCCTTGACGAGTACGTCGGGCTCGGCGGCGTACGTGCGCCCGAAGATGGCCCTGGTGGTGGCGTCGATGAAACCTATCTGGTCAGAACTCGCCTTTTCCTGACCGAAGTACGCGCGGTCCGTGTCGGTGACGATCGGCATGATCGATCGGCTCACCGAAACCCGCGGCTCGCCCTCGTGCCCGGCCTCTTTCCAAGCCTGCCGGTAGGCGGCGATCTGCTCGGCCTGCTGCACATGAAACGGCTTGCCGTTCTCGTCGTCCTTAAGAGTGGAGCTCATCAGGTGCATGCCCAGCCCGGCAGCCCACTTTGCGGTCGCGTTCGAGCTGGAACCCCACCAGATCCGCTCCCGCAGTCCTTCCGAATGCGGCTCGACACGCAGAAGCCCGGGCGGGTTGGGGAACATCGGCCGCGGGTTGGGCTGGGCGAATCCCTCACCGTTGAGCACTTTGAGGAAGACTTCCGCGTGCCTACGCGCCATGTCCGCATCGCTTTCGCCCTCGGCCGGCTCGTAGCCGAAGTAGCGCCAGCCGTCGATCACCTGCTCCGGTGACCCGCGGCTGATGCCGAGCTGTAGCCGTCCGCCTGCGATGAGGTCGGCCGCACCGGCGTCCTCGGCCATGTAGAGGGGGTTCTCGTACCGCATGTCGATGACGCCTGTGCCGATCTCGATCCGGCTTGTTTTCGCGCCGATGGCCGCCAGCAGCGGGAATGGACTCCCGAGCTGGTGGGCGAAGTGGTGGACCCGGAAGTAGGCGCCGTCGGCACCGAGTTCCTCGGCGGCCACGGCCAACTCAATCGCCTGCAGCAGGCTGTCGGACGCGCTGCGTACTTCCGAGTACGGCGAAGACATCCAGTGCCCGAAGCTGAGGAACCCGATCTTTTTCACACGTGCTTCAACCCTCTCCAGGCCAGGGACATTCCGGACGGCCCGCGGGCGCTCCCGTCCGCTCCGCCGGCACGCCTGACCTGGATCACGCGTGGGTCACCGCCGGCCGTCACGTTTCGATGTCACGCTCGATGAGGTCGCCGTCGGGGCGCTCTTTCCTGCGTCATCCTTGTCGTGCTGGCCGTCGTCGTAGGCGGCGTCACCGCACTCATCATCGTCATCGTCAAAGCCACCCGACCGACCCGGCCGATCCACCCCATGGCACCGCCGGGATGCTGCTGGACTGCGGCGTCACGGTCCTGGTCGTCTGCCCGGACCGCGCGGTCGCGGCCTACTATGCGCAGCCGATCGAGTCCGGGCTGCCTGGT
>NZ_JBFANV010000003.1:0-280111 GCF_040674955.1 Nonomuraea sp. NPDC049695 | reverse complement strand
GAGACGGCGACGGCGCTGGGTCTCAACGAGATCGGGCGGGTGTCGTTGCGGGTCACGCAGCCGCTGTTCGTGGACGATTACGGGCGTAACAGGCTCACCGGCGGTTTCATTCTCGTGGATGAGGCCACGAACGGCACCGTCGGCGCCGGCATGATCGTCGACGCACCTAGGTAGATCTTTTCGGGTTCCCCGACCCGCTGATTACTCTCCGCGCTAGGGTCATCGCATTACGTGTTCACGACGCGAAGGCCCTCCTCCGTGACCGACCGTGCGACCACCACCCGGGTCATCTATCTCGGAGGCCTCGGACGCAGTGGCACAACACTGCTCGAGAGGCTCCTGGGCGAGCTGCCCGGCGTGGTCGCGCTTGGGGAGGTAGTGCACCTGTGGGAGAGGGGGGTGCTCGCGGAGGAGCTCTGCGGGTGCGGGGCGCCGTTCCCGGTCTGTCCCTTCTGGCGGCAGGTGGGGGAGCGCGCGTTCGGCGGATGGACCCCGGCCCTGGTGGGAAGGATCCTGACGCTGCGACGGCGGGTCGACCGCACCCGCAGAATCCCGCGCATCGAGCACCCGGACCTGGCCGAGTACGTGCAGGCGTACCGGCTGCTGTACGAGGCCATCGGCGCTCCGGTCGTGATCGACTCCAGCAAGCACGCGTCCCTGGCCTGCTGTCTGGTCGCCGGCGGGGTGGACGTACGGATCGTCCACGTGGTCAGGGACCCTCGCGCCGTCGCCCACTCGTGGGCCAGGACCGTGCATCGCCCTGAGGACGGGCGGCCCATGACGCAGTGGGGGCCGGCCCGCACGGCGGTCCACTGGACCGCCCAGAACACCGCACTCGAGCTCCTGCCGGGGCGCGGGGCCCGCGTCGTCAGGGTCCGCTACGAGGACCTGCTCGCCGCCCCCGGCCCCACGCTCGGCTCACTGGCGCTCGGACTCGGCCTCGCGGAGCCGGACCTGCCGTTCCTCGACGACCGCACGGTCTGGCTCGGCCCCTCCCACACCGCCTCCGGCAACCCGATGCGCTTCCTCGTGGGGCGGGTCGAGCTGCGCCGGGACGACTCGTGGATGACAGGGATGCGTGACGGCGACCGCCGGGTGGTCAACGCGCTGACGTGGCCGCTCCGGGCTCGGTACGGCTACCGGGAGGCGCCATGACCCTTTCGGTGGGTGTCGTGATCCCGACCAGAGGCGACCGGCCGGCGCAACTGCGCGAGGCGGTGGAGTCGGCGCTGGCCCAGGACCACCCGGGTCGCCTGTCCGTGGTGGTGGTCGCCGACGGCGTCGCCCCTGCCGACGTCGACGTGCCGGCCTCGGCCCGGGTCCTGCCGAACACACGCACGCCCGGCCTCCCCGGCGCCAGGAACACCGGCATCGCGGCCTGCGACACCGATCTCGTCGCCTTCTGCGACGACGACGACCTGTGGCTGCCCGGCAAGCTCGCCGCCCAGGTGCGGGCGCTGCGCGACCGTGGCGGCGCGTTCGCGAGCTGCGGCATCGAGGTGGAGTACGTACGGGAGGAGCGCGGGCCCGGCGAACCGACCCGAGTGCCTCGCCTGGCCGGACGCGACACGGTGACCGCGGACGACCTGGCCCGCTCGCGCATGGTGATGGTGCACTCGTCGACGTTCCTGTTCGAGCGCGGCGCCCTGTGGGCCGACGAGAGCGCGCCCAACGGCCAGAACGAGGACTGGGATCTCGCCCTGCGCGCCGCCAAGCGGCAACCGATCACGTACGTGGACCGCCCGCTCGTCCGGGTGCGCTGGGGCGCGTCCCACTACGTCGCCCGTTGGGCGGACCGCATTGCCGGGCTCGACTGGATGCTCGCCCGGCACCCCGAACTGGCCGTGGATCCGCGCGGCGCGGCGCGGGTCTGCGGCCAGCTGGCCTTCGCCCACGCGGCGCTCGGCCACCGCCGCGAGGCCACCCGCTGGGCCCTCCGCGCCCTGGCGACCCGCCCGGGGGAGCCACGCGCCCCGATCGCCCTGGCGGTGGCGGCCGGCCTCGTCTCCGCGCCAACGATCCTTTCCGCCCTTCACCGTAGGGGGCACGGCATTTGACTCCGCCCAAGACCACCAGCCCACCTGTCCCGTCCCAACGCCTCCCCGAGGACACCATCCCGCTCCCGCCCATAAGGCCTGGGGATACGCCGCCCGGGGAGGTTGCCCCGGGGGATACGTCGTGTGACGAGACGTCGCGTGGTGGGGCGCCGCCTGGGGATACGTCGCGTGGCGAGGCGCCGCTTGAGGAAGCGCCGCGTGGGGACGCATCGTCTCCTGGGCCGCTCACGGACACACCGCCTTCGGACGACGCGCACCAGGGCTCGGCACCTGGCACGCAGCAGGGCTCCGCACCTGGCACGCGCCAGGGCTCAGCGCGTGACACGCGCGCCCAGGTGCCCGCCGCAGCGCGCCCGGTCGGTTTCGGTGAGCCGCCTCACGACGAGGAAGCGGCATCCTCCGCCGCGCCGCGTGGTGAGAGGCGTTCGCCGTATGCACGGCCCACGTCCGCCGCCGGTCATCGACGCGGTTCTGACGCTCGGACTCCGGCCACCGACGACCGCCCGAGCTACCAGGCGCCTGCCGCCCATCCAGCGCACGCCGCCGACCGGGCGCACGCTCCCGGTCACGTGCACGTGCCGGCGGTCGGTGCGGCAGGGGTGCGGCGGGTGCAGGTAGGTGGGATCGGGGTGGATGCGCTCACCGAGGATGAGGTGGTCCGGCGGGTGGAGACCGAGCTGGAGGCCGGCAGGGGCGGGCGGATCGTCACCCCCAACATCGACATCTGCCGGGCAGCCGCCAAGGACCCAGCGCTCAGAGAGCTGGTGTGCACCGCCGAGCTGGTGGTGACCGACGGCATGCCCCTGGTGTGGGCGGCCAGGCTGCTCGGCACCCCGGTGCCCGAGCGCGTGACGGGCGCGGACCTCATCTGGTCGCTCAGCAAGCTCGCCGCCCGCCGCGGCTGGCCCGTCTACCTGCTCGGCGGCCCCCCAGGCGTGGCGCGGAAGGCGGCGGACGAGCTCACGAGCTGCCACCCTCGGCTGAAGGTGTGCGGCGTGCACGCCCCGCCCTACGACTTCGACGCCACCCCCGAGGGCAGCGCGCGGGTCCGGAGGAAGGTGGTGGCCGCGCGGCCGCGGCTGGTGTTCGTCGGGCTGGGTTTCCCCCGGCAGGACAGGCTCATCGCCGACCTGCGGGAGGAGCTGCCGGAGGCGTGGTTCGTGGGGTGCGGGGCGGCGATCGCGTTCGCCGCCGGCACGGTGTCCAGAGCGCCTGGATGGATGCGCCGGACAGGGCTGGAGTGGGCGTTCCGGCTGGTCTGCGAGCCGGGGCGGCTGGCGCGCCGCTACCTCGTGGACGACCTGCCGTTCGCGGCGCGGCTGCTGGCCGCCTGCCTGGCCGGCCGGGCCAGGCGGTGAGGGTGCGTGCGCCTGCCTGACAGACCGCGTCAGGCGGTGAGAGCGCGTACGCGGGCCACGTCCTCGGAGCTGAGGCCCTGGCCCGCGGCGTCCAGCGCCCGGCGGGAGTCCATGGGCCGGAAGGCCGTGCGTGACAGACCCGACCAGGCGAACCCCGTACCACCTCTGGACGGCCCCGTGCAGGCCCGCGCGATGCGGCGCTCCGCGGCCGGCGTCCAGGCCAGGCCCGCGTGGTCGTACAGGCGCCGGAAGCCGGTCAGCGGGTCGGCGGCCAGCGACTCGTACGAGACGATGAGGATTCCGGGAGTACGGGTCAGGATCGTGCGGGTCGCCCGCCACAGCAGTGCCGCCTTCATGACGCGGTCCTGGGAGCCGACGAGGGCGCGCAGCTCGAGGAGCTCCGGGTGGTCGCGGACGAGCAGCGGCTGTTCGAGCAGTTCGTGGAAGTAGACCGTCCACCCGAGCCGCTGCCAGCTCGCCACGAACGAGACCGGATCCCGCACGAGCGCGATCACCCGGCACCCCAGAGAAGAGGCGAACCAGCCGGCGCTCAGCACCGCGAACGGGTCGTCCAGCAGCGCCCGGCGGCCTGTCAGCCGGCCGAAGGAGAAGGCGGTGCCGTAGCGGAGCAGCCTGGCCAGATCGTACGGGGAGCGGTTCGCGCGCAGCTCGGAGAGCCAGCGGTAGCGCAGCGCCACGGTGTCGCGGAAGGCGGGCAGCCAGTCGGCGGCGTTGTCGTCGCAGATGTACTGGAACCTGTGGGTCACCGAGGCCCTGAGCACTCCGGGGCAGCGGCCCGGCGGGTGCTGCGGGTTGAGCGGCTCGTTGACGTAGACCAGGTCGCCGCCGGCGGCGAGCATCTTGCCCGTCCAGCTCGTGCCGCTCCTCGGCAGCCCGGTCACCAGCACCGGAGCACGGCTCACCCGACCACCCGAGTGCGCGTGTTCATGGCCTCCACTCCGTGGAGGCGGCCCGGTCGCCGGGGGGCCGCCGCCTTCCCTCGTCACTCCGGTCGCATCGCTCCCTGCGTTCCTCAGTCCAGGCGGCGGCGCTCCCTCGCAGGGCGGCCAGGGTGTGGCGGCCGAAGGGGTGGAGGCCGTGGCGGCGGTGGAGCTGCCAGAGCGGGAGCAGGTTCTTGACCAGCACCCCGCCCGACCAGCCGAGCACCGCCCCGAACGCCCCGTGGACGGGGATCAGGGCCACGTCCAGCACCACCGTGCACGTGATCGCCGCGACCAGGTTGAGCAGGCTCGTGCCCGTGTGTCCGGCGGCCGTCAGCACCACGTCCACCATCCCGCAGGCCGTGGCCACCATCATCGTGCCCGCCAGCACGAGCGCCACGGGCGCCGCGGCCCCGTAGGAGGGTCCGAACAGCCGCAGCAGCCACGGCGCCAGCGCCGCGTACGCCAGCCACACCGGCCACGTCAGCAGCACCAGCCAGAGCGTGGCGGTCTGGTACAGCTCTCCGGCCCGTGCCCGCTCTCCGTCGGCGAGCGCCGTGACCAGCCGAGCCTGTACGGCCTGCGCCAGCCCCTGGTTCGCGAGCTGCCCGACCACCTTGAAACGGGTGGCGGCCGTGTAGACGGCGGCCTGCGCCGGCCCGCCGAGTAGCGCGACGATCACGATGTCCAGTCGCTGGAACACCGCCTGGATGGCCCCCGCCGCGGACCGGGGAGCCGTGTACCGCCACAGGTCGCGCCCGGTGCCGGGCAGGTACGGCGTCCGCGGCACCCGTCTCCGCAGCCCGGCCCAGGCCAGGGCCAGGGCCGGCACGTACGGCGCCCCCCAGGCCACCGGCAGCCACGAGACCGCGTCCGTCGCGCAGACCACGGCCACCAGCACGAGCTGGGCGAAGGGCACCAGCACCCCGTCCACGAGGACCGTGGGCCGCATGGCCCCGAATCCACGGGTGGCGGCCAGCAGCACGTCGCCGACCACCATGACCGGCACGAGCGCGGCCACCGGGCCCAGCCGCGGGTACAGCACCGCTCCCGCCAGGCAGGAGACCGCCACGCAGGGCACGAGGGCTGCCCGGATATATCCGGAAATGCCGAGGTAGTCGTAGGTCTTCGCCCGCGCGATGAAGTACACGAGCCCGTTCCCCGCATCCAGCTTGGCGATCCCCGCCGCCATGAGCGCCAGCGCGGTCGCCGCGAAGAACGCGCCGGCGTCAGCGGGAGCGAACGTCCTGGTCACGACCATGACAAGGACGAACTGCGCGAAGGCCCCGAAGACCGCCCCGCAGATCCCCGCGATCCCGCGCCGCCGCAGGCCCGCGGTCATCGCCGCCACGAAGGCTCACCGCCCAGCCACCGCACCAACCGCGCGTCGTACGGCTCGAACTGCTCGCGCAGCGTCCGCGCGAGCTCGCGCGGCACCGGCTGCGGCGAAGGACGCCCGTTGTGCCGCTCGAACACCGGGTATCCGAGATGCGGCACGCCCAGGAACTCCAGCACCCGGTCGTACACGGTCTCCGGCTCGGCGAAGAAGCGGTGGCTGTCGAGCACCAGGATCCGCTCGCGCCCGAACAGCGCCTCCAGCCGGTCGAGCTGGTCGGCGTAGCGGCCCCGGGCCAGGTACGCGTGATGCCGGTGGGAGTGGTGCAGGGAGAAGGGGGATCCGCACAGCAGCTCCTCGGCCCCGGCCAGCCGCTCGGGCTCGAGCTCCAGCGCCGACTCGAAGTGCGACTCGGTCTCGAACCCCCTGGCCAGCTCGTGCGCGTGGGCCGAGCACGCCCGCTCCACCGGATCGCGCACCAGGACGATCAGCCGCACGCCGGGCAGATCAGCCGCGATCCGCTCCCCGGCCAGCGGATGGAACAGGTAGTAGGGGGAGGACTCGAACGCCAGCGCCCGCGAGCCGTACCGGTGCTCGACCAGCCCCGCGCTCATCCGCAGCGGGAAGTGCGCCTGGTACCAGGACAGCCCCCGCCAGTAGCCGACGTCGAAATAGTGCACGCCCTTGTGCAGCACCGGCTTGAGCAGCAGCGGATGCTGCGCCAGCGCGCGGTACAGCGAGGTGGTGCCGCAGCGCTGCGCCCCCGCGACGATGAACGACGGCAGCACCCGCGCCCCCGACGTGAGCCGCCCCGTGGCGCGCGACAGCGACAGCACCGACGCCTTCATGGCCCTCATGCGAGCAGCTCCTCATGATCGACGGCCGGATTGAGCCAGGTCTCCGGCGGCCCGAGCGGCGCGTGGCCGTCGGCGGCGTGCCTGTCGGCCAGCGCGATGAGGTAACGGATGGCGGTCTGCCTGGCCACCGCCGCGGACAGTCCGAGTGGGGCGAGCTCGCGTACGGCCCGCGCCACGCACGCCCGCGCCGCGACCGGCGGGGCCATCGAGCGCAGCGCCCGCTGGAAGAAGTGGTGCACGAGGTCGAAGCCGTAGGGGACGCCGACCTCGTACCGCTCCCAGTCCCACACCAGGAGACGCCCGTCGGAGGAGGGGCACATGTTCCAGGGCGCGAGGTCTCCGTGCCAGGCCGCGCACGGGCCCCCGGTCGAGGCGATCTCCTTGACCGCCTCGATCAGCAGCGGCCGGGGCACCCGGCCGCGCCGCACCGGCAGCGGCGACAGCGCCAGCACCGCCAGGTCGCGCCAGACGCCGTGGTGGAGCACGGCCGGCACGGTGACCGTGGCCAGCGGGAGCCCGGCCAGCCGGCGCAGCGCCGCCGCCTCCGTGGTGATCAGCGAGCGGGCCCGCTCGCTGTCGCCGACCTTCACGAACGCCAGCCGCCGCCCGTCCGAGCGCGCCTCCAGAATGGGCTTCCGGTTGGCCCGCAGCGCCGGACGTACGTGCAGGACGGTCTCGACGGGCCGTCCGAAGACCTCGCTCAGGTACGCGGCGATCGACCCCTCACCCGGCACCATGACCGAGGACCACGGATGCCACCAGCGGCGCGGCACCAGCCGCCGGGGCACGGCGGCATGCGGCAGCACGGTGTAAGCCCGGAGCGCCCCCGGCCCCGGATACAGCAGCCGCACGGTCTCCGCGAGATAGCCGAGCCGGATCGCGGCGTCGTTCACGAGACGTCTCCCAGATGGTTGCGCCACAGCAGGGCGAACGAGATGAGATACAGGCTGAGCGGCGTGACCAGCCCGTCGTAGACGAACATGTAGAGCAGCACCAGCCCCATCACCAGCACTCCGGCCAGCCCGATGGGGCTGCGGTCACTCCAGTGGCGCCGGATCGCGCCCACGAAGAACGCCACGTAGAGCGCCGCCCCGGTGAACCCCTGCGTGATGATCAGCAGCCAGAGCTGGCCGTCGCTGCCCAGCGGCGGATGGCCGCAGCCCTCGCACCACTGGGTCCTGCCCGTGGTGATCGTGCGATGGTTGCCCATGGCGTTGCGCGTGTTGCCGTAGCCGATGATCGGCGAGTGCGCGGCGGCCGCGACGGTGGCCGACACGGTGAAGGCCCTGATGTCGTTCGAGTGCGGTTTGTCCAGCCGCTGCGCGAACAGCGACGCGAGCGGGCTCAGCGCGAACACCAGCGCCGCCACCGCCGCCGCCCCGCAGAGCGCCACTCTGGTGCGACCCCCGAGCCGGACGACCAGGTAGACGAGGGCCAGGCCGAGGCCGATCCAGAGGCCCCGGTTGAGCGAGTAGACGATGGGGACGGCGGCCAGGGCGAGCGTGGCCGCCACGAGAGCCTTCTGCCGCGGCGTGCCGTACACCCACCAGCCGATCACGAACCACACCAGCAGCACCGACACGTTGCTGCCCCACGCGTTGGCCCACTCGAACGGAGCCTCCGGCCGCGGCAAGGAGAAGCCCAGCACCTTCTGTGTCTGGGCGGCAGTCGGGTGGATGAGGTTCTGGACGAACGAGTTGCCGGCCGCCCAGTCGGGCAGCAGCAGCTCCATCGGCGAGGTGAACGCGAACGAGGGGAAGAACACGCCGAGCAGCCCGCCCGCGACCGTCGTGACGAACAGCACGCCGAGCAGCCGCACCAGGCGCAGCTGCGGCAGCTCGCGCTCGGTCAGGTTGCCGAGGTAGAGCACCATGATCAGGATGGCCACGTAGAGCGCCAGCCGCATGAGGTAGCCGATCAACCGCCCGGGCCCGAAGTCGCCGTACGTGTCCGGCGGCATCTCGGCCAGCATCAGGCCGCTCACCAGGTAGCCGGCGATCAGCAGCAGCCAGAGCCCGAACCCGCGCGGCACCCTGATCGGCCGGCGCCGCCACAGCACCATCGCCATCGGCACCGCCAGCACGATCACCGACAGCCCGCCGAACCCCAGCGCCCACCACACCGGATAGCCGACGAGCAGCACCGTGATCGGCCACGCGGGCCCCCTCACGTCGGCTGGCCGGGACGCCGGGGGTGCATCGCGTGCATGGGCGTGGTCTCGGCCACCTCCAGCTCGCCGGTCGCGACCAGCTTGCCGAGCGGGGTGTGCGTGCGCGGCTCCAGCAGGGGCACGAACGAGGGCAGCGCGTCGGTCGCCGTCACCACGCCGATGATCGGCACGTCGTGCCGGTCGAGCTGCCGCACGGCGGCCATGACCCGGTCGGAGGTGACCCGGCCGAGACCGATCAGCAGCAGGGCCGCGTCCGCCCTGGACAGATCGCGTACGTCGGAGCCGTCGAGCACCGTCAGCGGCAGGTTGACGGCCACCGGGTCGGCCCGCGTCGAGTCGGGCAGGTCCGCGGGCAGCGCCCTGACCAGCAGCCGCTTGCCCGGACACGTGGCGACCACGGCGCAGGCCAGCTCGTGGGCCACGCCGGGCTCGCGCGGGCTCGACAGGTCGCCCAGCACGGGCAGGCCGGTCAGCCGCTCGACGTCGGCGGCCGTGCGCAGCCGCCGGTCGAGCCGGTCGCGGGCGTAGGCGGCGGCCGCACCGGCCAGCAGCCCGGCCATGAGCCCCGTGCCGAGGTAGAGCGGCAGGCTGGGGGAGACGGGCGCGGACGGCGGGGCGGCCTGGCTGATGACCATGCCGGGGGTCACCGCGACCGTCCTGAGCGCGTCGTACTTCAGGGCGAGCCCGGCGGCCTGCCGGTTGAGCACGCTCTGCCGCTGGAGCGCGATCGCGTGCTCGGGGCCGAACTTGGCCAGCCCGCCGAGCTGCTTGATCACCGTGTCGATGGCGGTGTTGACCTGCTTGAGCTTGGCCAGCACGGCCCGCTGCTGGTCGGCCAGGGCGGCCAGCGCGCTCTCGCGGCGGTTGGTGAGATAGGCCTGGGCGTACGCGCGGGACTGGGCGGCCGCGACCGTGGCGTCGGAGGCGGTGACCGAGATCCACAGCACCGCCGAGTTGGGCGGCACCGAGACCTCGACGGGCTCGGGGCTCCCGACCCCCAGCGCCCTGGCCGCCCGCGTGGCGACCACGGCGGACTGCGCGACCTGGGCCTCGGTGTCGAGGTTGAGTGGCTCGCGCTGGCGACTGGTCACCGGGTTGGCCGGCTCCTGCGAGCCGACCGGCATGACCAGCACCTGCGTGGTGGCGGTGTAGGAGGGCGGCGTGAGGCGCATGAGCGCGAGTCCGGCCGTGCCGCCGAACACGACGCAGCCCACCAGGAGCAGCCATCGCCTGCGCAGCAGCGAAAGGTGCTCGTCCAGGTCCGTGCCGGAGCTCATGGGGGAAGGGTCTCCTGGAAATGCGTCGAGATGTGCGCCCACTATAGGGCGGACGATTATCAGCCAAGCCGATTACCCAAGATTTTCTCCAGTAGGGGTACAAGGTAAAGCCACCTATAAATTGAAATGTCCGGAAATTCTGGGGCGGCTCTGTTCGCTGTGAGCAGGAGAGACTCTGCACACTGGCTGAAGTTCCAGGAATGACATGGCAAGGTTCAGGTTTGATAGGCGGGGGTCATTCGACGAGGGGGTTGAAAGGCTTTGCAGCTACGGGGAATTTCTCAAACCGCAACGAACGCCGCGGTCATTCTGGCCGTCATCGCGGCGCTGGCCGCCTGCTCCACGGCCGAGGGCTCCAACGCGCGGGCGCCCGTAGCGGTCAAGGACCCCTCGGGCTCGCCGTCCTGTACGGCGACCTCCAGGCTCATCCCGTCCTGCGGCGCCTGGTGGGGCGTCGCGCCGGAGGTCTTCACCGGCGCCCCGCTGGAGCACGCTCTGCACGGCGCGGAGGCGCGCATGGGGGCCGCCGCCGACGTGGTGCACGTCTACCACCGGGGCAGCGAGCTGTTCCCCACTGACGCCGAGATCAGGATGGCCCGCGACCCGGCCAGGCCCCGGCTGCTCATGATCAACTGGAAGCCGTCGCTCGACCGCACCTGGGCCGAGATCGCCGACGGCGCGCTCGACGCCAGGATCGACCGGCTGGCCGGCTACCTCCGGCGCACCTTTCCCGAGCGGTTCTTCCTCACCCTTCACCACGAGCCGGAGAACGACGTGGACACCTCGTCGGGCTCGGGCATGCAGGCCACCGACTACGCGGCCATGTACCGGCACGTCGTGCTCAGGCTGCGGGCCGACGGCGTGAAGAACGCGGTCATGGTCATGACGTACATGGGGGCGCCCAACTGGGCGGCCGAGCCCTGGTTCGAGGACCTCTACCCGGGTGACGACGTGGTCGACTGGGTGGCCATGGACCCGTACGCCGACAGCCGGGTGGACGACTTCGAGGGCCTGGTGAACAAGACCCGCAAGGAATATCCGGACTGGCCGGGCTTCTACCGGTGGATGCAGGCGCGCTTCCCCGGCAAGCCGGTCATGGTGGCCGAGTGGGGGGTGTTCCAGCAGGGGGACAAGCGGGCGTTCTTCGAGTCGGTGCGGCGGCAGATCAAGCGGTATCCGCAGATCAAGGCGCTGCTGTACTTCGACTCGCCGCGCGCGCCGCGCGGCGACACCAGCTTCGACGCCGGTACGGGCGCCGGCCGGGCGTTCAGCGAACTGGCTCGAGATCCGTATTTTCGCTCGACACCCGTGCCGAGGCCCTGACCCGCACCCGCCACCCCACGACCGTGATCACGATGGCGGCCCCCAGAGCGCAGGCGGTCAGTGTGTTGCTCACGTCGAGCAGCTTGCAGGCGGAGGCCAGCAGGACGATCGCCAGCAGCGCCCTGATCAGGCCGCCGGGGGCGCGTGAGGAGATCCTGGCGCCCAGATAGACGCCCGGGATCGAGCCGATGAGCAGCGACAGCGTGAGGTCCAGCTGGAAGTCGCCGAACAGCAGGTGCCCGAGGGCGGCGGAGGCGACCAGCGGCACGGCCTGGACGAGGTCGGTGCCGACGAGCTGGTTGGCCTTGAGCGCCGGGTAGAGGGCGATCAGGGCCACGATGATCAGCGATCCGGATCCTACAGACGAGACGCCGACGACCAGTCCGCCTACCGTACCGACCAGTAGGGTCGGAATTGGGCGCACGACGATCTCGTGTGCGCTCGACGTTCCTCCCCGCCCGCCGAGCCAGGTCTTGAGTGCCATGCCCGCCACGGCCAGCAGCAGCGCCACGCCGAGCGCGTACTTCACGCCGTCGGTGACCGCGAACGCGCGGGCCAGGAACACGCCGCAGAAGGCGGCCGGCACCGAGCCCGCGCAGAGCCAGCCGACCAGCCGCAGGTTGACCGTGCCCCGGCGCAGGTGCACGAAGCTGCCGACCGGCTTCATCACGGCCGAGGCGACCAGGTCGCTGGAGACCGCGGCCAGCGGCGGGACGTTGAAGAACAGCATCATCATCGGCGTCATGAGCGCCCCGCCGCCCATCCCGGTCAGCCCGACCACGATGGCGACGAAGAAGGACCCGACGATCAGGGGGAAGTCGATCAACGTACCCATCCTCCTGACTGCAAAGCTCCCAGGACCTGGGAGACGGCCGTGTCGATCGAGAGGTGCGTGGTGTCGATCACCAGATCGGCGTCGTCCGGCTCCTCGTAGGGGTCGGAGACGCCGGTGAACTCGGGGATGAGACCGGCGCGCGCCTTGGCGTACAGGCCCTTGCGGTCGCGCCGCTCGCACTCCTCCAGCGGCGTCGCGACGTGCACGAGCAGGAAGTCCGCCCCGACGGACTCGACCATCTCGCGTACCTCCTCGCGGGTGGCCGCGTAGGGGGCGATGGGCGCGCAGATGGCCAGGCCGCCGTGGCGGGCGGTCTCAGCGGCGACGAAGCCGATGCGGCGGATGTTCAGGTCGCGGTCGGCCTTGGAGAACGTCAGGCCCTTGGACAGCAGCTGGCGCACGACGTCGCCGTCGAGGTAGGTCACCGTGCGGGTGCCGAGCTCCAGCAGCGCGTCACGCAGGCCGCGGGCGATCGTGGACTTGCCGGAGCCCGACAGGCCGGTGAAGAAGACCACGAGGCCCCTGCGGTGCGGAGGGCCGGGAATGCGGACCGGGTCCGGGCCCGCCAGGTGCTCGGCGGCGCCGTAGGCGGTGGCGACGTGCTCGCGCAGCTCCAGGTCGATCTCGGGCTCCTCGCGGGGTGCCAGGGGCACGGAGACGACGATCGTGTCCTCGGGCAGCTTCTCCTTGGCGCGGAGCGCGGCGCGTACGACCGCGGGGCCCGGCTCGCCGTACGAGAGGGGGAGGAGCATGATCACCGCGTCGAGCTCCTTCGCGGTGGCGACGATCTCGGAGAGGTCGTCGAGGGGGCCGCGCATGGTGACGGCGAGCGCCGGACGGTCGCCGAGCTCGGCCCGGACCTCGGCCGGGGTGCGCCGCAGGCGCGCGAACGGGCCGTGCTCGGGGGCGCCGAGGCCCTTGACGGGGCCTGCGGTCAGCCCGTCGGGCTCGTGGGCGCTCACCGTGAGCGTGGCCAGCGGCAGGCCCTCCGGGTCGAGCAGGGTGACCTCGTCGCCGGGCGAGACGTCGGCGGGCAGGTGGAGCGTGACGGGCGCGGGCCACGCGGTGCCGTCGGCGAGCGTGCCGCGTTCGTGCACCGCGTGGAGGTCATCGTGGCCGAGGAACCCGGTCAGCGGCTCGAACGCGCCGGACAGCAGCAGCTCGAGGTCGGCCAGCTCGCGCGGGTCGGGGGTCCACTCCACGTCTGCAACATCCCAACTATTCCGATTGAATTGGTAGGGAAGTCTACCGATTCATACGAGTGGTGGCTAGAGAAGCCGGGCGAAGTGGTGCTGGGGCTTCCTGATCACCATGGTGATCTCGTCGTGGCCGGCTGGGTAGCGGCCGTTGGTCAGCTTGGCGACCGCGGCGAGCGCGGCGGCGGCGAGCCTGCGCTTGCGCGCCGGGCCGCTGGTGTTCCGCGTGTCATCGGTGATCATGAGCCCGCGGCTGAGGCAGAACGCGTGCATGCCGTCGCTCGAGGCCAGCGGCTCGTAGACGGCGGGGAGCGGGCCCGGCGTGCCCGGGGCGACGACCAGGCGCCACAGCAGGCGGCGCAGCCACGACGGCGCGATCCGGTCGAGCAGGCCGTAGGCGGACCTGCGGTCGCGCATGCGCAGCAGCACCAGGCCGCCCGGACGCAGTGACTGCAGCAGCCGGTCGAGGACGAGCTCCGCGTGCCTGACCCGCTCGAGCAGGAAGGACACCTGGATCACGTCGTACGACCTGGGCGGCAGGGGCACGCAGCGCAGGTCGCCCAGCGACCACGACACCAGGTCGGCGCGCTCACCCAGCACGGCCCTGATCACGGGATGGTCCTCGTCGACCCCGGTGGCCCTCGTCTCGATCCGCTCCAGGGCGAGCGGCTCGTCGTGCGCGCACCCGGCGACGAGCACGTCGAGCCGCCTGCCGAGCAGGCCGGCCCACTGCTCGCGGACCCGCTGACCGAAAAGGTCGCCTCTCGGGGCGACCGATCGCACCTCAGACATGTCACCTACAGTAATCAATCGATCCGAATCAGTAAGGCATTTCCCTGCTAGCGTCCTGGCCCGTGAGCGAAGTGGTCTATGTGGGGAACGCCGGCGTCGACGCGGCCGCGGACCGTGGCTGGTTGCTGGGTCATTTCAAACCCCTCGGCGATCCAAGGCACAGCGACGATGTCGAGATCAAGTGGGGCGTCCACCCGCCGGGCGACGAGCGGGGGGAGTGGGTCAAGGGCGAAGAGCGCACCGCCCTGCTGGTGCTGATCAGCGGCCGGTTCCGGGTGGAGCTGCCGGGCCGCAGTGTGCTGCTGTCCGAGCCTGGTGACTACGTGGTCTGGGGGAAGGGCGTCGACCATTCGTGGTACGCGGAGGAGGCCTCGACCGTGCTCACCGTGCGCTGGCCCTCCGTGCCTGGTTATCGGATCGGCTGAGGGTGCGTCGGCGAGTACCCTGGGGGAGGACCCCCGCGACCTGACTCGGCCGGGGGTAGTCGTGTTGCCGTCGTGGGGCTGTGGGCGTATCTGATGAGTCTTTCCGGGCTACTTGACCTTGTTCGCGCCGACCCGAAGTTGACCGCCGCTCTCGAAGAGGGCGGCGATGTCGCGCTGGTCGCGCCGTCCGCGCTGCGGCCGTTCGGCGTGGCCGCGCTGGCCACGCACGACCAGCGGACCGTGCTCGCGGTCACCGCCACGGGGCGTGAGGCGGAAGACCTCGCCGCGGCTCTGACCAGCCTCATCGAGCCCAACTCTGTGGCGGTGTTCCCGGCATGGGAGACATTGCCGCACGAGCGGCTCTCGCCGCGCAGCGACACCGTGGGGCAGCGGCTGGCGGTCCTGAGGCGGCTGGCGCACCCGATCAAGGGCGACACCGCGGCCGGGCCGCTCAGCGTGATCGTGGCGCCGGTCAGGGCGCTGCTGCAGCCGATCGTGAAGGGGCTCGGCGATCTCGAGCCGATCCGGTTGCGGGCCGGCGACGACGCCGACCTCGAGGACGTGGTCGACCGCCTGGTGAGCAACGGTTACCATCGGGTCGACATGGTGGAGAAGCGCGGCGAGGTGGCCGTGCGCGGCGGGCTGCTCGACGTGTTCCCGCCGACCGAGGAGCACCCGCTGCGGCTGGAGTTCTGGGGCGACACGGTCGAGGAGATCCGCTGGTTCAAGGTGGCCGACCAGCGCTCGCTCGAGGCGGCCGAAGGCGGGCTGTTCGCGCCGCCGTGCCGTGAGCTGCTGCTGACCGACGAGGTCAGGGCCCGGGCGCGGGAGCTGGCCGAGCAGTACCCGCCGCTGGCCGAGGTGCTCGACCAGCTCGCCGAGGGCACGCCGGTCGAGGGCATGGAGGCGTTCGCGCCCGTGCTGTCAGGGGAGATGGACCTGCTGCTCGACCACCTGCCGGTGCGGTCCGCGGTGTTCGTGTGCGACCCCGAGCGGATCAGGGGCCGGGCGGAGGAGCTCGTACGCACCTCGCAGGAGTTCCTGGAGGCCTCCTGGATCAACGCGGCGGCCGGCGGCGAGGCGCCCATCGACCTGGGCGCGGCGGCGTTCCGCACCCTGGAGGACGTCCGCGACCACGCCGACGTGCTGGGCCAGCCGTGGTGGACCATGGCGCCGTTCGGCGGCGGGGTCGAGCTCGACGCCCAGGACTCCGAGGCTTACCGGGGCGACACCGCCAAGGCGCTGGCCGACATCAAGGGCTGGCTGGCCGAGGACAAGGCCGTCGTGCTGCTCAGCGAGGGCCACGGGCCCGCCGAGCGCATGGTGGAGCTGCTCAAGGGCGTCGACGTGCCCGCCAGGCTCCAGCAGTTCCTGGGCGAGGCGCCCGAGCCCAAGGTCGTCCACGTCTCGACGGGGCTCATCGAGCACGGCTTCATCACCCCCAGCCTGGCCGTGCTCACCCATCTCGACCTGGTCGGACAGAAGGCGTCCACCAAGGACATGCGGCGTCTGCCCTCGCGCCGCCGCAACATGGTCGACCCGCTCCAGCTCAAGGTCGGCGACCACGTGGTGCACGAGCAGCACGGCGTGGGCCGCTACGTCGAGATGGTGCAGCGCACGGTCCAGGGCGCCACCCGCGAATACCTGGTCATCGAGTACGCCAAGGGCGACCGGCTCTACGTGCCGACCGACCAGCTCGACGAGGTCACCCGCTACGTCGGCGGCGAGGCGCCCACACTCAACCGCATGGGCGGCGCCGACTGGGCCAAGGCCAAGTCCAGGGCGAAGAAGGCGGTCAAGGAGATCGCGGGGGAGCTGATCAGGCTCTACTCCGCCCGCATGGCCTCGCCGGGCCACGCCTTCGGGGCGGACACGCCGTGGCAGCGCGAGATGGAGGACGCCTTCCCGTACGCCGAGACCGGCGACCAGCTCGAGGCCATCGACGAGGTCAAGCGCGACATGGAGCGCGGCATCCCGATGGACCGGCTGATCTGCGGCGACGTCGGCTACGGCAAGACCGAGATCGCGGTGCGGGCGGCGTTCAAGGCGGTGCAGGACGGCAAGCAGGTGGCCGTGCTGGTGCCGACGACGCTGCTGGTGCAGCAGCACATGTCGACGTTCACCGAGCGCTTCTCCAGCTTCCCCGTCTCGCTCAAGCCGGTCTCCCGCTTCCAGACCGACGGCGAGGTCAAGGGCACGCTCGAAGGGCTCAGGTCGGGCGCGGTCGACGTGGTGATCGGCACGCACCGGCTGCTCAGCCCCGAGGTCAGGTTCAAGGACCTCGGGCTGATCATCATCGACGAGGAGCAGCGGTTCGGCGTCGAGCACAAAGAGGCGATGAAGCACCTGCGTACGCAGGTCGACGTGCTGGCCATGTCGGCCACGCCGATCCCGCGCACGCTGGAGATGGGCCTGACCGGCATCCGCGAGATGTCCACGATCCTCACGCCGCCCGAGGAGCGGCATCCGATCCTCACGTTCGTGGGGCCGTACGAGGAGAAGCAGATCGGGGCCGCGATCAGGCGCGAGCTGATGCGCGACGGGCAGATCTTCTTCGTGCACAACCGGGTGGCCTCGATCAACCGTGTGGCCGCGCGGCTGCGCGAGCTGGTGCCCGAGGCGCGCATCGCGGTGGCGCACGGGCAGATGAACGAGCACCAGCTCGAGAAGATCATGGTGGGCTTCTGGGAGCGGGAGTACGACCTGCTGGTTTCCACCACGATCGTCGAGTCCGGGCTCGATGTGCCCAACGCCAACACGCTGATCGTGGACCGGGCCGACAACTACGGCCTTTCGCAGCTCCACCAGCTCCGCGGGCGCGTCGGGCGGGGCAGGGAGCGCGGGTACGCGTACTTCCTCTACCCGCCGGAGAAGCCGCTGACCGAGACCGCCCACGAGCGGCTGGCCACGATCTCGCAGCACACCGAGATGGGCGCGGGCATGTACGTCGCGATGAAGGACCTGGAGATCCGCGGCGCCGGCAACGTGCTGGGCGCCGAGCAGTCCGGGTTCATCGCGGGCGTCGGCTTCGACCTGTACGTGCGGCTGATGGCCGAGGCAGTGCAGGAGCAGAAGGCCAAGCTGGACGGCGGCGAGGCGCACGAGGAGCAGCCCGACGTCAAGGTCGAGCTGCCGATCAACGCCCACATCCCGCACGACTACGTGACCTCCGAGCGGCTGCGGCTGGAGGCGTACAAGCGGATGGCGGCCATCGCCACCCCCGCCGACATCGACGAGGTGCGCGACGAGCTCACCGACCGCTACGGCAAGCCGCCCGCGGAGGTGGAGAACCTCCTGGAGGTGGCCAGGTTCCGGATCAAGGCGCGCCAGGCCGGGCTCACGGACGTCACGCTGCAGGGACAGAACATCAAATTTGGTCCCGCCAGGCTGAGGGAGTCGCAGCAGGTCCGGCTCGACCGGCTCTACAAGAAGGCGATATACAAGCAGGCGGCCGAGACGCTGCTGGTGCCCGTCCCCAAGACCAAGCCGCTCGGGGGGCAGCCACTACGCGATCTTGACCTGCTCAAATGGTGCGGTGACCTGGTCGAGGCGATGTTCCTCGAGCCAGCGCGGGTAAGCTAGCGGCGGTTTTCGGTCGGAAAGGGACGCACGTGAAGTCGATACGAGTGGCTGTGGCCGCCGCGGCGGTGGGCATCGCCCTGACCGCCTGCTCCTCTCCCATGCAGGCCGGGGCCGCGGCCGTGGTGGGGAGCGAGCGCATCTCGACGAGCCAGCTCACCGCGGACGCGGAGTCGTACAAGGCCGCGTTGAAGAGGAACAACCTGGACGAGACGGCGCTCGGCGTGCCGGTCACCCAGTACGTGCTGCAGCGGCTGGCCGACATCAGCGCGGCCAGGCAGTTCATGGCCCGCCGCAATGTGCAGGTGACCGACAAGGAGATCGACGCCAAGCTCCAGGACCCGGGCCAGTACCAGAACCCCGAGATCAACCTGCTGGCCCTGGGTGTCGCGCCGACCTACGCCCGCGAGTACGCACGCACGGCCGTCGGCATGGCCAAGCTGCAGCAGTCGGCCGGCCAGGGCGGCACGGACCAGCTGCGCAAGGAGTTCGCCACGATCAAGACGACGTTCAGCCCCCGCTTCGGCGTGGTCAACGCGCAGCCGTCGCAGGAGAACCCCGCGCTGTTCGTCGACGCGGGCCGGTTCGGCAAGGCCGCTTCCCAGCAGGCGCAGCAGCAGCAGCAGGGCTGAGTCGTGCCGCTGATCGTCGTCACCACCTCGCCCAGGGTCGCGCCGGGCCTGCTGAGCCACCAGGCCTGGCAGGCGCTGCGCTCCGGGCCGGTGCTGACCGGCTCGGCTGCGCATCCGCAGCTCCCGTACCTGGAGGAGGCGGGGGTCGCGGTCGAGGTCGTGGAGCCCGACCCGCGGGGGCTGGCGGCGCGGGCGGTCGGTGAGACCGTCGTGTGGCTGGCGTCGATGTCCGAGAAGGACTCCGAGGACTTCATGCGCGCGGTGGGGCACGCCGCGATCGCGCTCGAGGAGCCGCCGCTGGTCGAGGTCGTGCCGGGCTCGTACGACCTGCCGGGGGCGCGGGTGCTCGACCTGGTGGCGGTGATGGACCGGCTGCGCACCGAGTGCCCGTGGGACCGTAAGCAGACGCACGAGTCGCTGGTGCCGTACCTGCTCGAAGAGGCCTACGAAGTGCTGGAGACCATCGAGCACGGCGACTATGCGGCGCTCCGCGAGGAGCTGGGCGATCTGCTGCTGCAGGTGGTCTTCCACGCGCGGGTGGCCGAAGCTTTCGACATGGACGACGTGGCGGCCGGGATCGTGGAGAAGCTCGTACGCCGCCATCCCCACGTCTTCGGCTCCGTGCGGGCGGAGAGCGCCGACGAGGTCAACGACAACTGGGAGGCGATCAAGGCGGCCGAGCGGGCGGCCAAGGGGCGCGAGTCCGTGCTCGACGGCGTGCCCATGGGCCAGCCCGCGCTGTCGCTGGCCGCCCAGCTCCTGCGCCGCGCCTCCCGCGCCGGCGCGCCCGACTCGCTGGCGGCCGCCGTGGGGCAGGGTGTGGCGCGCGAGCTCTTCGACCTGGTCCGCCGCGCCGCGGACGCCGGCCTGGACGCCGAGGCCGAGCTCCGGGCCGCGGCCCGCGCGTACCGGGACCGCGTCCACTCCTGGGAATCCGCCTGACGCACGCCGGGTCACGGCACCGCGCCTCGCTCGGCCGCGCCGCGCCTCGCTCGGCCGCGCTGCCCTGGCTCGGTCGCGCCGTGCCACCCCGCGCCCGCTCGGCTGCGCTGTGCCCTCCCGGGGTGCGCTGCGCCCGTCGCGCTGCTTGCCTCGCCGCCCGGCTGAGGGCATGACCATGAGAGCGTGGGGCTGAGTGCGCCGCTGTCGTGGGCGCGCCGTGGCCGATGGTTTGGCGCCGCGCGTCGGACGCGTGGTGCCGCCGCCGAGTGCTCGATGCCGCCATCGGCCCGAGAAGCGCCGCATCGCCGCAGGCGGGCGCGTAGTGTCTGGCGCATCCTGGGCGGCCGGAAGGTCCACCGGGGCACGGGCGTGACCGTGCGGTGTGGCGTACGGACGTACCGATAGGCTCTGATGGCATATTGCCTTTCCGATTTAGGAGCGCATCCCGTGGCTACCATCGAGGTCGTATACGCCCGCGAGATCCTCGACTCCCGAGGCAACCCCACGGTCGAGGTCGAGGTCGTGCTCGACGACGGCAGCACCGGCCGCGCGGCCGTGCCGAGCGGGGCGTCCACCGGCCAGTTCGAGGCGGTCGAGCTGCGTGACGGCGGCAAGCGCTACGGCGGCAAGGGCGTGGAGAAGGCCGTCCTGGCCGTGACCGACGAGATCTTCGAGGAGATCAACGGCGTCGAGGCCGAGGACCAGCGCATCATCGACCAGATCATGATCGACCTGGACCGCACGCCCAACAAGGCCAAGCTCGGCGCCAACGCCATCCTCGGTGTGTCGCTGGCCGTCGCGAAGGCCGCCGCCGACAGCGCCGACCTGCCGCTCTTCCGCTACGTCGGCGGGCCCAACGCCCACGTGCTGCCCGTGCCGATGATGAACATCCTCAACGGTGGCGCCCACGCCGACACCAACGTCGACATCCAGGAGTTCATGATCGCGCCGATCGGGGCGGAGTCGTTCCGCGAGGCCGTGCGCATGGGCACCGAGGTCTACCACGCGCTCAAGAGCGTGCTCAAGGAGAAGGGCTACGCCACGGGTCTGGGCGACGAGGGCGGTTTCGCGCCCAACCTGCCGTCCAACCGCGACGCGCTCGACCTCATCCTCGTCGCCATCGAGCGGGCCGGCTACGTGCCCGGCGACGACGTCGCGCTGGCGCTCGACGTGGCCGCCTCCGAGTTCCACAAGGACGGCGTCTACACGATCGACGGCAAGGGTCTGTCGGCGCAGGAGCTGATCGCCTTCTACGAGGACCTGGTCGCCAACTACCCGCTGGTCTCCATCGAGGACCCGCTCGACGAGGAGGACTGGGCGGGCTGGAAGGCCATCACCGAGGCCCTCGGCGACAAGGTGCAGCTCGTCGGCGACGACCTGTTCGTCACCAACCCGGAGCGGCTCGAGCGCGGCATCAACGAGGGCACCGCCAACGCCCTGCTGGTCAAGGTCAACCAGATCGGCACGCTGTCGGAGACGCTCGACGCCGTGGACCTGGCCCACCGCAGCGGCTACCGCTGCATGATGAGCCACCGCTCCGGCGAGACCGAGGACACGACGATCGCCGACCTGGCGGTGGCGGTCAACTGCGGCCAGATCAAGACCGGGGCCCCGGCCCGCTCCGACCGCGTGGCGAAGTACAACCAGCTGCTGCGCATCGAGGAGCTCCTGGACGACGCCGCCCGCTACGCGGGTCGTGCCGCGTTCCCGCGTTTCCGGCGCTAGTTTCGAGTACCGGGCTCGCGGCATCCTGATCCACCCGCGGGCCCCCGTACTTGTAGGGGGTGCAAGTGGCGAAGAGGCCGCAGTTGACCGGGCGGGCCGCCATCCTGGCCATCGTGGTGTGCGCGATCGCGATGAGCCTGGCCTACCCCGTCCGCGAGTACATCAGCCTGCGCCGCAGCATCGCCGAGCTCCGGGCGGAGAAGGCCAGGGTCGAGGCGGAGAAGCAGGCGCTGCTCGAGCGCGACCGGCAGACCAACGATCCCAACTGGATCAAGAAGACGGCCAAGGAACGGCTGTTCTACTGCGGGCCCGGGGAGAAGTGCTTCGTGGTGATGGAGCGCCAGCAGCCCAAGCAGCAGACGGCCGTGCAGCAGCAACCGGCCGCGCCACCGTGGTACCAGACGCTCTGGGAGTCGGTGGAGGCCGCCGACCAGGGCACGGGGCGGCGGGCCGTGACAGGGAAGGAAAGCGTTGGACAGTAAGGACGTCGAGGCAGTACGACAGCAGCTCGGGCGGCCGCCCAGAGGGTTGCGCGAGGTGGCGCACCGCTGCCCGTGCGGCAACCCCGACGTGGTGGAGACCGCGCCGCGGCTGCCCGACGGCTCGCCGTTCCCGACCCTCTACTACCTGACCTGTCCCAAGGCGGCCTCGGCCATCGGCACGCTCGAAGGCTCGGGACTGATGCGGGAGATGCAGGCCAGGCTGGCCACCGATCCCGAGCTGGCCGCCGAGTACCGGGCGGCGCACGACGACTACGTCGCCAGGCGCGACGAGGCCGCGCAGGAGCAGGGGCTCGAGCCGCTGCCGCGCGACATGCAGAGCACCGGCGGCATGCCGCTGCGGGTCAAGTGCCTGCACGCGCTCGTCGCGCACGAGCTGGCGGTGCCTGGAGCGAACCCCTTCGGCAGGGAGGCGCTCGAGGCGCTTCCCGATTGGTGGAGTGACGGACCATGCGTGTAGCCGCCGTCGACTGCGGCACCAACTCCGTACGCCTGCTCGTCGCCGACGTGGGCGACGACCTCATCGACGACATCGAGCGGCGCATGGAGATCGTGCGCCTCGGCCAGGGCGTCGACAGGACCGGCAGGCTGGCCCCCGACGCCCTGGACCGCACGTTCAAGGCCATGCGCGCCTACCGCGAGCTGATCGACCGGCACGGCGCCACCCGGACCCGCGTGGTGGCCACGAGCGCGACCAGGGACGCGGACAACCGGCAGGAGTTCGTGGACGGGGTCCGCGAGATCTTCGGGGTGGAGCCGGAGGTGGTGTCGGGCGCCGAGGAGGCCGAGCTCTCGTTCGCCGGCGCGACCAAGGGGCTGATCCGGCTGTCGCCGGAGACCGAGCTGCCGCAGGGGCCGATGCCCCCTTACCTGGTGGTGGACATCGGGGGCGGGTCCACCGAGTTCGTGGTCGGCTCGGAGCACGCCGAGGCGGCGCTGTCGGTGGACATCGGCTGCGTACGCCTGACCGAGCGGCACCTCAAGGACGCCGGGGACCCGCCTTCCGCGCTCGCCCTGGAGGCCGTGGTGGCCGACATCGAGGCGGCGCTCGACCGGGTCGAGGCGGAGGTGCCCGTCCGTGAGGCCCGCACGCTGGTCGGCCTGGCGGGATCGGTGACGACGGTCGCCGGTATGGCGCTCGGCCTGCCCGCTTACGATTCGGAGCGGATTCACCACTCCCGGATTTCCGCCGAAGAGGTTCACGGGGTGACGCGGCGACTTCTCGCGATGACCCATGGTGAGCGTGCCGAGGTAGGGGTCATGCATCCGGGAAGAGTCGATGTGATTGGCGCGGGGGCGCTAATACTTGACCGGATCGTACGACGTTTCGCGTTTTCCCAGGTCGTGGTTAGCGAACACGACATCCTCGACGGCATTGCATGGACAATCGCCCGATAGCTGAAGAAATCCGGACATTTCCGGTACATGTCATGAGTTGAGTGTGCAATCAGTATTGTGATTAGGTAAAGAGGCATTACGGGGGCTTTGCCATATAGCTGTGCACGAAAGGTGACAGCGTGGCGACCGTTCCCGAGCGCGTACCTTCCCTCACGGAATGGAGCACTCTCACATGAAGTCTGTTGGGTTAGCACGTCGGGTGGCGGCGCTGGGCGCGTCCGCCGCGGTGCTGGCCGCCATGGCCGCGGGTCTGGTCGCCAGCCCCGCCCAGGCGGCGACCAAGGCCAAGCCCAAGGTCTCGGTGGCGACGCCTTACGCGTCGGACCGGAACTACGAAGGATCCTGCCCGGTCACGGTCAACTTCGCGGCCAGGATCAAGGTCACGGTCAAGGGCAAGACCAAGGTGGCCTACCGCTGGCTCCACGGTGACGGGTCCAAGGGCAAGATCAAGTCGATCACGCTCAAGGGCAAGGGCACCAAGTCGGTGACGGTCAGGCAGTCCGTCACCTTCGACGAGGACGTCAGGGGCTGGGAGGCCGTCCAGGTCCTCGGTCCGCGCAAGGTCACCTCCGGCAAGGGCTACTTCTCCGTCTCCTGCCAGGAGCCGAAGGAAGTGCGCTCGCACCTCGACCCGAAGGTGTCGGCGCGCGCGTGGGCCAGCCCCGACTCGTACACCGGCCCCTGCACCCCCGGCGACAAGATCGACTTCGTCGGTCTGATCCACTCCGACTCCCCGGCGTGGGTCCGTTACCGCTGGATCCTCAACGGTGACGTGGCCGACTACGGCACGGTCAGGGTTCGCGACTCCCGCAAGGTGTACCTGGGCATCTCCCCGCGTCACAGCCAGCGCGGCTGGGCGCAGCTGGAGGTCCTGAGCCCCGACGGCACCTCCTCCAACCGGGCCTACTACCGGGTCTGGTGCCGGGATGAGGCTCCGGACGCCAGGGTCTCGGCCTCCGCCTCGGTGTCGACCACCCAGTCCTGCACGCTCAACGCTCTGGGCACCATCACCTCGACCGGTCGCGCCCGCGTCTCCTGGACCTGGTCGCTGAACGGCAAGGCGGTCTCCAGCGGCGCCGAGTACTTCGACTGGAACGGTGGCACGAAGAGCGTCGACTCGTTCTCCAAGGCACTGACCGGCGACGACGCCAAGGGCGGCACCGTGACGCTGTCGATCACGGGTCCGGACAACAGCGCGACGATCACCAAGTCCTACGGGCCGTGCTCGACGCCGACCCCGACCCCGACCCCGACCGCGACTCCCACGCCCACCAGCTCCAACGCGGCGTGACCGAGGTCGAGTGACTGACTGAGAACCGGGCGGCACCTTCGGGCGCCGCCCGGTTTCTTGTTGCCACTACTTCGCTTTGCACAGTAGTGTTCTAACCGTGGATCACAGCCAGCTTCTCAAGGGCGTGCTCGACCTCGCCGTGCTCGCCGTGCTCAACGAGCGCGACGGATACGGGTACGACGTGGTGCGCCGGCTCAGAGAGGCGGGCCTGGAAGAGGTGGGCGACGCCTCGGTCTACGGCACGCTGCGGCGCCTGTTCAAGGCTGGGGCGCTGACGTCGTACGTGGTGGCCTCCGACGAGGGGCCGCACCGCAAGTACTACGGGCTCAACGAGGTGGGCAGGGCCATGTACGCCGAGTCCGCCAAGACCTGGGCCTCTTTCTCGGCCACCATGGCATCCCTGCTCAAGGAGGGACACGCATGACCCCCGACCAGTACGCGCAGGCCGTACGGGATGCCCTCGCCGACCATCCCGAGCGGGAGGAGCTGCTCGAAGACCTCGACGACCACCTGGCCGAGATCGCGGCGGAGTCGGATCTGCCGCTGGAGCACCGGCTCGGGCCGCCGGAGGTCTACGCGGAGGAGCTGGCGGCCGCGTACGGAGACCGGCCTCAGAGCCGCCGTAAGCGCCGTCCAGACCCTCGGGCGTGGGTGCTGGGCGCGCACACCAGGCTGATGGGCCAGGGGCCGTACCGGAGCTTCGTGGGCTTCCTGCCGGAGCTGCGCCCCGGTTGGTGGGTGCTGCGCGGCTACCTGCTGGCCATGCTGCTGCTGGCGGCGACAGGCCAAGGCGGGCTCGTCCCGCCCAACATCGCCGGCTGGGCCCTGGCCGCGGCGGGCGTGTGGGTCTCGGTCTGGCTCGGCAGGCGGCGCAGGGGACGGCTGGGCACGGGTCTCATGGCGGCGCTCAACCTGGTGGCGGCGCTGACGCTGTTCGCCGGGATGGTCTCGGCCGCCTCGTACGACGAGCACCAGGCGTCCGTCGCCATGGCGCCGCCGCCGCAGGCGGTGTGGGTGGACCCGGCGTCGTCCAGCGGGGACGTCTACAACATCAAGCCGTACGCCAAGGACGGCACCCCGCTGAGCGACGTCTACCTCTACGACCAGGACGGCAAGCCGCTGACCACCAGCCCCGAGGACTACGGCTACACGGTGGACCGGTCGTGCGGCGAGCCCATTCTCAACCGCTACCCGCTGCCGCTGGTCAAAGACGGCACGGAGGATCCGCAGACCGCTCCGGAGCCGAGGCCGACCTGCCCGACCGCCACGCCCAGTCCGAAGCCCACCAAGTGATCGGGCACCATCGGTGTCATGAGCTTCGTACCTCCTGGCACCGGCTGGCCCGAGGATCCGGCGACCGCTGACACCCCGGTCGCGCTCGACCCCGCGGACGTGCGCCGCCTCGCCGCCACCAGCGGCACCCTCGCGGAGCTCACGGCCTGCCAGTCGGTCTGCCGTGCCTGCCCCCGCCTGGTGGAATGGCGCGAGCAGGTCGCCGACGTGAAGCGGCGCGCGTTCGCGGACCAGACGTACTGGGGCCGTCCGGTCCCCGGATGGGGTGACGAGCAGCCGCGGATCCTGATCGTCGGGCTGGCCCCGGCCGCCCACGGGGGCAACAGGACCGGGCGCATCTTCACCGGTGACCGCAGCGGCGACTGGCTGTTCGCCTCGCTGCACCGCACCGGGCTGGCCGTGCAGGAGACCAGCACGCACGCGGGCGACGGGCAGGAGCTCATCGGGGCGCGGGTGCTGGCGTCGGTGCGCTGCGCGCCGCCCGCGAACAAGCCGACGCCCTCGGAGAAGGCCGCGTGCTTCCCGTGGATGGCGCGCGAGGTGCGGCTCGTCGCGCCGTACGTGCGGGTGGTGGTGGCGCTCGGCGGGTACGCCTGGCAGGCCGTGTGGCCCGCGCTCAAGGACGCCGGTTACGAGCTGCCGCGCAGCAGGCCGCCGTTCGGGCACGGCGCCGAGGTCGAGATCCGGTACGCCGGGGCTCCGGTCACGCTGGTGGGCTGCTACCACCCCAGCCAGCAGAACACGTTCACCGGCCGCGTCACCGCCCAGATGCTGGACGACGTCTTCACCAAGGCCAGGTCACTGGCTGTGTGACGCGTTGCACCACCCCCGGGTTGGATTCATCAAGAGCGCTTGACGTAAGCTTGTGAATGCTTTCACAAGCATTCCACGAGGGATGGGGCCTCAGGATGAACAAGCACATCTTGATCGTCGGCGGTGGATACGTCGGCCTGTACACAGCGCTCCGGCTGCAGCGCAAACTCCATCGGGAGCTGCGCGGCGGCGAGGCACGCATCACGATCATCGACCCCCAGTCCTACATGACCTATCAGCCCTTCTTGCCTGAGGCGGCCGCGGGTAACCTCTCGCCCAGGCACGTGGTGGCGCCGCTGCGGCGGATCCTGCCCGACGTGCAGATCCTCAACGGCACGGTCACCAAGATCAACCACTCTGACCGCACGGTCACGTTCAAGCCGGCCGAGGGTGAGCCGCGCCAGGTGGCCTACGACGTGATCGTGATGGCCGCCGGATCGATCTCGCGTACGCTGCCCATCCCCGGCCTCACCGACATCGGCATCGGCTTCAAGAGCGTGGGAGAGGCCATCGCGCTCCGCAACCGCGTGCTGCACCTGCTCGACCTGGCCGAGTCGACCGACGACCCGGAGGTGCGGCGCAGGGCGCTCACGTTCGTCGTGGTCGGGGCCGGCTTCGCGGGCGTCGAGGCGCTCGCCGAGCTCGAGGACATGGCGAAGGACTCGACGCGCTACTACCGCAACATCAGGCCGTCGGACGTCCGCTGGGTGCTCGTGGAGGCCACCAAGCGGGTGCTGCCCGAGGTCGGCCCCGAGATGGGCAAGTGGACGCTGGAGCAGCTGCGCGAGCGCGGCATCGAGGTCAAGCTCGAGACCCGGCTGGAGTCCTGCGTCGGCGGCCACGTGATCCTCTCGGACGGCTCGGAGTTCGACGCGGAGACCCTCGTGTGGACGGCCGGCGTCAAGCCCAGCCCCGTCGTGAACGACAGCGACCTGCCGCTCGACGAGCGCGGCCGGATCAAGGCCACCGCCATGCTCACGGTCGCCGGCGTCTCAGACGCCTTCGCGGCCGGAGACGCCGCCGGGGTGCCCGACGTGACGAACCCCGGCCAGTTCTGCGCCCCGAACGCCCAGCACGCCGTCCGGCAGGCCAAGGTGCTGGCCGACAACATCGTCCGTCACCTGCGCGGACAGCAACTGGTCGAATACCGCCACAAGTATGTCGGATCGGTGGCCGGTCTGGGCCTTCACCAAGGCGTCGCCAATGTCTATGGAGTCAAGCTTCGCGGATTCCCTGCATGGTTCATGCACCGCACCTACCATCTGTCGCGGGTGCCGACGCTGAACCGCAAGGTACGTGTCGTCGTCGATTGGACCCTGGCCCTGTTCTTCAAGCGGGAGACGATCTCGCTGGGTGAGATGGAGCACCCGCGTGAGGACTTCAGGGCCGCGGTCGCCACGACCCGCCGCTAGCCCACGCAAGGCAGCGCCCCGGTGAGCCTCGCCGGGGCGTTTTCGGCACCCCTGGTCGCAAGCGGAAGGGGTACCACGCGTGGGGCTCTCAGCGGTGACCGTGCTCGGCGTCGACCGGCCCGGCGTGATCGCCGCAGTCACCGGTTCGCTCGCCGACTGCGGCGCGAACATCCAGGACTCGACGATGACGTTGCTCGGTGGCCACGTGGCGATGATGCTGCTGGTGTCGGGCGATCTGGACTCCGCCGAACTCCTGAAACGTCTGTGCGCGCCCGACCTCGTGGTGACCGCGTCCGCCATCGAGGCCCAGCGTCACTTCTGCGAGGAGGGAGGCGGTCTCGGCTACGTGCTGACCGTGCACGGGCCCGACCGGCCGGGGATCATCTCGGCCATCAGCGCCGTGCTGGCCGAGGACGGCGGCAACATCACCGGGATGAGCACCAGGCTCACCGGCCGCCTGTACGTGCTGATCGCCGACGTCGAGCTGCCGAAGGAGGTGGACGTGGCGGCGCTCATGCGCAGGCTGGCGGCCGTCGGCGCCTGCCTGGACTCGGAGATAACCTTCCGCCCCGTCGAACCGGACCTGTTGTGAGCGAGCGGAGCGAGCGAACCATTAGACGCAGCAGTTTGCTCACAGGACCGACGAAGGAGGGCCTGTGAGCGGGAGGGGCGGCGGCCCGCTCCGGGCGGTGGTCGGCGGCCGCAAGGGGACCCCGCGCGAGATACTCGGCGCCCCTCACCCTCTCCTGTCCGCGACGACCGAGCCGGTCGATCCGACCGCCCCCGAGGTCGTGGCCGCCGCCGCCGACCTTCTCGCAACTCTGCGCCGGGAGACCTCCACGCCCGGCCTGGCCGCCCCTCAGATCGGCCTGAGCTGGCGCCTGATCGCCTTTGACACCCGCCTGCACCCCAGAAGCCGTTCGTGGGCCGGAGAGCTCGTCCTGGCCAATCCACGGCTCGCCAGCGCCTCCCACTGGGATCCCGGGCGGGAGGGGTGCGCGTCCATCCCAGGGCTCACGGCGGACGTCCCCCGCGCGAGCCGCATCACCGTACATGCGCATTTGCCAGGTACGGGCGAGCCCGTCACCATCGAAGCGGATGCCCTCGAAGCCCGCTGCATTCAGCACCAACTGGACCATCTGGACGGCCTACTCATCTTGGACAGAGTGCCTGGAGCTCTATCACTTCACCGCAGACTTCACAGTTGTGACTCTTGATGCGAAGTTGTGCTCTCCTGAAGGATGGTCTTTTCGTATGATTGCGGCGCCCCCGTAGCCCAATGGCAGAGGCAAACCCCTTAAAAGGGTTGACGTGCGGGTTCGAATCCCGCCGGGGGCACTTGCCGTCTTCACCGCCTTTGGGTCCCTGACCTGGAGGTTTACCGCGATCGTCGGACAGCCTCGCGCCGGCCGATATCGAGTCGTTATGGAATCGGCCACTCGAGGGCCGCAACGCCCCTGGTGGCAGGGGATGCCGCCGTCGGCGCCGAGCCGGTCGAGCCGCTCCTGGAGGGGGCGAGTAAGCTCATGTGGGCGTCGTTTGCTTTTCACCTCTGACCATATTGACAGGGCGCGGTTTTTCTGCATCTTCCGGCTTCTCCGGGACGTTTCTTTCTGTGAATGCTTGACTACAGCATTACTGCCGGTCTTTTCGTGCGGACGGACAGTAAAAGGCGCTCGGGGCCGTCCGCCCGCCGCGGAGCCTGGATGATCTTGAAACTGGCCGGATGACCTTGGGAACTCGGCGGTGGGCCCGTTCGTTGACCACGCTGCCGAAGTCCCAAATGAACATCGATCGACACGCCAGTTGACCAAGGTGCCGCTGCGCCCCGTAGGCTCGGCGTCACAGGAGGCAGCGATGGAGAGCAAGAACCCCGTTTTCAGCAGGTCGCGGCAGCAGCCCGCGGGCTGGGCCGGGCCGACACCGTCACCCGACCAGTTGCAGAACATGTACGACGCCCCGTCGTACGCGACCCCCACCCGGCCCGCTTACCGCACCATGACACTTGACGACGTCGTCGTGCGCGGGTTCCTCACCCTCGGGGTGCTCGTCGTGGCAGCGGCCGCGGCGTGGATCCTCAACGTCCCGCCCATGGTCGCCGTCGGCGCCGCCATCGTCGCCCTGATCCTGGGGCTGATCGCCTCGTTCACGCAGAGCACCAACCCGGCGCTCATCCTGGCGTACGCCGCCTTCGAGGGGGTGTTCCTCGGCAAGATCAGCTCCGTCTTCGAGGGACAGATCAGCGGCATCGTGCTGCAGGCCGTGCTCGGCACGGCGTTCGCGTTCGGCGCGGTGTTGACGGTCTACTCGTTGCGGGTCATCCGCGTCACGCCCAAGCTGGTGAAGTTCGGCCTCGCCGCGGGCATCGCGGCGCTCGGGCTGCTGCTGGTCAACATGATCGTCGGCATCTTCGCCGACGGCGGTCTCGGCCTGCGCACCGACAGCCCGATCGGCTGGGCGTTCAGCATCGTCATGATCCTGATCGGCTGCTTCTTCCTGCTGCTCGACTTCGACTCGATCGAGCAGGGCGTCCGTCAGGGCGCGCCGGAGAAGTTCGCCTGGCAGTGCGCGTTCGGCCTGACGCTGAGCCTGGTCTGGATCTACCTCGAGGTGCTCCGCTTCGTCAGCTATTTCACGAGCAGCGACTGATCGTCCACCTCCGCGTAACCCCCGAGGGCCTCGCCGTTCCGGCGGGGCCCTTTGCCGTGGGCGACCGAAAATCTACGTGCCGTCACAAAATGATGCCTGGTTGGGGGGTTGCCATTCGGGCGTGGGTGTTGCAGGGTCGAGACCAAGGACCGTTATCCGCGGAGGTGCCCATGTCCTTGAACCACTCACCGGAGACGCAGACAAAGCTCATCGCAAGGGTCCCATCCATCACGGGACGCGAACTCCCAGAGTGGTTTCAAGCCATCGACAACGGCCCGGCTTTTCTGAGGTGCGACGAACGGGCCAACTGGCTCGCGGACGAGCACGGGCTATCCCACGGCTACGCCGCCGCGATCGTGCACGAGCACGAGCGGCACCGCCGTAACCGCATGGGCTTCATCTAAGCCCATCCATCCCCGCGCCCGTGCTCCAAGCGCGGGCGCGTCATCATGGCTGGATGGATCTCGACAAGGCACTCGCCTTCCTCCGCACCAACCACCACGCCGTCCTCCTCACCAGGCATCGCGATGGGCGCCCGCAGATGTCGCCGGTGACCGCGGGGGTGGCGGGTGACCAGATCATCATCAGCACCCGGGAAACGGCCGTGAAGGTGCGCAACGCCCGCCGCGACCCGAACGTCTCGCTCTGCGTCTTCACAGACGGCTTCTACGGCAACTGGATCCAGGTGGACGGCACGGCCGACCTCCTGTCGCTCCCGGAGGCCATGGAAGGGCTGATCTCGTACTATCGGGACATCTCAGGCGAGCACCCGGACTGGGACGACTACCGCGCCGCCATGATCCGCGACCGCCGGCTCCTCCTCCGTATCACCCCGACCCACGCGGGCCCGGACTTCCACGGCTGACTCCACCCGGAGCCCCGCACCGCGGGGCTCCCGGGCCAGACACAGTCGGGTGAAAACTCAGCTCAAACGCTCAAGGATCATCGCCATGCCCTGGCCGCCCCCGACGCACATCGTCTCGAGGCCGATGGACCTGTCGTGGTGCTGGAGGCTGTTGATCAGCGTGGACGTGATGCGCGCCCCCGTCATCCCGAACGGGTGCCCCACCGCGATGGCCCCGCCGTTCACGTTGAGCCGGTCCAGCGGGATCCCCAGGTCCCGGTAGGACGGGATGACCTGGGCCGCGAAGGCCTCGTTGATCTCCACGAGGTCGATGTCCTCGATCGCCATCCCCGCCCGCGCGAGCGCCTGCTTCGAGGCCTCCACCGGCCCCAGGCCCATGATCTCCGGGGACAGCCCCGTGACGCCGGTCGAGACGATCCGGGCCAGCGGCGTGATCCCCAGTTCGGCGGCCTTGACGTCGCTCATCACCACGACGGCCGCCGCCCCGTCGTTCAGCGGGCAGCAGTTGCCGGCGGTCACCGTGCCGTCGGGCCGGAAGACGGGCTGCAGGGTGGCGACCTTCTCGTACGTCGTCCCCGCCCGCGGCCCGTCGTCCTTCTCCACCACCGTCCCGTCGGGCAGCGTCACCGGCGTGATGTCCTTCGCCCAGAACCCGTCGGCCAGCGCCTTCTCCGCCAGGTTCTGGGAGCGCACCCCGAACTCGTCCTGATCCCGCCGCGTGACCCCCTTGAGCTGGGCGAGGTTCTCGGCGGTCTGCCCCATCGCGATGTAGATGTCGGGGACGTCGCCGTCCTCGCGCGGGTCGTGCCAGACCTTCCCGCCCTCGCCGAACGCCTTGGTACGCGCCACGGCGTCCGTGAAGACCGGGTTCTGGGTGTCGGGCAGCGAGTCGGAGTTGCCCTTGACGAACCGGGACACCGTCTCCACCCCGGCCGACACGAACACGTCCCCCTCGCCCGCCTTGATCGCGTGGAACGCCATCCGCGTCGTCTGCAGCGACGAGGAGCAGTAACGCGTCACGGTCGTGCCTGGCACGTTGTCGAGCCCGAGCATCACCGACACCACCCGGGCCATGTTGAACCCCTGCTCGCCCCCAGGCAGCCCGCACCCCAGCATGATGTCGTCGATGGACGAGGGATCGAGCTGGGGCACCTTGGCCAGCGCCGCCTGGATCATCTGCACGGTCAGGTCGTCGGGGCGGATCTCCTTGAGCGAGCCCTTGAAGGCCCGTCCGATCGGGGAACGCGCGGTAGCGACGATGACTGCCTCGGGCATGGCCCCTCCTTTGTCGGTGCTACAGATAGAACTATATTCGGGTCCTATCCGTACATACCCGGAGCGGCTGCGGTTTGGTCGTTGACGGCGTGGATGGCCCCCTTCTCGTCCCGCCACAGCCGCCACCCGTCCTGGCTGCCCGTGAACCAGGGGGGCGGCACGACCTCGCCCTGGACCCGCTTACCGGTGGCGAGGTCGTACTCGCAGACGGCGGCCGTCGAGTAGAACCCCGGCGCCTGCCCGCGCAGCGGCAGCGGCTTGGGGTCGGTGACGCAGAAGGACCAGCCGCGCTCCTCCTCGACCGGCACGGGCTTGCCGGTGGCCAGGTCGAACGCCGACCCCTTGGCGTTGTGCTTGAGGAAGCCCAGCTTGTCCATCCGGTCGGGGAAGGCCAGCCACCAGCCGGAGCCGGGGACGTCGGCCGCGGTGATCTGCCCGAGCACCCGGCCGCTCTCCGACTCCAGCCGGGCGAACCCGCCGTAGGCCCCCTGGCGGTCGACGGGGCGCACGACGGGCGCGTAGCCGGGGTTGCCGCTGGGATAGACGCGTACGACCGAGGGACGCATCCAGTTGACCGTGCCGTCACCGATCTTGATGGAGAAGAGGCCGAAGGCGGAGACCTTCTTGGTCTGCGGGTTCGTGTAGGGGGCGACGTAGCCGACCAGGTCATCGCCTGTCGCGCCGAACGCCCACCCGCCCGACATGTCGACGCCCGGCCCGAGCGCCTGCTCGATCGGCTGCTGCCACTGGAGCTTGCCGGTCTTGAGCTCGTACGACTCGACCATGGGATTGGCGGCCAGCCTGAGGAGCAGGACCCGGGCCTGGTCCGACCCCTCCACCTCGGAGATCCCCGGCAGCTTCCACAGGAGCTTGCCCGTGAGCGGGTCAAGCACCACCGTGCGGGCCTTGGCCAGGGCGGTGTGCTCGGACACGCAGACGTACGGGCCGCAGCGCTGCGGTCCGAACGTCGAATGCATCGGCCTGGTCCACTTCTGCGCCCCGGAACGGGCGTCGCGGGCCACGAGGGTGGCGTTCCAGTGGCCGCTCTTGGCCGGGTCGAGTGCGACGACCACCCCCTGGCCCTGGGAGGTCTCCACGATCGCGGGGGTCGAGACGCCCATGCCGGGCAGGCGGCCGGCCATCGTGGCCGGGTACGCCCACAGCCGCCTGCCGTCGCGGAGGCCGACGGCGACGGTCTCGAGCGTGCCGTCGGGCTTCATGGAGGTGGTGGCGACCACCCCGCCAGCGACCGCCATCCGGCTGACGACGTTGACCTGGGTGTTCTGCCAGGTCGGGAAGGTCGTGGTGGTGGCCGCGTCGCTGCCGGAGCAGGCGGTCGCGGCGAGGGTTCCTACGAGGGCTCCTGCGAGGGCGATGGACGGTTTCCTGGGGGGCCGCTGCACGGGCAATCCACTCCAAAGAGGACGAGGAGTGGCGACTCCGGCGCGCAGAGTGACCGGCACCGGGCGCGTCTCGCCCCGATCGAGCCTGAGCGCGGGACGTCAGGCGTCGTCGAGGGTCTCGTCGAGCCTGGGCGTCAGACGCCGGGCGTCGTTGAGCGTCACGCCGAGCCGCCGGCGGAGCAACGTCGCCCACTTTCCGTGCAGGCCCGTCGCCCGCCCGTCGACCCTGGTCGCGGTGACCTCGGTGCCGGGCTCCTCCGCGGCCGTAGCCGCCGCGAGGTAGATCGGTTGCAGTGCTTCGCCACGTGCGGGCCGCGGCTCAGGCCACAGCCCCAACGCAGCGCACACTGACGGTAGCACCGCGTTAGCGGCCTGCGCGTAACCTCGGGCAGATGGATGGAAACGATCCGGTCCGAACATTTCTGTCGGATTTGTATCGAACTCCGGGCCCAGGACGTCGGCGAACGCCACCGTACGCCCGCCCGCGTCCACCACCGCCACCGTCTGCGCCGCCGCCAGCTGGCGGCTCCAGCGCCGCGTCACCCAGCGCAGCGGCTGCGCGATGGGCCGCACCGTGCCGAGGTCGGGACAGGTGCCCACGACGACCTCGACGCCCGCGTCACGCAACCGCCGCACGGCCTTGGTCAGATGGCGTACGGCGGTCGCGGGCGGCGTCTGCGTGATGATGTCGTTGGCCCCCACGAAGATCACCGCAACGTCGGGCTCCATGGTCAGGGCATTGTCCACCTGCTCGCCCAGCTCGGCCGACGGGGAGCCGGACTTGCCGACGACGAGCAGCTGCACCGGGCGCTCGGCCACCGAGGCCAGGCCGTGTGCGAGCCGCGCGCCGGGGGTCTCGGCGGGGTCCTCCATGCCGAGTCCGACCGAGGTGGAGTCGCCGAGCATGGCGAGCTTGAGCGGCTCGCCGGGGAAGTCGCCGTAGGTGCCGTCCGACGGCGGCCCGTCCAGCCCGTGCGGGCGCCCGATGGCCTTGCGCGCGAGCATCCCTTCTGCGATCAGCAGTCCGTACGCCGTGGCGCCGAGCGCTGTGAGCCCGCCGCCGCCGAGTGCCGCCGCGGCGGCGATCTTCCGTGCCGCGCGCGCCATACCAGCTGGCCAGACCACGCTTCGTGCCTCCTAGTCGAACTCAGCGGTAGCGTTTGCTTGAAAGTAGTCGAGGGCCTGCCACCCCCACTGGATCTCGGCCACGGACAAGCTGACCAAGCTTCGGTAAAGAAGGTGAACACCTCGGTGCGCGTTTACGATTCCCTGGTCGATCTGATCGGGAACACTCCGCTCGTCCGGCTGCACAAAGTCAATGCGGGGCTCTCCGCACAGGTGCTGGCCAAAGTCGAGTATCTCAATCCGGGTGGCTCGGTCAAGGACCGCATCGCCGTACGCATGATCGAGGCCGCGGAGGCGTCGGGCGCGCTGCGGCCCGGCGGTGTGATCGTCGAGCCGACCTCCGGCAACACCGGCGTGGGGCTGGCGATCGTGGCTCAGCAGAAGGGGTACCGGTGCCTCTTCGTGGTGCCGGACAAGGTGGCCCAGGACAAGATCGCGGTGCTGCGGGCGTACGGGGCGGAGGTCGTGGTCTGCCCGACCGCCGTCTCGCCCGACCACCCCGACTCGTACTACTCGGTGTCCGACCGGCTGGCCCGCGAGGTGCCGAACGCCTGGAAGCCCGACCAGTACTCCAACGTCAACAACCCCGACTCCCACTACCACTCGACGGGGCCGGAGATCTGGGAGCAGACCGAGGGCCGGATCACCCACTTCGTGGCGGGCATCGGCACCGGCGGCACGATCAGCGGCACCGGCCGCTACCTCAAGGAGATCTCGGGCGGCCGGGTGAAGATCATCGGGGCTGACCCCGAGGGCTCGGTCTACTCGGGCGGCACCGGCCGGCCGTACCTGGTGGAAGGGGTCGGGGAGGACATCTGGCCCGCCACGTACGACACCAAGATCTGCGACGAGATCATCGCGGTGTCGGACAAGGAGTCGTTCAACATGACCCGCCGGCTGGCCCGCGAGGAGGGGCTGCTGGTCGGCGGATCGTGCGGGATGGCGGTCGTGGCGGCGCTGCGCGTGGCGGCCACGGCGGCGCCCGACGACGTGATCGTCGTGCTGCTGCCCGACGGCGGCCGCGGCTACCTGTCGAAGATCTTCAACGACGACTGGATGGCCGACTACGGCTTCCTGACCGAGTCCTCCGACGAAGGACTGGTCGGCGACGTGCTGGCCAGGAAGGGGCCGGGGCTGCCGGAGTTCGTGCACGCGCATCCGCACGAGTCCGTGAGCACCGCCATCGCGATCATGCGCGAATACTCGGTCTCCCAGCTCCCGGTGATGAAGGAGGAGCCGCCGGTCATGGCGGCCGAGGTGGTCGGCTCCATCGTCGAGCGCGACCTCCTCGAAGCGCTCTATCACGGCAGGCTCTCCTCCGACGACCCGATCGCCGATCACATGTCAGCGCCGCTACCCACGATCGGTAGTGGTGAACCTGTGGCTCGTGCGGTTGAAGCGCTGGAGAAGGCCGATGCGGCGGTCGTGCTGGAGGACGGCAAGCCATCGGGCCTGATCACGAGGCAGGACCTGCTCGCCTTCCTCGCCAACCACTAGGGCTTTCTGATCGACTCGATCACGGTGCCGAGCCCTTCGTGGCCGCGGCCCTCGGCGTCGGCGCGCTCGAACAGCGCCTTGAGCGCGCCCGGCACCGTGGTCTCCAGCCCGGCCTCGGCCAGCGCCTCCACGGCGTGGCCGATGCCGACGGCCTGCATGTGCAGGGAGTTCTCCCCGCCCGGGTGCACACCGGCCTCGAACTCCTCGGCCAGGATCTTGGCGTACCCCATGGGGCCCTCGCCGCCCAGCTGGGTGAAGAGGTCCCGGGCGAACGGCAGGAACTCCATCGGCGAGGTGCCGGCCGTGCGCAGCATCGCCATGGCGTGCATGAAGCTGGTCAGGCTGGACCAGAAGATCAGCAGCTGGGCCTGGTAGTACATCATCGCCAGGCCCTGGTCCGGCCCGACGTAGGTGACCGTGCTCAGCGCCTCCAGGGTCCCCGCGTGCCGGTCGAGGACCTCCTTGGGGCCGCTGTAGAAGGTGTACGCCCCCGGCTGCCCGATCCCGGGCGGCGGGACCATGATGCCCGCCGTGATCAGCGTGCCGCCGCGCTCCTCCACCCACCGGGCCGCCCCGCGCAGCGCCTCCGGGGTGTCGGAGCTGAGGTTGACCACCACTTTCCCGTCCAGCCTGGCGTCGCCGAGGCTGTCGTACATCGCCTGGTAGCTGATCTGGCTGACCACCAGCAGCTCGCCGTCCGCCGCGCTCGCCGCCTGCCTGGCCCCCTTGGCGACCAGCGGCGCTGCCTTGCTCGCCGTACGGTTCCACACCGCCACCTCGTGCCCGGCGGCCAGCAGCGTCTCTGCCATCTTCGACCCCATCGGGCCGAGTCCCACGACTGTCACTTGACTCATGCCCACAGCCTCCGACACGCCGCTACGGAAATCCTTCGGCCCCGCTACGGGTTGGTCATGGTGTGCTGCGCTTTGGGGTGCTGGGCCCGTTGGAGGTCTGGTCGGAGGACAACTCGCCCGTCCGGGTGGCCGAGCCCAAGGTGCGCGCGCTCCTGGCCGACCTGCTGGCGCACGGGGGCGGGCCGATCTCCGCCGACCGGCTGATCGACGACCTCTGGGGCGCACGGCCCGGCCGCAACCCGGTCGGCACCCTCCAGGCCCGCGTCTCCCAGCTGCGCCGCTCGCTCGGCGACCCCGGTTCGGTCGTGCGGGATCCCGCCGGATACCGCCTGGCCCGTGCCGACTCCGACGCCCTGCGCTTCCAGTCCCTCGTCGAGCGGCGCTCCCCGAGTCTCCGTCAGCGTGCCGCCGAGCTGGAGGAGGCCCTGCGGCTGTGGCGCGGGTCCGCGTACGCCGACTTCGCCGACGCCGGCTTCGCGCGCGCCGAGGCGGCGCGCCTGGAGGAGGCGCGCCTGGCGGCGCTGGAGGAGCAGGCGGAGGTACGGCTGGAGCTGGGCGAGCCCGTGGACCTGGGCGATCTGGTGGCTCGCCACCCGCTGCGCGAACGGCTGGTCGCCTCGCACATGAAGGCGCTCTACCGGGGTGGGCGGCAGAGCGAGGCCCTGGCCGCGTACGGCGAGTTGCGGCGGAGGCTGGGCGAGGAGCTCGGGCTGGACCCGTCGCCTGCGCTGACCGAGCTCCACCAGGCCGTCCTGCGCCAGGACCCGAGCCTGACCCCGCGAGACCAGGCGCACGGCTCGCCCACCGGCACGCCCGCGCCCCGCACGAACCTGCCCGCGCCGCTCACCGAGCTGATCGGCAGGCAGGCGGAGCTGGCCGAGGTCCGTGCGCTGCTGACCACCTCCCGCCTGGTGACGCTCACGGGGCCGGGCGGCGTCGGCAAGACCCGGCTCGCCCTGGCCGCCGCCTCGGAGGCCGCCTCGGACGCCGCGGATTTCCCCGACGGCGGGTGGCCCGATGGAGTGTGGCCCGATGGCGTGTGGTTGGTCGAGCTGGCGGGCGCGGTCGATGTGGCCGAGACGGTCGCGGCCACGCTCGGCGTGCGGGACGACTCCGCCGACGCGCTGGCGCCCAGGCTGGCGGGCGCGCTGGCCGGCAAGCGCATGCTGCTCGTCCTGGACAACTGCGAGCACCTGGTGGAGCAGGTCGCCGAGCTGGTCTCCGCCCTGCTGCGGGCGGCCCCCGGGCTCCGCGTGCTCGCCACGAGCCAGGAGCCGCTGGGCGTGACGGGCGAGCACGTACGCGTGGTGCCGCCCCTGCCCGAACCCGAGGCCGTACGGCTCTTCACGGCCAGGGCGAACGTCGAGCCGAGCGAGACCGTGGCCACCGTCTGCAGGAGGCTCGACGGCATTCCGCTGGCGCTGGAGCTGGCCGCCACCCGGGTACGCGCTCTCGGGGTGAAGGAGCTGGCGGACCGGCTGGACGACCGGTTCAGGCTGCTCAGCGCCGGCACGCGGGACGCGCCCGCCAGGCAGCGCACGCTCCGGGCGATGATCGACTGGAGCTGGGAGCTGCTCTCCGAGCCCGAGCGCGTCGTGCTGCGGCGGCTGGCCGTACACGCTGACGGGTGCACGCTGGACGCGGCCGAGGAGGTGTGCGCCGAGCCGGGCGTGGACGTGCTCGACACGCTGGCCAGGCTGGTGGACCGGTCACTGGTCGTACGCGTGCCGGGGCCGCGCTTCCGGCTGCTGGAGTCGGTGACGGCGTACTGCGTGGAGCGGCTGCGCGAGGCGGGGGAGCACGAGGCGATCAGGGAGCGCCACGCCCGCTACTACACCGCCCTGGCCTCGCGGGCCGACCTCAGGGGGCCGGGGCAGCGCGAGTGGCTTGCGCGGCTCGACGCCGAGAGCGCCAACCTCCGGCTCGCCGTCGCGGGGCCCGAGCCGCTTCGGCTGGTCAACGCCCTCGCCTGGTACTGGGTCCTGCGCGGCCGCCTCCACGAGGCCCGCCGCTCCCTCGCGACGGCCCTGGCCACCCAGGGCCCACCCACCCCACCATCGGCCACCACCGACGTCGCACCGGCCATCACCACCACCGCCGCCACCGCTGGCCTTGCAGCGGCCGCCACCGGCCTCAGCGCCATGAGCGGCGCCAGCCCCACCTGTGCCAACGCCGCCACTGGCTCCGAGGCCGTTGCCACCGGCACCGGCACCGGCGGCATCGCAACCTCCGCCGAGGTCGGTGTGGAGGCCGTCGGGGCGGCTGGGATGTCGGCGTTCCCGTCCGGAGAGGCGGCGCCATCGGCGGCGGTGTCTTCCGGGGCGGTGCCTTCTGGGGCGGTGCCTTCTGGGGTGGCGGTCGAAGCGGCGCGGGCTTCGGTGTGGCTGGCGGGGATCGAGCTGCTGATCGGCGGGCCGGCCTCGTCGGTGCGCCGTGCCGATCTCGATCCGGCGGGCGTCGCGCTGGCCGATTGGTTCCTGAGCCACGTCCGGTGGGCCTACGGCGACAGGCAGGCGCACGAGGCGGCGGCCGAGCGGGCGCTGGCGGCGTACCGGAAGTCGGGCGATCGGTGGGGTGTGGCGGCGGCGCTCTGCCTGCGCGGCAAGCTCGCCGTCGGCCGGGGCGACCTGGCGGCGATGGAGCGGGACGGAGAGCGGGGCCTGGAGATCTTCGGGGAGCTGGGCGACGCGTGGGGGCAGATGGAGGCCATGGACGTGCTCGACCGGGCGGCCGAGATCCGCGGGGACTACGCCAAGGCCGCCCGGCTGCGTGAGGAGGCGCTGCGGCTGGCCGAGGAGCTGGGGTTCGAGGTGTCGTTCAGGCTGGCCGCCCTGGGCAGGATCGCGATGTTGTCGGGCGACTACGAGCGGGCCGACGACTATCACGAGCGCGCCAGGCGGGTGGCGGTCGAGCAGTCGTACAAGTCGGCCGAGGAGAACGCCGTGCTCGGCCTGGCCATGAGCGCCAGGCGGCAGGGCAGGCACGAGCAGGCGGAGTCTTACCTGCTGTCCCTGCTGGACTGGCTGCGGCAGGTGCGGGGGACGCCGGGGATCGCGTTCGTCATGGCGGAGCTGGGTTTCGCCGCCGAGCAGCGCGGCGCCGCGGCGACGGCGCTGGCCAGGCATCGCGAAGGGTACGAGGCCGCGCGGGCGACCGCTGACCCCCGCGCGGTCGCGCTGGCACTCGAGGGCCTGGCCGGAGCCCTGTCGCTCACGGCCGACCACCGTTCTGAGACGTCGCTGGAGGCGGCGAGGCTGATCGGGGCGGCCACCGCCATCCGGAAGGCGGTGGGAGCGCCCCTGCCGCCGGGTGAGCGGCTGGATGTGGAGCGGATCAGCCGGAGGCTGCGCGCCGTCCTGGGGGACGAGGGGTTCGAGCGGGCTCTAAGGGAGGGGGAACTCGGCGACCACTTCCCAGGCGCCCTCGGCGGAGGGGCCCGCGTAGAGTCTGCCGCCCAGCGCCTCCACCCGCTCCGCCATCCCGACCAGCCCGAACCCGCCGCCGAGGCGGGAGACGCGCGAATCTGACGCGGCCCCGTAGTTCCGCACCCGCAGCACCACCGTCTGCTCGTGACGCCGCAGGCTCGCCTCGACCCAGGCGGTGCGGGAGGCGTGCTTGCGCACGTTCGTCAGCGACTCCTGGAGCACCCGGTGCAGGGTGGTCATGACCTCCGGCGGCAGCGTGCGATCGTCCAGTCCCGGCCCGATCTCGAACGCCACCTTCGGCCCGTCGTTGGAGAACCGGTCGGTGAGCATCCGCAGGTCGGCCAGCGTGACGCCGGGCTTGCGGGCCGGGTCGTCCTCGGTACGCAGCACCGTGACCATGCGCCGCATCGAGGTCAGCGCGTCGGATCCGGCCGTGGCGATGGCCTCGAGCGCGGGCGCGACCGCCTCGGGGCTGGTCTCGGCGACCGTACGGGCGGCCTGGGCCTGGACCACGATGCCCGTGATGTAGTGGGCGACCAGGTCGTGCAGCTCCCGGGCCAGTTCGAGCCGTTCGGCCCGCCGTACCGAATGGACGGCCTCGGTGCGGCGCTCCTGCCCGAAACGGAGGTAGCCGCCGATCCCCGCCGCCGTCGACCACCCCGCGAACAGCAGGAACGAGAACACCAGCCCCGCGTTGTGGTACTGGCGGCAGGCGGCCTCGGTCATCAGCACGATCAGCCCCACGCACGCGAGCACCGCCGCCCGCCGGACCGGCTCCACGTGCCGGAGCACGCCGATGATCAGGATGAGCAGCGATCCGGTCTCCGCCATGCCGGGCGCGCCCATGAGCGTGGTGGTCCCGAGCACGATCGACGTGCCGAAGGACAGGGCCAGCATGGCGCTGAATCCTTCGAGCCGGTACCTGCGCCGCAGCACCACGGCCGCCATCCCGGCCACGCCGCAGAAGGGCACCAGCCACTGGAGGCCCCCGGTGCCCGCGGCCAGCACGAGATCGAGCAGCAGCATCATGCCCAGCCAGCCGATCATCGCGATCTCGCTCAGCCGGCGGATCCAGTACACGATGCGCTTGTTCTCCCCCACGGCCTCGAGCCTAGGCCGGAAGTCGGACATGTCGTATCGACCGTTCGGCCGAGCCGGGGCGCCGGAGACCAGTCCTTCAGCGGAGGCGGCGGCCAGGGGGCATCGCCGATGCTGGGATGTGTCGGAAGGGGACAGGAAATGGTTGTCATCGGGTTCGTGCTGCTGGGTGTCGGGCTGGTGGTCGGAGTGCTGCTCGCGCTGGCCGACCCCGTGCTGCTCTCCCGCATCAACGGGGAGGCCGCGGAGGGCGGCAGCGGCCGGTACGTCGAGGCGGACGTCGTACGGCTCGAGCGCCGCCAGGACCGCGACGAGCCGCGGGCGGCCTGAGTACCTGGCTCGCGCGGGCATGGTGCGCGAGCCGTCGCGGGGCCGTTGGGGGACGGCGTCGCGCGGGGCGGCCCGCGATCCGGAGGGGACGGATCGTGGGCCGACTTCCGTTAACGTGGCTCTATGAGCAACGGTTTTGAGACGCTGGCCATCCACGCAGGTCAGGAGCCCGACCCGGTTACAGGCGCGGTCGTTCCGCCGATTTACGCGACGTCCACGTACAAGCAGGACGGCGTGGGGGGCCTGCGTTCCGGCTATGAGTACAGCCGCTCGGCCAACCCAACGAGGACGGCGCTCGAAGAGGCGCTGGCGGCGGTGGAGGGCGGCGTGCGCGGGCTGGCGTTCGCCTCGGGGCTGGCCGCCGAGGACACCCTGCTGCGCACGGTGTGCAGGCCGCAGGACCACGTCATCATCCCCAACGACGCGTACGGCGGGACGTACCGGCTGTTCGCCAAGGTCCAGCAGCGCTGGGACCTGCACTACGACCCGGTCCCGCTGCACGACCTCGACGCCGTCGCGGCGGCGATGACGCAGAAGACGAAGGTCGTCTGGGTCGAGACCCCCACCAACCCGCTGCTCGGCATCGCCGACATCGCCGCGCTGGCGCAGCTGGCCCACGACAACGGGTCGCTGCTGGTGGTCGACAACACGTTCGCGTCGCCATACCTGCAGCAACCGCTGTCTCTGGGGGCGGACGTCGTCGTCCACTCGACCACCAAGTACGTGGGCGGGCACTCCGACGTGGTCGGCGGGGCGCTGGTCACCGCCGACCGCGGGCTGGGGGAGGAGCTGACCTACCACCAGAACGCGATGGGGGCGGTGGCGGGGCCGTTCGACGCGTGGCTGACGCTGCGCGGGCTCAAGACGCTCGGTGTACGCATGGACCGCCACTGCGACAACGCCGAGCGCGTCGTCGACCTGCTGCTCGCGCACCCTCGGGTGACCGAGGTGCTCTACCCGGGGCTGGCCGAGCACGCCGGGCACGAGGTGGCGGCCAAGCAGATGAAGCGGTTCGGGGGCATGGTGTCGTTCCGCGTCGCCGGGGGCGAGGCGGAGGCCGTGGAGGTGTGCAACCGGGCCAAGCTCTTCACACTGGGCGAGTCGCTGGGCGGGGTGGAGTCGCTGATCGAGCACCCGGGGAGGATGACGCACGCCTCTGCGGCGGGGTCGCCGCTGGAGGTGCCCAACGATCTGGTGCGGCTGTCGGTCGGCATCGAGACCATCGACGACCTGCTCGCGGACCTCACGCAGGCGCTCGGGTAAGCGTCCGGAGCCCTCAGCCGGTCGGGACCACCATCAGGAACAGGATCACCAGCCAGATCACGGACAGGAGCCCGCTGATCGCGGCGATCCGCCCGTTCTGCACTTTCGCGTCGTCCTCGGCGCTCTCGCTCGAGAGCGCCCGGACGGCGGTACGCAGATCGCGGTCGATGATGACGAGCAGCACCGCGGCCACGATGAACAGCGTCATCGAGGCGGTCATGTACCACTTGCCGAGGAGCCCTTGGCCGATGACCGCGCCGAGCGCCAGCCCGAACACGAACACGCCAAGGGTGCCGAGGCTGTAGATCCTCGTCAGGCGCTGGACGAACTGCAGCGCGGACACGTTCTTGTTGCGGATGACGCGCGGCGCGGCCATCGTCGCGGCGGTGACCGGGCCGATGGTGAAGATCGCGAAGCCGATGTGCAGCCAGAGAAGCAGGGACGACATGCCGCTGAGACTAGTCGCCGACGATCTCGGTGGGAGACTCGACACTCTCTTTGCTCTGCGCGGAGCACCACATGATCACTTCTGTGACCACGACGGCGACGATCATCAAGACGATGAGGAGAACCGTGGCTATCATGGGCACCCCTCCTTCCCCATGTCGGACTTAAATATCGTCCGTAATGACTAGACGTCCGTGCAACGGAATAAGTTCGCCCCGGGTAAGGTTGTGCACTGTCTTTTCTTCGCGCCGTTAGGGCACAAGGGGGTGCCATCCGTGGCCATCAGTCACGTCGAGCCGTACACCGATGAGTGGCTGCAGCAGCCGGCCAGTTACGTACGGCAGGTCATCGACGTACTCGGACCTGAGGTGGCGGACTGGTGGGAAGGCCCCTGCGATCCGCGCGACGCCACTGTCCGGCTCAGCGACGGCACCGCACTGGTGTGGGACGAGGAGAGCGGCTGGCGCCTGGGCGCGTTCGTCTCGGGCGGCCGCGGCGCCCACACCGAGCTGAACGGCATCCGCTACCTGGGCCACGGCCTGCTGCCCAAGCCGGAACGCGTGCCCACGGCCCTCAGCGACGCGAGGGCCGGAGTCGGCGCCAGCTCGGCCTGGCGCCCCTGCTACCGCTCCCACCGCAACTGCCGCGACGGCTTCGACGTGGCCCTCGCCTTCTACGCCGGCCTCATAGGCGCCTGACACCGCCTCGCTCGCGAGACGGATCGAGAGCAGGTCAGGGCTTGGACCTCGAGGAGAGGCCCAAGCCAGGGCGACTCAGCAGCCGTCGGTCACGTAGCAGCCCTTCACGTACCACTTGCCGCTGTAGTAGGCACCGCTCGTGGCCTTGCTCGTGCCACCCTTGACGGCCAGGCCGCCCGGCACGTAGGAGCAGGACGAGGTGGAGCAGAAGTAGCCGTAGACCCGGAAGTAGGTCTCAAGCCCGCTCGTGCACTTGACGCTCACGGAGTGGTCGGTGCTCCCGGTCTTGGAGCAGCCGCTGATCGCGGCCGCAGGGGAGGCGGTGCTGCCGATGAGGGCGGCGGCCCCGAGGACGGGGTCATTTCAGGCCGGTCAGGCGGCACAGTGCGGCGAAGCCGTCGTCGGTGCCGGGCCAGTGGCGGCGTACGGGGTCGATCCCGGCACGTCGTACGACCGAGCGCAGCACCACGGTGACCACGATGGCGTCGTCGGCGTAACCGAGGACCGGGATGAAGTCGGGCACCAGGTCGATGGGCATGGCCAGGTAGGTCAGCAGCAGCACCAGTCGTACGCGCACCCCACGGGGCAGGCCGGGGTCGGCGGCGAGGCGGCGGACCAGGCGGAGCACGTCGGGGAGCAGCCGCAGCGCCTCGCGGAGCATGCCGCCGCGCGGACGTGCGAGCGCCAGCGCCGCGATCAGCGCCGCCCAGGCGACGAGCAGCGCGACCACCAGCCCGATCAGCAGATCCCATCCCCACGAGCCGGTCATGCCGGCCCGTTCCCATGCGTCTCCACGCCTGCCGTGGCGTTCGCGGCGAGTGCGGCCTGCTCGGTGAGTGCCAGGTGGAGGAGGTGGGCGGTGCCGTCCTGCCGACACACCCGGTCAAGCAGCCGGCGCACCTGCCGTACGGTCTGCTCGCGCTCGGGCGGCAACCATCCTTGGTCGGCCGGATCGTCGGTCACGCCCTGATGTTACATCCGTAACAAAAGGGCACAGACGACGCATGGCATGCCGTATCAGCTCGGGCAAGCTGCCCCTTCACATCGACGTGAACCTGACCGATCGCGATCAGGACGCGACCGCGCGGGATCACCCATTCGACCGCAGGCGTTCGGCCAGGAACTCCTCCCAGGTCCGCTTGCCCACGTCGGCTCCCAGGGAGAGGTTCTCGCCGTTGCGGTACGCGCGGCCGGGCTTTCCCGGCATCCGGACCGGCAGCAGCCACCGGCTCCGGCCCTGCGTGCGCAGGTATCCGCGGACCAGGTCGCCCAATCCGTACACCTCCGGCCCCGCCAGGTCGGGCACCAGGCCGGCGGGGCGGCCGAGCGTGAGCGCCACGAGCCGGTCCGCCACGTCGCGCGCGTCGACCGGCTGGAACCTGAGCCCACCCGGGATCGGCACCACCGGCAGCTTCGCCATCGTCCGCAGCACCTTCAGCACCAGGTCGTGGAACTGGGCGGCACGCAGCGTCGTCCAGGGCAGGCCGGAGCCGGTCACGGCCTGCTCCGCGCCCAGCTTCTGCCGGAAGTAGCCCAGGGGGACCCGGTCCGCTCCGATGACCGAGATGTACACCAGGTGTCCTACCCCTGCTCGCGACGCGGCGCGCACCAGGTTGCCGGTGGCCACGTCATCGCCCTTGGCGCCGCCCGCCAGGTGCAGGACGGTCCCGACACCGGACACCGCGGGCTCGATCCCCTCGCCCTTGAGCAGGTCGCCGGCCACGTACTCGATGCCGTCGCCCGGCTCGTGGCCGCGGCGGCTGAGCACTCGCACGTCGCAGCCGGCATCGCGCAGGAGCGGTACGACGATGCGCCCGAGGGTGCCGGTGCCGCCGGTGACCAGAATGGGTGATGTCATAGCTCCTCCAAAGCGGGGGTCGGCCCCGGTTTCATCGGCTCAGTTCCGTGCGTCTACCGTTATGAACCCGCGCGAAGAAGGAATGTGACAGGTGGACGAGCCCGGTTTGCTGATGGAGCGGTTCGACGAACATCGCGCCCGTCTGCGATCGGTGGCCTACCGGATGCTCGGCTCGGTCACTGAGGCCGAGGACGCCGTACAGGAGGCCTGGCTGCGCTTCAGCCTCGCGGACACGGGGCGCGTGGAGAACCTCGGCGGCTGGCTGACCACGGTGATGGCGCGCGTCTGCCTGAACGTGCTCCGCGCGCGCCAGCAGCGGCGCGAGGAACCTCTCCAGGTGCACGTGCCCGACCCGATCATCAGCCGCGAGGACGAGGGGCACCCCGAGCACGAAGCGGTGCTGGCCGACTCGGTCGGGCTGGCGTTGATGGTGGTGCTCGATACGCTGTCGCCCGCCGAGCGGCTCGCGTTCGTGCTGCACGACATGTTCGCCGTGCCGTTCGAGGAGATCGCCCCCATGATCGAACGGTCACCGGCCGCGACCAGGCAGTTGGCCAGCCGCGCACGCCGCAGGGTCCGCGGGCAGGCTCCGCCTCCCGACTCCGATCCCGCCCGTCAGCGTGACGCCGTCAACGCGTTCTTCGCCGCCGCTCGCGACGGCGACTTCGAGGCGCTCGTCGCCGTGCTCGACCCCGAGGTCGTGCTGCGCTCCGACGGCGGCCTCGCCCGCCCCCGCCAGAACGTCGTGCTCACCGGCGCGCGGAACGTGGCCGGACAGGCGGTCACCTTCGGCCGGCTCTCACCGTTCGCACGCCCGGTGCTGGTCAACGGGGCCGCCGGAGTCGTCGTCGCCAACAACGGACGGCTGGTGTCCGTCATGGCCTTCACCGTCACCGGCGGGAAGATCGTCGCCATCGACGTGCTGTCCGACCCCGAGCGCCTGCACCGGCTCGACCTGCCGGCACTCGGCTGAGGGCCCGTAGCCGCAGGGTCAGTGGTCGAGCACCAGCATGATGTGCTGGTGCTCGCCGTGCCGCACCGTGCCCGACCGCTGGAAGCCGTGCTTCTCCAGGAGCCGGACAGACCCGGTGTTCTCCTCGAACGGGTCGGCGTGGAGCGGGCGGGCCTTCTCCTGCTGCAGGAAGAGCTCCATGGCGCGGGTGCCGATGCCGCGGCCCCAGAACCGGCGGCCGAACCAGTAGCCGATGAAGCGTCTGTCCTCCTCCCACCAGGCCACCAGGTTTCCGGCCAGCTCGCCGTCCACCGTGACCGCCTGCACGAACACGGTGGGGTCGCCGAGGATCCGGGTGGTCCAGTGGCGGAGGAACGCCTCCCGGGGCCGGGGACGGAACTTCGACCTCCGGACCGCCTCCGGGTCGTGCTCCTGCTCCAGGAACACCTCCAGATCCGCCTCCACCACGTCTCGCAGCCGCACGTCGTCGCTCATGCCGAGCAACACTGCCAGACCCCACCGACAGTTCAGCGGGCGCGGCGCAGGCGGAGGAAGTCGCTGACCACGTACTCGCCCAGGCGCTCGGCACTCGGCGAGAAGACGCGCCCGCCGTTCCTGCGGGCCACCTCGTCCACGAACTCCTTCAGCCGGTCGTCCGCCGCCAGCATGAAGACGTTGAGCGTGGCCCTCCGCCGGGTCATCTTGTCGACCTCGGACAGCGTGAGCTCCAGGGTCTCGTGCGAGGGCGGCCACTCGAACGCCGACCTGCCGTTGCGCATGAGGTGGGCCGTGGGCTCGCCGTCCGTGACCACCAGCACCACCGGCTCGAAGTCGGGGTGGCGGTCGAGGTGGCGGCCGGCGATCAGGAGGGCGTGGTGCAGGTTGGTGCCCTGGACCATGTCCCAGTCGAGGCCCGCCAGCTCGTCCGGCTGCAGCACCCTGGCGTAGTTGGAGAAGCCGATGATCTGGACGGCGTCCTGCGGGAACTTGGACGCCACCAGGGCCTGGAGCGCCAGGGCCGTCTGCTTGGCGGCGGCCCAGGTGCCGCGCAGCGCCATCGAGTACGACAGGTCCACCAGGAGGCAGACGGCCGCGGCGGTGCGGCGCTCGGTCTCGGCGACCTCGAAGTCGTCCACGGACAGCCGCAGGGCTGTCCCCCCGCCGCTCCGCGGGGCGACGCCGCCGCTGCGCACGCCGTTCACCAGCGTGCGGACCACGTCGATGGGCTGCTCGTCGCCGAAGCGCCACGGCCTGGACGAGCCCGTGAGCTCTCCGGCCGAGCCCGCGTCGTGCTGGTCGTGGTCGCCGCGGCGGCCCGCGTCGAGCGAGGCGAACACGCGGCGCAGCGCCGTCTCGCCCAGGCGGCGGACCGCCTTGGGGGTGAGCTCGAGCTTGCCGCGGCGGCGCAGGAGGTAGCCCTGCTCCTCCAGCTCCCGCTCGATGCGCTTGAGCGCCTCCAGATCGTCCACGGCTGAGCGGCCGAGCGCACGGCGTACGGCGGCCTCGTCGATGTCGTCCAGCCGCGCGCCCGGGTAGTCCTGGCGCAGGGCGGTCTCCAGCTGGGTGAGGTCGGCCAGCTCCTCCAGGGCCGTGACGGCGTCGCCCATGGCCAGCGGCTCCTCGCCGGTGAGGCGCTCAGGCGCGTTCCAGGCCAGGTCGGGGCGGCGGGCGTACAGGGCCTCGCCGAGCCGGCGCATCTCGTCGGAGAGCCCGGCCTGGTCGAGGGTCTGGTTGATCAGGCCGGCGAGCTCCTCGCGCTGGCGCGGGGTCATCGAGGCCAGCATGCGCTGCGTGGCGGCGGCGCGGCGGGCCAGGATGTCGACGAGCTCTTCAAGGTTGCGCGGCTTTTCGGGGAACAGATCCCCATATTTCCCCATGAAGGCGTCAAAATCGGCCTGCGTGTGCTGGCCGCGGGCGTCCTTGTCCAGCATGTCGTTCAGGTCCGACATCATCTGCCGGACGCGCTCCATCGCCTCGGGGTCCGGGTTGGCGAGGGCGTCCCGCAGGCCCCTGAACTGGCTGTCCAGGACCTCCCGCCGCAGCAGGTCCCGCAGCTCCTCGAACGTCTGGCGCGCCGCTGACGAGCGCCATTCGTACGTGCTCAGCTCCTGGATCGCGCCGGCCGTGTCATCGGGCAGCGCGTCGAGCTCGGTCTCGCGCAGCCGCGCGTCGTCGGACGGGTCCGGGAACAACTCGGCCCGCTCCTGCCCGATGGCCTTGTCGAGCAGCGCCCGCGCCTTTTCGAGCGTGCCGTCGAGCCGCCCGCGCTCGCGCAGGTCGCGCCGGCGCCTGCGTACCTCCCTGAGCATGTCGTCGAGCCCCCGGCGGTCCTGAGTGCCGGGGAGCCCGCGCTTGAGCAGGTCGCGCAGGGCGTGGACCGGCGTCGAGCCGGAGAGGATCGCGTCGCCCATCTCGTCGAGAGCCGCCCGCACGTCGTAGGGCGGGGCGAGGGGGTCGGGGCCGTCGTGGTACTCGCCATAGCGAAAGGCCATCACGCACCCACGCTAACCCGATCCGCCCGGTTATGCGCCCCCGAAGGGCTTCTCCGCGGCTCCGGCTACGCGTCCCCGAAGACCTCCCACACCTCGTTCACGCCGTCGACGCCGGGCGTGTAGTCGATCTTCACGAGTACGGGGTGCTTGGCCGTCTTGAGTGCTCTGGTCAGGTCGGCAGCGGTGCACGACTTCTTGCCGAGCCCGTTCTTGTCGGCGTTGACCGGCTCCCCGGCCAGCCACGCGTCCCGGCACCGCGCGGTCGTCCGGTGGAAGGACGTGGCGTACGTGTACCCGAGCTTGACCTGCTTTCCGCCGGTCGCGAACAGGACGGTGCTGTCGTTGACGCGCTTCAGGGTGCCGCGGGTGGTACGCGACGCGGGCCACCCCTGGACCAGGAACTCGTTGATCCTGACCGCACGGGAGCCCTGGTACTCGACGCGGAGCGGAACGGGACCGCGGCTCAGAGAGTCGTCCAGGTCGCCGGGCTTGCAGGCCGTCCTGCCCAGCCCCTTGGCGTCAAGGGCCACCTGGCCCTCGGTCTCCTTCAGGTCGCAGGCCACCGTGACGCGGCCGTAGGAAGCGCGGGTGTAGCCGAGCCGCACCTCCTTGGCCCCTGCCACCACCTTGAGCCGGTAACCGACGAAGCCGTCCTTCCGCACGAAGCCGGCCGACTTGGGCACGACGCGCAGGTGCCCCGTGCCGTCGGCCCACGCGTACCCGTACACGACCTTGGTGGCCTCCGCGTGAGCAGGCACGGCGAAGCAGCCCATGGCCAGAGCGGTGGTACAGGCAAGCAGACGCATGGGCGGTCTCCTCCTCGGGGTGATCAGCTACCCACTTTGACGCGGGAGACCGCCAAGTTGTTCACGTGCGATAGACGGAGACTCCGTCAAGGTCCTCCTTGGACAGGCGCCGCATGAGGTAAAGCCCCTCAAGAGCGAACTCCAGGGCCGCCGCCGCATGTCCGGGCGACTCCTCGCCCGCTCCCATGCCGAGACGGGACATGACCTTCGCCAGCCCGGGGATGGGGCCCATCCGGTGCAGGAGCTCGCCCGCGGGGACCAGCTCGCCCGACTCCACCTGGGTGCCCGCGGAGAACTTGTCGATGATCGCGGACAGGTCCATGCCGCCCAGCCGGGTCCTGAACGTCTCCGCCGTGGCCCTGCGCAGCAGGTGAGCGAGGATCTCGGTCTCCCTGCCCTCCTCGCTGACCTCGAACTCCACCTTGCCCCGCAGGCTGTGGACCACGGAGGCCAGGTCGACCACGCGCGTGACGGCCTGCTCCTCGCCCGCGATCGCCGCCCTGCGCACGGCCGAGGCCGCGGCGGTCTCGGCGGCCGCGATCGAGAAGCGCGCCGACACGCCGGAACGGGCGTCCACGGCCGTGGACTCGCGTACCAGCCGGGTGAACCGGGCGATGACCTCGATCAGGTGCTCGGGGACGTCGGCGCCGATGTCCGGCATGGACTCCTGGCGGATGAGCGTGAGCTCGTCCTCCACCGTGAGGGGGTAGTGGGTGCGGATCTCCGCGCCGAAGCGGTCCTTCAGCGGGGTGATGATCCGGCCCCTGTTGGTGTAGTCCTCGGGGTTGGCGCTGGCGATGAGCAGGATGTCGAGCGGCAGGCGCAGGTTGTAGCCGCGTACCTGGATGTCGCGCTCCTCCAGCACGTTGAGCAGCGACACCTGGATCCGCTCGGCCAGGTCGGGCAGCTCGTTGACGGAGAAGACGCCGCGGTTGGTGCGCGGGACCAGGCCGTAGTGGACGGTCTCAGGGTCGCCGAGCCTGCGCCCTTCCGCGATCTTGATCGGGTCGACGTCGCCGATCAGGTCGCCCACGGAGGTGTCGGGCGTGGCGAGCTTCTCGCCGTAGCGCTCGTCGCGGTGCTTCCACGCGACTGGCAGCTCGTCACCCAGCTCCCGCGCTAGCGCCTGGCAGCGCGTGCAGGCCGGCGCGTACGGATGGTCGTTGATCTCGCAACCCTCGACGACCGGGGTCCATTCGTCGAGCAGGCCCGTGATGGTGCGGATGAGCCGGGTCTTTCCCTGGCCGCGCTCGCCGAGGAGCACCAGGTCGTGCCCGGCGAGCAGCGCCCGTTCCAGATGCGGCAGGACGGAGTCGTCGAAGCCCACGATGCCGGGGAAGCGGGGCTCGCCCGCCCGCAGCTTGGCCAGCAGATTTTCCCGGACTTCGGCCTTGACGGTGCGATGAACGTGGCCGCTCTCTCGCAACTCGCGGAGAATACGTGGCTGATGCACGGGATCGAGACTACGTCCCCCGCGAGCAAACCGGCAGAGACTTTCGCATCTGGCGGAGATTTCGGATCTCAACCATTGAGTGACGGTTCGTGCGCGTGCTTGTCCTTTTAGTGGGGAGAATGCGGCCTAGGGAACTTTGACATGCCGAGGGAGGCGAGACGCGTGGCCTTGATGACTAGTCGCTTCGCCGACGGCCTCGCCGTGGGTTCCGACCTGGTGGAGGCCGCGGAGACCGCCGTCGGCCGGGCCCTGTCGAGGCTCAGCGGCCGAGCGGACCTGGTCTGCTTCTTCATCTGCGGCGACGATCCGGACGACGTCGCGCGGGCCGGTGAGGCCGCGATGAAGCTCGCGCCCGACGCGCACGTGATCGGATGCAGCGCCACGGGAGTGATCGGCGACGGGCAGGGAGTCGAGCTGACGCCGGCCGTGAGCGCGTGGGCGGCGACGCTGGACGGCGCCAGGCTGACGACGTTCGCGCTGGAGACGCTGACGGCCGAGGACAGGTTCGTGGTGGTCGGGCTGCCCGAGCGGGGCGGGGACGACCATGTGGCGATCCTGCTCGCCGATCCGTACAGTTTCCCGACCGACGCCTTCGTGGAACGCTCGGTCGACGTGCTCGGCGACCTGCCGCTGATCGGCGGGCTGGCCAACGGGCTGCAGGGCCGGGGCTCCGTACGGCTGTTCGCCGACGGCGAGGTCTACACCGAGGGCGCGATCGGCGTGCTGATCAGCGGCCCGGTCAAGATCAGCACCGTGGTGAGTCAGGGCTGCCGCCCGATCGGTCCCAGCATGGTCGTCACCGCGTCGGAGGACAACCTGCTGCTGGAGCTGGCCGGTCAGCCGGCGCTGGCCCGGCTGGAGGACATCGTCAGCGAGCTGGACGAGGACGACCGCGAGCTGGTCGCCTCCGGCCTGCAGATCGGCGTGGCCATGAACGAGTACGCCGAACGCCACGAGCGCGGCGACTTCCTCATCAGGGGGGTCATCGGCATCGACCCCGAACGCGAGGCCGTGGCCATCGGCGACATCGTGGAGATCGGCAGGACCGTGCGCTTCCAGGTGCGCGACGCGGCCACCGCCGACGAGGACCTGTACGACCTGCTCGACGCCCACCGGGAGCAACTCGGCAAGGTGGACGGGGCGCTGCTGTTCTCGTGCAACGGCCGGGGCTCGGCCATGTTCGGCACGGCGGACCACGACCCGGTCGCCCTCCGCGACACGCTGGGGCCCATCGGCATGGCCGGCTTCTTCGCCGCCGGCGAGGTCGGCCCGGTCTCGGGCCACAACCACGTACACGGGTTCACGGCCTCGGTCCTGGTGTTCTCCAGCGCCGGCCCATGAGCCTGAGCCGGTCCCGTACGGCAGGCCGCCGGTGATCCTCGCGATCGACGTCGGCGGCACCAAGATGGCCGCCGGCCTGATCGCCGACGACGGCACGGTGACCAGGTCCGCCCGGGTCGCCACGCCACAGGGCGCGGACGCTTCGACCCTGTGGAAGACGCTCGTGGACCTCGTGCAGCCGCTCTCCGCAGGCGTCGACGGCGTGGGCGTGGGCTGCGGCGGTCCCATGACCTGGCCTGACGGGGCCGTCTCACCCCTGAACATCCCCGGCTGGCGCGGCTTCCCCCTGCGCGCCCGGCTGGCCGCCCGCTTTCCCGACGTTCCGGTACGGCTCCACAACGACGCCGTCTGCCTGGCCGTGGCCGAACATTGGAAGGGCGCCGGGCGGGGGACCTCCGACATGCTGGGCATGGTGGTGTCCACGGGCGTGGGCGGCGGCCTGATCCTGAACGGCCGGCTGGTCAACGGCCGTACGGGCAACGCCGGGCACGTCGGTCACGTGATCGTCGAACCGATCGGCGGCCCCCGGTGCGGCTGCGGCGGCCACGGCTGCCTTGAGGCCGTGGCCCAGGGCCCCGCCCTGACCGCCTGGGCCCTGTCCCGCGGCTGGACCCCCGGCTCCACCCGTTCCGGGACGGTCGCCCGGGCTGCGAGCGCCACCCCGGAGCCCGTGCGGGCGGGGAAGGGCGGCTCGGAGGTGGCGCCCGGTGGAGTCGGCGCCGCGTCCGGTGGGTCCCCAGGTGGGGCGGGGTGGGCCGGGGGCGTGGGGGAGGCGTACCGGGAGGATCGGGCGGTCACTGCGCGGGCGTTGGCGGCGGACGCGCTGGCCGGGGATCCGGTCGCGCTGCTGGCGATGCGCCGCGCCGGGCGCGCGCTCGGCATCGCCATCGCCTCGGCCACCCACCTGTGCGACCTCGATCTGGTCACGATCGGCGGCGGGCTGTCGCAGGCAGGCGAGCCGCTGTTCGGCCCGCTGGAGGAGGCGCTGCGGGAGCACGCCAGGATGACCTTCGCCCGCCGGGTGAAGGTCGTGCCCGCCGCCCTGGGCCAGGAGGCGGGGCTGGTCGGCGCCGCCGCGCTCATCCTGGCCGGCGAGCGCTACTGGAGTTGAAGGCCCGGCGACCCCGTCTGCTCGGGAAGGCCGCCGGGCCTTGGAAGGCCGCCACACTTCAAGGAGGGGGTCACTCGGTTTCGGTGGTGGAGCCGGGGCCCTGGTCCGTGCCTTCCGTCCTGGTGACCGGGCCAGGCCCGCCATCGTCCTTGGCACCGGGGCCGGGCGCGGGCATCGAGGTGGGCTGGCAGGGCGCGACCGGACCGTTCACGACCGTGAGCGACATCGCGAACGGCGGCTTGTCGTCGCCGTCCTTGCTCTTGGAGACGGCCAGCACCAGCGTCTCGCCCACCGGCACCTGCCCCTCCTCGATCTTGAAGGAGATCCCGCCGCCCGACCGGCCGACGCTCGCCGCGAACTTCCCGGTGCCGGACCCGCGCTCGCCACGCGGCTCCTTGCAGGTCTGCCCCTCGGGCAGGTAGTCCACGACCGCCCTTACCCCGGCCCTGGCCAGCTCCCCGGCCAGGCCCTCGGGGTCGCTGAACTCGTTGATCCGCACGTTGACCACCCCGTCGGCGCCCTTGGTGACCGCGTACGCCGGGGTGCTGTTGAGCCCGGCCAGCACCACCACCGCGGTGGCGGTGGCCGCGACCCCGGCCACCGCGGCCGACAGCCCCACGAAGCGCCGCCTGGAAGGGCGCTCGACCGGGGTCACGGTCGTCGCCGTCGCGTTCTCCGCCTTCCGCGTCGTGATCTCTTCCTTGAGTGCACCGAGAAGGCGCTCTTCGAAGTTGCTCATACCTGTCCCTCCACGTACACAGGTGAAGACGGGCTTCCCATCTCGGCGACAGGCCCAAGGGCCCGTCTGGCCCGGTGCAGCCGCACTCGTGCGGTCACCTGCCTGATGCCCAGGGCCGCGGCGGCCTCGGCGACGGTGAGCTGGTCGATCGCCACCAGCTCCAGCACCGCCCGCTCGCCCTCGGGCAACCGGCGCATGGCCTCCAGGGAGCGGCGCATCCGGCGCTCGGCGTCGACCCGCTCCTCCATCCTGATGAGATCGTCATCGTCCATCAGCCGGCGGCCGGCGACGCGGCCGGTCGCCCGCGCCTCCCGCGCCGCCTTGCGATGCTGGGCCGACACGACGTTGCGCGCGATGCCGTACAGCCACGCGATCTCGCTGCCCCGGCCGGGCACGTAGGTGTGCGCCGAGTCCAGGACCGCCAGGAAGATGTCCGCCGTCAGGTCGGCGGCGAGGTGAGGGTCGCTCACCCGCCGGACCACGAATCGCATGACGGCATCGACATGGCGGCGATAGAAGGCCTCAAAGGCCGCAGGGTCCTCGTTGAGGCGCACTGGCCTCGCTCCCTTCGTCGTTCGCCTTACACCCGTACTTGGACCGAGCGACGAGAAGCGTTTCCGTCCGGCTCAGGCAGGGCGTTGCGGCTGGAAGAGCCAGGCATCGAAGAGCGGGCGGAGGTTCTTGCCGGACTGTTGCTCGGCGAGGCGGATGAACTCCTCCGTCGTGACGTTGCCGTAGCGGTGGTCGGCGGTCCACGTCTTGAGCAGCTTGAAGAACGTGGCGTCGCCGATGGCCTTGCGCAGGGCGTGCAGCGTCATGGCGCCGCGGGAGTAGACCGACGCGTTGAACAGGTCCTCGGGCCTGGCCCGTCCCGCCGGGTAGGCCCAGATCGGGTCGCTCGCCGGGCGGGCGTGCTCCTGGTTGAAGATCGCCTCGGCGGTCTTGCCGCCCTTGTGCTCCGACCAGAGCCACTCCGCGTACGTGGCGAAGCCCTCGTTGAGCCAGAGCTCACTCCAGCGCTTGATGGACAGGCTGTCGCCGAACCACTGGTGGGCCAGCTCGTGGGCGATGATGCTCGGGTCGGGCTCGAAGCCCCCGTAAAGCGGCTTGGTCTGGTTCTCCAGCGCGTAACCGGCGGCGAAGTCGTCGACGATGCCCCCGGTCGAGGAGAACGGGTAGGGGCCGAACACCGTGGACCAGTAGTCGGTGATCTCACCGGAGAGCTTGAAGAGCGTGTTGAGCGACGCCTTGAACTTGGGGTCGACGGCGGCGGTCTCCGCGATGCCGGCGGGCGTGCGGCCCTCGCGCAGGTCGAACTTGCCCATCGTGGCCGTCGCCAGATAGCTCGCCATCGGCTGCCGCTCGCGCCACCGGAAGGTGGTCTTGCCCTGGGCGGTCGTGGGCCGCCCGACGAGCTCGCCGTTGGCCAGGGCGGTCACCCCGGCGGGAACGGTGATCGTGAAGTCGTACGTGGCCTTGTCGGCCGGGTGGTCGTTGTTGGGGAACCAGGTCTTGGAGCCGTCGGGCTCGGAGGCCACGAACGCGCCGTCAGGGGTCGCGACGAATCCGAACGTGCCCAGGTTGGCGCTGTCCCTGATCGGCTGGGGCTGCCCCGCGTAGGTGACCTTGACGGTGAAGCGGGACTTGACGTCGATCGGCTCGGACGGCGTCACGGTCAGCTCGCTGCCCTGGCGCCGGAACGTCGCGGTGGCGTTGTTGACGGTGACCTTGCTCACGGTCATCCCGGAGAAGTCGAGGTTGAAGCTCGACAGGTCCTGGGTGGCGGCGGCCTTGATGGTGGCCACCCCGTGGAGCTGCTTGGTCACCGGCACGTAGTCGATGTCCAGGTCGTAGTGGGAGACGTCGTAGCCGCCGTTGCCGTCGGTGGGGAAGTCGGGATCGCCGATGCCGGCCGCGCCGGGCCGGAATTCGGTGAGCGGCGGCGGGTCGTCGAGCCGATGGTCGGCGAGCGGCGGTTTGTCCGCGGGCGCGCAGCCCAGCACGCTGATCAGCGCCGCCATCAGTGCCACCCAGCGCTTGTAGGAACGCATCGGCTTACGAGCCCCCTTCGAATTGTGACCAGAAGCTTACGCTGTGTTACGCGTTGACGACGACCGTCCTGGCCACCTTGTCATGCAGGGCTTGTTTGCGCGGGTCGAAGAGGATCCAGGCGAGGTCCACCAGCATGCCGACGCAGCACAGCCACTCGAGCCCGGCCGCCACGGCCTGCCTCACCGCGGCCTGGGACACGGTGATCCGGGCGCCGCGCTCCTGTACGACCCGCATGCCGAACAGCCTCTTGCCCAGGGTCTGGCCGTTCCAGAAGGCGTGCAGCAGCCAGAAGTACAGGAAGGCCACGAGCCCGGCCAGGAAGGTGTGCTCCACCGGATAGCGTTCCCACGCGCCTCTGCCCCGGTCCCAGACGTACTCCCAGCTCGGAAACGTGAAAGGGACGGAGACGACGTTGATGATGAGCCAGTCGAGGACGCCGGCGAACAGGCGTCGCCAGCGTCCCGCCAGCCCCGGTGGTGATCCCATGATGTCCTGATGACCACCACTAAGTCGGGGCAAACTAAAGGTTGCCCCTCCGTTCCTGCTCGCGCTCGATCGCCTCGAACAGGGCCTTGAAGTTGCCCTTGCCGAACCCGAGCGACCCGTGCCGCTCGATCAGCTCGAAGAACACGGTGGGCCGGTCCTGCACCGGCTTGGTGAAGATCTGCAGCAGGTAGCCGTCCTCGTCGCGGTCCACGAGGATCTTCCGCCGCTTGAGCTCCTCGATCGGCGCCCGCACCTGCCCGATGCGCGCCCGCAGCTCGGGGTCGTCGTAGTACGAGTCGGGCGTGTCCAGGAACTGGACGCCGGCCGCCCGCATGTGGTCCACCGTGGTCAGGATGTCGTTGGTGGCCAGCGCGATGTGCTGGACCCCCGGCCCGCCGTAGAACTCCAGGAACTCGTCGATCTGCGACTTCCTGCGGCTGATGGCCGGCTCGTTCAGCGGGAACTTGACCTTGCGCGAGCCGTCCGCCACGACCTTGGACATGAGCGCCGAGTACTCGGTGGCGATGTCGTCGCCGACGAACTCGGCCATGTTCGTGAAGCCCATCACCTTGCGGTAGAACTCCACCCACTCGTCCATCTTGCCCAGCTCGACGTTGCCGACGCAGTGGTCGATCGCCTGGAAGAGCCGCCCGTTCTTGGTGCCGGGGGGCGCGACCAGCGGCTCGGCCGCCACGTATCCGGGCAGGTAAGGGCCGCCGTAGTTGGACCTGTCGACCAGCGTGTGCCGGGTCTCGCCGTAGGTGGCGATGGCCGCGATCTGCACCTTGCCGTGCTCGTCCTCCATCGTGTACGGCTCCGCCAGCCCCCTGGCCCCGTGGGCGACCGCGTGCGCGTACCCCGCCTCGACATCGGGCACCGCGATGGCCAGGTCGATCACCCCGTCACCGTGCTCGGCCACGTGCCTGGCCAGGTCCGTGCCCGGGCGGAGGGAGGCGCGGAACTCGAACGTGGCACCGCCCGAGACGAGCACGTACGCGACCTCGTCGCGACTGCCGTTCTCGGGGCCGCGGTAGGCCACCAACCTCATGCCGAACGCGGCCGAGTAATAGTGGGCCGCCTGCTTGGCGTTGCCCACGGCGAACACGACGGCATCCATGCCGTTGACCGGAAAAGCGTCATTCATAAGTCCAACTGTCGATTTTCCTGGGCGAGCTGCGCAACAGTTACCTGATCCGGTGGACAAGCTGCCTAGCTTCTCCGGGAAATGTCCGGTAAATCTGTACAGTATGACGATCGATGACCTTGACGCCCGGCTGATCGCGCTCCTGACGGAGGAGCCCCGCCTGGGCGTGCTCGAATGCTCGCGCCGGCTCGCCGTGGCCCGCGGCACCGTGCAGGCCCGGCTCGACCGGCTGATCGCCAGGGGCGTGATCACGGGGTTCGGGCCCGACGTGTCGCCCGAGGCCCTCGGCTACGGCGTCACCGCGTTCGTCAGCATGGAGATCAGGCAGATCGCCGGGCACGATCCGGTGGCCGACCGGCTGGCCGCGATCCCCGAGGTGCTGGAGGTGCACACGATCACCGGCGACAGCGATCTGCTCTGCCGCGTGGTCGCGCGGACGAATGCCGATCTTCAGCGGGTTATCGACCGGATAGTGGACGTTCAGGGTGTGCTCAGGACTAATTCGATCATCGCCCTGGACACACCGGTTCCATACAGAGTGCTGCCGTTGGTCGCCGATGTCCCGCGCAGGAGCTAGCTCCCGCCGTACTATCGCTGTGGGACGGGGCACCGATATCGATCGTTTACCCTTGGCATTCGCCCAGCTTGCGGGGGTTGTCCGAAGGTGACGAGGGGGTCGGGGTGCGGAGCGGCGGTGGTAACGGGATGCGAAAACGGCGGGTTCTCAGGCTTCTACTGATTTCTTTTGGTGCAGGAATCCTCGTACTCGTCGGGCTTTTCGCGGTCGCGTGGGCCATGACCCCCATTCCCGACTCCACGCAGAAGGAAGCGACTGCACAGGGTTCGGTGATCTATTACCGCGACGGCAAGAGCGTGATCGCCCGCCAGGGCATCGACCGCAAGAACGTCGAACTGGCCAAGGTGCCCGAGCACGTGCGCGACGCGGTCATCGCGGCGGAGAACCGCTCCTTCTACGAGGACGGCGGCGTGTCGGTCAAGGGCACCGCGCGGGCCGTCTGGTCCACCGTCAGCGGGCAGCAGCTCCAGGGCGGCTCGACGATCACCCAGCAGCTCGTACGCAACTACTACAGCGGCCTCAGCCAGGAGCGTTCCGTCACCCGGAAGTTCAAAGAGATCCTCATCGCGATGAAGGTCGACCAGTCCAAGTCGAAGGACTGGGTGCTGGAGCAGTACCTCAACACGATCTACTTCGGCCGCGGCGCCAACGGCGTCGAGTCGGCCGCCCGCGCCTACTTCGGCAAGCACGTCGACCAGCTCAGCGTGGCCGAGGGCGCCTATCTCGCGGCGGTGATCCAGCAGCCCAGCCGGTTCGCCGACCCCAAGGGCGCCGATCTCGAGGCGGCCAAGGCGCGCTGGCAGTCGGTGATCGACGCGATGGGCCAGACCGGCACGCTGACGCCCGAGCAGGTCGCCGCCCAGCGCTTCCCCGAGCTCGCGGCCCCGAAGAAGCCGTTCGAGCTCAAGGGCCAGGCCCAGTACATGCTGGGGCAGGTGACGGCCGAGCTCAACCGGCGCGGCTACACCGACGAGGACATCAACGGCGGCGGCCTGAAGATCGTCACCACGTTCGACAAGAAGCTCATGCAGGCGGCCCAGCGGGCCGTCAACGACGTGCTGCCCGACTCGACGCCCAAGAAGGTCCGTACGGGGCTCGCGGCCGTCGATCCGGCCACCGGTGAGATCGTCGCCTTCTACGGGGGCAAGCCTTCGCAGTCCGAGCACTGGGACAGCGCGTTCTCGTCCAAGGTCCAGGCGGGTTCGACCTTCAAGCCGTACACGCTGGCGGCGGCGCTCGACAACGGCTTCGACCTGTCCACCAGGGTCAACGGCAACTCGCCGATGCGCGTGGCGTCGGACCCGAAGCCGATCCCCAACGACAGCGACCGTTCGTACGGCCAGATCAACCTGGTGCGGGCCACCCAGAACTCGGTCAACACCGCGTTCGTGGACCTCGGCCAGAAGGTCGGCCTCGACAAGGTCGCCGCCGTCGCCGAGAAGGCGGGCATCCCCAAGGCGCAGATCGAGCAGCAGCAGAGCTACGCGTCCTTCCCGCTCGGCGTTTCCTCGGTCAGCGCCGTCCAGAACGCCTCGGGCTTCTCCACCTTCGCCAACAAGGGCACGCACATGGAGGCCCACGTGGTGATGTCGGTCACCGACGCGAAGGGCAAGAAGAAGGTCATCGAGCCGGTCGCGACGCGGGTGGTCAGCGAGCAGGCCGCCGCGGACACCGTGTACGCGATGCAGCAGGTCGTCAAGTACGGCACCGGCACCGCCGCCCGGCTCTACGATCGCCCGGTGGCCGGCAAGACGGGCACCACGGACAAGTCGAAGTCGGTCTGGTTCAACGGGTTCACGCCGCAGCTCGCCGTCGCGGTCGACATGTTCAGGGAGGACAACGCCACCGTCACGATCCCCGGGTACGGCACGCAGTTCGGCGGCCAGCTGCCGGCGCAGATCTGGCGGGCGTTCATGACCGAGGCCATGGCGGGCAAGCCGGTGGAGGAGTTCCCCGAGCCGTCGGACTACGGCTGGGGGCCCGACTACTCCACGCCCGACTACAACCAGGACGTTCCCCGGCAGGACTACACGTCTCCGACGAACCCCAACGACTGGAACAGCACGCCCACGCCTGACCCCACCGGTCCCACGGCCACGGACCCGCCGTCGACCGATGCGCCGAGCGACAACGGTGACGGGCAGAACGGGCAGCCGGACCAGCCGCCCGAGCACACGGAGCCGCCGGCCACGCAGGCCCCCGTCCCCACGACAGGTGGCGACACGGGGACCGACCCTAACACGGGCCGCCCGCAGACCGGCTAGCGCGCGTGCTTCAGTGGAGGCTGCTCACCCTGCCAGCTCGGCGCGGAGTTCCTCGACCGTGCTCACGGGCATGCGGCAGGTGAATCCCCTGCACACGTAGGCGGCAGGAGCCCCGCCGACGAGCCCGCGGCCCTCCAGGAGCTCCGGGAATTCGCCGGGGCCGAGTGCGACCACCAGCCCGGGAACGTCGGCCAGCAGCGCCTGCCGGTGCAGCGCCACCGTACGCGGGTCGTCGGCCGGCCCGATCACGGCGACCTCCACGGGGCCGTTCAGCGCCGCCCGCGCCACGGACAGCCCCCACCCGGCGAACCTGGCGTGCCCCGTGGCCAGCACGGACACGGTGCCGAGCGCGGCCTGGGCGGCCTCACGGTGCCGCGTGGAGCCGGTCAGCGCGCCGTACGACAGCAGCGCGCCCGCGGCCGCGTACTGGCCCGATGGGGTGGCGTTGTCGGTGGGGTCCTGCGGCCGCTGGAAGAGCCGCTCGGCGTCGTCCGCCGTGTCGTAGAAGCCGCCCGTGCCGTCGGCGAACCTGTCGAGCACGGTGTCCAGCAGGGACCCCGCGAGCCGCAGCCACCTGGCCTCGCCGGTCACGCCGTACAGGGAGATCAGGCCCTCGGCCAGGTTGGCGTAGTCGTCGAGCACCCCGGCGTTCGTGCCGGCCCTGCCGTCCTTGGACGTACGCAGCAGCCTGCCGTCCACCACATGCGTGCTCGCGAGCAGCTCGGCCGCGCCCGTGGCCGCCGCCACAAGGTCGGGCCGCTCGAACGCCAGGCCGGTCTCCGCCAGCGCCGCGATGGCCAGGCCGTTCCACGAGGCCACGACCTTGTCGTCGCGCCCGGGGCGTACCCGCAGGTCTCTTGCGGCGAGCAGCCGGCCGCGGACGCCCGCGTAGCGTACGGGGTCGTCGGGGTCGCGCGGCAGCTGCAGCACGGACGCGCCGTGCTCGAACGTGCCGGTCACCGTCACCTCGAAGAGCTCCTGGGCCCAGCGGCGGTCGTCCTCGCCGAGCACGTCGCGGAGCTCCTCGGGCGTCCAGACGTAGAACTTGCCCTCCACGCCCTCGCTGTCGGCGTCGAGCGCCGAGGCGAACCCGCCCTCCTTCGTGCGCAACTCGCGCAGCATCCAGTCGGCCGTCTCCAGCGCCACGCGCCGGGCCAGCTCGCCGCCGCCCGCCTTCCACCAGTGCGTGTAGACGCGCAGCAGGAGCGCGTTGTCGTAGAGCATCTTCTCGAAGTGCGGCACCACCCATTCCGCGTCCACGCTGTAGCGCGCGAACCCGCCGCCGAGCTGGTCGTACATGCCGCCGCGGGCCATCGCCTCGAGCGTCCTGCCGCTCATCTCGCGCTCACCGGAGCGCAGCAGGAACTCCAGCACCATCGACGGCGGGAACTTCGGCGCCCCGCCGAACCCGCCGTTCGCCGCGTCGAACTCCTCGCGCAGATTACGCACGGCCCGCGCCAGCGTCTCCTCGTCGGGCACGGCTCCGCTGGGCAGGGTGGTGCCCGCGTTGAGCGCCTCCACCACCTTGGCGCCCTGCTCCAGCACCATGTCGCGGTCGCCCCTCCAGACGTTGTGCACCTCGGTGAGCAGGCGCTGGAAGTGGGGGCGCGGGAAGTAGGTGCCGCAGTAGAACGGGTGGCCGTCGGGCGTCGCGAACACCGTCATCGGCCAGCCGCCCTGGCGGGTCATGGCCTGCGTGGCGCTCATGTAGACGGCGTCCACGTCCGGCCGTTCCTCGCGGTCGACCTTGATGTTGACGAAGTGCTCGTTCATGAGGCGCGCGGTTTCGGCGTTCTCGAAGCTCTCGTGTGCCATGACGTGACACCAGTGGCATGCGGAGTAGCCGACGCTGATGAGCAGCGGCACGTCCCGCCGCCTGGCCTCCGCGAACGCCTCCTCACCCCAGGGGTGCCAGTCCACGGGGTTGTCCGCGTGCTGGAGCAGGTAAGGGCTTGTGGCGTCTTTCAAGCGGTTCATCAGGACCTCCCCTGATCAGCCTAGTCCGCCCCCGACCCGGCACCCCTCGACCGCCACCTCCCCGGCCCTGCGTGACAGGGAGGGCAGCTGACCCCGGAGGGTGGGACGGCGTAGGTTACAGGGCGTGGATATGGACTTCCTCTGCGCCCACGCAGGACGCCCCGCCGGCGCCATCACACGCAGGGACGTGGCACGCGCGCTGCTCGCCGTACCGTCAGGAGTGGCGCTGGTGGCGCTGCCCGACCTGCGGCGGGCGATGATGTCGGCGGGCAACCCGCTCTCCCTCCCGTTCTGGGAGTCCGCCAAGGCCACGCTCAGCTCCATCGAGTCCGGCGTCGCCACGGTCGGTGACGTGCAGCGCTGGGTCGAGTCCACCGGCACGGAGCCGATGCTCATGACGCCCAGCTACTTCGTCTGGCCGGAGGAGGACGAGCGCGGGCCCGTGGCGGCGGAGATGTTCGCGCGGCTCGTCGCGTACCTGGAGGAAAGGGTTGAGGTCGGCGAGATCGACCCCGACGCGCTGGTCGCGGGCGACCAGGAGGCCCGCGGCGCGTACGAGGAGCTGCAGGAGCACTGGCTCAGCACGCCGCTGCCCGACGGCAGGGTGCCCGGGTTCGCGGTGAGCGACGAGCAGGACGAGGAGCTGTTCGCGGCCTGGGACGAGGAGGAGGCGTTCGCGCTGTCGGAGCTGCGGCGCATCGTCGCGGGCCTGCCCGAGCAGCCCGAGCTGCCCGCCGGCGACCTGGAGGCGGCCGCCGCGCGCCTGCGCGAGCTGCTCGCCGAGCCCGGCTACCCCGGCAACGTGCTGCGGGCCTGCGCCGGGTTCGACGACGCCCCCATGCCGGACGACGACGGCGAGCTGTGGCTGGCGGTGGCGGCGGGCATCGCGGGGCCCATCTCGGACCTGTCGGAGGGCGGGGACGCGCTGGAGGAGTTCGCCGACCTCGACAGGGAGCTCAGCCTGGAGGACGCCACGCTGGCCGACCTCTGCGCGATCCAGCACGCCGACTGGCTGGCCGGGGTGGCGGCGCTGACCAGGCTCGGCCCCGGTGTGCTCGCCTCGCCCGAACGGATCGCGCGGCTCATCGCCGAGTCAGAGGACATCGACGTCGACGACCAGGACGACGACGACCTCGACGCGACGGAGACGCTGTTCGCGTCGGTGGTGGGCCTGTGGGCCCAGCTCGGCATCGTCGACCGGAGCGAGGTGCTCACCCCGCTGGGCTGGTGGGGGCTGCCCAAGGCCCTGGAACGGGCCTGGTCACCTGCCGCCGAATGAGCTGTCGACCAGCTCCTGGAACTCGGGGTGGCGCTCGATGTACTTCGCGACGTACGGGCACAGGGGCACCACGCGCAGGCCGGTGTCGGCGCTCGTCTGGAGCGCGTACCCGACCAGCTTGCTCGCCAGCCCCTGCCCCTCGTACGCGGGCAGCACCTCGGTGTGCGTGAAAACGATCTTCGTGGGCAGCAGCCGGTAATCGGCGAAGCCGGCAACCTTGCCGTCCACGAGGACCTCGAACCGGCTCTCCGTCGAGTTGTCGACCACCTCGATCGGCATCTACTCGGCCTTCTTGTCGTCCGTGTCGCCCTCGTGCGGCACCTTGATCTTCGACATCTGCTTGTTCATCGACTTGATCAGGAAGTAGAGGGCGAACCCGAGAAAGGCGACAACGAGGAAGCCGAGCAGGCCCGGACTCACATCACCTGCTGCTAGAACGTTCACACCTCCAGTCTGCCACTGGGGCGGAGTGGTGAACGACCAATCAGCACGGGTGGTCCCGTCAGTGGCAGGCGGGGGAGACGTCCTCGGCGTGGATGCCGGCGAACAGGTCGTCCTCGGGCAGCTCGGTGTCGACCAGCGAGCGCGCCAGGTGGTAGTCCTCGGTCGGCCAGATCTCCTGCTGCAGCTCGCGCGGGCAGACGAACCACCAGCTGTCGGGGTCGATCTGCGTGGCGTGGGCCAGCAGGGCCTGGTCGCGGATCTCGAAGTAGTCGCCGCACGGCACCCGCGTGGTCACCGGCCACTTGGCCGGGCGGTCCTCCCAGCGGGCGATCCAGTCGGCGTACGGGGAGCCCAGGCCACGCGAGGTCATCGCCTCGTGCAGCGCCTCGAAGCGCTCCTTGGTGAAGCCCATCTGGTAGTAGAGCTTCAGCGGCTGCCAGGGGTCGCCGGTGCCGGGGTAGCGGTCGGGGTCGCCGGCCGCCTCGAAGGCCTCCACGGAGACCCTGTTGGTCATGATGTGGTCGGGGTGCGGATAGCCGCCGTCGTCGTCGTACGTGATGATCACATGCGGCCTGAACTCACGCACGGCCGCCACCAGCGGCGCCGACGCGTCCTCCAGCTTCTGCAAGGCGAAGCAGCCCTCAGGCAGCGCCTCGTCCTCGTTCTCCGGCAGGCCGGAGTCGACGAAGCCCATGAAGCGCTGCTGCACACCCAGGATCTCGCGGGCCCGGTCCATCTCGGCCTTGCGCACCGCGGCGATGTTGGCCACGATCTCGGGCCGGTCCATCTTGGGGTTGAGCACGGAGCCGCGTTCACCGCCTGTGAGGGTACAGACCAGCACTTCCACACCTTCGCGCACGTAACGCGCCATCGTGGCGGCGCCCTTGCTCGACTCATCATCGGGGTGGGCGTGGACGGCCATCAGCCTCAGCGGTGCACTCACGGGCTCGATGTCTCCTCAGTCGGGACCGGTCACTCGCCCAGAGAGGCTAGTTTCTGCTGGGCGGTCGCGAGGGCACACCCCCCGCGGGCGACAATTGTCTCGGATAACGCTCAGGGAGTGCAGGGAGATTCCGCCATGGCGACCAGAGATGTCGAGAACGGACCAGTTCTCGGCACACCCGACGACTTCCCGGACCGTCCCAGGCGCGGCGGCCGGCTCGTCGTCCACGTCGTGATCGGCGTGCTGGTGGCCATCGTCGCCGGCGGCTGGGGGTACGTCATGTGGTCCATGACGGCCGGCGGCTCGGAGGCTCCGTCGCAGGTGGTGACGTTCACCATTGAAAGCGCGAATCGCGCTGAGATCACCTTTGAGGTGTACAAGCCAGACGATAGGGTGGCGGTCTGCCGGATCAGGGCGCTGGACGTCTATCACACGGAAGTGGGCAGCAAGGAAGTAAGAATCCCGGCTGGGGAGGGTAGTAAGCAGATCAAGGAAGGCCTCGACACGAGTGGTCAGGCCACTTCCGTCCACATCCAGTACTGCAATCTCGTATAGTGAGACATTTGGGGAAGCGTTGGAGCGGTTGACTTGTTAGCCTTTCGCAATTCAACCACACGTAACCTCAAGTGACCTCAGGGCCCCCTAGGCAAGCAAGGAGAACCCGTGGCCGACTCTCGCGATGAGAACGTCACATGGCTGACGCAGGAGGCGTACGACCGCCTGAAGGCGGAGTACGAGTATCTCTCGGGCCCCGGGCGCGTCGACATCGCCAAGAAGATCGAAGCCGCCCGCGAAGAGGGCGACCTGCGTGAGAACGGCGGCTACCACGCCGCCAAGGACGAGCAGGGCAAGATGGAGGCCCGCATCTTCCACCTCCGCCAGATCCTCGACAACGCTCAGGTGGGAGAGGCTCCCAAGGCCGAGGGCGTGGTGGGCCCCGGCATGACCGTGACCATCCGGTTCGTCGGCGACGACGACGAGGTCACCTTCCTGCTCGCCTCCCGCGAGGAGAGCGGAGCGCCGATCGACGTCTACTCGCCGAAGTCGCCGCTGGGTGCGGCGATCAACGGGAAGAAGATCGGGGAGAAGGCGACCTACTCGATGCCCAACGGGCGCCAGAACACCGTCGAGATCCTCGAGGCAGTGCCGTACATCGGCAACTGACTCCCCCGCATGACGACCGCCGGGCCCACGTCGGCCCGGCGGATTTTTCGCGTGCGACGGGGATTCGGCAGGACCTCAGCTTCCTGGTCAAGTCTCGTAAGCGGCGCGCCACGTACAAGCTGGTGCCGTTCATCGTGGTGGCGCTGGTCGCGGTGCTGACCGCTGATGTGCTGCTGCTGGTGCGGCCTGAGCAGGAGGCCGGGCAGCCCGTACGCGCCCAGGCCACGCCCAAGTCGACGCTGATGGCCCAGCAGCGCCGGCAGCAACCGCCGCCGCAGCAGCAGCCGGCGCAGCAGCAACCGCCGGCGCAGCAGCAGCCCGCCATGACGCTCCAGCCGGTGGCGCCGCTGAAGAAGCTGCACAAGCCCAACTTGTTCGTGCTCACCCGCAAGCCGTTCACCAACGAGCTGTTACAGAAGGTCGCCAAGCTGCGCGGGGTGCGGGCGCTCGAGCTGGCCGACGCGGCGTCGATCACGCTCGACGGCAAGCGGGTGCAGACGCTCGCGGTGAATCCGTCCACGTTCCGCTCGTACACGCCCAAGGTGACCGCTTCGTCCGACCCGCTGTGGCAGAACGTCGCGGCCGGTGACGTGGCCGTCTCCTTCGTGCTGGGCAACGACGGCGGGCTCGCGCTGCACAGGCGGGTGGCGGGCCCGGCGGGGACGCTGCGGATCGGCGCGTACGCGACCACCGGGTTCGGCGCGGTGGACGCCGTCGTCTCCAAGGACGTGGGCCGCAGCCTGGGGCTGCCCCACGACAACGCCCTCATCGTGAGCGCCCCCGACACCAACTCCGACACGCTGCGCAAGTCCATACTCAAGGTGCTGCCCAAGGGCACGCAGGCGGCCATGGTCAACCCCGTGCTGCCCCAGCCGCAGACCAGGGCGCGCAGCTGGCCCGCAGGGTCGTTCATGACCGGCGAGCAGATCACCGTGGCGCTGAAGGCCGCCGCCTCCAAGCTGGGCCGGCCGTACGTGTGGGGCGCAGAGGGCCCAGACACGTTCGACTGCTCAGGCCTGGTCCAGTGGGCCTTCGCCCAGGCGGGGGTGCGGATGCCCCGGGTGACGCACCAGCAGTGGGTGACCGGGCCCCAGGTCCCGTTGTCGCAGGCCCAGCCGGGCGATCTGATCTTCTGGCGCCTCGACCCGACCAATCCTGGTTACATCTCGCACGTAGCGATTTATTGGGGTGACGGGAAGATGATCCAGGCGCCCCGTACCGGAGACGTCGTGAAGATCTCCCCGGTGCACACCCGCAATCTGGCGGGCGTCGTCCGCGTCAGCCCCGTCGCGGCGGCCAAGGTCCGCTGACCACCCTTCACCATCCTGCTCGTACAGGCCGGGAATCGGTGCGTGCATTTCGCTTGCAACTATGTAATGGTAATTACATGGCAACGGACAACGAGACAGCGCAGATCCACGGCTGGTTCACCGGGCGGTTGCCCGAAGGATGGTTCACCGGCGCGCCGGAGATCGTCAGAGACCGCGAGGAGATCGCGGTGCTCGGCACGCTGCCCGATCCCCCCGGCGATGTGCCCGAGGCCGAGCGCATCGCCCTGATCGAAGGGCTGGCCAGGAGGTTCAGGGAAGAGACGCGCGAGCGGCGGGTCGAGATCGCCAGGGAGGCCGAGCGCAAGTTCCGGCAGAAGGTCTCCTGGGGCGTGGTCTGCGGCGGTGAGACTGTGATGTTCACCACGCTCTCCGTGCCCGTCATGACCAGGCTGCGCCAGTCCGAGCGGCAGGTGCTCGACACGCTCGTGGCCGCAGGAGTGGCGAGGAGCAGGAGTGACGCGCTCGCCTGGTGCGTCCGGCTGGTCGGGAAGCACACCGACACGTGGCTCGCGGATCTGCGGGACGCTCTCCAGCATGTCGACCGGGTTCGCTCCGAGGGGCCGGACGTCAATTCCTGAGACGGTCCAGCGGAAACGGCCGCGGAAATGGACTAAACCACTTGGGAAATTGGTTTAGACCAGCTCTATTGGACTGGGCCACTGTGTGTTAATTCTCTTTTAAATCCGCTCCGCGTGGGTAGGCTCCCCCAATCGTCAGGGCCGCTGCCTGCGACGACGGCCAGGGCCAACAGGTCTATGCCAATTGGCCACAATGCCGGTTCGTCGTTAATGATGACTGGGCCCTGAGAGAGTGGAGGAGTCACAGTCGTGTCCGTTTCCGTGGAAGTGCCCGCACCGACCAGCAATAGCGAATTGGCCGCGTGGGTGAACGAGATCGCCGCCCTGACCCAGCCGGACCGGATCGAATGGTGCGACGGATCAGAGGAGGAGTGGACGCGCCTGACCAACCTCCTCGTGGAGCAGGGCACGTTCACGCGGCTGGCCGCCCGGCCCAACAGCTTCTACGCCAAGTCCGATCCCAGCGACGTGGCCAGGGTCGAGGACCGTACCTTCATCTGCTCCGAGCGCGAGGAGGACGCGGGGCCCACCAACAACTGGATCGCTCCGGACGAGATGCGCCGGACGTTCGGACAGCTGTTCAAGGGCTGCATGCGCGGCCGCACCATGTACGTCGTGCCGTTCTGCATGGGCCCGCTCGGCGGCGAGATCTCGCAGCTCGGCGTCGAGATCACCGACTCCCCGTACGTCGCCGTCTCCATGCGGATCATGACGAGGATGGGGGACAGGGCACTCCAGCTCATCGAGGAAAGGGGCGACTTCGTCAAGTGCGTCCACTCCGTCGGGGCGCCGCTGGAGCCGCACCAGGAGGACGTGCCCTGGCCGTGCAGCTCGACCAAGTACATCAGCCACTTCCCCGAGACCCGCGAGATCTGGTCGTACGGCTCCGGGTACGGCGGCAACGCCCTGCTCGGCAAGAAGTGCTACGCCCTGCGTATCGCCAGCGCCATGGCCCGCGACGAGGGCTGGATGGCCGAGCACATGCTGATTCTCAAGCTCACTCCGCCCTCCGGCGAGACCCGCTACGTCGCCGCCGCGTTCCCGAGCGCCTGTGGTAAGACCAACCTCGCCATGCTCCAGCCCACGATCCCCGGCTGGAAGGTCGAGACGATCGGCGACGACATCGCCTGGATGCGCTTCGGCGACGACGGCCGCCTCTACGCGATCAACCCGGAGGCCGGCTTCTTCGGCGTCGCACCCGGCACCGGTCAGGTGACCAACGCCAACGCGATCAGGACGCTCTGGGGCAACAGCATCTTCACCAACGTCGCGCTCACCGACGACGGCGACGTGTGGTGGGAGGGGCTGACCGAGGAGCCGCCGGCGCACCTGACCGACTGGAAGGGCCGCTCATGGACGCCTGACAGCGACGAGCCGGCCGCCCACCCGAACGCCCGCTTCACCACCCCGGCCGCCCAGTGCCCGACCATCGCACCCGAATGGCAGGACCCCAAGGGCGTGCCCATCTCAGCGATCTTGTTCGGCGGCCGCCGCGCCACCGCCGTGCCTCTGGTGACGGAGTCGCTGAGCTGGGAGCACGGCGTCTTCCTCGGAGCCAACGTCGCCTCCGAGAAGACCGCCGCGGCCGAGGGCAAGGTCGGCGAGCTGCGCTACGACCCGTTCGCCATGCTGCCGTTCTGCGGCTACAACATGGGCGACTACTTCGACCACTGGCTGGACATCGGCCGCCGCAAGGGGGCCAAGCTGCCCCGGATCTACTACGTCAACTGGTTCCGCAAGAACGCCGACGGCAGGTTCATCTGGCCGGGCTTCGGCGAGAACAGCCGCGTGCTCAAGTGGATCGTGGACCGGCTCAACGGCGAGGCCAAGGCCGTGCCGACCCCGATCGGCCTGCTCCCGGACGACCTCGACACCGAGGGCCTGGACCTGTCAGAAGAGGACCTGCGCACCCTGCTGTCGGTCGACAAGGAGGTGTGGCGCGAGGAGGCGTCGCGGATCCCGGTCCACTTCGACAAGTTCGGCTCGCACCTGCCGAAGGAGCTGTGGGACGAGTACAACGCTCTGCTGGACCGGCTGGGCTGACCCCCTTGTGCGGTACGGCGGCGCCGTCTAACTTGACGGACTGCCGTACCGCTCAGAGGGGGACGCCATGGACCACGTCCTGTTATTCGCCGCCATCGGTGTGGTCATCCTGGTCAACCTGGCCGAGAAGAGCGTCGAGCACGAGCGAAGACGCGTCAGCGAGGCGCCGAGCGGCGACGGCCACCATCTTTCCTCGTATGAGCTGGCCTACCTGTCCGGTGGGCCGCGACGGGCCATCAACACGGCGCTGGCCGTCCTCGCGACGGCCGGCGCCGTTCGCGTGTCACGCGGCTCGCAGGTCACCCCCGTCCACGGCGCGCAGCCCTCGCCGGTGCCGATCGAGCAGGCCGTGCTCGACACACTGGCCGCCAGGCCGGGCGGCTACCGGGCCGGCGACCCCGGGGGCGACTGCACCGGCGCCTGCGGGACCCACAGCGGCGGCGGCGACGGCGTCACCTTCGGCGGCCACGACTTTGGCGGAAGCTCGTCCAGCTGCGGGTCGTCCAGCTGCGGCGGCGGATCGTCGAGCTGCGGTGGCGGGTCAAGTTGCGGCGGTGGATCGAGCTGTGGCAGCAGCAGCTGAAAAAGTTCTTGAGTGCTAAATGAGCAGAACGAAACCTTTACCATCTCCTTATACGTCTCTCCGGTAACCAGCCTGAACGGCTGCACAGAGGGAGGCCGTAATGGACCTTGTCCTGCTGATTCTCTCGGTGGCCCTGGCGGCGATCGCCGTCACTATCGCCTCCGCGATCAAACGCGAGCACGCCGCCCCGCGGGCGGCCGCGGACGGATCCCGCGCTCGCGACCTCGATCATTACGATCTCGCCTATCTGGCGGGCGGGCCCGAGCGGGTGGTCGACACAGCCCTCACGCTCCTGGCCGAAGAGGGGAAACTGCGCGTGTCACGGGGGCCGCGCTTCCACATCCTCGCCAAGGGATCCACCGTTGACGACCCCGTCGAGCAGGAGACCCTGACCGCCGTCGCGCAGAACGCCGGTCCGTCAAGGTTCCTGGTGAACCAGGCGGTGGGCCGCGGCCCGGCCATGGGGCAACTCGAGCACCGTCTCGCCGAGCTGGGCCTGATCCTGTCCGGTGCGCGCCTCACCCGGCTCAAGTGGCTGGCCGCCGGGCTGAGGGCGGTGCTGGTCCTGGCGGTCGTGGCAGGGGTGGTCGTCCTGGCCGGAGGTCCGGTGCGGTTCCCGCTCCTGGCCGTGCTCTTCCTGGTGGCGACGGTGGTCGTCGCCGTCGTCATGCTCGCCGGCGCCAGGAAGTCCAGGCGGTTCGCGCGCACCCCGGCCGGGATCGAGGAGCTGGCCCGGGCCAGGGAGGCGCATCCCGCGGGCTCGGGAAACACACGGGTGCACATCGCCCTGCACGGTCACTGGGCGCTGCGCGACACGAAGCTGAGCAGGGCTCTGGACACCTACGTCCCGGCCTCGCGGCCCACGCCCCGGCGCGGGCGGCGACGGGCGGCGTACGGTGGCACCGGCGGTGCCGTCGTGGGCTCGGGCTGCGGCGGAGGCAGCTGCGGCGGTGCGTCGAACTCCGGGTCGGGCTGCGGCGGCGGCTCCTCGGGCTGCGGCGGCGGGTCCGGCTGCGGCGGCGGTGGCTGTGGCGGCGGAGGGAGCTGACATGTCCGAGCCGGAGGCGGGACGGCGGGCCGCGCCCGGGGACGGTCCGGGAGCCGAGCTCGGGGTGGGCATCGGCTGGCGGGCCGAGCTGGACCTGTCGATCGAGCGGATGCCCGGCGTCGACTTCCTCGAAGTGGTCGCCGAGAACATCAGGCCCGGCGACCTGCCCGAGTCGTTACGCCTCCTGCGTGCCAGGGGCCTGCCGGTGATCCCGCACGGGGTCTCGCTGGGGATCGGCGGCGCCGAGCCGCCCTCCCCGGCCCGGCTGGCCCACCTGGCCGCCTGCGCTGAGGCGCTGGACTCGCCGCTGGTCAGCGAGCACCTGGCGTTCGTACGGGGCGGCGGACTGGAGGCCGGGCACCTGCTGCCCGTGCCGCGCACCCGCGAGTCGCTGCGGGTCATCACCGAGAACGTGCGCCGGGCGCAGGACACGCTGCCGGTGCCGCTGGCCCTGGAGAACGTGGCCGCGATCTTCGGCTGGCCCGACGACGAGCTGACCGAGGCCGAGTTCCTCGCCGAACTGGTCGAGCGCACCGGGGTGGGGCTGCTGATCGACGTGGCCAACCTCTACACCAACCAGGTCAACCTGGGTCTGTCGGCCGTGGACGCCCTCGACGCGCTGCCGCTCGAACACCTCGCGTACGTCCACGTGGCCGGGGGGTACGAGCATCACGGCATCTGGCACGACACGCACACCACCTCCGCGCCGCAGGCCGTACTCGACCTCCTCACCGAGCTGTGCGCCCGCGCCGCCCCGCCGGGAGTGCTGCTGGAATGGGACGACGACTACCCGAGCGACGCGGCCTTGGAAGGCGAGCTGTCCAGGATCAGGGCCGCGATGTCCCTGGCTCGGGAGGCCGGATGACGGAGGAACCAGCCCTGGAGGAGGCTCAGCGCCGTCTCGCGGAGGCGCAGGGGCGGGTGGTGGCGGCCCTCGTCGCGGGGGCCGCCGTGCCGGAGGGGTTCGATCCCGAGCGGATGCGGGTGCAGGCGTTGAGCCTGGTCGCCAAGCGGCGCAGCGTCGTGGCCAGGCTCCGGCCCGACGCTGCGGCCGCGGCGGGCCCCGACCTGGTCGCGGAGTTCGCCGCCTACGCCCGGTCCCGCAGCGCGCCGCCGCCCAGCTACCGCACCGACGCCGACGATTTCGCCGCCTGGCTACGCGAACGAGGCCGCTTGCCCGACCCGCCCCGCAGGCCCCGCTGGTGGTCCCGCTTCCTGCCCTGACCTGCGCTTCTCCGCTGCCGGCCCAGTTCGAGGGCGGATCGGGCATAGGCGGTTTAGCCGACATTGGGCCGGAAAATGGTGAGGGAATGGGGGGACTGCGTTGCGTTGACGGCTCTTATCTGACCGTCACGCCGGTGGCATGCAAGGACAGCGTCGGCACGCCGTACGAGGTCACCCTCGAGCTGCACAGGGACGGCACGCCGTACGGGAGTGTCGGGGAGCGCTGCGGCTGGCTGCTCGCGCGCCTGGCGCGCGGCGTGGACGAGGCCCGCGAGGGCCGGGGAGTGGCCAGGCGGTGGACCGATCCGGACGACAGGTTCCCCGACGACGAGCCGGACAGCGAGCTGTTCTCCTTCCGCTACCGCACCAGAGCGGGCCTGGTGGGCGGCGGCGAGCTGCGCTGCCAGCTCAGGACCATCCCCGTGTGGCAGGCGGCCAAGGGCCAGTGGCGGCTGACCAGGCGGGCGTACGTGGAGGCGTGGGGCTCGACGGGCGTGGGCATGCGTGCGGTGTTGACGTCGGCGGAGCTGGCGAGGTTCGTACGGGGCCTGGTGAATGAGGCGGAAGGATGTCTGGAAGGTAGAGATCTGGCGAGGAATCCGATAGACGGAGCGGGCACGGGCGAATCGCGGTGATAATTGCCTGTTGGGTCAAGCGACCAAAGGCGACCGCTGGGGAGGAACTCCGTGGGCCTGCGCGATCTGGTCTACCGGCTGTATGAACATCGGCTGGAGTCCAAGCTGTCGAAGGACAGCATCCCCCGGCACGTCGGGGTCATCATCGACGGCAATCGCCGCTGGGCGCGCGCTATGGGCATACGTGACGTCTCCACAGGCCACCGCAAGGGCGCCGACAAGATCTCCGAGCTGCTCGGCTGGTGCCGCGAGACCGGCGTCGAGGTCGTCACGGTGTGGATGCTGTCCAACGACAACCTCAACCGGCCAAAGGAGGAGCTGGAGCCGCTCCTGCGCATCATCGAGGACGTGACGCAGGAGCTGGTGGACGAGGGCTGGCGGATCAGCCCGGTCGGCGCGCTCGATCTGCTGCCCGATCGAACGGCCAATGTCCTAAAAAATGCAAAGGAAGCGTCATCGCACCGTCCGGGCCTGATTGTGAACGTTGCAGTTGGGTATGGAGGAAGACGTGAGATTGCCGATGCGGTGCGCTCACTCCTCCAGGAGCACGCGAGCAAGGGGGCGAGCATCGAGGACCTCGTTGAGGTGCTCGATGTGGAGCACATCGCGGAGCATCTCTACACTCGCGGCCAACCCGACCCGGACCTCCTCATCCGGACCTCGGGCGAGCAGCGTCTGTCCGGCTTCATGCTCTGGCAGAGCGCTCACTCTGAGTTCTACTTCCACGAGGCTTACTGGCCTGACTTCCGCAGGGTCGACTTCCTGCGGGCGCTGCGCGACTACGCTGCGAGACACCGACGTTACGGTTCATGACGCGACATCTGGGCATTCACGACGTAACGTAGGAAATATCCGGCCGCAGGTCGGATATCCGGAGAGGGCCCGCCTTTGCACCAAGAACTGCCGAGGGGGGCCGGGACCCGGCGCCGACGGCAGCTCGCGGTCGGGGAAGCGGGCCCGGTCCGATTCCCGCCTCGTCTGCAGGGCGCCCGCCCCAATGGGCGCCCGGGGGAGAACGTGTGGCAGTGTCCTCGAGCAACCCTACTCACCAGTCGGCGAAGCGCACGTACGTGCTCGACACGTCGGTCCTGCTGGCCGACCCGGCGGCTATGACACGCTTCGCCGAGCACGACGTTGTCCTGCCGATCGTGGTCATCACCGAACTGGAGGGCAAGCGGCACCATCCAGAGCTCGGCTACTTCGCGCGTAAGGCCCTGCGTTACCTTGACGACCTGCGGATCCAGTACGGCAGGCTCGACGAGGCGATGCCCACGGGGGACGGCACGATCAGGGTTGAGCTCAACCACAGCGATCCTTCGATCCTGCCTGTCGGGTTCCGCCTGGGCGACAACGACACCCGCATCCTGACCGTGGCCCGTTCGCTGGCCGCCGAGGGCTGCGACGTCGTGCTGGTGTCCAAGGACCTGCCGCTGCGGGTCAAGGCGGCCTCGATCGGCCTGGCAGCCGAGGAGTACCGGGCCGAGCTCGTCCACGAGTCGGGCTGGACCGGGATGGCCGAGGTCCAGGTGACCACCGAGGACGTCGAGGTGCTCTTCGACCAGGGCACCGCCGACCTCGAGGAGGCCAGGGACCTGCCGACGCACACCGGGCTGCGGCTGCTGTCGGCCAAGGGCTCGGCGCTCGGCCGGGTGCAGCCGGACAAGTCCGTACGGCTCGTGCGCGGCGACCGCGAGGTGTTCGGCCTGCACGGCCGCTCCGCCGAGCAGCGCATCGCGCTCGACCTGCTGATGGACCCGGAGATCGGCATCGTCTCGCTGGGCGGCCGGGCCGGCACCGGCAAGTCGGCGCTGGCGCTCTGCGCGGGCCTGGAGGCGGTCCTGGAGCGCCGCCAGCACCGCAAGGTGGTCGTCTTCCGCCCGCTCTACGCGGTGGGCGGCCAGGAGCTCGGCTACCTGCCGGGCACCGAGGGCGAGAAGATGGGCCCGTGGGCGCAGGCGGTCTACGACACGCTCGGCGCGATCACCTCGCCCGAGGTGATCGAGGAGGTGCTCGACAGGGGCATGCTGGAGGTGCTCCCGCTGACGCACATCCGCGGCCGGTCGCTGCACGACGCGTTCGTGATCGTGGATGAGGCCCAGTCGCTGGAGCGGGGAGTGCTGCTGACGGTGCTGAGCCGGATCGGCGCCAACTCGCGGGTGGTGCTCACCCACGACATCGCCCAGCGTGACAACCTCCGGGTCGGCCGGCACGACGGCGTGGTGGCGGTGGTGGAGAAGCTCAAGGGCCACCCGCTCTTCGCGCACGTCACGCTGACCCGCTCGGAGCGCTCTCCGATCGCCGCGCTGGTGACGGAGATGCTGGAGGACCTGAGCCTCTAAGCGCTCATTTCAGCTCGCCGCAGGTGTACCGTCCCTCCGACTTGGAGGGGCGGTGCACGTTCTCGCGGACGATCTTGACCAGCTCGAACGCCGCGTCCTGCTGCGCCGTGCAGACGATCTGCGCCTTGCCGAGCTTGGTCAGCGTGCCGTCGCCCCTGATGTAGACGGTCAGCGTCGAGGTGCGCGGAAGCTGGATCTCGTCCCGCTGCACGGGGTTGAGCGAGTCCTTGATCCCCAGGTACGTGAAGCCGCGCAGCGCGGTGTCCCGCTCGCCGAGCGGCTGTTCGGAGGCCGCGAAGAGCGCGCCGAGCAGGCTCGCGACGGTGTCGTTCTCGACGTCGGCCGGCTCCAGGGCGAGCTTGCCGTCCCTGATCAGATAGATCGTCTTGGACGGCGGCGGGATCCTGACGGTGGGCACGTTGCCGCGATCCTGGACGTCCGTGGGCGAGATGCCACAGGCCGCCACGGCGACCAGGCAGAGGAAGATCAGAACTGCTTTCATGAGTGTGGAAGCCAGACGGTGAACAGGGTGCCGGGGTTCTGGGGGCGTACGGAGATCGTGCCGCCGTGGAGGTGGACGTTCGCCCTGGCGATCGCGAGGCCGAGGCCGCTGCCCTGGCTGCGGGCCCGGCCCGCGCCCGCCTTGAAGAAGCGGTCGAAGACGTGCGGCAGCGCCTCGGCCGGGATGCCCTTGCCGTGGTCGCGCACCTTCACCTCCAGGCCGTTCTCCGTGCCCCTGGCGCTCACCACGACCGGCCGCTCCCCGTGCTTGAGCGCGTTGCCGACCAGGTTGGCCACGATGACGTCGAACCTCCTCGGATCGAGGTTCACGGTCAAGCCCTGGGAGGCCTTGACCTCCACCTGGTCGCTCCAGCCGCGTACCTCCAGGCAGTCCGTGATGGCGTCGGCCACGTTCACCGGCTCGAGGTTGAGCGTGGCCGTGCCCGCGTCGAAGCGGCTGATCTCGATGAGGTGCTCGACCAGCTCGCGCAGGCGCTCGATCTCCCTGAGCACCAGCCGTACGGCCTCCGCCGGCGCCTCGGGCAGCCGGTTGGCCTCCTCGGAGAGCATGTCGGCCACGGCCGTCATCGCGGTCAGCGGCGTGCGCAGCTCGTGCGAGACGTCCGCCACGAACCGGCGCGACATGGCCTCCAGAGCGCGCAGCTCCGACACGCTCAGCTCCAGCGCCGCGGCCGCGTCGTTGAACCTGGCGGTCAGCTCCGCCAGCTCGTCCTGCCCGTGGACGGGCAGGCGGGTGTCCAGCTTGCCCTGGCCGAGCGCCTGCGCGGCCGCGCTGAGCCGCCTGACCGGCAGCAGCACCTGCCTGGCCGACAGCAGCGCCACCACCAGGGCGATCAGCACGATGGCCGCGCCGCCCTGGACGAGCGTGGTCCTGAGCGTGTCGAGCTGACTTTCGTCGTCGTGCATCGGGAAGAAGACGAACGCGCGCAGCCCCGTGGCCTCGGGCACGCTGTCGGTGTCGCGGTAGACCTCGGCGCCGACGATGAGCCAGAGCTGGTCATCGATGATCTTGCGCTGGGTGACGACGCTCTGCTTGGCCCGGCCGTAGAGCTCGTTGGGCACGTCGCTCATGGTCATGGGCCCCTCGGCGGAGACCATGTTGCCGTACTCGATCAGCACGCTTCTGCCCGGCCCGCTCAGCGCGGCGGTCACGCGGTCCAGATCCTTGGTCGTCGGCGCGGCCTCGCCCGGCCTGAGCTTGCCGACAGGGAAGGTGATGCTGCTCAGCTCCCTGGTGACCAGGTCGAGCGAGGTGCTCTCGGCCCGGGTCACGAGCGCGGTCTTGGCGAGCTCGAAGCCGATGGTGGCGACCAGCGTCGACGCTGTGACGGCGACGAGCGTGAACGTGATGACGAGGCGGGCGCGCAGCCCGGTGGGCAGCGGGATCACGGAGGGCTGAAACGGTAGCCGAACCCGCGCACCGTGTGGATGAACACGGGCTCGGCCGGCTTCGGCTCGATCTTCGCGCGGATCCGCTGCACGCAGGCGTCCACCAGCCGCGAGTCGGCGATGTGCGTGTGGTCCCACACCTCGCGCAGCAGGTAGCGGCGGTTGAGCACCTGGCCGGGGTGGCGTACGAGCTCGAGCAGCAGCCGCAGCTCGGTCGGCGTCAGATGGATCTCCTTGTTGGCCAATGTGACCTTGAGCGCGCCCCGGTCGATCACGAGGTCGCCGAAGGTGATGCGATCGGAGGCGGCGGACTCGGCCCTGCGCAGGATGGCGCGGATGCGCGCGTCCAGAACCCTGGGCTCGACCGGCTTGACCACGTAGTCGTCCGCGCCGGCCTCCAGCCCGACCACCACGTCCAGGTCGTCGCCGCGGGCCGTGAGCAGGATGACGGGCAGCTGGTCGAGCTTGCGTACGCGGCGGCACACCTCGATCCCGTCGATGCCCGGGAGCATCACGTCGAGGATCGCGATCTCCGGGCGGCGGGCCCTGATGTGGTCGAGTGCCTCCTCGCCGGTCGCATAGGACGTGACGGAATGCCCCTGCCGGGTCAGCGCGAGCTCGAGAGCAGTGCGGACGGAGGGGTCGTCTTCAACAAGGAGGATGCCGGCCACGCGCACATTATTATTCCATGTCCCGAATGCCCGAACTAAGTCACCAAACTGTGACATGTCGCGGATGGGATCCAGAAGTAGGGGCGGCACCCTGAAACTGGCTCCCCTTCGGTCACGGGTGCCCGAAGGGGAGCCTGTGGCTCGTGTGACCAAAATCACACCGATCAGAAACGCCGTGCTTACCAGCCGGTTAATCAATGTAGAGCCAAGCGATTACCGCGTTTCGGTTGCGGACCACCCCCCGGGACAAGGCAAGCTCATGGTTCGTGAGCCCCGGTCCGCAGTTGAGTGAGCGCCCCCCGAAGGAAGACCTGCCCTCGGCGCGCCGGCCTGCGCGTTTCACCCCGAAGCGGGTCATCATCATCGCCGCCTCCCTGGTGGTCGTCGTCGGCGGAGGCGGCTTCGTCGCCTACCGCGCGATGGAGAACGCCAAGAGGCCGCCCGTGGACCCCTTCACGGCGGAGCAGCTCGGCGCGATCGTCAGCGGCAACCTCTACGTGCCCGACCCCAAGAGCGACGCGCTCAAGAACGCGGCCGAGCAGGCGGCCAAGGCGGACAAGCTGAAGCAGGGCCGTGCCGGTGCGGGCAAGAACGACCTCGACTGGGTCGTGCCCAAGAAGGCGCCGGGCGGCGACGGGTTTCCCTCGATGAACTTCCCGCCGGGCAGCGATCCCTCGCCGGGCAGCAACAAGGCCACCGCCAAGACCATGCTCGCCTCCATGGGCTGGAGCGACCAGTGGGGCTGCCTGGAGCGGCTCTGGACCAAGGAGAGCGGCTGGAACGAGCGGGCGATGAACCGCTACTCCGGCGCGTACGGCATCCCGCAGTCCCTGCCGGGCAGCAAGATGGCCAGCGCGGGCGCCGACTGGCAGACCAATGCCGCGACCCAGATCAAGTGGGGCCTCGGCTATATCAAGGGCCGTTACGGCACGCCCTGCGCCGCCTGGGGCCATTCACAGTCGGTGGGTTGGTATTAGAGGGTCAACTTTCCTTCTCTAATCGGCAAGCCGCCCCGCCGGAAGGGGTATATCCGCGCACCCTGGCCGCATGGGTGTGAAGGTCAGCGTGATCGTCAATGTCCACAATCCGGGTGTCACCGCCAACGCGTGCATCCGTTCGGCCGTGGAGCAGACCATGCCGGCGGCCGAATACCAAGTGATCTTCGTGGACGACGGCTCCACCGACGGGATAGGTGAGCGGCTCGACACCATCGCCGCCGCCCGCCAGAACGTCCGCGTGCTGCACCTGCCGCACACCGGCTCGCCCACGCGCGGGCGCAACGTGGCCCTGGCGGCCGCCACCGGCGACTACGTGTACTTCCTCGACCAGGGCGACCGGCTGGAGAAGGACGCGATCGCCCGCATGTACGAGCGCGCCGTGGAGACCGACGCCGACGTCCTGATCGGCCGCCTGATCCGGGACTTCGGGCCGCCGATGACCGCCTTCGAGCGCGGCACGGCCCGCGCCGACATCCTGCGCGACCGGCTGCTCAGCCTGCTCGTGCCGCAGCAGCTCTACCGCCGCGCCTTCCTGGAGGAGCACGACCTGGGCTTCGCCGTGCCCGGCGGCCGGATGGCCGAGCAGGCGTTCGTGATGCGGGCCTTCCTGCGCGCCAAGGTCATCGCCGTGCTGTCCGAGCACGTCTGCTGCCACCTCGGCGATCGGCGCGGGGACGAGGAGGAGCCGCGGACGATGGTCAAGGAGCTGATCGGGCTCCTCGACGACATCGACACCTACGTCGGCGAGGGCCGCCAGCGCGACCGCATGTACGCCCACTGGTTCCGCTACGCGGTCCTGCGCCCGCTGCTGACCGCCAGGTTCGCCGACTCCTCCGTCGATCGCGGCCTGCACTTCCGGGTGGCGCAGGAGCTCGCGATGGAGCGGTTCCCCGCGCGGCTCGACCGCTATCTCCCGGTCCAGCTCCGCGTGGTGGCCGCGTACGTCCGCATGGGCCGCCTGGACCAGGTCGTGCTCCTGTCGAACTCCTCCAAGCGCGCCGGCCTCCGCGCCGACCTGACCGAAGTGCGCTGGGACGCCCACGTGCTGGTGCTCGGGCTGAACGTGGAGGTCCTGGCGGGCGACGGCACGCCTGACAGGTACCGCACGCAGGGCGAGCGCGTGCACTGGATCCCGCCGCGCGCGCTGGAGACCGGCTCGCTGGACGACAGCGTCACCGACGTCACCGAGGCGGTCGCCCGGGCCCGCGTCGACCTCTACGTGCGCCACTCCGAGACGGGCGCGATCCACTTCCTGCCGATGACGCAGCACGTGGAGACCGTCCCCGACGGCCGCAACAAGATCAGGGTGCAGATCAGGGGCGAGGCCAGGCTCGACGTGACCAAGGCCGCACACGGCGAGCCGCTCAAGCCCGGCCAGTGGGAGGTGCACGTACGCATGTTCGGGGGCGCGAACCAGGCCAGGAGCCGGGTCGGGCGCTCCGACGGCCCGCTCAACTGCCTGGGCGTGCTGGCCCAGCGCCCCAGGGTACGGCTGGTGGTGCCGTGCTGGACCGACCACGGCGAGCTGGGCCTGGCCGTCGAGCCGCGCTCGTTCTCCGAGTCGATCGCACTGGTGTCTCCAGGGGTGGAGATCAAGAAGCTCGACGGGCACGTGTACGTCGTGCTGCCGGTCCCGTACGTGCCGCCGAGCGGCGGCCCGCCCATGGAGCTGGTGCTGCGCAGCACCGGGCGGAGTGGCCGCGAGGTGTGCGCTCCGGCGCTGGTCGAGGCGGGGGTGCCGGGCAAGTTCGCCGGGCAGCTCGTCGCCAAGGTGCCGGTCAAGTGGATGATGCCGACCCCCGACCAGCTCGGCCCCGGCCGGTGGCTGTCGTCGCTGCGGGCGTCGGAGGAGGAGATCGGGCTGAGGTTCGCGCTGGAGATCCGCAGGGGGCGGATCCAGGTCAGGCCCGCCGCCGCCGATCAGCGACGGCGCTCACCCATGGGCCGGGACACCATGCTGCACAGGATCGGCAGGCGGCTGCCCGGCGCGCGTCACCTGGTGCGCCTGGCGCGCGCGGGCAAGCACCGCTACCTCAAGGACTGACCCAGCCCTCCAGCTCCTCGAAGGCGCTCCTGAAGACCGGCAGCATGGGCTTGAGCCGGTCCGGGTAGACGTCGACCAGACTGTCCAGATGGTTGCCGCCTTCGACACGGTAGTAGCGGAACGGGCGGTTGGGGCCGACCATCTTCGCGTACACGTCGGAGTCGCGGGAGATCGGCAGCAGCGTGTCGAGCGTCCCGTGGATGGTGATCAGCGGCTTGGTGATCCGGCCGGTCAGCGCGATCTTGGCAACGGCCGCGTAGGGCCTGCGCTCGTCGTAGTCGTAGTCGGCCGCCGCGCCCTGGTAGGACGGGTCCAGCTCCTTCTGGTAGAGCTGCTGGGTGAGCTCCCAGTAGTACTGCCGGTGGAACGGCCACAGGAACTCCGAGCCCGCCGCGAACCCGGCCGCCCGCACCCCGGCCTCGTCCGGGTACGCCTTCAGCGCGGGCGGCAGGAAGCTCAGCAGGTTGTCGCCCTTGACCCGCCAGAGCGTGCCCTCCCAGTCGACGCCGCCGTCGTAGAGCCGGCCGCGGTTCTCCAGCTGCCATCTGACCAGGTAGCCGCCGTTCGAGATGCCCGCGGCGAACGTGCGCTCCGGCCGCTTGCCGTAGTGCTGCCTGACGACCGCCTTGGCGGCCACCGCGAGCTGCGTGACGCGGTCGTTCCACTCGGCGATGGCGTCACCCGGGCGGCGGCCGTCCTTGTAGAAGTCGACGCCGACGTTGCCCTTGTCGGTGGCGGCGAAGGCGTACCCCTTGGCCAGGACCCAGTCGGAGATCGTGTAGTCGTTGGCGTACTGCTCCCTGTTGCCCGGGGTGCCGCTGACGACGAGGCCGCCGTTCCACTTGTCGGGGAGCCTGATCACGAACTGGGAGTCGTGGTTCCAGCCGTGCGTGGCGTTGGTGGTGGAGGTGTCGGGGAAATAGCCGTCGATCTGGGTGCCCGGCACGCCCGTCGGGTTGACCGTGGCGGCCGAGTGCAGGCCCGCCCAGTCGGCCGGGTCGGTGTGGCCGGTCTTCACCGTGCCCGCGGTGGTCAGGTCGTCCAGCGTGGCCACCACGGCCTGCTCCGCGCCCGGGACCGTGAGCTGCGGGACCGGCGTGAGCAGGCCGGCCACCAAAGTCAGCGCGACGAACATCATGCCTCTCCGAGGTGGTCGGCCAGCAGGCGATGGAACTCTTCCGGGTGCTCCAGGTGCGGGCTGTGGCCGCAGTCGTCGAGCACGACCTCGCGGTACGGCCCGTAACGCTCCAGCACGGCCCGCGTCTGGGCCACCATGGGCTGGGCCGGCGTGCCTGGGGAGCCGGGCACCACGCCGAGCGCGCCCAGGTGGGCCAGGTCGAACAGCGACGTGTCCGAGACGATCACGTCGTCGGCGCCTCTGATCCACAGGACGGGCGGCTTGGGATCGATCTCGTGGAGGTCGTCCAGGCGGAAGTTGGTGGGAGCGATGGCGTTGAGCAGGCCGGTCTTGCCGGGGGCCACGCCGGGCCATTCGGGGGAGGTGGCGGCGTCGCCGGGGTAGTTGGCCTCGCCCACGTGGGTGGTGAGCATCGAGCGTACGTAGAAGTCCTCGTCGGCGACCTCGGGGTGCTTGACGTACGAGGAGCGGAAGACGCTACGGGGTGACGTGGGAGATTCGTCCGACATGTCGCCCGCCTTGAGCCGGGCCACGAAGTCCGGGTTGGCGGCCCCGGCTCCCGCCCCGGTGCCGTCGGGATGCGTGAGGCGGCCGTCCGGGCCCTCCGTGCCGCCGAAGCCGTACGGGGAGATCGGGTTGACCAGGGTGACGCTCCTGACGGCGGCCGGCCGGTCGCGAAGGACCTGCAGGACGATGCCGCCGCCCAGGCTCCAGCCGACCAGGTGCACCCCGTCCAGGTCGAGCGCCTCGACCAGCTCGATCACGTCGTCGGAGTAGTCGCGCAGGCCCCTGGTGGCGTCCACGGGCGCGGGGTCGCTCTCGCCGAACCCGCGCAGGTCCACCGCGAGCGGGCGGTAGCCGTCGGGCAGCGCGGCCATGCTGTCGCGCCAGAAGGCGGACGACGAGACGTTGCCGTGCACGAACAGCACGGGCTCGCCGGTGTCCCTGCCCTCGACGGCCAGGACGTTCTGGGTGAGCCTCGGCGTGGCGATTCTCATTTCGCGTGGACCCTTTCGGCCAGGTCGCGGCCCTGGGTCTCGCGCGCTGCGTAGACGGCGATCAGGGTGAGCACCGCCGCCACACCGAGGTAGGCGGAGATGGGCACGCTGCTGGAGTAGCTCTTCAGCAGCGCGACCGCGATGATCGGGGCGAGCGCGCCGGCCACGATCGCCGAGAGCTGGGCGCCGATGGAGACGCCGGTGTAGCGCATCCTCGTGCCGAAGAGCTCGGAGAAGAAGGCCGCCTGCGGGCCGTACATCATGCCGTGGAAGAGCAGGCCGACGGTGACGGCGAAGGTGATCACCAGGAAGTTGCCGGTGTCCACGAGCGGGAAGAACGCGAAGATCCACACCCCGATCCCGGCGGCGCCCGCCAGGTAGATCGGGCGGCGGCCGATCCGGTCGGACAGCGCGCCCCACATCGGGATCGTGACGAAGTGGATGGCCGAGGCGATCAGCACCGCGTTCAGCACGGTGGAGTTCTCGATCTTCGCTGACTTCGCGTACGTGATGACGAAGACGGTGAGGAGGTAGAACGAGATGTTCTCCGCGAGCCGCGCGCCGATCGCGGTGAGCACGTCCTTGCGGTGGTACCGCCACACCCCCTTGATGGGCGGCGCCTTCTCCGGCGGGGCCTGCTGGAACACCGGCGACTCGGTGATCGTCAGCCGGATCCAGAGCCCGATCAGCACCAGCACGCCCGACAGCAGGAACGGCACCCGCCAGCCCCACGCCAGGAACGCCTCGTCCGACTGCCAGGCGGCCAGGGCGGCCAGGACGCCGGTGGCCAGCAGGTTGCCGCCGGGAGCTCCGGCCTGCGGCCACGAGGCCCAGAAGCCGCGGCGGTCCGTCTCTCCGTGCTCGGAGACGATCAGCACCGCGCCGCCCCACTCGCCGCCGAGCGCGAAGCCCTGCACGAGCCGGAGCGCGGTCAGCAGCAGCGCCGCGGACGGGCCCAGGGTCTCGTACGTCGGCAGGCAGCCGATCAGGAACGTCGCCGCGCCCATCGTCAGCAGGCTGACGACCAGCAGCGTCTTGCGGCCGATCCGGTCGCCGAAGTGGCCGAAGACCAGGCCGCCGAGCGGGCGGGCGACGAATCCGACGGCGTAGGTGAGGAACGCCAGCAGCGTGCCGGTCAGGGGGTCGGACTCGGGGAAGAAGAGCTTGTTGAAGACGAGGGCGGCTGCCGAGCCGTACAGGAAGAAGTCGTACCACTCGATGGTGGTGCCGATCAGGCTCGCGGCGACGATCTTCTTGATGGAAGTGGCCATGCCGGTCACGCTAGGGAGTGACCGGCATCACTCATATGGGGCCGGAGCCCACAGTCTATGGGGTGGATGTGTGGCCGAGCCGGTGCAGGCGGAGCGCGAGCTGGATCTCGAGCGCGCGCTCGGGCTCCAGCCAGCCGTCGCCGAGCAGCTTGCCGATCCGGTCGAGCCGTTGCGTGACGGTGTTGACGTGGATGTGCATGGTCTCGGCCGTACGGGAGGGTGAGCCGCCCGAACCGAAGTAGGCGGCCATCGTGTCGGTGAGCGCGGTGCCCCTGCGGGCGTCGTAGTCGATCACGGCGCCGATCACCCTGCCGACGAAGCCGAGCACGTCGCGGCCGTCGCCGACGAGCAGCCCCACGAACCCCAGCTCGGCCGCGCTCGCGCCGTCACCGGCCCGCCCGAGCGCGATCAGCGCCTCCGCGCACCTGCGCGCCTCCTGGTACGCGCCGGCCACGTCACCGTCGACGGCGGCTTTCGACGCGCCGGCAGTGGCCGGGCTGTGCAGGGACGCGCTCAGCTCGGCGGCCACGTTCTGGGCGGCGCGGCCCGCGTTCTCGCCGGGCAGCAGCAGCACGACCTCGTCGCCCCGCCCCGCCGCCAGCCCGTGCCTCAGCGCGGCCTGCGACGAGGCCCAGAACGCGGCCCGCTCCCGCTGGCCGCCATGCTTGGCGACCACCACGACATGCGGCGCGTGCAGGTCCACGCCCAGCCTCCGCGCCCGGTCGGCCAGCCCGGGGGAGTCGGGCCGGGAGATCAGGTCGTCGAGCAGCTCGCCCCTGACCCGGCCCTCGGCCTCCGCCACGCTCCTGCGGAACAGCAGGAGCAGCGCGCACACCAGCGCCGCCCGCTCCAGGATGCGCTCGTCGGCGTCGTCGCTGCGCAGGATCAGCGTGCACAGCGGCTCGCCGCCGACGTCCACGGACGCGATCAGCAGGTCGCCCCTCCGCACGGTACGTCCCAGCGCCCTGGACGCCTGCGCCGCCTCGAACACGCCCGCGTCCAGCTCGCCCACGTCACCGGTGAGCGGGCGGCCCAGGTCGTCCAGCACGGCCAGCGAGCCGCCGAGCACGTCGGTCACCACCGCCGCCACGTCCTCGATCCCGCCGCCGCGCAGCACCAGCGAGGTCATCCGGTCGTGGGCCAGCGCGCCCCGCTCCACGGCGTCGCCGTGCTCCCTGGCGATCCTGTGGGCCTGGGAGAGCTCCTCCAGCGCGTTCCTGGTTTCCTGCAGCAGCCTGGCGTTGTCGATCGCGACGGCGGCGTGCGCGGCCAGGCTGGCCAGCAGCGACACCTCCTCCTGGTGGAACGGCCGCGCGCTGCGGTTGGCCGCCATCAGCACGCCGATCACCCGCTGGCCCAGCCGCAGCGGCACGCCCAGGATCGCGACCAGGCCCTCCTCCTTGACGGCCTCGTCGATGTGCTCCTTGTGCCGGAAGCGGGAGTCGGCGAAGTAGTCGGCCGTCGAGTACGGCGTGGCCGTCTGCGCCACCAGCCCGCCCAGCCCCGCCCCCATGGCCAGCCGCAGCGCCCGGAACTTGGCCGAGATCGAGCCGTCGGTGACCCGCATGTACGTGTCGCCCTGCTCGGGGTCGTGCAGCGTCATGTAGGCGACGTCGGTGGCCAGGAGCTGCCTGGCCCGGTGCACGATGGCCTCCAGCACGGCGTCGAGGTCGCGCAGCGCGGCCAGGTCGCCGGCCGTGTCGTACAGCGCCGACAGCTCGGCCTCGCGCCTGGCACGCCGCTTGAGCAGCTCGCGCACCTTGAGCGCCTCGACCTTGGCCTGCTCCAGCTCCTCGATCGTCGCCGGGTCCGCCCCGGCCGCCCTGGCCGCGATGATCGGCCCCTCGAACTCGACCGCGGAGGCCTCCCTGGCCAGCAGTTCGAGGAAGTGTGTGCTCACTAGCGCGCCGTCCAACCGCCGTCCACCGGCAGCGACACGCCCGTGATGAACGACCCCGCCGGGCCGCACAGATAGTTGACCAACTCGGCCACCTCCTCCGGCTCGATCAGCCGCTTGACGGCGGCGGGCTGCAGCATGATGCTCCCCACGACCTCGTCCGGCTCGATGCCGTGCACTTTAGCCTGGTCGGCGATCTGCGCCTCGACCAGCCCGGTCCGCACGTACGCGGGGCAGACGCAGGTCGAGGTCACCCCGTGCGGGGCCCCTTCGAGCGCCACGACCTTGGAGAATCCCTCCAGCGCGTGCTTGGCCGTCGTGTAGGCCGACTTGTACGGCGAGGCCCGCAGCCCGTGCACCGACGAGATGTTCACGAACCGGCCCCAGCCCTTGGCGTACATGCCGGGCAGCACCTTGCGCGCGATCAGGAACGGCGCCTCGACCATCACCTTGAGCATCGTCGAGAAGACCTCGGGCGGGAACTCCTCGACCGGCGCGACGTGCTGGAACCCGGCGTTGTTCACCACGATGTCCACCGGCTCGTCCGGCAGCGACGCCACGAAGCCGGGATCGCTCAGATCGGCGACCACGGCGGTGCCGCCGATCTCGGCGGCCACCTTCTCGGCGGGCTCGGCCCGCATGTCGACGACCAGCACCCTGGCCCCCTCGGCGGCCAGGCGCCGGGCGCAGGCCGCCCCGATGCCGCCTCCCGCCCCCGTCACAAGCGCGGTCCGCCCCGTCAGCTCCTTCGCCATATCCCGAACCCTAGGCGGTCGCCGCGCTTCGACGCATGGGTGCGGGCGACATAGATGAGCGCCGTTCTATGTGGATCTACGGAATCTGCTATGTTGAGCGCGTGATCGCGTATTCGTCCCAGTGGTGGCCCGCCTCCTAGGCGGACCTCCTGGCGTATACGCACTACGGCCGCCTCGACGAGGCGGCCGTCGGCATTTCTGTGGCGCCTCCGTCGAGCACTGACGAAAGGGGCGCACCCCATGACGACCTGGCCCGCACTGCTCACCACGCTGCTCGACGGCGTGTCCCTCACCTCACGCCAGGCCCGATGGGCCATGGAGCAGATCATCTCGGGGGCGGCGACGGACGCCCAGATCGCCGCGTTCGCGGTCGCGCTGCGGGCCAAGGGCGAGAGCGTGGCGGAGGTGTCCGGGCTGGCCGACGGCATGCTGTCCAGGTCGGCCGCCATCAGGGTCTCCGGCGATCCCGTCGACCTCGTCGGCACCGGCGGCGACCGCGCCAACACGGTGAACATCTCCACGATGGCCGCCATCGTCGCCGCCGCCGCGGGCGTCAAGGTGGTCAAGCACGGCGGCAGGGCCGCCTCCTCCATGGCGGGCGCGGCAGACGTGCTGGAGGAGCTCGGCGTGGTCGTCGACCTGTCGCCGGCCGCCGTGGTGAGGGTCGCGGACGAGGTCGGCATCACGTTCTGCTTCGCGCCCGCGTTCAACCCCGGGCTGAGACGCACCTCCGGGCCGCGCCGCGAGCTGGGCGTCCCCACGGTCTTCAACTTCCTGGGCCCGCTCACCAACCCCGCGCTGCCGCCCGCCCAGGCGGTCGGCGTCTTCCATCCCGGGATGGCGCCGGTCATCGCGGGCGTGCTGGCCGAGCGCGGCGGCTCCTCACTGGTCTTCAGGGGCGACGACGGGCTCGACGAGCTCACCACCTCGGGCCCCTCCACGGTCTGGGTGGTACGCCGCGGCACCGTGACGCGTACCGGCTTCGACCCGGCCGACCTGTCGATCCCGCGGTCGCGCCCCGAGGACCTGCGCGGCGGCGACGCCCGGCACAACGCGGCCGTGGCGCGGGCGGTGCTCGCCGGGGAGCGGGGGCCGGTGCGCGACGTCGTGCTGCTCAACGCGGCCGCCGCCGTGGTGGCCGGGGAGGGCACGCCGCCCGCGCCCGAACTCACGGCCGCCCTGGGCGCCGCTTGCAAACGGGCCGCGGACGCGGTCGACTCCGGCGCCGCGCTCTCCCTGCTCACCCGCTGGGCCGAGGCCACCCGGGCGCCGGCGTCAGGGTCTCGTCATTGACAGCACGTCGAGCGCGGCGTCCAGCTGCTCCTCGGTCAGGGTGCCGTTGGCCACGTGGCCGCGCTCGATGACGACCTCGCGAATGGTCTTGCGCTCGGCCAGAGCCTGCTTGGCGATCTTCGCGGCCTCCTCGTAGCCGACGTACCTGTTCAGCGGGGTGACGATCGACGGGGACGACTCGGCGTACTCGCGCAGGCGCTCGACGTTGGCCGTGATGCCGGAGACACAGCGGTCGGCGAGCAGCCGCGACACGTTCGCCAGCAGCCTGATCGACTCCAGGATGTTGCGCGCGATGACCGGGAGCTGCACGTTCAGCTCGAAGTTGCCGGACGCGCCGGCGAACGTGATCGCCGCGTCGTTCCCGATGACCTGGGCCGCGACCATGGTCGTGGCCTCGGGGATCACCGGGTTGACCTTGCCGGGCATGATGGACGAGCCGGGCTGCAGATCCGGCAGGTTGATCTCGGCCAGCCCGGCCCTCGGGCCCGAGCCCATCCAGCGGAGGTCGTTGGCGATCTTCGTGAGCGAGACGGCCACCACCTTGAGCTGGCCCGACAGCTCGACGATCGAGTCGCGCGCGCCCTGGGCCTCGAAGTGGTCGCCGGCCTCGACGAACGGGATGCCGGTCGCCTCGCGGAGCTTCGCGATGGCCTCCTGGGCGAAGCCGGGCGGGGTGTTGATGCCGGTGCCCACGGCGGTGCCGCCCAGAGGCAGCTCAAGGACGTGCTCGAGGGCCGCCGAGACCCGTACGACGCCGCGCTCGATCTGGGTGGCGTAGCCGCCGAACTCCTGACCGAGCGTCACCGGGGTCGCGTCCATCAGATGGGTGCGCCCCGACTTCACGACCCCGTCGAACTCGATCGCCTTCTCCCGCAGCGCCGCCGCCAGGTGCTGGAGCGAGGGCAGCAGATGGAACGTCACCTCGGTCGCCGCCGCCACATGGATCGACGTCGGGAAGACGTCGTTGGACGACTGGGAGGCGTTCACGTGGTCGTTCGGGTGCACGGGACGGCCGAGGCGCTCCTCCGCCAGCGTCGCGATCACCTCGTTGGCGTTCATGTTGGACGAGGTGCCGGAGCCGGTCTGGAAGACGTCGATCGGGAAGTGGGCGTCGTGCTCGTTCTCGGCGACGTCGGCGGCGGCCTGGGCGATGGCCTCGGCCAGGTCCTTGTCGATCACGCCCAGCTCGCCGTTCACCTCGGCGGCCACCGCTTTGATCAGGCCGAGCGCGGCGATGTGGGACGGCTCAAGAGGGCGCCCCGAGATCGGGAAGTTCTCCACTGCCCGCTGGGTCTGCGCGCGCCATTTGGCGCCTGCGGGCACGCGTACCTCGCCCATCGAGTCATGTTCGATTCTGAACTCGCTCATGACTTCCAGTCTGGCCCACGGCTGTGCGCTTCCCGAGGCGCGGGTGGCCGGCCCGAGAACTCAGACCGAGAACTCAGGCCGAGAACTCAGGCCGAGAAGAGGGCCACGATGAGGACGGCGATCACCACGGCCGCGACGGCGGCCACGGTCATGAGCACCAGCATGCCGTTGCGGCGGCCGGTGGGCTGCTGCTCCGGGTTGCCCGCGATGGCGAACAGGTCCGTGCCCAGGCCCTTCCCCTGATGCGGGACCTGCGGGGGGACCTGCGGCCGGCCCTGCTGCTGCTGGCCCTGCTGCTGCGGCATGGCAGGCTGCTGGGGAGCGGGCTGGGGCCGGCCTGCCGTCTGTGGGGGCAGCGGATACACCTGCTGGCCGGGCGGCGGCGGGAGCTGGATGCGCTGGGTGGCGACGGCGCCCTCGTCGGTCGGGTGCTGCGGGGGCTGGGGGCGCTCGACAGCCGGGGGGAGCGGTCCCTTGGGTCGCGCGATGCTGATCGTCCGCTCGGGGTCGTACGCCGCCTCAGCGGCACCCTGAGCACCGGCCTGCGGCGCGCCGCCGGACCCCGGCAGCGGGCGGCCGGGCGGAGTGATCCGTGGGGCGGTGGGCGCATTGGGGCCGCTCGGCCCCTGCGGCCCTGACGCGGTCGCCGGAACCGGTCGCTGCCCCGGCCCTTGAGCGCCGGGCCCACCCTGTACGGGGCCGCCCGGACCCACGGGCATCGGCTTACCGGGACGGCCGGGAGCACCCACGGGTGGTCCACCGGGGCCCTGCGCCCCCGGTCCGGCCGGACGTTGGCCCTGACCCCAGGGTTGGCCTGCGGAAGGCTGGGGAGCGGCGGGGCTCTTGGGGGTGGCGAACGAATCGGGCATAGGTCCCTCCTGCGCCATAAGAGCCTCGGCCGTGAGCACCGGCATCTCGCTCGTGGGGGTCTCGGCGAGCATGCGCAGCAGCATCTCCGCCTTGGCAGCGCCGAGCCGCTGCCGGTAGTCCTTGTTCAGCAGCCCGTTCAGCACGGGGCGCAGCTGCCCTGCCTGCGTCGGCGGGTCGGCGCTCTCGGTGAGCAGCGCCGCCAGCGTCTCCGCGATCGTGGCCCGCTCGTAGGCGGGCCGTCCCTCGACGGCGAAGTACAGCGTCGCCCCGAGTGACCAGACGTCGGACTCGGGGCCGGTGTACTCGCCTCTGGCACGTTCCGGTGCCGTGTAGCCGGGCGAGCCGATCACCATGCCCGTCTTCGTCAGCCGCGAGTCGCCCTCCGCCTTGGCGATGCCGAAGTCGGTCAGCACCACGCGCCCGTTCTCGGTGATGAGCACGTTGCCCGGCTTGACGTCGCGGTGGGTGATGCCTTTGGCGTGCGCGGCGCGCAGCGCCCCGAGCAGGTCCACGCCGATCTCCGCCACCAGACGCGGCGGCAGCGGCCCCTCCTCCTCGATCACCTGCTCCAGCGAGCGGGCATGGATGAGCTCCATGATGATCCACGGGCTGTCGTCCTGGATCAGCACGTCGTGGATGGCGGCGACGGAGGGATGGTTGATGCGTGAGGCGACGCGACCCTCACGGACCATGCGTTCACGCAGCTCGGCCCGCTGTTCCTCGGTGAGACCGGGGTCCTGGCGGATTTCCTTGACCGCCACCTCGCGCCCGAGCGCGCGGTCGCGGGCGCGCCACACCGTGCCCATGGTGCCCCGGCCGAGCGGGGCTATGAGCTCGTAGCGCTCCGCGAGCAGGCGTGTCTGCTGTTCCGGCATGAGAAGAAGATATCGATTCTCGCTTGGGAAGTGCTTTAACCTCGCTTGCGAAGTTCTCTTGGCCAGAACCGTCGAGGAAGACACAACTTTATCACCGCCGCTTTGAAACGGGCATAAGCGGACGGTGTCGGCCGCGCTTCAACGCGTTTCCTGTGCACGCCTTCACCGGCTTTACGTTCTTGGCGCGGAGCCGGGACCGACAGCGCTGTCGTAGCGACGTCCGCCCTGTGCAGCCCGCGGTGCGTGGGCCTGCGCGCGAAAGACGGCGGCGTGATGGTCGTGGTGCCCATGCGTACGGACTTGCGCGGCGGCAGGGGCTCCTCGGCCGAGCCGCCCGCGGCCACCCTGGCCAGCATGAGCGAGGCCCGTACGGAGTCGAGCCTGGTCTGGGGGTCGATCCTGAGCAGCGCGTCGAGCACGGGGGCCAGCGGCCCCGCCTTGGTCATCGGGATCGGCTCGCCACTCGTCAGCGCCGCCAGCGCGGCGGCGGCCGTACGGCGGCCGTGCAGGCCCCTGCCCTCGACGGCGGTGTAGAGGGTCGCGCCGAGCGACCACAGATCGCCCGCGGGGCTCGCCTTCGAGCCGAGCAACCGCTCTGGAGCGATGTATCCCGCGGACCCCAGAACGATGCCTACCTGGGTGATGGAAACGTCACCCTCGAGTGCGGCCAGCCCGAAGTCGGTGAGCACCGCGCGGTCCTCGGTCACCAGCACATTGCTCGGCTTGACGTCGCGGTGCAGGATGCCCTTGGCGTGAACGGCACGCAGTGCTCCGAGGATCTGCCGGCCGATCTCGGCGGCCCTGCGCGGATGGAGCGGTCCCTCCTCCTGGATGAGCTGTTCCAGGGACTTGGCCCGGAGCAGCTCCATCACGATCCACGGCCGGTCGTCCTCGGTGACCACGTCGAAGACGGTGATGACCGACGGGTGCGCGACCATCGCGGTCGCCCTGCCCTCGCGCTCGGTGCGCGCGCACAGCTCGGCGCGCAGCTCCTCGTCGAGCACGGTCGGCAGCCGCACCTCCTTGACCGCCACGTCACGGTCGAGCAGCTCGTCATGCGCCCGCCAAACGGTGCCCATGCCGCCGCGTCCGACCGGTTCCACAAGCCGGTAGCGCGCGGCGAGAAGGTAACCAGAGGGCGCACGCATGCCTGGCAGCTTACCTATTTGTGTAAACCGACCAGTAGAGGCACGGCCGATAAATTGTTGCGAACTTAAGTCAACCTGCCTGACTCGTCACGTCAGCAAACCTCTGGGACGCATCCGCCCAGTTCACGGGGGCGCGCAGTTTCTCGACGCGGTCCTGGCTCTTGAAGATAGTACGCGTGTTCCCCCTGGAGGCCCGCCACAGCCCAGAGCCGTCGGCCGGTGACGCTCCGTCGGAGTGGGTCCAGGCCTTCTCTTGGCAATGTCGCGGGGATCGGATTGGTCCGGCCGCGTGTGAGCCCTTACCCGCCGCCCGCGCGGGCTTCCCGCCGAACTTTCCCGGGCGTGTTCGCGCAGCTCGCCGTGGATGTGTGTCGTCCGGCACACATGAGTCGCAGATAAATGTGCATGATGCCTGGGAGGGGCTTTCAGGGGTACGGCAGGCTGGCTGTCAGCCACTTGTAAGGGTGCCGAAAGGGGGGCGAGGCATGGTACAGCCAAGAGAGAGGGCTGGCGTTCTCCCAAGGGTCCGCAAACTGTCGGGCTCGATGGTCAGACTGAGGGTGTACGCCGCGCTTCCACTACTGACGACAGGCTATTGAGGGACGTGATGAAGATGCGCCAGACCCAGGTTCGCCGCCGGCCCAAGAAGTCGACAAGAGCCACGCTGGACCTTCGCACGCCATCGGGGCGCTCGTTGCCCTTTTGAATGCCACGAATCAGGAGCGCAATCTGAGAGGTGCGCGATGTGCTGTCACTACCCCGTATGCCCCAGCGCCGACTCGCCCGACCGTGAGGCGTCGCACGTGATCGCGGCCCACCCGGACCAGGGGTGGAGCCTGCTCTGCAACGGCGTCGTGCTGTTCGAGGACACCGGCCTGCTGCTGCCCGACGGCACCGTGGTGGCGCCGCACCGGGCTCCGGTGGCCGCCTGAGCCCCCACCACTCCCCACCGATCCGACTGCGGGCCTTGGCCGGGGGACAGGGTGTCCGCCCGGCGACGGCCGTTCGTCGGAAGGGCGCTGGTCAGGCGCGGCGGCCGATGGTCAGCGCCGGGCCGGTGCGGTCGGTGAAGAAGTCGTCACCCTTGTCGTCCACCACGATGAACGCGGGGAAGTCCACCACCTCGATCTTCCACACCGCCTCCATCCCCAGCTCCGGATATTCCAGCACCTCGACCTTCTTGATGCAGTCCTGCGCCAGCCGCGCCGCGGGACCGCCGATGGAGCCCAGGTAGAAGCCGCCGTGCTTCTGACAGGCCTCGGTGACCTGCTTGGAGCGGTTGCCCTTGGCCAGCATGACCATCGAGCCGCCCGCCGCCTGGAAGCGCCCCACGTACGAGTCCATCCGCCCGGCCGTCGTCGGCCCGAACGAGCCAGAGGCGTACCCTTCGGGGGTCTTGGCTGGTCCGGCGTAGTAGACGGCGTGGTCCTTGAGGTATTGCGGCATCTCGCCGCCGTTGTCCAGCAGCTCGGCGATCTTGGCGTGGGCGATGTCGCGGGCGACCACGAGGGGGCCGGTGAGCGAGAGGCGGGTCTTGACCGGATATTTCGTCAGCTCGGCGAGAATCTCGGGCATGGGCCGGTTGAGGTCGATCTGTACGACGTCGTCCGAGAGGTGCTCGTCGGTGGTCTCCGGGAGGAAGCGCGCCGGGTCGGTCTCCAGCTTCTCCAGGAAGACGCCCTCAGGCGTGATCTTGGCGAGCGCCTGGCGGTCGGCCGAGCAGGAGACAGCGATGGCCACCGGGCAGGAGGCGCCGTGCCGGGGCAGGCGGATGACGCGTACGTCGTGGCAGAAGTACTTGCCCCCGAACTGCGCCCCGATCCCCAGCTTCTGCGTCAGCTCGAAGACCTTGGCCTCCATCTCCAGGTCGCGGAACCCGTGCCCCGAGGCCGATCCTTCCGTGGGGATCGAGTCGAGGTAGCGGGCGCTGGCGTACTTGGCGGTCTTCAGCGCGAACTCGGCGGAGGTGCCGCCCACGACGACGGCCAGGTGGTACGGCGGGCAGGCCGCGGTGCCCAGCGAGCGGATCTTCTCCTCCAGGAAGGCCATCATGCGCTTCTCGTTGAGCACGGCCTTGGTCTCCTGGTACAGGAACGACTTGTTGGCCGAGCCGCCGCCCTTGGCCATGAACAGCAGTTTGTACTCGTCCGGGTGGCCGTGCGGGTCCTCGGCGTACAGCTCGACCTGGGCGGGCAGGTTGCTGCCGGTGTTCTTCTCCTCCCACATGGTCAGCGGGGCCATCTGCGAGTAACGCAGGTTGAGCTTGGTGTACGCGTCGTACACGCCCCGCGAGATGTGCTCGGCGTCGAGCCCGTCGGTGAGCACGTGGCGCCCGCGCTTGCCCATGACGATCGCGGTGCCGGTGTCCTGGCACATGGGCAGCACGCCGCCGGCGGAGATGGAGGCGTTCTTGAGCAGGTCGAGCGCCACGAACCGGTCGTTGCCGCTGGACTCGGGGTCATCGACGATCTTCCTGAGCTGGGCGAGGTGCGAGGCCCGCAGGAAGTGGGAGATGTCGTGGATGGCCGTCTCGGTCAGCAGGCGCAGCGCCTCCGGCTCGACCTCGAGGAACGTACGCCCGGCCGCCTCGACCTTCCGCACCCCCTCCGATGTGATCAGCCGATACTCGGTCTCATCGGCTCCCAGCGGCAGCAGGTCGGTGTAGTCGAAGTCGCCCATGTCCATCCTTTCGATCCCCCAAGAGATTACGCGCCTCCGGGCGCGGGCACTTCAGAGACCGTTCGCGAGCGCTCCGCGGTCAGGCCCACGAGGATGCCCACGATCACGAGTCCCGCGCCCAGCAGGTCGTACGCGGAGGGCGTCGCCACCCCGAGCACCGCGCCCGTCATGATGGCGCCCACCGGGATGAGCCCCGCGAAGAGCCCGGCGCGGCCGGGGCCCAGCCTGGGCAGCGAGCTGTACCAGAGGAAGAACGCCACGACCGTCACCACCACCGCCAGGTACGCGAACCCCAGCGCCTCCGCCCAGGTCGGCGGCCTGAACATCCCGGCCACCCCGTCATCGGCCAGCCCGATCACGGCCAGCAGAGGCACGGCCAGCGCCGTCGAGTAGGCCGACACCCTGATCGGCCCCAGCTTCGGCAGCAGCGGGATGGCGAGCATGGAGAAGCTCACCTCGCCCACGAGCGCGCCCAGCGCCCACAGCAGCCCGGGAAGGTTGCCGCTGCCGAGCCCGGTGGCCAGCGTCGCCCCGGCCACCACCACGCAGGCCCCGGCCAGCAGCCGGGGCGCCGGGCGGCCGCCGGCCAGCGCGAGGGCCAGCGGCACGGTGCCGAGCACGGTGCCGACCAGGGCGGGCCCGGAGGCGCGCGTCGACTCGACCACGCAGACGTTGAATATCACCAGGCCGAGCAGGGTGAGCCCGCCCAGGCAGAGGGCCTCGCGCAGCGTGAGCCGGACGAACCGCAGGCCGAGCGCTCGCGTGATGAGAAGCAGGATGACCGAAGCCGCGAGATACCGGATCGCCTGGCCGCCGTACAGGGGATAGCCGTCCACGAGTCCGGACACTCCGGCCAGCGTCCCGACGAGGAACATGGCCGAGGCGGCCCCCAAGATGCCGTTTCTCATGCGGAGGATGCTAGGGAGACAATGGCTCTCACAAACAGTCCAATGTCCCGCCAAAAGACAGGACCAATATGGCTGATCTCCATATCCAAATAAATCGTGATGAGGGAGGGATTGCCGGGCAGATCGCCTCCGAGCTGCGCGAGTCCATCAGGGGCGGGCGGCTCACCCCCGGCACCCGCCTTCCCGCGACCCGCGACCTGGCCACCGACCTCCAGGTCTCCAGGGGCGTGGTGGTGGAGGCGTACGAGCAGCTCGTCGCCGAGGGTTTCCTGGTCTCCAAGGTGGGCGTCGGCACCCAGGTCACCCCCAAGGCCACCGCCAGGACCGCCACCCGCCCGAAGGCGTCGCCCCGGCCCGAGCCGGGGCACTCGAATGCCGCTCCCGTGTGCGGGCCGTACTACGGGCATCGCCCCACCTCTCCTGACCTCAGCCACTTCCCCCGCGAGCGCTGGCTCGCCTCCGTCAGGCACGTCCTGACCACCGTCCCCTCGGACGCCCTCGACTACGGAGACCCCGGGGGAGTGCCCGAGCTGCGCGAAGAGCTGGCCGGCTACCTCAGGCGGGTCAGGGCGGCGGACGTGCGCCCGGAGAACCTCGTGATCGTGGGCGGCGTGGCCCAGGGCCTGAGCCTGGTCCTGCACGTGCTGGGCCGGCGGCGCCCGCTCCGGCTGGCCGTCGAGGACCCGACGAGCCACCGCCAGGTGCCGCTGCTCAGGCGGGCGGGCGCGCACCTCGTGCCGGTCCCCGTGGACGAGGAGGGCCTGGACGTGCGGCGGCTGAGCGGCGACGCCGTCGTGGTCACGCCGGCGCACCAGTACCCGACCGGCGTGGTCCTGTCGCCGCCGCGCCGGGCCGCCCTGATGGAGTGGGCGTACGCGGGCGACCGGACGATCCTCGAGGACGACTACGACGCCGAGTTCCGCTTCGACCGCGACCCCGTGGGCTGCCTCCAGGGCCTGGCGCCCGACCGGGTGATCCTCTCGGGCAGCGTGAGCAAGGCGATGGCGCCGGGCCTCCGCCTGGGCTGGGTGGCGGCTCCCCCCGACCTGGCCGAGGCGGTGCGCCGGGCACGAGGCGAGCTGGACCTGGGCTCGCCGGTCATCGAGCAGTACGCGCTGGCGCACTTCCTGCGTACCGGCGGCTACGACAAGCACCTGCGCAGGATGCGCCGGAAGTACCGCCGCCGACGGGACGCCCTGGTCACGGCGCTGGCCGAGGAGCTGCCCGAGGTCCGGGTCAAGGGCATCGACGCGGGCCTGCACGTCTACCTGGAGCTGCCGGACGGCTGGGACGAGCTCAGGACCACGCGCGCCGCCCAGGAGCTCGGCCTGTCGACCGAGCCCGTGGGGCCGATGCGCGAATCGCCGGGGCCCGCGGCCGTGGTGGTGGGGTTCGCCCGGCTGCCGGCGCACAAGGCTGCTGAGGCCGTACGAGGCTTAAAGGTCAGAATGTCAGGACAAAACGTTGACTGAGGGAGAAGACCTCGCTTAGAAAGAAGACCTGATCCCGATTGGAGGCGCCATGCGTGTGGGACTGCTGGGTCTGGGCAGGATCGGAGCCTTTCACGCCGCGACCCTGGCCGCGCATCCGCTGGTGGACGAGCTGATCGTGGCCGATCCCGTGCGTACGTCGCCGTACGGCAGGCCGGGGGACCCCTTCGAGTCGGACGCCGTGGTGATCGCGACCCCGACCGGCACGCACGCCGAGCTCATCATCAGGGCCTGCGAGCGCGGCATACCGGTCTTCTGCGAGAAGCCGGTCGCGAGCACGGTGGCCGAGACCGTCAAGGTGCTGGAGGCGAGCGCGGGCAACCGGGTGCAGATCGGGTTCCAGCGCAGGTTCGACCCCGGTTACGTGGCGGCGGCGCACGCACTGCGCGGCGGGGAGCTGGGGGAGCTGCACCGCGTTCACCTGATCACCGCCGACCCCGCGCCGCCGCCCGCCGAGTACATCGCGACCTCGGGCGGCATCTTCCGCGACTGCCACATCCACGACTTCGACATCCTGCGCTGGGTGACGGGCCACGAGGTGGTCTCGGTCCACGCGACGGGGGCGAACCGCGGTGCGTCGTTCTTCGCCGAGGCGGGCGACGTCGACACCAGCGCCGCGCTCCTCACCCTGGACGACGGCACGCTGGCCACCCTGCAGGGCTCGCGTTACAACGGCGGCGGGTACGACGTGCGCATGGAGCTGGCCGGCACCAGGCGCACCCAGGCCGTCGGCCTCGGCCCGCGCGCCCCGCTGCACTCGACCGAGGGCCTGCCCGCCCCCGGCGAGCCCTGGCCCGACTTCGTCACCCGCTTCGAGGCGGCCTACCGCGACGAGATCGACGCCTTCCTGACCAGCGACAAGAGCCTCTGCACGATCGAGGACGCGCTCGAGGCCCTCTACGTGGCCGAGGCCGCCGACCTGTCGCTGCGTGAGCGCCGTACCGTCGAGGTCGCGGAGGTGCGGCACTGAAGCCCGCTGGAGCGCCGCTCGCGGCCTCCCCGGTGATCGTCGTGCGCCTCGATCGGGGTGTCAGGCGGTGGAGGGGTCGGGGGCCTGGCGCTTGGGCTGGAAGCCTGCCGCGAGGGCGATGATGGCGGAGGCCAGCACCAGGGGCGCGGCGAACGCCACCCGCATGTCCGTGGCGTCCGAGATGCCGCCCACCAGGGCGGCGCCCACGATGAAGCCGACGTAGTTGAAGAGGTTCACCCGGGCGATGGCCACCCCGGTCCCCGCCGGGTCGAGCTTGCCCGCCGCCGAGAACGACTGCGGCGCCACCACGGAAAGCCCCACCCCGGTCAGCCCGAAGGCGACGATGGCCAGCGGCTGGTTCGGGGCGAGGACGACGCCGAGGAAGCCCACGGTGGCGATCACGCCGCCGATCCTGACGATGGCGGCGGGGCCGTACCGCCTGACCGCGAGGTCGCCGCCGAGCCGGACGGCCAGCGTGGTCGCCTGGTACGCGACGTACGCCAGCGGGATCACCTGCGCGCTCGCATGGAGCACGTTCTTCATGAACACGGTGTTGAAGTTGGACACCGCGGCGTCGCCGACGTACAGGAAGGCCATGGCCAGGCAGAGCGGGATGATCGGCCGCCACGGGAACCCGCCGGTGGCCGCGTCCGCCGGGGCGTCCTCGACCTTCTCCTCCTCGGGCGTGCACAGGCTGCGCCCGAAAGCGAGAGAGCCCGCCACCGCGAACACCATCGGGATCGACATGATCAACGGGAGCGGGAGGTCGGCGGCCACCGACGCCCATACCGCCCCGATCACGCTGAACGCGCTCCACACGCAGTGGAACCCGTTCAGCACCTGCACGCCGTACCTGCGCTCGACCGCCACGCCCTGCATGTTCATGCCCGCGTCCACCGCGCCCACGCCCAGCCCGAACAGCAGGAGCACCGGCAGCAACAGCGGCACGTTCGGGGCCAGCCCGACGAGCACCACGGCGGCCGCGACCACGGGCTGGGCGATGCGCAGGAGCAGCTTGCTGCCGTACCGGCTGGCGAACGTGCCCGCCGCCACACTGCCGGCCCCCGCGAACACGGGCACGATCAGCAGCAGGAGCGTCAGGGTTCCGTCATCGAGGCCGTGCTTGGTCTGCAGGTTGGCGACCTGGATGAGGAGCGAGGCGAATGACAGGCCCTGTACGGCATAGACGACGTACGTGGCGAGGCGGGCCTGGCGATCACGCAGGGACGGCACTACGGCCTCCTGATCGGGGGGACATCAAACGTGAGGCGGGGTCAGGTTAGCGGCCCGCCACTCCGTTCCGCCACCCACGATCTTGCCCGCCCCCGCCGGGAATCTCCCTTCAGCGCTGGTCTTCCTGAGCGACCTTCGCGGCAGTTTCGAGTTGCCTGGCTGCGGCCCATACGCCGAGCGCGAGGAGGGCGGCCACCTCCGTGACGGCCATGCCGCGCTCCACGAGCCCGAGCGGCATGGCGCGCCACCACGGCAGTCCTTGCCTCGCCCCGATCACCATGACCGTGGCGATGCCCACGACCCACAGCACCGAGCAGATCCCGAGCCCGAACGCCACCAGCGTGGCCCTCGACCGTTCGCGGTGCCGCCAGGGCCTGGCGATGATCACGGCGGCCAGCGGCAGGCTGAGGAAGGCGATGAAGCTGCCCGCCCGGTGGATGCTCCCGTGCAGGCTCGGCCCCACCGCCCAGTCGTTCTTCTCGAACCACGCCGTCATGAACAGCCCCACGCTCCACCCCATGAGCGCGATGGTGCCGAAGATCCCGGCCAGCCGCTTGCGCGCCAGCGACACCCCGATGGCCGCCGACCCGGTCGCGAGCAGCCCCACGGCCAAGCCGAAGATCCATCCGTCGGGGCCGAGGCCGTGCTCGCTGATGGTCCGCCTGAGCGGGTTCATCTCGCCGAAACTGGTCAGCTCCAGGACCACGATCATCGCTATGCCCGCGCCTGCCGCGCCGAGACCCCATCGCGCCGGTTGATGCACGTACACACCTCCCTTTGCCGAGATCAACGGAGAGGGGCGCGCGTAGATTCCGTTCAGGCCGGCCCTGATGATCAAGCCCGGTGATCAGGATCGTCCTCAGGCCTTCAGTCTCCCGCCTCCGTCCACGGTCAGCACGGTCCCGGTCACGAACGAGTTGCGCACCACGTACTCGATCGTGACGGCCACGTCCTCGGGCGTGCCGACGCGTCCGACCGGCAGACTGGCGGCGGTGCCCGCCAGGAACGCGGCCCGCGCCTCGTCCCCCAGCCCCGACCACCAGTCGGTGTCGATCACGCCGGGGGAGACCGCGTTCACCCTGATGGGCGCCAGTTCGACCGCGAGGCCGGGCACCGCGGCCTCGATCGCCCCGTTCACCGCCGCCAGGACGGAGACTCCGGCGAGAGCCGCGCCCGCGGACGCCGCCGTCACGAAGGTGATCGAGCCGCCGGGGCTCAGCGCGGCGAGCGCGGCCTGTGCGGTCAGCAGGTGGGGGACCAGCTTGTTCTGCACCGCGCCGGTGATCGCGTCGCCGGTCAGCGAGCTCAGCGGCCCGGCACCGCCGCGGCCCGTCACGGTGATGATCACATGGTCGACGGTGCCGAGCCTCTCGAACAGCGCCTTCATCGCGCCGCTGTCGCGGGCGTCGATGACCTCTCCGCTCGCCTGGTCGCCGAGCTGCTTCAACGCCGCCTCGAGGCGCTCTTCCGAGCGGCCCGTGACGAACACCTCGGCGCCGCCCGCGGCCAGCCGGGCCGCCGTCCCCAGGCCGATGCCGGACGTGCCGCCGACGATCACTACGCGCATCTCTGCATCCCTCTCAATACGAGACATCATGCCTCGAATATAAACGAGGCATCGTGTCTTGTAAAGTGAGCGGCATGGTTGGCAGACCACGCAGCGAAGCGGCCAGGAGAGCGATCCTCCGGGCGGCGCTCGACCTGTGCGCCCGCGACGGATACCAGAGCGTCACCATGAAGGGCATCGCCGAGGCGGCGGGCAGTGGCAGGCAGACGGTCTACCGCTGGTGGCAGACCAAGGCGCAGGTCCTGCTCGAGAGCCTGACCGACGTCCTGGCCGAGGAGCTTCCCGATCCGCCGGACACGGGGGACGCGGGGGCCGATCTCGTGATGTTCCTGGAGCAGACGTTCACACTGGCGCAGGGGGTCGCGGGGCAGGTGGTCGTGGGGCTGATGGCCGACGCGCAGTCCGATCCCGCCCTGGCCGCCGAGCTGCGGGCGAAGCTCATCGAGCCGCGCCGCACCGCCCTGCGCTCGGTGCTGGCACGCGGCGCCGTACCGGATGACGTGGATCTGGAGCTGGCCGTCGACCTCGTGTTCGGCGCGATGTGGTACCGGCTGCTCAACCGCCACGCCGAGGTGAACGTGGAGTTGGCGGAGGAGATTGCCGGACTTCTGGCGCGAATCCGGTGATGCGGGTCCGTTCGGCGCGAGCGATTCTCGCGGGCGCCGGTTATCGTCGGATGTGTGAACGAACGCGCGGGATCGTGGTTGCCGAAGCTGCAGGAAGTCGGAGAGCGGCTGGCTGAGGAGTTCGTGGCGGCCCGGCGACCACATGCGGCTGACGACGTACCGCCGCCGCACGAGCTCCGCGCGTCCGACGCCGACCGCGAGCGCATCGCCCAGGTGCTCCAGGACGCGCACGCCGACGGCCGGCTCACCCTCGACGAGCTGGAGGAGCGGCTGGGCGTCCTCTACTCCGCGCGCACGCTCGGCCAACTGGCCGAGCTCACCACCGACCTGCTGCCCGCCGACCAGCAGCCGCTCAACCTGGACGGCCGCCCCGTGTCGGCCATCTTCAAGCAGGAGCAGCGCGGAGGGCGCTGGGTCGTGCCGGCCGAGCTGGAGGTGACGGCCATGTTCGGCACCACCAAGCTGGACTTCCGCGACGCGATCCTGCAGAACCGGCAGATCATCATCAACGCCACCCTCGTCTTCGGCGGGCTGGAGATCCACGTGCCGGAGGGGCTCGAGGTGATCCGGGTCGCCAAGGGCAAGACGGTCCGCCTGACCAAGCAGCCGACCGACCCCGGCGCGCCGGTCGTCGAGGTGCGCACGACGAACTTCGTGGGCGACATCAAGGTCAAGGAACCACCCCGCCGCAAGCGCCGCCGCTGACCGGACAGGTCAGCCCGCCGTGACCACGGTGACGGCGGGCTGATCTGCTGGGGCTACTCGATGTGCAGCGCCGTCCAGTGCGATGGGGTCCCTTCGTGAAGCACGTCGCCACAGTTACAGTTGCCGCAGCCTGGGATCATTTCGACGTTCCTCCTCGCCTGGCGTGAGTGGGCCTCGTACCCACAGTGACATGCTCACGGCCTGACGTGCACGGGCGAGTTTGCTACCCCTGCGCGTGGCCGCGTATGACGGCCGTGGTCAGCGAGGCCAGTCCGGTCTTGATGTCGTCGACGGTCATGCCGCGCTCCTCCTGCTGGAACGCAATCAGGCAGGCGCTGACCGGTGCCAGGAGGGCGTCGGCCAGGTAGGGGGCGGTGGCGCGCGGGCAGACCTGGGCGATCAGGGTGGCCAGGTGGAGGTGGTGCACCTGGTACGGCCCGGCGAACCTCTTCGTGCCGCCGCCCTTCTCCAGCAGCATGTAGAGCCCCTGCTGCGCCACGATGCGGTCGACCAGCGCGTACAGGAACGCCTCGATCCGGTCGGCGGCGGGGGCGCCGGGGCCGAGCGGCGGCGGCCCGGACAGGAAGGCGGCCTGGAAGCGCCGCTCCCGCTCGTCGAGCAGCGCGTAGAGGAGTCCTGCCTGGTCGCCGAAGCGGCGGTAGACGGTGCCGACGCCGACGCCCGCGACCCTGGCCACCTCGTCGAGCGAGAGCTCGTCGGCGCCGCGCTCGGCGAGCATCCGGGACGCGACCTCAATGATCTTCTGCCGGTTCCGCGCGGCGTCGGCCCGCTCCGGCTGGGGTTGCCCGACGACGGGCAGCAATCGACGTCCGCACACGGATGGAGCATACCGCTGGAAACCGGAGTGCTCTCCGGTTAAGCTCCGAAGCGGAGGAACCTCCGATTAACCGGGAGTCGAAATGCCCAACGAGTTCAACCAGCAGATCATCGACGAGTTCCGCGCCAACGAGGGGCGGGTCGGCGGCATGTTCGAGGGGGCTCCCCTGGTGCTGCTCACGACCACAGGGGCCAAGAGCGGCAACCCGTCGACCACGCCGATGATGTATCTGGCCGACGGCGACCGCTACATCGTCATCGCCTCGAACGCCGGCCGGGACCATCACCCCGCCTGGTATCACAACCTGCGCGCCACGCCCGAGGCGACGGCGGAGCTGGGGACGGAGACGTTCGAGGTCAAGGCCGTGGTCGTGGAGGGCGCCGAGCGTGACGAGCTCTATGCGCGGATGGCGGAGAAGTGGCCGGGCTTCCGCGAGTACGAGACCAAGACGAGCCGCCTCATCCCCGTGATAGCGCTCTACCGCGCGGCCGCCTGACCTCAAGAGGGGTTCGTCCGGCGGGGCTCGTGGAGAAGGCGGTGACCGTCAGAACGGCGTGTCGTTGGAGTTGCCCGCTGTGGGCTCGGAGCGGCGCGCCATGGCGGCGGCGAGCTTGACCCTGGCCCCCTGGAGCCATTCCTCGCAGACCGCCGCCAGCTTCTCGCCGCGCTCCCACAGCTCGATGGACTGCTCCAGGGTGAGCCCGCCGGTCTCCAGCCGGCGCACCACCTCGGTCAGCTCCTCGCGCGCCTGCTCGTATGAGGGTGTCTGCTCGTCTGAAGGTGCCTTCGCGTCTGCTGCCACGGGCACCACCCTAGACGCGCCGGCCGACATCCGCAGACCGGCGCGTACGTGAAACGCGCTCAGCCCTTGGGGCGCTGCCGCAGGGCGGACGCCAGCTCGGCCAGCTCGGGCCAGTCGGCCGTACCGGTGATCACGAGGGTCACCTCGGGCAGGACGCGGACCAGCGAGCGCTGGTTCTTGTCCTGGCGGAAGCGCTGCTCCCACGTCATGTCGCCGACCTGCTGCGTGCCGACCGCCTTGTCGGAGTTGGCCATACGGCTGGCGAACCCGGCCGCCGGCTGCTCGTTGCTCTGCACGAACATCGCGTGCTGGCGCTTGGCGGTGGCGTAGCCGAGGTAGAGGACCTGCGCGCCGTTCTCGCCCTTGGCGATCTTGTTGCTGTTGGGCACCCAGCCCGCCGGGTCCTTCTGCGGGGCATACACGCCGTACGGCACCGAGTGGCCGAAGTTGGCGACGGTGATCGAGTAATCGAGCCGTGGGATGTGCTCCTCCCGGCTCTGCGGAGTGACCAGCAGGAACAGTCCGGCCGCCGCGAGGCAGACGAACAGAGCTACCGCGTAGCCGTAGAAACCTTGGGTGAACCGTCGCACAACTGGCGAGGTTACCCGCTGGTGGGGGCGCTCGCCGAAGTGGCCGGGCGGATCTGGCCGATGATGGCGAGCACCTCCTCGGCCAGAGCGCGGTCGCCCGTACGCACCACCTCGGACACGGCCGCGGCCAACGCGCCCGTGACCACCACGACCAGCGCGCTCTCGTCCTCGAACAGCGCCGCGTTGAGCTGCGCCCACTTGCGCAGCCTGTCGCGCATGACGACGTCGAAGCCGGGCGGCCCGTCGCCGCGCAGGAACAGGTCGGCCAGCTCGCGGTCCTCCAGGCACCCGTCGAGATAGGCGCGGGCGGCGCTGATGAACACGCGCATCGGGTCGGTCTCGCCGGTGGCCCGGGCCGCACGGACGGCCTGCTTGGTCCGCTGCGACTGCTTGACCTGGAACTCCTCGAACAACGTGAGGTAGAGATCGGCCTTGCCGGAGAAGTGGTGATACAGGCTGCCCACGCTGGCGTCGGCCCTCGCCACCACGTCGGTCACACCCGCCTCGGCGAACCCCTTGGAGACGAAGACCTCCCTGGCGGCGGTGAGCAGCGAGCTACGCGTGGCCGCGCCCCGCTCGGACGTGCGTGGCTGGACGGCCATGTTCTCCACATCGCTCATTCAGATCTCCTCCATGGCAGGGCGCCATGCTCCATGGTGGAGGCAAGATCCTTCACGTGCACACGGTATGGCGCAAAATCCGTTCCCTGATATGACAGGGCAATCCACTCGCAGCTTACCGAGGCCGTCCCCTGGCACGAACCCACCCGTGTCCGGGCAGATTATCCGCCTCTGGGCGGGAATAGAGGGGCAACTACGATCGACGTAGATTTCCCACAAGGAGGATGCTCATCATGTCCGATCAGACATCCGTACCGCCCGCGCTCGCCACGGGTGAGCACGCCCCTGACAGGAACCTGGCGCTGGAGCTTGTCCGCGTCACGGAGGCGGCGGCGATGGCGGCGGCCAGGTGGGTCGGCAGGGGCGACAAGAACGGCGCCGACGGCGCGGCGGTGAACGCCATGCGCCAGCTGATCAACACGGTCTCCATGAACGGCGTGGTGGTCATCGGCGAGGGCGAGAAGGACCATGCCCCGATGCTCTTCAACGGCGAGCAGGTGGGCGACGGCAGCGGCCCCGACTGCGACGTGGCCGTGGACCCCATCGACGGCACCAGACTGACCGCGCTGGGCATGCCCGACGCGGTGTCGGTGATCGCGGTGAGCGAGCGCGGCTCGATGTACGACCCGTCGGCCGTGTTCTACATGGAGAAGCTGGTCACCGGTCCAGAGGCGGCCGACGTGGTCGACATCGAGGCCCCCGTCTCCGCGAACATCAACGCGGTCGCCAGGGCCAAGCACTGCTCGTCCTCCGACGTGACCGTGGTCGTGCTCGACCGGCCCAGGCACGAGCGGCTGGTCAAGGAGATCAGGGAGACGGGCGCGCGGATCAAGTTCATCACCGACGGCGACGTGGCCGGCGCGATCATGGCGGCCCGTACGGGCACCGGCATCGACCTGATGCTGGGCATCGGCGGCACGCCGGAGGGCATCGTGGCCGCGTGCGCGCTCAAGTGCCTGGGCGGCGTGATCCAGGGCAAGCTCTGGCCGCGCGACGACGCCGAGCGCCGCAAGGCCCTGGACGCCGGGCACGACCTCAACCAGGTGCTCACCACGAACGACCTGGTCAGGTCCGACGACGTGTTCTTCGCGGCGACCGGCATCACGCACGGGGAGCTCATGCAGGGCGTACGGTTCCGCGCGGGCTCGGCGGTGACCGAGTCGCTGGTGATGCGCGGCCGGTCGGGAACGATCCGCAAGATCCAGAGCGAGCACCAGCTGTGGAAGCTGCGCGCGTACAGCGCGATCAACTTCGACACCGCAGGCTGAGCGTCCGGCGGCCCACGACCCCTGCGGAGGGTCAGAGGCTGAACCAGCCTCTGACCTGAGTGTCCGCGTCTCGCTCAGACGTTGAAGCGGAACTCCACCACGTCGCCGTCCTGCATGACGTAGTCCTTGCCCTCGACCCGGGCCTTGCCCGCAGAGCGGGCGTTGGCGATGGAGCCGAGCTCGACCAGGTCGTCGAAGGAGACGACCTCGGCCTTGATGAAGCCGCGCTGGAAGTCGGTGTGGATCACGCCGGCCGCCTCGGGCGCGGTGGCGCCCTTGCGGATCGTCCAGGCCCTGCTCTCCTTCGGCCCGGCCGTGAGGTACGTCTGCAGGCCGAGGGTGTCGAAGCCGATCCTGGCGAGCTGCCGCAGCCCCGACTCCTCCTGGCCGACGGACTGGAGCAGCTCCAGCGCCTCCTCCTCGTCGAGCTCGACCAGCTCCGACTCGATCTTGGCGTCCATGAAGACCGCCTCGGCCGGGGCGACCAGCGTCGACAGCTGCTCCCTGAGCGCGGTGTCGGTCAGCTCGTCGGCGTCGAGGTTGAACACGTACAGGAACGGCTTGGCCGTCAGCAGGTGCAGCTCGCGCAGCTCCTCGCGGTCGAGGCCGCTCTCGAAGATGGTCTTGCCGGTCTCCAGCACCCGCAGGGCGGCCTCCGCGGCCTCGAGCGCGACCTTCTTGTCCTTGTTGTTGCGCGCCTCCTTCTGCAGGCGCGGGACGGCCTTCTCGACCGTCTGCAGGTCGGCCATGATCAACTCGGTGTTGATGGTCTCGATGTCGCGCTTGGGCGAGATGTCGCCGTCCACGTGCGTGACGTCGGGGTCGTTGAAGACGCGGACGACCTGGCAGATCGCGTCGGTCTCGCGGATGTTGGCGAGGAACTGGTTGCCTCTGCCCTGCCCCTCGGAAGCCCCCTTGACCAGGCCCGCCACGTCGACGAACTCGACCTTGGCCGGCAGGACGCGGGCCGAGTCGAAGATCTCGGCCAGCTTGGGCAGGCGGTCGTCGGGCACGCCCACGATGCCCACGTTCGGCTCGATGGTGGCGAACGGGTAGTTCGCGGCGAGCGCGTTGCCGGACTTCGTCAGCGCGTTGAAGAGCGTGGACTTGCCGACGTTGGGCAGACCGACGATACCGATGGAGAGACTCACGAAGCCCAAGTTTACGTGCTCAGCGTAACGGGCGTGTCGGGCGGGAACGGCGCGCCGGAGTCCTGCCATCATCGGCCGGGTGGACATCGTCTCCCTTCTCGCAGGTCTGGCCGCCGGACTCGTCATCGGGTTCCTGGTGGCCAGGACGAGAGCGGCGGTGCGGGTGGCGGAGGCCGACGCGCGGGCCAAGGCGGCCGCCGACAAGCTCGTCTACGTCGAGGAGCAGCTCGCCGAGCGCTTCCAGGCCCTGTCCACGCGCGCCCTCGACGTCAACAACGTCCGGTTCCTCGAGCTGGCCGAGACCAGGCTGGCGGCCAGCCGCGCCGAGGCCACGGGCGACCTGGAGCAGCGCAGGCAGGCCGTCGAGCACCTGGTGGAGCCGCTGAAGGACGCGCTGGCGCGGGTCGAGTCGCAGCTTCGCGACACCGAGTCGGGCCAGCGTGCGGCCCGTGCCGAGCTGGCCAAGCAGATGGAGTTCGTACGGCAGAGTAACGAGCAGCTGCGCTCCCAGACCACCGCCCTCGTCAGGGCCCTGCAGCGGCCGGAGGCACGCGGCAGGTGGGGCGAGCTCCAGCTGCGCCGGGTCGCCGAGATCGCCGGCATGCAGCACCACTGCGACTTCGAGGAGCAGGTCACCGAGGGCTCCATGCGCCCCGACATGGTCGTCAGGCTCGCCGGGGGCAAGAACATCGTGGTCGACTCCAAAGTCTCGCTGGCGGCCTATCTGGAGGCCGCTGAGGCGTCCGACGAGTCCCTGGCCTCCGTCAGGCTCGACGCCCACGCCAGGCACGTGCGCGAGCACATCGACCGGCTGGCGGCCAAGTCCTACTGGCAGGGGTTCAACCCGTCGCCGGAGTTCGTGGTGCTGTTCATCCCGGGCGAGGCGTTCCTGGCCCCCGCACTCGAGCGTGATCCCGCGCTGCTCGAGTACGCCATGATGCGGCGGGTCCACATCGCCACGCCGACGACGCTGATCACGATGCTGCGCACCGCGCACTACGCCTGGCAGCAGGCCGCGCTGAGCGAGAACGCGCGGGCGGTGTTCGAGCTGGGCAAGGAGCTGTACGAGCGGCTGTCATCCCTGGGCAGGAACGTCGACTCGCTCGGCAGGGCACTGACGCGGGCCGTGGAGGCGTACAACAAATCGGTCGGATCGCTCGAAAGCCGCGTCTTGGTCACCGCGCGCAAGCTGCACGATCTGGGCGTTGTGGACGGCGATCTCGACTCGCCGGACATGCTCGATGGCCTGCCCAGACCCCTGTCATCCCCGGAACTGCTCGAAACCTCGCATCTGCTTTCCCACTCGAACGGTAAGTTGGCCAACGGGTCGCAATAAATGGGGGTGGGGCATTGGGTGAGAAGAGGCGTTCCGCGGTCAGGCTGACCGCTCGCGGCGCCATCGCGCTCGCCCTGGTCGTCACCCTGGCGGGCTATGTGCTGGCGGCGCTGTTCGACATCCAGCAGATCGTGGGCGCGGCTTTCGTGCTGTCGAGCCTGTTCGGCGCGCTCATGGTCAACCGGCGCGAGCTGCTGTCGCTGGTGGTGACGCCGCCGCTGGTGTTCTTCTGCGCCACGCTCTTCGTCGAGCTCGGGCGGGCGTTCGGCTCGGTGTCGATCGTGCAGTCGCTGGCGCTCGGCCTCTACACGTCACTGACCAGCGGCGCGCCGTGGCTGTTCGCGGGCTCGGCGATCGTGCTGGGCGTCGCCTGGCGGCGCGGGCTGCGCGACAACGTACGCGAGCTGCGGGAAGAGCTGAAGGCGGGCGCGGAGGAGCCGCGCCCGCGTCAGACGTTCGTGCCCGAACCGGAGGGCTACTTCGAGCCCAAGGTGTACGGGACTCCGCGCGGGGACGACTAGGACACCCGCAGGTCCTTGCGCAGCTCGTGAGGCAGGGCGAAGCGCATGCTCTCCTGCACCGACTCGACCTCCGTCACGTCGCCGAACCCGTGCTGGGCCAGCCGCGCCAGCACCTCCTCGACCAGCTCCTCCGGGACGGAGGCGCCGCTGGTGACGCCGACCGTGGTGACCCCTTCGAGCCACTCGTCGCGGATGAACGTGGCGTTGTCGACCAGGTACGAGGCCTCCGCGCCGTAGTCCTTGGCCACCTCGACCAGGCGCTTGGAGTTTGACGAGTTCTCGGAGCCGACAACGATGACGAGCTGCGCCTCGGCGGCGATCTCCTTGACCGCCACCTGCCGGTTCTGCGTGGCGTAACAGATGTCGTCGCTCGGCGGGTCGAGCAGCGTGGGGAAGCGCTCCTTGAGCCGGGCCACCGTCTCGGTGGTCTCGTCGACCGACAGCGTGGTCTGCGACAGCCACACCAGCTTGCTCGGGTCCTTCACCTGCACCTTGTCGACCGCGTCGAGCCCGTCCACGAGCTGGATGTGGTCAGGGGCCTCGCCCGAGGTGCCCTCGACCTCCTCGTGGCCCTCGTGCCCGATCAGGAGGATGTCGTAGTCCTGGCCGGCGAACCGCCTCGCCTCGTTGTGCACCTTGGTGACCAGCGGGCAGGTGGCGTCGACGGTGCGCAGCCCGCGCTGCCGGGCCTCCTCGTGCACGGCCGGGGACACGCCATGGGCGGAGAACACCACGATCTCGCCCTCGGGGACCTCCTCGGTCTCGTCGACGAAGATCGCGCCTCTGGCCTCGAGTGTCTTGACCACGTGGGTGTTGTGGACGATCTGCTTACGTACGTAGATCGGCGCACCATACTGCTCCAAAGCCTTCTCGACCGCTACCACGGCTCGATCGACTCCGGCACAGTAGCCGCGGGGCTTGGCTACGAGTACTCGGCGGGAAGTAGAGGTCTGGGGCTCCATACTTTCTATGCTACGTGGAGCGGCGATCAGGCCTGCGCGTGCGTGCTTGCCCGCGTTTTGCCAGACTAGCCGTCCAATACTGACCTCCCAGGGAGACGTCATGTCCCTCAGCGACGTGATACGCAACATCGCCAAGACCGTCACCAACAAGGACGAGCTCAAGGAGAAGGCCAAGGACCTTCCGCTGCTCGTCATCCAGACCACGCTCAGTGCGGCCGGCCAGGCGCTGCTGGTCGTCGACCGGGTGAAGAACTCCATCAAGAACCTGGGCAGCAAGGAGGAGCGCGAGGAGGAGTCGTACGACTCGCGCCCCTCGGCCGCCGACCAGGTGGCCGCGGCTCCGGCGGCGGAAGAGGACAAGCCCGCGCGCAAGGAGCCGGTGATCTTCGCGCCGCGCCCGGGCGCGGCCGAGCCCAACGGCGCCGCCAAGACCAAGCCCGACCCGGTCATCTTCACCCCGGCCGGCAAGTCCGAGTCCGCGGCCACCGCCAACACCGAGACCGCCGCCGCCACCAAGCCCGCGGTCGAGGAGGAGCCGGTCGCGGAGCCCAAGGCCGCCACCAAGCAGGCGGTCGCGGAGGAGCCCAAGGCCGCCGCCGAGCCGAAGGCCGCTGCGGAGCCGAAGGCCGCTGCGGAGCCCAAGGCTGCCACTGAGCCCGCGGTCACGGAGGAGCCCGCGGCTGAGCCCAAGGCCGCCGAGTCCGTGGTCGAGCCCAAGGCCGCTGCCGAGTCCGCGGCCACCGTCGTGGAGGAGGCCGCCGCCGAGCCCGAGGTCGCCCCCGCCGCCACGGTCGCCGAGCCCGTCGTCGCCGAGAAGCCCGCCGCCGAAAAGCCCGCCGCCGCGGAGGAGTCTGCCGAGGTCGAGGCGGAGGCCGCCGTCGTGGAGGAGACTCCCGAGGCGAAGCCGAAGCCCACCCGCAAGGCCCCGGCCAGGAAGCCCGCCGCGGCCAAGAAGCCCGCCGCCAAGAAGCCCGCCGCGGCCAAGAAGCCGGCCGAGGAGCCCGCCGCCGCGCCCGAGCCCGAAGCCGCGCCCGAGCCCGCCGGCGCGCTGGCCGCTGCCGCCTCCGCCACCACCTCCGCCTCCGCGGACCTGGCCGAGCCGCTGCCCGGCTACTCCGAGATGACCGTCGCGTCCCTGCGCGCCAGGATGCGGGGCAAGACCGCCGAGCAGATCGGCGACTTCCTCGCCTTCGAGAACGCCACGAAGGCGCGGCCCGAGGTGATCAAGATGTTCGAGAACCGCCTGGCGAAGCTGCAGGCCGGGGAGTAGTCGCCCTTACCCCGTAGTCTTCGGCCATGACCGATAAGACCTCACCCGAGTCTCCCCTGCCGATCCGTACGGTCCTTCAGATGGTGGGCGGCTGGATCGGCAGACTCGGCACGGTCTGGGTCGAGGGCCAGATCACCGACCTCAGCGCGCGTGGCGGCACGGTGTTCATGACGCTGCGCGACCCGGTCGCCAACGTGTCGGCCAAGGTCACCACCCCGCGCGGCGTCTATGAGGCCGCCGTGCCGAGGCCGGCCGACGGCGCCAGGGTCGTGATGCAGGTCAAGCCCGACTTCTGGGTCAACAGAGGCTCGTTCGCCTTCACCGCTCTGGAGATCCGCCCGGTCGGCGTGGGCGAGCTGCTGGCCAGGCTGGAGCGGCTCAGGCAGCTCCTGGCGACCGAGGGGCTGTTCAACGCCGACAGGAAGCGGCGGCTGCCGTTCCTGCCCGGCACGATCGGGCTCATCTGCGGCCGCGACTCCGCGGCCGAGCGCGACGTGCTGGAGAACTCCCGCAGGCGCTGGCCCGCCGTGCGCTTCAAGGTCGAGGAGGTGGCCGTCCAGGGCCCTTACGCGGTGGGCGAGGTGACCGAGGCGCTGCGCAAGCTCGACGCCGACTCCTCGGTCGACGTGATCGTCATCGCCCGCGGCGGCGGCTCCCTGGAGGATCTCCTGCCGTTCTCCGACGAGACGCTCGTACGCTCGGTGGCCGCCTGCCGCACCCCCGTCGTCAGCGCGATCGGCCATGAGCAGGACAGCCCGCTGCTCGACCTGGTGGCCGACGTGCGGGCCTCCACCCCCACGGACGCGGCCAAGAAGGTCGTGCCCGACGTCGGAGAGCAGCTCACACTGGTGCGCCAGCTCCGCGACCGAGGCCGCAGGGTGATGAGCGGCTGGCTCGACCGGGAGATGTCCTGGCTCACCTCGCTGCGCTCGCGGCCCTCGCTGGCCGACCCGGTGCGCGAGCTGGAGCGCCGGGCCGAGCAGGCGGAGTCGCTGCGCGACCGGGCCAGGCGCTCGCTGTCCGGCTCGCTCGACCGGGCCTCCGACGACCTCACCCACCTGCGTGCCCGCCTGGTCGCGCTGTCCCCGGCGGCCACGCTGGAGCGCGGCTACGCCATCGTCCAGCACCCGTCGGGAGAGGTGGTGCGCCTCGCCAAGGACGTCTCTCCAGGTTCGTTGCTGACGATCCGCCTGAGCGACGACCGGCTGACCGTACGCGCCGAGGACTCCGGCCCACCCGAAGACGCGTGAACCGTCGTCCCAGACGCCGTCCTGCCCGGCCAGTTGCCGCGTGTCGTCGGCGCAATCACTCAGCGCAGTCATTGGTTACGCTAAGTTGCCGCGTGGACGGCGGTGCAGCCCCCTCAGGCGTCTGACGTCGGGAGTCGATAGGCGTCTGATGCCGGGAAAACTGATGCGTCAACCACTTTGGGCCCCCGCGCGTCGAATCGTCACGGCGTTCACGCTGACTCGGGAGGCCCTCAATGATCCGTCGCATCATCCGGAAACGACGCCCCGCGCCCACGCTCGCGGGCATCAGTCTCGAGGAGGAGCTGGCCCTGATCAGGGTCGAGCTCATGTACGGCCTGCGCGTCAACCGCGAGGCGTACCTCCGCAGGAAGGTCGACGAGCGCAACGAGATGGCGACGCGCATACGTGAAGGCGATGCCGCGGAGATGCTGGCCGACCTGCGCGGCTCCCTGGAGCGGGCGGTGCAGCCGACGGTCGTGGACCTGCACAGCAGGCGGCAGCCGAGGCCCACGCAGGACCCGGAGCCCGCCTGACGGCCCGGGGTCGCCGCGATCCATACCAAATCCGCAGGTCGCGAGAGTCCATGCCTGTTGGACAGGAATCCGTGACTGTCGCGCTATGCGATTTCAGGCGTCTGCCCTGGTCAAAAGGCTATTCACCCAGGAGATGACAGGAATCGGCAATGACGCCTGCCGTCCGGTCCGGTTTGCCGTCAGGTCGGTCATGCCGCAGCATGGGCGTGGCTTTCCTGGAACAATGGCGGAGACCGGATAGGGTGACTACTTCACCGCGGATGATGGGGATCGGCAACGGACGACACCGCGCCAGCCGGGGGGATCGGCGCGAGCGGAGGCGTGATGGCTCGTAGGTCTACCGTCCAGCACGATCCTCGGATCGCTGGCGACCCCGGGCTTTCCGCGCGCCTTGACACAGCTGACTACGACGAGCCGCCGGCCCGCAGGCCGCGGCGCGGTGGCTGGTCGGGCGGCGGCGGACGGTGGCTGGTGTGGGTCGGCCGCATCGTTCTCTGGGCGCTTATTGTGGTTATCGTAGTGAATGGGGTTCGTGCCCCATTTGAGCGATTTACCCAGCAAGGGACATCGACCCCTAATGCCGTTGCGCCTGCTCACCATGGTTTTCCCGCCGACCGGGGTATGGCTTTCGCCGCCCAGTTCGCCGGGGTCTATCTCAATTTCAGCCCGGAAGACGCGGCCAGCAGGTCGCGTAAGCTCGCCGCGTTCCTGGCCGAGGGCATGGACCCGCAAATGGGATGGGACGGTTACGGCAAGCTCTCGGCCGTCGCCATCCAGGCGTACGACATCGAGGCGAGCGACGCCCACAACGCGGTGGTGAGCGTGGCCTTCCAGTCAGGCCCGCGCAGGCTGATGCTGTCCGTCCCGGTCTACTACGCGGGCGATGACGCCGGCGGCAGGTTCGCCGTCGTCGGGCGTCCCGCGGTCCTGCCCGCCCCGGGCCCGGCCGACGTGCCCCAACTGGCCGCGCCGGAGACCGACGAGGCGACCGCGAGCGAGCTCAAGGAGCAACTGAAGGGCTTCTTCACCGACTACGCCCTCGGCAACACCGCCGGTCTGCAGCGCTATGTCGCCTCCGGCAAGACTCTGCCGAGCTTCGGCGGCACGTTCACGTTCAAAGAGCTGAAGAAGGTCGTGGTGCCTGTGGGGGGTGCCACACGAGAGATCCAGGCGGTCGTGGTGTGGGTCGTGCCGAACAACGAGACGCCCCCGACCCCCGATGCCACCGACCCGGCGGCCGTGGGGGGCACGCTGGAGATGGCCTACCGCCTGACCGTCGAGAAGCAGGGCGACAAGTGGTTCGTCGCCGACATCCGCGGCGCCGGTCGGGTCGTTGGATAGAGGCACGGCCGCGCTGCTGATCGATACCCCCCGGGAGGACAAGAAGTGACCTTGAAGACCGTAGTGCTCACCTTGATCGAGATGTCGCCGACGCCGACGCCTACCGGCCTGGACACCGGAGGGCTCGCCAACTTCCTGCGCGGGTTCTTCGCCCCGTTGTTCCTCGTCGTCGTCTCCGTGGTCGCACTCTTCTTCCTCTTCACCCGCGAGATCACGCGATTCGTGCAGTTCCTGATATTGGCTGTGGCCATCGGAGTGATCTTCTACGTTCCCAACATCATCGAGGTGACGGCGAAGGCGATCGCCGGCGCACTGGGCATCAAGTGAGGGTTGAGACCGCTCCCTGGCGGTCATGAACGAGCGGGTGGAGAGGAGGACCGGCGTGGACCTGCCCACATATACGAACATCTGGCGGATCGAGAAACGGCTCTACAAGCTGTACGACCTGCGGCTGCCGATGCCGCTCCCGATCGTCTGGATCGGCGTGTTCGTCGGGGTGTTCGTCCCGTGGTCGCTCCTGCTGGTCCTGGTGGGCGTGCCGGTGGAGATGCCCTGGCACGTGCTGTTCCTCGTGCCGCCGGGCATCGTGACGTGGTTGTCCACCCGTCCCGTCATCGAGGGCAAGCGGCTCACCGAGCTCCTCGAGTCCCAGCTCCGCTACCTGAGCCAGCCGAAGGCGTGGTACCGCCTCGCGCCCATGTCCGAGCCCGAGACGGTCACGTTCTCCGCCCGCGTCTGGCGCACCCTGCCCGCCAGGGCCAAGTCGAAGGCGCCCCGCAAGGCCCGCCAACCGCAGCGGCGGCGCGACGGCCAGCGGATCATCGGTCCCCGCCAGGTACGCCCGGCGGTCGCCGCCGCGGCGGCCGCCGCCTCCCAGGCTCCCGTGGCGGAGCCGACCACCGGCCGCTGGGGCACCCGCCGCGGCACGGCGCCCGCCCTCAAGGCGTCGTCACGCCAGGCGGCCCCGGCCCCGCCGTCAAGGTCCAAGGCAGGTGGGTTGCAGCGCCAGGAGGCCCTTCCAGGCGGTCCTGGACGCCGCCAGGAGGCGCCGCTGGTCGCGGCCCACGAAGCCTCGCCGACGGAGGCTGTCGCTCTGGAGCGCGGCGGTACGACGGGTGTCGCCCCCCGGGAGCGTGGCGGCACGACGAGTGCTGCCCCACGTGAGCGGGTGGGCACGACGGATGGTGCCGCCCGGGAGCGTGGCGGTGCGACGGACGGTGCCGCCCGGGAGCGGGTTGGCACGACGGACGGTGCCGACCGGGAACGTGGCGGCGCTGGAGAGGCCGCCGCCGTACGAGAGCGTGCCGGAAGGGGAGAGGATGCCGCCCGGCAGCGTGGCGGAAAGGACGAGGCGGCCGCTCGGGAGCGTGGTGGCATGCGGGGGGCCGCGCCCGCTGCTCGCGGTGACGTCGCGGCGCAGGAGCCTGCCGTCGGGCCGCTCAGCACCGGGGAGAGTCACAAGCCCGCCACCGGCAAGCCCATCGACACCGAGGCGCTGCGACGGCTGAGGAAGCTCGCGGCGAGTGCCGACGCACCTCCTGCCGACACGGTGGCTGCCGACACGGTGGCTGCCGACACGGTGGCTGCCGACACGGTGGCTGCCGACACGGTGGCTGCCGACACGGCGGGACGTCCGGAGGGAGAGCGCCGCGAGGACGAGGTCGCGCGGGACCAGCACAGGAAGGGGCAGCCGCCCCGGCTGGGCCCGGCGCTGGTGCTGCCGGGCACGGAGCGTGTCTGGCCGCCGCTCGATCCCAACGCCAAGCCGCTGCCCCGCCCCGCCGCCCCCAAGCACACCCGAACGGAGACCGACCCCGACTCGCCCGCCACGCAGGACCCGACGGAGCCGAGCACCGCATCAGAGGCGACGGCCGGCACCTCGGGCACAACGGGCGGCGCGGAGCCGCCGAAGAGCGGCATCCCCCAGGTGATCGCCGCGATGCCCAACGACGCGGACACCCAAAGGAGCGCCGAGCCGGTACGTGAGGCGGATGCCCAGGGGACGGCCGAGCCGGCGGGGGCGGGCGTTCAGAGGACCTCCGAGAAGGCGGGTGACGACACGCGGGAAGCCGCCGAGGGCGGCGCTGACGTGCCGGAGCGTGGTTCGAGTGGTGGGCGGCCGGACGCACCCGCGACACGCCGCGAGCGCGTGGAGCCGACTGCCCCTGGTGAGCGCGTGGAACGGGCTGTCCCCGGCGAGCGCGTGGACCCGGCGGCCCGTGGCGGCAACGGCCAGGGTGCGGCGGCTCGTGAGGGGGCCGGTGGGCTCGTGGCGCCCGTGCCGGTGCCCAGGCCGGGGGAGGGCCGGGTACGGCGGGTCGAGTCCGTGGTGGGACGTGACTCCGGCGGATGGCGGCGGATCGCTCAGGTGGTCGTCGGCGGCGGCGGGGTGCGGACCGACGGTTCGGAGATCGACGAGGCCAGGGCCAGGGGCGTGTTCAGCGGCAGCCGCAGGATCGTCGTCCTGGGCTGCACCGGCGGCGCGGGCCAGAGCACGACGGCGCTCATGCTCGGCCACACCTTCGCCAGATATCGCGACGACAGGGTGGTGGCGGTCGACGCCAACACCGGCGGTAGCACCCTGACCAGCAAGATCCAGCCGGAGACGCCCGAAACCCTCACCTCGCTGCTGTCCGGGCTCGACCGCGTCAGCGGCTACCTCACCATGCGCGGGTACACGACGAGGACCGCCTCGGGGCTCGAGGTGATCAGCGCGGACACCGACGCGGGCGCCGAGCAGCGGCTGGCGGACCGGTCGTTCTTCTCCGACCACCGGCTGGGCGAGTCCATGCGCCTGCTCGACCGCCACTACAAGCTCGCCGTCATCGACCCGGCCCCGGCGCTGGCCGCGCGGGTCCTGCCGTACGCGGACCAGCTCGTGCTGGTGGTCCCCGCGAGCGAGGAGGCGTCCGAGGCGGTGGCGATGACGTACGAGTGGCTCGACGGGCACGGCTGCGCGGACCTGCGCAGGCGCGCGGTCATGGTGGTCAACGGCGTGAGCAGGCGCTCGATGGCCGACGTCGAGCAGGCGGAGTCGGTGGCCAGGGGCAGGTGCCGGGCCATCGTCAGGGTCCCCTGGGAGGACGGTCTGGCGCCCGACGGCGCGGAGGTCGTCGATCCCGGGCAGTTGCGCGCGGCCGGCAGGCGGGCCTACCTCGCCCTCGCCGGCGTCGTGGTCGCAGGCTTCGCGGCAAAGGCACAGGCACAGACCGTCCGTCCGAGCGAAGAGGAGATGGCGAGTGACCCCCCGGGCACGAGAATCGGTGAGCGATAAGTGAACAAGCGAGCAGGTAGTGCCCGTTCATGCGCCGAGGGGGCGGCATGAGCAGGGCGTCACGAGCGCACCAGCGCCTCGCGGTCCGCTATTTCGACGACCGCATCCTGCTCACGGACACCAGCGCATGGGCGTACTTCCGCCTCCCGACGGTCAGCTACGAGTTCGTCACCCCGGATGAGCGCGAGGCGCTGGCCACCAACATCACGATCGCGCTGGCCGCGATCAGGATGCCCGACGCGGAGGTCCACCTGAGGATCGCGCACCGCACGTACCCCGCCGCGGAGTGGGCCATGGCGCTCAACGCCACGTCCGACGAGGGGCCCGGCTGGCGCGACTACCTGGAGGAGATGTACCGGCACGTCTGGGCGAAGGACTTCTGGTCCAAGGAGGTCTACCTCGGCGTACGGCTCGGCCCGCGCGGCAAGCAGCTCGGCGCCGGAGCGCTCGCCCAGATCTTCGGCCTCTACCAGAAGACCGAGAAGGCGCTCGGCATGGAGGACGACCACGTACCCGACAGCGAGATCGGGCGGTGGACCGAATCAGCCGAACGCCTCGGCAGAGCACTCGCATCCAGCGCCCTCTACGCCAGGCACGCCACCTCCGTCGAGGTGGCGTGGCTGTTCCAGCACGCGGCCGCGGGCGCGCTGGGCGACCCGCCGCCGAGCGCCAGCCCGAAGCGACGCTGGGGCAGGGGCGAGATCGAGTCCCTCGTGGAGGGGGAGATCCACAACGGCAGGTCGCTGCTGCGCATCGTGCAGCCGCAGGGCGACTCGTACGTGGCCTACCTGTCGTTCGCGCGCTTCCCCGACCTCATGCCGTTCCCCGACGGCGAGCCGTGGATGCACTTCGCCGACCAGCTCCCGTTCCCCGTGGAGATCTCGTCGCGGATGCGGCTCATCCCGCCGGTCAAGGCGTCCAAGGACGTGGCGCGCAAGCTCGCGCACGCCCGCGACATGGACCACCACATCCGCGAGGCCGGTGCCGAGGCGCCGCTCGCGCTCGCCGAGCAGATCGACGCGGCCCGTCTGCTGGAGCACGGCATCACCAAGGAACGCCTGCCCTTCGTGTACGGCTGGCACCGCCTGATCGTGTCGGCCCCCACCGAGGACATCTGCGTGCAGCGCGTGGAGGCGGTCGTCGAGCACTACCGCGACATGGGCATCGACGTGGTCAACTCGACGGGCGACCAGTTCTCGCTGTTCGCCGAGTCGCTGCCGGGCGAGAAGGTGCGCGTCAACGCCTACGCCCAGCGGCAGCCGCTGCGCACGATCGCGGGCGGCATGGCCACCGCCACGGTCGATCTCGGTGACCGGCTCGACGACGGCGGCAACGAAGGCTGGCTCGGCCCGTACATCGGCGAGACCGTCGGCAGGGCCCGCAGCATCGTGCACTTCGACCCGCTGGTCGCGGCCACGCGCAACCGGCCGACGGCCATCGCGATCACCGGTGAGCCCGGTGGCGGCAAGACCACGCTCGCGCTGCTGATGATCTACCAGATGGCGCTCAGGGGCGTGACGGTCGCGGTGATCGACCCGAAGGGCGACGCGGAGTCGCTGATCCGGCTGCTGGAGAAGCGGGGCCGCAAGGCCCGCGTCATCCCGCTGGGGTCGGCGGCGCCGGGGCTGCTCGACCCGTTCTCGTTCGGCGACGACATCGCGGCGAAGAAGACCATGGCCACCGAGACGCTGCGGCTGCTGCTGCCGCGCATGTCGGAGGAGCGCGAGTCGGCGATGATCCAGGCGGTGGCCGCGGTCTCCAACGGCCCCGACCCCTCGCTCGGCAAGGTCGTCGACTTCCTGGAGCAGGCCGACGACCCCGCCTCGAAGAACCTGGGCGCCGTGCTGCGCTCCATGTCGGAGATGCACCTGGCCAGGCTCTGCTTCGACCCCTCCGGCGGCGACCAGATCGACAGCGAGGGGTGGACGACCGTGTTCACGCTGGGCGGCCTCACGCTGCCCGACGTGGCCACGACCAGGGACGACTACTCCTACGAGCAGCGGCTGTCGGTGGCGCTGCTCTACCTGGTCTCCCAGTTCGCGCGCAGGCTGATGAACGGCCTCGACCGGCGCGCCCCCAAGGCCATCTTCCTGGACGAGGCGTGGGCGATCACCTCCACGCCCGAGGGCGCCAAGCTGGTGCCCGAGGTCAGCCGGATGGGCCGCTCCCGCAACACCGCTCTGGTGCTGGTCTCGCAGAACGCGGGAGACCTGCTGAACGAGCAGGTGACCAACTGCCTGTCATCCGTCTTCGCGTTCAGGTCCACCGAACGGGTCGAGGTGGACCACGTCATGTCGCTGCTCGGTGTGGAGCCGTCGGAGGAGCACAAGGCCGTGCTCCGCTCGCTCGGCAACGGGGAATGCATTTTCCGCGATCTGGATGGCAGGGCCGGGCGGATCGGAGTAGACCTGATCTCCGAGGAACTTCTCCGTTGGCTCGACACGAACCCGACACACGACAAACCCGACGGCGCCGGGCATGATGATCTTCAAGGGGGCGTGGGCAGAGCGCAGGAGGTACGGTCATGAAGATCCGGCTATCGCGACGCCTCGCGCTGGCTCTCGCGCTCGTCACCGGCATCCTCGTGATGCCGATCGTCGTGGGCGGCCTGTCCACCCCGGCCGCCGCGGCGCCCTGTGACCTGTCGGGCCCGCTCAACCCCGAGATGGTCGGGGGCGGCCTGGACGGTCTGATCCAGGCGCCGGCCCCCCAGGGCGGGACGCAGACCGCGGTCACCAACTACTCCCAGTTCGGCATGAGCGGCCAGTTCTGGCACACCCACGACCTGAGCTGCTCCGACTACGTCGCCGTGCTCGGCAACATGTGGGCCAACGGCATCTTCACCGCGGCCAAGGCCGTCGACCGGCTGACGATCACCACGTACCAGGCCGCGTCGACCGAGGGACCGCTCCAGGCGATCAAGGACGTCGTCGACGACATCGTCACGAACCTCGCCGACGCCATGTACTGGAAGTTCCTCCAGCCGATCGTGATCATCGGGGCGATCTGGCTGGCCTGGTACGGGCTGATCCGCAAGCGGGCCACCACGACCGCCGAGGGCGTGATCTGGATGGTGCTCGCGGTCACCGTGGCGGTGTGGTTCTTCAGCCGTCCCGGCGACTTCACCGGCCTCGGCAAGGTCGTGACCGACAAGACCGGCGAGGTCGTCAACTCGGCCTTCTCCGGTCTGCCCGGCGCGGGCGGCGCCTCGTGCCTGCCGCCGCCCGGCGAGGCCACCCCGCAGCTCAAGGCGGGCGGGTACGGCCAGACCGGCACGCCGGGCGTCGACCAGAACGCCGACGCGCTGTGGTCCACGCTGGTCTGCAAGCCGTGGCTGGTGGGCCTGTTCGGCACCGCCGACCCGCAGCAGCCCATCGTGCGCGACTGGGGCCGCAAGGTGCTGGAGATGCAGTCGGTCCCGCGGACCGTGGCCGGCCAGCCGGCGCCCGACGTGGGGGCCCGCCAGTCGGAGTACGCCTCGCTGGCGGAGAAGCTGAAGAACGACCCCGTCTACACCGTCTTCTCCGGCCGCGACTGGTCCAACAGGCTCGGCGTGGCCGTCGGCGCGTTCATCGCGGCCATCGTGGCCGGCCTGCTCATCTTCCTGGTGGCGGTCTCGCTGCTGGTGCTGAAGGTGGGCTTCCTGCTGCTGCTGATACTCGGGCCCGTGTTCCTGCTGATCGGCGTCCATCCTGGCAGCGGCCGGATCGTGGCCATGCGCTGGGTGGAGATGCTGGTCGGCACGCTGCTCAGGCAGGCCGTGCTCACGCTGGTGCTCAGCGTCCTGGTGTACGGCTACGCGCTGATCATCTCCACGGCGATGCCATGGGGCATGCAGGTGCTGTTCATGGCCCTGCTGACGATCGCGGTGTTCTTCTACCGCAGGCCGTTCCAGCACCTGTTCGCCTCCATGAGCGGCCACACGGTCGCCACCCGCATGCTCGGCGAGGCCGCGAGCTCGTCCGTGCTCGAGCGTTCGGCAGGCGCGCTGCCGCCGGTCGCCTCGGCCAGGATCGGCCGCTGGGGGCTGCGCAAGGCCGAGCCGCTCATCAGGGCGGCCGGCGTGGCCAACCCGGCGGGAGCGGCGGCGACGGCCGCGGCCACGGCGGGGCAGGCCCGCGTACGCGCCGAGGAGGGCGAGGGCGTCACCACAGGCGCCAGGATCCCGGCCACGGCGGCGCCGCTGGACACCGACCAGCAGGGCGGCAAGGCGGGCGCCAGGGCGCCCCTGGAGCCGCGCAGGGGCACGGCGCCGCCGCTCAACCTGGGCGGCACGCCCACCCGCACGCGCGGTGCCGCGGCGGGCGGCCCTCGGGCGGCCGGCGCGGCCGGAGCGGCCGCGTCCGGCGGCTCGGGCGGATCCGGCGGCTCGGCGGGCGGCTGGTTCGGCGGAGGGTCCGGCGGCGGCTGGGCGTCCGGGGGCGGCTCGTCGTCGGGGTCGCGTGGCGGCTCGTCCGGCGGTTCGCGCGGCTCCCGGTTCGGCGGCTCGGGCGGCTCCCGGTCGGGCGGCACGCGCTCGCGCGGGTCCGGCGGCGGGCTGTTCGGCGGCTCCGGTTCTGGAGGCTCGGGCGGTGGCTCGAGGTCCGGCGGCGGGTCGCGGCCGAGCGGCGCTCCGAGGGCGTCCGGCGGCTCGTCCGGCCCGCGGATCTTCGGGTCCGACGAGCCGTCGTCCCGCACCTCCGAGGCCCCGCCGCTCTGGCTGCGCAGCAGCAGCAACGGTGGCGGCTCCGGGGGTGACAGCCCCTCCGTGCCGTTCTGGCTCAAGCCGAGCAAGGACAGGGACTGAACATGGCGGAGCGAGGTGACAAGCGTGGGGTGGCTTTTGCCGCCATCGTCGTGGTCATCGCCGCGGTCGGCATCTACCTGACGATGTGGCCGGACTCGGGGGACGACCAGGCCGAGCCCAAGCAGGAGCCGGCCCGGGTGGCGAGCGCGCCCCCCGCGCCGAACACGCCGCTGGCGACCGCGAGCGGGGCGCCGTTCGACGTCTACTCGTACCTGCCGATGAAGAAGGAGCAGCTCGCCGCGGCGGCGGACCTGGCCGAACGGTTCACCGCCGCGTACGGCACCTTCCGGTACGACGAGGACCCGGCGGCGTACGCGGCCCGCGTGAAGGTGTTCACGACGCCTGAGCTCGGCAACGAGCTGACCAGGACCGTCACCTCGGCCGGCACGGTCGAGCAGAACCGCAACGACCAGATCGTCTCCAAGGCCACCGCCAGGCTGAAGGAGATCAGGCAGATCGAGCAGACCTCCATCGTCTTCGTGGTCACGGCGACCAGGCAGGTCACCGCGAAGAGCGGCGACAAGCAGCTCACGGAGGAGTACGCGGTCACGGTGAGCCAGCTCGTGGACGACTGGCGGATCTTCGACATCCGGCCTTCCGAGGAGGGCCAGGAGGGCGACGAGGAGGGGGACACCTCGGGGTGAAGCTCTCACGGGCCCGGCTCGCCCTCCTGATCGGCGCCGCCGGGCTGCTGCTGCTCGCGGCGGTCATCGTGTCGCCGATGCTGCTGATCTCGATGCCGTCGTTCCTCGGCGACGGCGGCACCTCCCCCGACTGCAAGGACGGCAAGCAGGTGGAGGACGTGTCCGACTCGGGCGCGTCCGACATCCCTTCCGAATATCTGGACCTGTACAAGAAGTACGGCAAGAAGATCGGCGTCCAGTGGAACATCCTGGCCGCCGTCGGCAAGCGAGAGACCGACCACGGCCGCTCCGACCTGCCCGGCGTCAAGAGCGGCACGAACTACGCGGGCGCGGCCGGGCCGATGCAGTTCCTGATCTCCACGTGGGGCGGCAAGGCCAGGGTCCCGATGTCGTCGAAGTTCACCGGGTACGCCTCCGACGGCGACGGAGACGGCGTGGGCGACATCTACAACCCGGCCGACGCCATCCTGGGCGCGGCCAGGATGCTCAAGCGCAACGGGGCGCCAGAGAACGTGCGGCAGGCGCTGTTCGTCTACAACCGGGCCTGGTGGTACGTCGACCAGGTCGTGGAGATCGCCAAGAGGTACGCCAAGTCGGGCGAGCTCAAGGTGCCGCCGCAGGCCTCGAAGGAGTGCGACGAGCCGCTGGTGGAGGCCGCACCCAACGGCATCGTCGCCAAGATCATCGAGTACGCGCTCGCGCAGCGCGGCAAGCCGTACCTCTGGGGCGGGACGGGGCCCGACGCCTTCGACTGCTCGGGCGTGATCTACGCCGCGTACCGGGCGGCGGGGCTGTCGATCCCCCGTACGACGTTCACGCAGTGGCCGTTCGGGGTGAAGGTCTTAGAGGGCCAGGAGCAGCCGGGGGACCTGGTGTTCTTCAACGCGGGGCCGGGTACGGGCCCCGACCGCCCCGGCCATGTGGGGCTGGTCGTGTCGAAGGGCAAGATGCTGGAGGCCAGGTGCCGGCTGTGCGGGCCGATCAAGGTGACGAGCTACCAGGCGCGTGACAACCGCATGGGCTTCACCCGTCCCCTCCAGAACCCCGACGTTCTCGAACAGCTCAAGAAGCTGCAGAATCCTTCCTTGTGAACGAATTCGACACGGTCGTGGTGGCCGCGGTGATCGTCGGTCCGGGCGCACGGGTGCTCGCCGCCCAGCGCGCGGAGCCCGTCGCGCTCGCGGGCGGCTGGGAGTTTCCCGGCGGGAAGGTCGATCCCGGCGAGAGCGAGGAGGAGGCGCTGGTCCGGGAGTGCCGCGAGGAGCTCGGCGTGGAGATCGCCGTGGGGGAGCGGGTGGGCGGGGACTGGCCGCTCTCCGAAGGCTACGTGCTGCGCGTCTGGCTGTGCTCGCTGGCCTCCGGCGTGCCCGAGGCCCGGGAGCACCTGGAGCTGCGGTGGCTCGGGCCCGGCGAGTACTTCTCCGTCGAGTGGCTGGGCGCGGATCTGCCTGTCATGAAGACCGTGGAAAATCTCCTGCTTTCGCGGGATTAGGAAGCGCCCTTGCGTGACACAATGACTACTACGGGTGACATGTCGCGATGGGGGAGTTGTGGAGTGATGCGGCGTGGCTGGGTCATCGCGGGGGCACTGATCCTGGCGGTGCCGTCCGTTCCCATGGCAGTGAGCCGGTTGCCGCTGGTCCTCGACGGTGTCGACGAGCCGGGGAAGTGGATGAGGACGGGTGACGTCGAGCGGTTCCGCGTGCGGGTGAACGGGATCGCCGCAGCGGACGCACGGCCCACCCACGGCGCCGGGGCGGTGCCCGCAGAGACGAAGGTGAAGCGGCACGGTTCCGGCGCGCTGCGCCCCGCGCTCAGCAGCGTGAGGGCGGCAGAGGGAGCGGCACCGTGGCCGTGGGAGCCGGTCGCGGCGCGGAAGCCGGTGAGGCAGCCCGCCGGGCGGACGGATTCGCCGGACCGCGCGATGGAACTGTCGTTCGTCACCGGAGGCATGGGGGTACTTCTGGGTGCTCTGTGGTGGATTGGCACGGTACAAAGACGGCGAAAACGAAAAACGTAGGTTAATCCCGGCTTTACTGTTACTTTGACCAGACTAGTATTCCCTTGACCAAGGTTCTGGGACTGCGCGGAGGGCACCGGTGGCACGCACGCGAGCGACGGCCCTGTCCGCTATCGTCCTGGCGCTGGGGTTAGCCGGCGCCGGAGTGACCCCGTTCATCGTGCAGAGCGCGAGCGCCTCCGTGTCGGCGTACGACCCCGTCGATCCGTGCGACGCCGGCGAGTTCTGCGACCCCGAGACCACCGTGACGGTCACGGAGACGGCGGGCACGCCGGAGCCCGAGCAGCCCGAGACGACGATCACCAAGACCGTCACGTCGACTCCGAAGAAGCCGACCAAGACCCCCACGCCGAAGAAGACCACGTCGGCCCCGGCCCCGGCCACCACCCCGCCGACCGTCTCCACGCAGAACCTCCAGCCCCTGCCCACGCAGAGCGCCGAGGTGCCTGAGACGACCGCCGCGCCGAGCACCTCTGTCGAGGCCTCTGTCGACATGCCGTCGATCGCGCCGATCGAGACGGCGACCACCGCCACTCCGACGCCCACCGAGACGCAGCCCGCCTCCTCCTCCGAGGAGGTGCCGCTGGAGCTGCGCAACGCGGCGCCGGAGTTCGATCAGAAGTCGCTGGCGCAGAAGCTCAGCATCCCGGCGCTGGTGCTGGTCCTGCTCGCGCTCTTCGCCGTCCTGATCTTCGAGGGGCGGCTGCGCAGGATGGCCCACGCGGCGGCCGTGCGCAAGGCGGGACCGCAGCCGGTACGCCCTGACGCGCCTCCGACCGGGGGTTATCCCGCCGGGCCCGGTTACTACACCACGGCCGGCTTCCCCGCCCCCGGGTACCCGGGCGGCACGGCGTACGCGCCGATCATCAGCTTCGTGCCGGTGCAGACGTATCCGGCGGGGCCTGTCCCCCCGGTCTACGAGGAGCCCCAGTACGCGCCCCAGTACCCGCCCCAGGGGTACGCGCAGGAGGCCGCGGCGGAGCCCGTGGTGCTGCACCCGGACGAGTTCGACTCCTTCAGCCACGAGCCGCCCAAGGCCAAGGACTACCGCGACCCGTTCGAGCCGCTGGTCCCGCCGGTGCAGCCGCCGGCGGACATCCCGCCGGGCGGCTCCGGCCCGTACGAGAGCGAAGGCCAGGAGCGCCCGCTCGGGCCGGCTTCGGCGGCGGAGACCGGCGACTCGGAGCCGTGGCAGGGCCAGTCCATGTTCGAGCCGCCCGCGTCCCGGCAGCAGGAGTACGAGCCGCCGCCCTACCTGGCTCCCGACGCGGACGTGACCGCCGTCCAGCCGCTGCCACAGGCGCCGCAGGAGCGGGCTCAGGGTTCGGAGCCCACCAAGGAGATGCCTGACCCCAAGCGCAGGCGCTGGGGCCGTAAGAAGTGAAACGAGAGGGGGGCTGGACATCCAGCCCCCCTCATTCGTGTGTGACTACTTCGCGCGCTTGAAGATCTTGTTGCCGAGCCACACCAGCGGGTCGTACTTCCTGTCCACCACGCGCTCCTTCATCGGGATGAGCGCGTTGTCGGTGATCTTGATGTGTTCGGGGCAGACCTCGGTGCAGCACTTGGTGATGTTGCAGTAGCCGAGCCCGTGCTGGTCCTGCGCCGCCTCCTGCCGGTCCGCCACGTCGTACGGGTGCATGTCCAGCTCGGCGATCCGCATGAGGAAGCGGGGGCCGGAGAAGTTGGCCTTGTTCTCCTCGTGGTCGCGGATGACGTGACAGACGTTGTTGCACATGAAGCACTCGATGCACTTGCGGAACTCCTGGGACCGCTCGACATCGACCTGCTGCATCCGGTATTCGCCGGGCTGGACGCCGGCCGGAGGTGTGAAGGACGGGACCTCCCTGGCCTTCTGGTAGTTGAAGGAGACGTCCGTGACGAGGTCCTTGATGACCGGGAACGTCCGCATCGGCGTGACCGTGATGGTCTCGTCCTCCTCGAAGGTGGACATCCGGGTCATGCAGCCCAGCCGCGGCTTGCCGTTGATCTCCATGCTGCACGAGCCGCACTTGCCCGCCTTGCAGTTCCAGCGCACCGCCAGGTCGGGGGCCTGTGTGGCCTGGAGCCGGTGGATGATGTCGAGGACGACCTCGCCCTCGTTCACCTCCACGGTGAAGTCCTCGAGCTTGCCCTCGCCGCCCTCACCGCGCCAGACCTTGAACTTCGCCTTGTAGCTCATTTCGAAATCCCGTCGAACTCGGCCATCTCTTCGTCGGTGAGGTACTTCTTCAGCTCGTCCCTGTCGAACAGGGTGATCAGGTCGTCGCGCATGGTCGGCTGGAGCTTCTCCTCGACCGTGACCGCGGAGCCGTCCTCGGTGGAGCAGACGAGCAGCTTGCGGCGCCATTCCGGGTTCATCCCCGGGAAGTCGTCGCGGGTGTGCCCGCCGCGGCTCTCCTCGCGCAGCAGCGCGGCGCGTGCCACGCACTCCGAGACCAGCACCATGTTGCGCAGGTCGATGGCGAGGTGCCAGCCGGGGTTGTAGATGCGGGAGCCGGCCGCGCCGACCAGCCGCACGCGCTCCTTGAGCTTCTCCACGACCTGGAGCGCCTCGGAGACCTCCTCGGCCTTGCGGATGATGCCGACCAGGTCGTTCATCGTCCGCTGGAGCTCGTGGTGGACCTCGTACGGGTTCTCGCCGTCGCGTCCGAGCGGCGCCACCGCCTCCTCGCGCGCCTCCTCCACGAGCTCGGGCAGGAGCCTGGGCCTGGACTCCAGCGAGTCGACGTACGCCGCCGCGCCCGCGCCCGCCCGGCGCCCGAACACCAGCAGGTCGGAGAGCGAGTTGCCGCCCAGCCGGTTGGAGCCGTGCATGCCGCCGGACACCTCGCCCGCGGCGAACAGCCCCGGGACGGCCGCGGCGCCGGTGTCGGCGTCCACCTCGACGCCACCCATGATGTAGTGGCAGGTCGGGCCCACCTGCATGGGCTCGGCGGTGATGTCGACGTCGGCCAGCTCCTTGAACTGGTGGTGCATCGACGGCAGCCGCTTCTTGATCTCCTCGGCGGGCAGCCGGGTCGAGACGTCGAGGAACACGCCGCCCTGCGGTGAGCCGCGACCGGCCTTGACCTCGGCGTTGATCGCGCGGGCCACCTCGTCACGCGGCAGCAGCTCCGGCGGGCGCCGGTTGTTGGCCTGGTCGGTGTACCAGCGGTCGCCCTCTTCCTCGGTGGTGGCGTACTTGTCCCTGAACACGTCAGGGATGTAGTCGAACATGAAGCGCTTGCCCTCGGAGTTGCGCAGCACGCCGCCGTCACCGCGTACGGACTCGGTGACGAGGATGCCGCGCACGGACGGCGGCCAGACCATCCCGGTGGGGTGGAACTGGATGAACTCCATGTTGATCAGATTGGCGCCGGCGAGCAGGGCCAGGGCGTGGCCGTCGCCGGTGTACTCCCAGGAGTTGGACGTGACGACGTACGACTTGCCGATGCCGCCGGTGGCCAGGACCACGGCCGGGGCGTCGAAGAGCACGAAGTTGCCGGTCTCGCGCCAGTAGCCGAACGCGCCCGAGATCCGGTCGCCGTCCTTGAGCAGCCGCGTGACCGTGCACTCGGCGAAGACCTTGATGTAGGCCTCGTAGTCGCCGTGCTTCTCGTAGTCCTCCTGCTGGAGCGCGACGACGCGCTGCTGCAGCGTGCGGATCAGCTCCAGCCCGGTACGGTCGCCCACGTGTGCGAGCCGCGGGTACTCGTGCCCGCCGAAGTTCCGCTGGCTGATCTTGCCGTCCTTGGTGCGGTCGAACAGAGCGCCCCAGGCCTCCAGCTCCCAGACGCGGTCAGGCGCCTCCTTGGCGTGCAGCTCGGCCATCCGCCAGTTGTTGAGGAACTTGCCGCCCCGCATGGTGTCACGGAAGTGCACCATCCAGTTGTCGTCGGAGTTGACGTTGCCCATCGCGGCGGCCGCGCCGCCCTCGGCCATGACCGTGTGGGCCTTGCCGAACAGCGACTTGCACACGATCGCCGTCCGCTTGCCCTGCTGGCGGGCCTCGATCGCGGCCCGCAGGCCGGCGCCGCCCGCGCCGATGACGACGACGTCGTATTCGTGACGCTCTGTGTTAAGCGAGTTTTCCACTGAAGCTGGTCCTTACGCGTACGGGAAGGCGATGATGCCCTTGGCCACCAGGCGGACGTACAGGTCGGCGCCCATGACGGAGAACATCGAGGCCCACGCGAGGGGTTGGTGCTTGGCGTTGAGCTTGGAGACGAACGTCCAGGCCCGGTAGCGCAGCGGGTGACGGGAGAAGTGGTTGAGCCTGCCCGCGGTGATGTGCCTGCAGGAGTGGCACGACAGCGTGTAGGCGTTGATCAGGATCGCGTTGACGATCAGAACCCAGGTGCCCAGGCCGATCGGCTTGTGGACGAGCGCCAGGACGGCGTCGTAGGCCAGGATCAGGCCGACCACGATGGCCGCGTAGAAGAAGTACCTGTGGATGTTCTGCATGATCAGCGGGAAGCGCCGCTCACCCGTGTACTTGCCGTGCGGCTCCTGAACGGCGCACGCCGGCGGTGACAGCCAGAAGGAGCGATAGTAGGACTTGCGGTAGTAGTAGCAGGTAAGCCGGAACCCGCCCGGGAGGCCCAGGATGAGCAGGCCCGGCGGCAGGGCGTACCAGTCGCCGAACGGCGCCAGGCCGAACAGCCGTGCCCCCTCGGGACACGACGTCGCCAGGCACGGCGAGGCGAACGGCGCTATGTAGGGATCGACGAAATAGCTGTTATCGATGATCGCCCACACGCCATAGACAAGGAACGAGCTGAGCCCGAGGAATGTCAGCAGCGGGACCAGCCACCATCTGTCCGTGCGCAGCGTGCGCACCTTGACTTGCGCTCGCTGCCTTCTGACAGGGGCTTCGGGCGTCGTCTGGGTCATCGCGGACCTCTCCACCTCCCGCGGACCATCGCGCATGGGGTCCGTGGTTTCGTTTCGCTGGGCGCGCGTGCGGTAGCCGCTCAGGCGCGCATTGGTGGGGGATACGTTACGACGACAGCATGGAAAATTGTGAGCGGGGTCACTCACAATTTCGATGACTTGCTGTGATTCCTGTCACGTAGGCCCGTCAGGAGCGCTGCCCCTTGGCGGGCAACTTAACCACTGTCACGAAAAAATCATCGATTTGCCGGACAACCCGGATAAATTGCTCAAAGTCCACCGGTTTGGACACATACGCGTTGGCGTGCAGCCGGTAGCTGTGCAGGATGTCCTCCTCCGCCTCGGAGGTCGTCAGGATCACCACCGGGATCGTCCGCAACGCGACGTCCGCCTTGACCTCCGCCAGCACCTCCATGCCGCTCATCCTGGGCAGGTTGAGGTCGAGCAGGATGAGGTCGGGGCGCGGCGCGTCGGTGTAACCGTCCTCGTTGCGGAGGTACGCCATCGCCTGCTCGCCGTCGTTGACCACGTTGAGCCGGTTTCGCACCTTGTTGAAGTCGAAGGCCTCCTTGGTCAGCAGGATGTCGCCCTGGTCGTCCTCCACCAGGAGCACCTCGATCGGACGCCCGTCATTCATCGTCGTCTCCAGCCGCCGGCAAGGTCCATCGGAACGTCGCGCCCTGACTCTCCGCACTGCCGTCGAGCCAGAGCTGTCCGCCGTGATATTCGACGATCTTGCGGCACAGAGCCAGTCCGATGCCAGTGCCCGGATAGACGTCGCGGGGGTGGAGCCGCTGGAATATCAGGAAGATGCGGTCAGCGTACTTGGGCTCGACCCCGATGCCGTTGTCCGCGCAGCTGAACTCCCACATGTCGCCGGACCTGCTCACGCCGATGTGGACGCGCGGAGCCGCTTCGGAGCGGAACTTGACGGCGTTCTCTATCAGGTTCTGGAACAGCTGGGTGAGCTGCATCCGGTTGCCCCTGACCTTGGGCAGCTCGTCCCTGGTGACGGTGGCCTCGGTGTCCTCGATCGTGCCCGACAGGTTCTCCAGGGCCGCGTCGAGTGCCGCGCCCGACTCGACCACGGACTTCTCGCCGGTGATCCGGCCGACCCTGGAGAAGTCGAGCAGGTCGTTGATCAGCAGCTGCATGCGCTTGGCGCCGTCGACGCTGTAGTGCATGTACTGCTTGGCCCGGTCGTCGAGCTGGGAGCCGTAGCGCTGCTCCAGCATCTGCGTGAAGCTGGCGACCTTGCGCAGCGGCTCCTGAAGGTCGTGGCTGGCCACGTACGCGAACTGCTCCAGCTCCCCGTTGGACCTGCGCAGCTCCTCGGCCTGGTCGGAGGCCGTCCGCCAGGCCGACACGATGCGGCCCCGCATGGAGTCGATGTGGCTGGACAGCTCCGCCAGCTCGGCCGGCCTGTCGACGTGCAGGGTGTGGTCGAAGTCGCCGGCGGCGACCCTGCGCACCTGCTCGGCGAGCTGGTCGACGGGCTTCAGCACGGCGTACCGGATGATGAACGCCAGCGCCGCGACGAACACGAGCATCGCCGCGAAGAGCACGATCAGCGCCACGTTGAGCCGGGCGAGCTGCGCCTCGACGGCGGGCGTCTTCGCCAGCTCGCGGGCGCGCGAGCTCATCATCATCGCGACCACGATCCCGGCCAGGAGCACGCCGCCGGCGACCACCCCGATGATCAGGAACCAGCGGGCCACCGGCAGTCTGCCCAGCCCGGTCGGCTCCTTGGGGGGAGGCAGCGGGGTGATGTTCACGATCTCCTCCTCCGGACCAGGACCACAGCGAGGTCGTCGCTCAGCTTGCCCACCCCGGTGATGAGCCGGTCGAGATCTATGGTGCCGTGCTCGCGTACGAGGTCGAGCAGGCCGTCGACGCCGAGCAGTTCGTCGCGCTCGCCCACGGTCGCCTCGATCAGGCCGTCGGTGTAGAGCATCATCGACCAATCCTCGCCCAGTGGCACGTCGATCACCGGCCACTCCGCGTCCGCGAAGATCCCGAGCGGCGGGCCGGAGGGGGTGCCGTCCACCACCTGAATGGCGCCGTCGCGCACGAGCACGGGTGGAGGGTGCCCGACCACGCGCATCCTGGCCGACCGCAGATCAGCGGTGATCGTGGCCATGCACAGGGTGGTGAAGATCTCGGGGGCCTGGCGCTCGGCCCGCAGCAGCGCGTCGAGCGTGCGCAGCAGGGTGTCGCCCGTCTGGCCGGCGAGCACCAGCGTGCGCCAGGCGATGCGCAGCGCCACGCCGAGCGCGGCCTCGTCAGGGCCGTGGCCGCACACGTCGCCGATCACGACGTGCACCGAGCCGTCGGGGGTCTGCACGGTGTCGAAGAAGTCGCCGGCCAGCGTCCCGCCGCTGCCAGGCAGGTAGCGGGTGACGTGCTCGATCGCCCGGGTGTCCAGGAGGGGGCCGGGGAGCAGGGCGCTCTGCAGCCTGGAGTTCTCCTTGGCCGTCAGCTCCGCCTCCACGAGCCTGAGCTGCGCCAGGTCGGCCCGCTTGCGCTCCATCGAGTATCTGATCGCCCTGGCCAGCAGTCGCGCGTCGATGTCCCCCTTGACCAGGTAGTCCTGCGCGCCCGCCTGCACGGCGGCCACGCCCACGTGCGCGTCGCGGAGACCGGTGAGCACCAGCACGGCGGCGTGCGGAGCCAGCGCCAGCACCTCCTCCAGCGCCTCGAGCCGGGTCGCGTCGGGCAGCGAGAGATCGACCAGCACGCACTGGATCTGAGGCGTCAGCTTGGCCTTGGCCTCCTGCAGGCTGCGCGCCCGCAAGATCTTCGGCGGCGCGTCGGCCTCGTTGAGCAGCTCCTCGACGAGGAAGGCGTCGCCGTCGTCGTCCTCGATGAGAAGCAGCGTCAGCGTTTCTGAGAGATGTGCTGTCACAAACGCCTCACCTGGAGTCGGGCCTGTCGATGTTCATTCTGCGATGAGCTCCACCCCTTGCGGAAGCGTGCCCTCGTGACCGGCCTCGACGACGAACGACAGCAGGGTCTCCCTGAACGCCTGGGCGGCCCTGGTCGGTTCGACGTCCTTGCGGTGGGCCAGCGCGATCGTACGGCTGAGCCCGGGCGGCGCGAGTGGCGTGCCCGAGAGCCCTGGGCGGCCGTCGAGCACCATCGAGGGCACCACGGCCACGCCCAGCCCCGCCTCCACGAACCTCAGCACGGCGTCCATCTCGCCGCCCTGCACCGCGAACCTGGGCTCGAACCCCGCCTGCCGGCACGCCGCCAGCGTGGCCTCCCGCAGGTCGTAGCCGCGCCTGAACATGACCATCTGACGCCCGCGCAGGGCTTCGATCTCCATGTACGGTCCCCTCAACCGCTCGTGCGAAGGCGCGACGACCACGAGATTCTCCCGCAGGATCTCCTCGGTCACCAGCGCGGGGTCGTCGCTCTGCAGCGGCATGATGATCAGCGACAGGTCGAGCTGCCCCCGGGCCAGCGCCCTGATCAGGTCACGCGAGCCGCCCTCCTCCACCAGCAGCTCGATGCCCGGGTACGCGCGGTGGAAGCGGGCCAGCGCGTCGGCCAGCAGCCCGGCGCAGAGCGAGGGCGTGGCACCGAGCCGTACGCGGCCCCTGCGGAGCCCGGCGAGCTGGGCCACCTCCTGCCTCGCGGTGTCGGCGTCGGCGAGGATCCGGCGGGCGAGCGGCAGCAGGGCCTCGCCGGCGGCGGTCAGCGTGACGTTGCCTCGCGCCCGGGAGAAGAGCGGGGCGCCCAGATCGGCCTCCAGGGCCTTGATCTGCTTGCTGAGCGACGGCTGCGCGACCCTCATGCGCTCGGCGGCCTGGGTGAAGTGCCTGGCCTCCGCGACGGCGACGAAGTACGCGAGCTGCTGCAACTGCATGTGATTTTCCTCGCACCGCGTGCCTGTCCTGGGTCTGCGTGACCGTGCAAACCAAGGATCATAGCCACAGGCTATCGAAACCAGACCCATCATGACTTGGACGGATCATTGCTGGATACCTAGCTTCTGAAGATGTGACTGCCACGATAGAGCGCGGCGCTGCCACCGCGCCTGTTCCAGCTCCCAAGAAGGCTCCAACGAGCAGGAGGCCCGAGGGGTTCCTGCGCTCGTCGAACGGCAAGAAAGTCGTCATGGCCGTCACGGGTGCCGTGATGGTGTCGTTCCTCGTCCTCCACATGCTGGGGAACCTCAAGATCTTCCTCGGCAAGGACTCGTTCAACGAGTACGCCCACGCGCTGCGCACGCTCCTCGAGCCGATCGCGCCGTACCGGACGGTGCTGACGGTGCTCGAGATCGGGCTCGTCGTCTCGGTCGTCCTGCACATGTGGGCCGCCATCTCGCTGGCGCGGCGGGCCCACCGCGCCAGGCCGGTCAAGTACGTCGCCAAGAAGTCGCAGGCGAACGGCTACGCCACGCACATCATGCGGTTCGGCGGCCTCACGATCCTGCTCTTCGTCATCTGGCACCTGCTCGACCTGACCTTCGGCGTCGTGAACCCCAAGGGGTACGACTCCGCCCCCGCCGACCGCATGATCGCCGGCTTCGACGCGTCCCGGTGGTGGGTGACCCTGATCTACCTGCTGGCCGTCGTCATGGTCGGGCTGCACCTGCGGCACGGCATCTGGAGCGCCTTCCAGACGCTCGGCTGGGCCAACCGCACGCGTGACAAGGCTCTCCGGCCCGTCGCCGGGCTGCTGTCCATCGTGCTGGTCGTCGGCTTCCTGGCCCCGCCGCTCGCGATCACGTTCGGAGTTGTGAAGTGATGAAGTTCTCGGAAGGCCCGGAGATCCGGGACACCAAGGCTCCGGCGGGGCCCATCGAAGAGCGGTGGGAGAAGCGGAAGTTCAGCGCGAAGCTGGTCAACCCCGCCAACAAGCGCAAGCTCAACGTGATCGTGGTCGGCACCGGCCTGGCGGGCGGCTCGGCCGCCGCGACGCTGGGCGAGCTGGGCTACAACGTCAAGTCGTTCTGCTACCAGGACTCCCCGCGCCGCGCGCACTCCATCGCCGCGCAGGGCGGGATCAACGCCGCGAAGAACTACCGCGGCGACGGCGACAGCATCTACCGCCTCTTCTACGACACGGTGAAGGGCGGCGACTTCCGCGCCCGCGAGTCGAACGTCTACCGCCTCGCCCAGGTCTCGGTGAACATCATCGACCAGGCCGTGGCGCAGGGCGTGCCCTTCGCCCGCGAGTACGGGGGCCTGCTGGACACCCGCTCGTTCGGCGGCGCCCAGGTCTCCCGTACCTTCTACGCCCGCGGCCAGACGGGGCAGCAGCTGCTGCTCGGCGCGTACCAGGCGCTGGAGCGGCAGGTCGCGGCCGGGACCGTGACCATGTACACGCGGCACGAGATGCTCGACGTGATCGTCTCCGACGGGCGGGCGCGCGGCATCATCGTGCGTGACATGGTGACCGGCGAGATCGAGCGCCACATCGCCGACGCCGTGGTGCTCGCCTCGGGCGGCTACGGGAACGTGTTCTTCCTGTCCACGAACGCCAAGGGCTGCAACACGACGGCGATCTGGCGGGCGCACGAGCGCGGCGCGTACTTCGCCAACCCCTGCTACACGCAGATCCACCCGACCTGCATCCCCGTCTCCGGCGAGTACCAGTCGAAGCTGACGCTGATGTCGGAGTCGCTGCGCAACGACGGCCGCGTGTGGGTGCCGCTGCGCAAGAACGACACGCGGGCCCCCGGGGACATCCCGGACGAGGAGCGCGACTACTACCTGGAGCGGATCTACCCGGCCTTCGGCAACCTGGTCCCGCGCGACATCGCCTCCCGCGCCGCCAAGAACGTCTGCGACGAGGGTCGCGGCGTCGGTCCTGGCGGTCTGGGCGTGTACCTGGACTTCCGCGACGCCATCAACCGTCTCGGGCGCGACGCCGTGGAGAAGAAGTACGGCAACCTGTTCGAGATGTACGAGCGCATCACGGGCGAGAACCCGTACGACGTGCCGATGCGCATCTACCCGGCCGTCCACTACACGATGGGCGGGCTCTGGGTGGACTACGACCTGCAGTCGACCATCCCGGGGCTCTTCGTCATCGGTGAGGCCAACTTCTCCGACCACGGCGCGAACCGCCTCGGCGCGTCGGCGCTGATGCAGGGCCTGGCCGACGGATATTTCGTCCTTCCGACCACGCTCGGCGACTACCTGGCCGCCGGGCCGTTCGGCGACGTGGACGAGGAGGCCGTCGCGGAGGCCGAGATCAAGGTCCGCTCGAAGATCGACCGGCTGCTGGCCGTGAACGGCGACCGTACCCCTGACTCCTTCCACCGCGAGCTGGGCAAGCTCATGTGGGACTACTGCGGCATGGAGCGCACGGAGGAGTCGCTGCGCAAGGCGCTGGAGCGCATCCCCGAGCTGCGCGAGGAGTTCTGGCGCAACGTCAAGGTGACCGGGACCGCCGAGGAGCTCAACCAGGTGCTGGAGCGGGCCGGCCGCGTCGCCGACTTCTTCGACCTGGCCGAGCTCATGTGCCTGGACGCCCTGGTCCGCACGGAGTCCTGCGGCGGCCACTTCCGCGCCGAGTCCCAGGACGCCGACGGCGAGGCGCTGCGCGACGACGAGCACTTCGCGCACGTGTCGGCCTGGGAGTTCTCGCCTTCCGGTGAGCCGGTGCTGCACAAGGAACCGCTCGAGTACGAGTACGTCAAGATGAGCCAGCGGAGCTACAAGTGAATCTGATCCTTAAGGTCTGGCGTCAGAGCGGTCCTGCCGACTCCGGCCGGATGGTGACGTACAAGGTCGAGGACATCTCCCCGGACATGTCCTTCCTGGAGATGCTCGACGTCCTGAACGAGCGCCTCATCCTGGAGGGCGACGACCCGATCGCCTTCGACCACGACTGCCGCGAGGGCATCTGCGGCATGTGCGGCATGGTCATCAACGGCGTCGCCCATGGCGAGCAGCGCGCCACGACGACGTGCCAGCTCCACATGCGCCACTTCGAGGACGGCGCCGAGATCACCATCGAGCCGTGGCGCGCGGCCCCCTTCCCGGTCGTCAAGGACCTGGTCGTGGACCGCAGCGCCTTCGACCGGATCATCCAGGCGGGCGGCTTCGTCTCCGTCCCGGCCGGCTCGGCCCCGGACGCCCACAGCGTCCCGGTACGCAAGGAGGACGCGGACGCGGCCTTCGACGCGGCCACGTGCATCGGCTGCGGCGCCTGCGTGGCGGCCTGCCCCAACGGCTCGGCCTCCCTCTTCACCGCCGCCAAGATCACCCACCTGAGCCTCCTGCCCCAGGGCCAGCCGGAACGCCTCTCGCGCGCCAAGGCCATGGTGGACCAGATGGACGCGGAGGGGTTCGGCGGCTGCACGAACACGGGGGAGTGTACGGCGGTGTGCCCGAAGGGGATCCCGTTGGACACGATCGCCCGCATGAACGCCGACTACCTGAAAGCCAACGCCAAGTAGTAGGTCGCGCGGCTCCACCCGCCCGTTGCCCATCTGGGTGGTGGGCCGTCCGACGCCCGCCCCGAGCCAGAGGTCTTCCCTATGGAGGCGCTTCGCGCTCGGGGCTCAGGCTGTCCTTTTCCCTGTGCCAACGTCAGCCGCTGCAAGCCGCACCGTGGTGTCATGGCTTCAGCCGGCCTTCGGCGCCGTTCAGCTGACTGCGCTGAGGAGCTGGAGCGATGCCGTCCGCTGTCGCGGTGCGGATGAGCAGGTGGGCGGCGTCGTCCGTGCGTTGCCGGTCGCGGGTGACGTAGCGGTCCAAGGCGAGCCCGCGCAGGCCGCTGACCAGCATCGTCGCCCTGGCTAGGGCATCCCGCCAGTCGCGGCCCGCCGTGTGCAAGCTGTGCGCGAGCGGGGTGACCCATTGGCTGACGGCGTCGGCCGCGTGCCGGCCGTACAGGTCGGGCTGGGTGGCGGCGAGCGCCATCACTTCAAGCAGCAGGCGAGTGCGGGGCTCTTGCTCGCCACCGGTCGTGAGATCGCACCACAGAGCCGTTGCGATCTCGGCGGGCGAGTGACCCGCCTGCTGCCGTTCGGCGAGCAGGGCGGGGATGTCAGGCCGCGCCGCGGCGAGCGCCTGCCCGATGAGCTCCTCCTTGCTACCGAAGTAGTGGATGAGCATGCGGGAGCTCGTACCCAGCGCGGCCGCGAGCGGGCGCAGGGAGAGTGTGGCCACCCCATGCTCGGCGGCGTAGCGCATCGTGGCGTCCAGCAGCTCGGCGCGGCGGGCACTGTCGATCGGTCGAGCCATGCCTTTACTGTACCAGTCGCTACATATATAGTTCGGGACATGAGTGAAGCGAGTGCTACAGAAATTCGTTGGGTGATCGTCGTGCAGTTGACTGCTCTACCGGCCTGGCTCGCTCTCGATCGTGAGCGGCGCCGCGCGGTCGTGGCCTCACTTGAGCCTGTGCTGCGTGCCTATCAGGACGTGCGGGTGAGGTGGATCGACACGGAGTCGTTCACCGCCGACTGCAGTGACGTGTTGATCGCCGAGACCTCCGACTTGCGGATATGGAACCACCTGTTCGAGGCCCTGCGCGACAGTGTCCTGTTCGCGACGCCCTACTTCCGGCTGGAGCGCATCCTGACGGGCATCGAGGACGGCTATCGCGACTACGAGAGCGCCGCCGTCTAGAGATGATCACGCGCTCGGCCAAGAGCTGGGCTGCTGAAAATGGCTTTTGTAGTCATCTATGACGCGAACGTGCTCGACGCATTGGAGGCTGCCGGCCTCGTCGAGTCAGCTGCCGCCCATCGGGGCGGATAGGCACCTCGACACGCCTGCCCCGCACCTGCGCCGCGTCACCGACCGCAGTGCATCGGCAGGTCAACGCTGACCATGGCGGCCCTCGCCATGCGGGTGCGGCCGGACGCCACAAGGTGATCATCTCTCCGTGATGGGCCCTACGAGCAGCGGGCGGTCGAGCATGTCCGGCGTGAACGGCACCCCGGTGACCTTCGCCGCCAGGGCGAAGGCCCTCGGCACGGCGGTCTGATGGTTGTCCTCCCAGGCGGCGTGCCACGCGGCATCGTCCTCAGGCTCGTCCAGCCCCATGCCCAGCTCCCGCATGAAGGCGTTGAGCCGGTCAGGGTCGGAGCCGTAACGCTCGTACGGGTGCCGCAGCCGGTAGCCGGTGACGATCGTGCCGTCGATCGCGTACTCGAAGCTGTGCTCGGCGGCGTAATCGTGCCGGGTGGCCGCCAGCACCTCGCAGCCTCGTGACAGCCTGGTCACCACCTCGTGGAGCGTGACCATCCAGCCGTAGGGCTCGACGGCCACGCACCACTCGCCGGCCTGGAAGACGCCCACGTAGCCGCCGCCGTCCCCGCCTGCCGTCTCGTTGACGAACTCGTAGGCCTTGTCGTCGAGCCCGTCGAAGTCCGACTCCTGGCCGGAGTCCTCGCCGCGGCTGAAGCGGCGCACCACCTCCGCCGGCTCGAGCCCGCGGAAGAAGGCCACGCTGAAGATCACGCCCAGTGGGCCGCCGCCCGCGCCCTCGGGCACGTCAACCCACTGGAACGGGGCCAAGGGGTCGGCTGTCGTCATGCGGGCCATGGTGGCAGGCCGTACCGACATTCAGCCGAGATCGCCCGCCGAGCCGAAGCGGTCGCCGGCCCCTCGGGCGGTTCTCTACGCGGGCACCTGTGCTTTCCAGGCCGGATCCCGGCCGATGACGCCGAGCAGGCGGTCGAACTCGGGGGCGTCGTCCGGCACCGCCACCGGCGGCCCGAAGGCGCCGCGCTGCCTGCCCATCTCCACCATCTGGTCGGTGAAGTGCAGCGCCCGGGAGACGGCCGCAGGCTCCGGCTCGTACTCCTGGCCCGTGGCCCTGGCCAGGTCCCAGCCGTGTACGACCATGTCGACGAGGTACATGTGGGCCAGCACCCCCATCGGCAGACCCATGGCGGGACTGGTCCCCTCCCACGTCTCGAGCCGCGACCAGGCGGCCAGCGTGCGCTCCGCTCGATCGTGGAAGTCGCCCGCGTACGGCCCCTGCTCGACCCGCGGCCCCGTGCGCGCCAGCGACTCGAACAGCTCCGCCACCCACTCGAGGTGGTTGATCAGGCCCTTGACGTCGAAATTCGCGCAGGGCGTCGGGAGGCCGAGCTGCTCCGGCCGCACCGCGCGCACCAACCCCACGGTCCGTTCGGTGGCACGCGTCATCAGCGGAATCATGTCTTCCATGGCAGCCATGGTGCCCCGTCTGCCCGAGGCACGGCTTGTAGAAACGCGACAGCGCGGCTGGGTCAACCCGTACGCGGGGCTCAAAGCCTTTGATTTCGCCCGGCAGGCGCCATCGCCTGAAATTTCGGCGTACGTGAGTCACTTCTGGGTCGTCACGTGGACCGACCTCGCCGAGCCGTACGAACAGCGCATCGTCTCCCATCCCACCGTGAACATGACGATCACCCGGGACTTCCACCGGATCGCGGGAGTGATCAGGGGCGGGTTCTCCTACACGATGCGGGACAGCGGCCGCGTGGTCGGCACGCGCTTCCGCCCCGGCGGCTTCCGGCCGTTCCTTGGCGGTCCGGTGTCCCAGCTGACGGGCCGCTTCGTGGAGATCGCAGACATGTACGGCACGGCGGGCGCGACCCTGGTCGAGCAGGTCCTGGCAGAGGCCGACGCTCCGGCGGCCATCGCGCTCATCGAGAGATTCCTGCTGAGCCGGAAGCCGGAACGGGATCCGCTGGCGGAAGAGGTCGCGGCGCTGGTGGCGATGGCGGAGAACGACGTGTCCGTAACCAGGGTCGACGAGCTGGCCGCCAGATCCGGGCGGTCGGTGCGTTCGCTGCAGCGGCTGTTCAGGGATTATGTGGGCATCGGCCCCAAGTGGGTGATCCGCCGCTTCCGCCTGCACGAGGCCGCGGAGCGGATCTACCAGGGCCTCGACCTCGCCACGCTGGCCGCCGAGCTCGGCTACACCGACCAGGCCCATCTGACCCGGGACTTCACCGCCGCTGTCGGCATGCCACCCGCCGCATACGCCAAGCTCAGAAGCCAGTCCTGATCCAAGCCGTCAACAATTATAGGTGCAGCTATCATAGTCGGAGCTACCATTGGTCGGAGGTGACGGGCGTTGCTTGGCAAACCGGAGCGTCTGTTCGGGCGTGCCACGGAGTGGGAAGAACTGGCCGACTTCGTCACCGCTCCGGCGAACGGTGCCACCTTGGGCCTGGTCTACGGGCGTCGCCGTCAGGGCAAGACCCTCATGCTCGAGCTGCTCGCACAGGAAACGGGCGGCATGCTCTTCGCCGCCACCCAGCAGACAGAGACGCAGAATCTGGCCGACCTTGGCGCCGCCTACGCGGCCTATCGCGGATTGCGCCAGGCGGTCTCGTTCGCCAACTGGCGGGAAGGACTCGACGAACTCCTCCGTCTCGGCGAAGAGCGGGCGACGCCAGTGATCGTCGACGAATTCCCCTACCTGGTCTCCGCGACGCCGGCGTTGCCGTCCTACCTGCAGCAGGCGTTGAGCCCGACGGGATACGCCAAGGAGCGCACTCGTACGCGGCTGATTCTCTGCGGCAGCGCCTTGACCACGATGGCCCAGTTGCTCGGCGGAGGCGCGCCGCTGCGTGGACGAGCGGTGCTCGAGCTGATCATGCGTCCTTTCGGGTTTCGCGATGCCGCTGCTTTCTGGGGCCTGACCGGCGACCCGGAGCTGGCTTTCCGGGTGCATGCCCTCGTCGGCGGCACCCCCGCTTACCTGGAGATGTGTGGCGGATCAGGTCCTGCCGATCTCGATGGCTTCGATCGATGGGTGCAGCGGCGATTGCTGAATCCCGCCTCGGCGATGTTCCGCGAAGGCGGGTTGCTCCTTCGGGAGGAGCCCTCGATCTCCGATCCCACTTCGTACGCGGCCACGCTGAGCGCCATAAGTGCGGGCAACCAGCGTCGCTCCGAGATCGCCGCCGTCCTCGGTCGTCCTGCGAGCGCGCTGGCCCACTTGCTGAACGGGCTGCAGAGCATCGGCCTCGTCGAGCAGGTCGACGATGCGTTGCGCGACAAGCGGAGCGTCTTCAGGATCGCCGAGCCGATCGTCCGCCTCCACCAGTTGATCACGCAGCGCCGCGAGCCCGAGCTCGTCAGCGGCCAGGCCGCGCGCGTCTGGCAGGCCAACGCCGACACGGTGGCGTCAAAGATCTACGGCCCCCACTTCGAAGACCTCGCCCGAGAGTGGTGCTTCCAGCATGCATCGAGCGACACGCTCGGCGGGGTCGCCAGTGCCGTACGCCCGACCGACATCCCGTGCCGGACGCACCGCAAGGGACATGAGCTCGACGTCGTGGTGACAGAGACCAATTCCTTCGCTTCTGATCGGATCATCGCGATCGGTGAGGCCAAGGCCACTCTCACGCCCATGGACGTCTCCCAGCTTCAGAGGCTGGAGCATCTGCGCGCGCTGCTCCCCGACGCCCGGATAGACAAGCAGCCCAAGTTGCTGCTGTTCGCAAGGCCCGGATTCACCGACGACTTGACGGAGGCAGCGCGGGCGCGCGCGGACGTGGAGCTCATCGACCTGGGCCGCATGTATTCCGGCGAGTGATTGCCGCGCCGAGAGGAACGCGGCCGGAGCCCCATCCCGTCCCGTCAGAGGTGGGGAGGCAGGGGGCCGAGGTCGGTGACGACTCGGGCGAAGGCGCGGATGAGGTCGTTCTCCGTCTCGGGGCGCCACACCGGGGCGAACGTCAGAGGCGGCATGTCGGTGACGGGCACCCAGGCGATGTCGGGACGGGAGAAGTAACGGGGCATGTGAGCGGCCATGAGGTTGACGATCTGGCCGGTGCTGACGAGCAGGAAGACCTCGTCGTTGTTCGTCGCGGACGGGCCGCGTTCGAGCAGGTGGCCGCCCGGGGTGTGAAAGGGGACGAAGCTGTCCACCCAGTAGTCCGGAAGGGACGTCGGGTGTCCTGAATGCTGGAAGTGGGCGACAGCCTCGACGGAGATCGACGATCGCCCGGCCAGCTCGTGGTCGGCGGCCACGGCCAGCAGCCGGCGGTCCTGGAACAGGAGCGGGCCGACGGTGAGGTCGGGTTCCTCCACGGGCAGCCAGGTGACCAGGATGTCGATCTCGCCGCGCCGCAGCGCACGGAAGGGATCGACGTAAGGGATGTAGCCCAGCTGCAGCTCACAGTACGGGTGATGGGTGCGGAAAGCCGCCCAGTAGGGGCGCAGGTCGTGGACGTTGGCCGGGATCAGGCCGATCCGGAGCCGGGCGGTCTTGCCCTGAGCGGCCATCTTGGCGCGCTGCATGCTCTCCTTGAGCCCGGCGTACAGCGGCCAGAGATCCTTGCGCAGCTGCTCGCCGACCGGTGTCAGCCGTACCCTGCGGCTGCTCCGCTCGAACAGCAGGGCGCCGATCTGGCGTTCCTGCTTCTTGACGGCCTGAGTGACCCGAGCGGGGGTCAGGCGCAGCCGCTCGGCGGTGCGGCCGAAGTGCAGCTCGTCGGCCAGTGTCAGGAAGATCTCGATGTCGCGAAGCTCCATGACCCTTCCTCACGTGACCCACGGGGCAGGCCTTGGTCCACGCCGATTCTAGGTCTCGGGGAGAGCCGGAACGTCTCCTGGGGAAACTCCCTGTTCGATAAAATAAGTGGGATTTCCTTACCTGGTCACGCCACACTGATCAAGAACCAGTGAGGAGATTCATCCCATGCCGAACCAGCCCGCACCGAACCTGCTGTCGTGGGCCAGCGAGATCGACGAAGGCGCGATCATGCAGGCCGCTCGCACCGCCCGCCTGCCATTCGTCTCCGGTCACGTCGCTCTCATGCCCGACGCGCACGTCGGCATCGGTGCGACGGTCGGCTCCGTGATCCCCACCGAGAACGCGATCATCCCCGCCGCCGTCGGCGTGGACATCGGTTGCGGCATGGTGGCCACGGAGACCTCGCTCACGGCCGCTGACCTGCCCGAGACCCTCGCCGCCCTGATGCCGATGGTGGAGCGGCGCATCCCCGCCGGCGTCGGGAAGGGGCACGACGACCCGTCCGTGGACCGCGCGCTCACCGATCTCGGGCTCCCGCACACCGACCTCACCCTCAAGCAGGCGAAGAAGGTGGCCGACCAGTTCGGCACCCTCGGGTCCGGCAACCACTTCGTCGAGGTCTGCCTCGACGAGCGGGACCACGTCTGGACCGTGCTCCACTCGGGCTCGCGCGGCATCGGCAACCAGCTCGCCCAGATGCACATCACGGGCGCGAAGAAGCTGATGAAGGTCCAGGCCATCGGTCTGGAGGACCCGGACCTGGCGTACCTCGTGCAGAGCACGCCGGAGTTCACCGCGTACATCGAGGACATGCTGTGGGCGCAGCACTACGCCATGGCTTCGCGTGCCCGGATGGACAAGGTCCTGATCAACGCCCTGTTCCGGGTCGTCGGCAAGGGGCAGCGGGTGCGTACGATCAACTGCCATCACAACTTCACCCAGCAGGAGAGCCACTACGGGAAGACCCTGTGGATCACCCGCAAGGGTGCCATCAAGGCCGACACCGGTGACGAGGGCGTGATCCCCGGCTCGATGGGCGCCCAGTCGTACATCGTGCGCGGCCGCGGCAACCCCGAGTCGTACAACTCCTGCGCTCACGGTGCGGGACGCCGCATGTCGCGTACCAAGGCGAAGAAGGAACTGTCCGTGGCCTCCCTGACCCAGGCGATGGGCGGCCGCACCTGGAACGCGAACCGGGCGGCCGCGCTGGTCGATGAGCACCCGGAGGCGTACAAGCCCATCGACCAGGTGATGGCGGACCAGGAGGATCTGGTCGAGGTCCAGCACACGCTGCGCCAGATCTTCAACTACAAGGGGTAGCTCACCGCGCCGAAGACCTGACGCTGGAGTCGATCAGCTCCAGCGTGCGGGAGTGGAGTCGTTCCGCGGCGGCAGGGGCGAACGCCGGGCGGTCCACGCTGATCCGGCGTTCGCGCATGAAGGCGCTGAGCGGCTCGGCGGGTGGGTCGTCGATCAGGGCGACGATCGGCTTGATGCCTTCCTCGACCGGCAGCCCGTGCCTCTTGAGTTGCGCCACGTGCGCGGCGGTCGTCTGGTCGTACTCGCCGGCCACGCTCGTCGACACGCCGCCGGGGTGCATGAGGACATATCGGGTACGGTCGCCGTGCCGCGCGGCGAAGGCCACGCCCAGCAGGTCGTTCGCCTTTCCGGCCTGGAACTGCGCGGCCATGCCGTCGTACCCGCGCTCGAGCATGAGGTCGTCCCAGCGGACGAGCTCGGTCGGCTGTCCCGGGCCTGACACGTTCACGATGAGGCGAGGTGCGGTGAGGCCGTAACTGAGGAGGAAACGGCTCAGGTAGTCGAGGGCGAATGTGCCCTCCACCCCCTCGGCCGTCACGAACCGGTGCGTACGGAAGAAGCGCGCGCACAGCACGAGCGCGTCCACGGCCGGGAACCTGGCGTTGATCTCCTCGATCACCCGCCGGTTCTCGCTGATCAGGCTCAGGTCAGCGGGGATGAACGCCGCCCCGGGGACGGCCTTGGACTTGTCGCGCCCGATGACGGCCACGGCGTCGCCGCGTTCGAGGTAGGTGCGGGCGAGCGCCCGCCCCATGCCGTCCGTGCCGCCGCTGATCACCAGTGTCTTCATGAGGTCCTCGCCAGTTCTTCTTCCGGTACGGCATCAGTACGGGGGCTGCCCGGCAGCAGCGGTACGGCGGCCAGGATGATCACGATCATGGCCACGACGAGCCAGAAGATGCCGTGGAACCCGGTGATCACGTCTCCGGCGGTCTGCAGGATGAGCGTGACGACGGCGACGCCGAGCGCCGCGCCGAGCTGGTTGAGCATGTAGAGCACGGAGCTGCCCTGCGCCACCATGGACGGCGGCAGCGCGCGGTACAGGGCGCCCATCGTGGGCGCGCTGAAGCAGCCGCTGCCCAGCCCGATCGTGAACGCCGCCAGCGCCGGCCAGATCTCCGGCGTGTCCGTGCCGATCCCGGTGAAGGCCAGCGCGCTGAGCCCGGCCCCGATCGCGCCGCCGGCGGCCAGCCCGCGGGCGCCGATGCGGTCCGACAGCCGCCCGGCCAGGGGCATGGCGACCGCCCCGCCGAGCCCGATCGGCGCCATCAGCAACCCGGCGGCGAGCACGCCGTGTCCGTGGGCCTGCTGGTAGTACAGGGGCAGGGCGAACAGGGCGGCGAAGAGGGCGAGCCCGCCGAGCCCCATGATCGTGACGCTCGCGCTGAAGCCCCGGCTGGTGAACAGCCGCAGGTCGATCAGGGGCGGGCCGCCCCGCCCCTTTCGCAGGGCGCGTGCGGCGTAGGCGAGCAGCAGCGCCGCGCCCACGCCCAGCGGGAGCAGCGCCTGCCAGGCGGTGAACGCGCCCTGCTCAGCCGTCTGCGACAGCGCGAGGACGACGGCCGCGAACCCCGGCCCGAGCAGCGCCAGCCCCATGACGTCCAGCCGCGCAGAGGTCCGGCCCTCGCCTGCGGAGTCGGCGGGGATCGCGCGCAGGGCCAGCAGCAGCGCCACGAGGCCGACGGGCACGCTGAGCAGGAACATCCACCGCCACGAGAGGCCGGAGAGCACCGCGCCGCCCGTGATCGGCCCGAGCACCGGCCCCAGCGACAGGACGACTCCCATCAGCCCCATCACCCGTCCGGCGTGGCGCGGCCCGGCGGCGCGGGCCAGCAGGATCAGCACGAGGGGGTCCAGCAGCCCAGCCCCGAACCCCTGCAGCACCCGGAACACGATCAGGGCGCCGACGTTCCAGGCGAGCCCGGCCCCGAGCGCGCCCGCGAGGAACAGCCCCAGCCCCACGAGCCACAGCCGCTTGCCGCCGAACCGGTCGACGGCCCAGGTGGTGAAGGGGATGGTGGCGGTCACGGCCAGGAGGAACCCGGTGGACGTCCAGCCGATGGTGCTGAGCGAGGTGTCGAACGCCCCGGCCAGGGTGTCGACGGCGACGGCGGCCATCGTGCTGTTGAGGATGCCCAGCAGCCCGCCGAGCAGGATCACGCCGATGACACCCAGCAGCCGCGGGTCCAGACGATCGTCATCATTTGAACTCATGGGTTCAACGTAGTTACCTCATGCGTTCGCATGCAACTCTTACGTCCATGAAGTTGAACCGGCGAGTACAATCTGGAGGCATGGCCACCACCTCACGGGGACGCATCGACAAGCGACAGGCGATCTTGGAGGGCGCGTTCGCCGTGTTCGCGCGCCTGGGCTACGCGCAGGCCTGCGTGCAGGACATCGCGGACGAGGCCGGCGTGGCCAAGCCGACGGTGTACAACCACATGACGGACAAGGCCACCCTGTTCAGGAACGCCATGGAGGCCGCCGCGCAGACCGCGTTGAACGAGCGCCGGGCGGCCCTGGAGCCGCTGGCCGACCCCGGGGGCGACCTGCGTGCCACGCTGGTGAGCGTCGCCGGAGAGCTGCTCCGCCTCCACACCGACGAGCGCTCGTGCGCGCTGCGCCGCCTGCTCTACTCGGAGGCCCTCCGCTTTCCCGACGTGCTCGACATCGTCAAGGAGAGCGGTCCCCACCGCCTCAACCAGGCCCTGGCCGACCGCCTGGCCCGGCTCGCGCTCGCGGGGCGGCTGCGGGCCGACGATCCGGACGTGGCGGCCGAGCAGTTCATGGCGCTGCTCATCGGCCCGCTGGAGGCCCGTTCCCAGATGGGCACCCGTACGATCCCGGCCGGTGAGCTGCAGGACGTGGCCGGCGCCGCCGTGGATACCTTCATGAAAGCCTGGAGCACGGACCAATCATGTTGACAAGACCCCTTGTCGATGGTAGGCAAGGGATATAGTCTGCCGCGTGTGGTGGAACGAGACGACTACGCGGCCATCCGCGATCGGATCATCAGGCTCTCCCACACCCATGGCTTACGCTGCGACTGGGCGGAAACGACGAAACGCCAGCGATTCCTCCTGCTGTGGGACGCCGAGGGCCGCGTCGCGGCCCGCGCGGTCGTCCCGCTCTACCCTGGGGAGACGCCGCACCTGGTGGACTCCCTCGAACGGGGGCTCGCGCCGTTGTTCGGCGACGACTGGCTGGAGGATCCATGACCGCGGACCGCGTTGACGTTCACATCACGCTGGCGGGCAGTCTCTGGCTGGCCCAGGTGGACGGCGTGGCCGGCGGCATGTCCGCCCGCACGTTGAAGGAGCTGCACGGGGACGTCGCCGAGGGGCTGCCGTTCCTCTTCGCCGACCGCCCGCAGCCGCCCACGCCGGTCTACCACTACGCGCTGCCCGGTCTGTCCGAGCAGGACCTGGACGACTTCGCCGCCCTCCAGCGCCAGGCCGCCGCGATCGCCGAGGACTACACGCGTACGCTGAAGAAACGCGTCAAGCACATGCACGAGCTCGGGCTGTCGGACGGTGACATCGGCGAGCTGCTCGGCCTGACCAAGCAGCGCATCCAGCAGATCCGCACCAACGCCAACGACGAGTCCCGCCAGGTCTCCTAGGGCTTGGCGTCGGTCCAGCCCGCCTCGATCAGCGCGGTGGAGTTCCAGACCGTGCCCGGCTCGAAGCCGGCCTGGAGGCCGCCCGGTTTGACCACGACGTTCTCGTTCGCCAGCGCGCGCCCGGTCGCCTCGTCGAAGATCAGCCGATTCTCCGTGACGCCGCCGCCCTGGGTGCGCTCGTTGATCGTCACAGCCGTGCCCGGGCGTCCCTCCGCGTCCGTGACGTTCTCGACGACCTTCACGTCGTCGAGCTCGGCCAGCATCCGGAACGCTGCCCCGCGCACCTCGGAGGTCACCGGCATATCCATGATCAACCCCATGCTGACCACGAACAGCCACGCGTCGCCCGACTTCGGCACGTCGGTGTCCTGACCCTTCCAGGCCAGTAGTCGCTTCTTGAGCGTGTCCGGGTCGCTGGGCAACTCGCGCAGGTCCTTCATGGTGACGTTGCGGCCCAGCCAGAACACCTCGTCGCCGTCCGGCAAGGGACTGTGACCGGTCATGGCCCGTCTCGGCGACGTCTTCAGGACCATGGGCCGGCGCTTCCCGGGGACCGTGACCTCGATCGCGGTGGGGGACCCGGCCCGCTCCCACGCCTGGCGGTCCTTCTCGGTGGCCGGGCGCGCCCCGAGGGACTGCATGCGACCCCACTGCTCCTGGCCGGCGCCGGTGGCGCTGGGCGTCCAACCCTCGTCCCGCCGCTTGTCCAGGACTCGGTAATCGCCCTTGGCAGCGGTGAAAAGGGTCCGTTGCACCGACACGGTGTGCCAGTATTCCCCCTTGCCCTCCGGTTGCCGGTCCGCCTTCCCGGCGGCGGCCAGCAGCACGTCGCGAGCCGACAGCGTCACCTTCTGAGTGCTCGGCACGCTCGCGGGGCTGCCGACGGGCGGACGTGGCGCCGGCGCCGTGCCGTTCATGGAGACGACCACGGCCGCCGCTGTCACGGCCGCCGCGGCCCCTGCCAGGCCCAGCCCCCACGCGGGCCGGACGGCCCGGCGCCTGCGGCGCACCGGCCTCGGGGCCGCCATGGCGCGGGAGAGCTCGGCGGCTCTGGTGCGCGGGTCGACGGGCCGGTCATCGAGGTGGGCTGGCCTGGCGGCCTTGAGTTCTTCGATGGGGTTCATGACCACTCCTCGCTGAGGTTCCGCACGTGGGGCAGGGGTTCGCGCCGGGCGCCGGCATCTGTGGCTTCCATGGCCTGTTTGAGCCGTTTGCGGGCCCGATGCAGCCGTACGCGGAACGCCGCCGACGAGCAGCCGACGACCCGCGCGCCCTCCTTCGGCGACAGCCCGTGCCAGGCGACCAGGACGAGGAGCTCCCGGTCGTCCTCGGCCAGGGTGGCCAGCGCACGCAGCACGCCCAGCCGCTCGGTCACCTGATCGGCGACGTCCCCCTCGGTCCAGGCACGCAGCTCGGCCGCGATCGCCTCCCGGCGTACCTCGGCGCGTACGTTGTCGCGCAGCACGTTTCTCGCGACGCCCAGCAACCACGGCAGCGCCGGCTCGGGCACGTCGTCCAGCCGCCGCCAGGCGATCGCGAACGTCTCGCTCACCACCTCGTCGGCCACCTGCCGCCCCGCGCGGCTGACCACATAGGCCCACACACGTTGCCGGCATTCGTCGTACATGCCGGTGAACCGGTGCGCATCATCCGTCACCGCCCAGCCCCTTCGTTCGGGATGCGTTCTTCTGACACCACGAAGTGGTCCGAACCCTCCCGTTGTTACACCTCGGCTGGTGAAATGCCGAACGGCGCCCCCTGGCTCAGGAGGCGCCGTTCGTACAGTCCGGGCTACCTGACCCAGAGGTAGTACCAGCCGGTGCCGTTCAACGAGCACTTGTATTCGTTCCAGCCCTCACGCTTGTACGACTGACCCATGTCGACGCACTTGCTGTAACTGGTGTACTCGCCGATGTAGGTCCACGACGCGGCCTGGGCCGGCGCGGCGATGCCGAAGGCGGCCAGCGCTGCGATACCTGCTGCGACGATGCCTGCACGAACGCGCATGCGTGTTTCTTCCCTTCTGCGGGGGGCTTACGTGATCAACGATCACGACCGGCGCTACAAAAGGGCTATAAACCAGATACAGAACAATCAGGCAGCCAGCCCCTCGTAGGCGGCCAGTACGAACCCCAGGCCGCGGTCGTCCCCGAGCCGGCCCTGCTCGAGCATCTGGTTCATCACGTACGCCACCGTCATGCGGGCATCGAGGTCGATCAGCACCATGGAGCCGCCGCGCCCGCCCCAGGAGCACGTACGTGCCCCGCCGACCAGCCCGTAGCCCATGCCGTACCGCATCCGCGCGCCCAGAACGGGGTCGAACCCCTGGTACTGCTCCTCCACGGCACGCTCACAGCCGGCCTCCGACAGCAGTCGCACGCCGCGCAGCGTTCCGCCGCAGGCGAGCACGGACTGGACGAGGCCGACCGAGCGGGCGTTGCCGTGGCCGTTCGCGGCCGGGATCTCGGCACGCCGCCAGGCGGCGGTGTTCGCGTCCGCGGGCTCCACCGGGGGATTGCCGGACGAGTCGGAGGGACTCGGGGGCGGGATGTTGGGGGCGACCCGGTGATCGTGCTCGGCGGTGAGGCCGATGTGGAAGTCGGCGCCCAGCGGCCCGGCCACCTCCTCGGCGAAGAAGGCGCCCAGACTGCGACCGGTGACGCGGCGGACGACCTCCCCGACCAGGAATCCCTGAGTGATCGCGTGATACCCGGCCTCCGTGCCGGGCTCCCAGCGCGGAGCCTGCGCGGCCAGTCGCGACGTGGCCCCGTGCCAGTCGTAGAGGTCCTCGACCGCCATAGGTTCGTCCCAGGTGGGCAGGCCGGCGGTGTGGGAGAGCACGTGCCGGATCCGCACGTGCTCCTTGCCCGCGGCGGCGAACTCCGGCCAGTAGGCGGCGACCGGCGCGTCCAGGTCGAGTTCGCCCCGGTCAGCGAGGATCAGCGCGCACAGCGCTGTCATCGTCTTGGTGGTGGACCAGACATTGGTGATGGTGTCGCGCTCCCAGGGGACGGTGCGGGCCGCGTCGGCGTACCCGCCCCAGATGTCCACCACCGGCTCGCCGTCGACGTGGACCGCCACCGAGGCGCCCACGTCGTCTTTGTCGAGTGAGGCGGCGAGCAGGTCGCGCACCTCACCGAAGCGGTCCTCGCACATGCCATGAACGTCGGCCATGAACGGGAACGTAACCCGGGTCACCGCAGGCGAGCCACGGCTTTTGTACCAGCGTTCATCGATAGGTTGCGGCCATGGAGATCGGTGAGCTGCTGGGGTCCGGGCGGACCGCGGACGTGTACGCCATCGACGGCGACCGGGTGTTACGGCGCTACCGGATGGACATCGACGCGCGGCGGGAGGCGGCGGTCATCGCGTACGTGGCAGCGCACGGCTTCCCGGTGCCCGAGGTCTATCCAGGCGCGGCTCGGGCCACCGACCTGGTGATGGCGCGGTTGACCGGACCGACCATGTTGCGGGCCCTCATCGACAGGGAGATCGCGCCCGAGGAGGTGGGCGCGGTTCTCGCGCGGCTGCTGCTGCGGTTGCACGAGATCCCGGCCCGGGTGTCCGGGGATCCCGCTGATCGGGTGCTCCATCTCGATCTGCACCCCGACAACGTCATGCTGACGCCCCGAGGGCCCGTGGTGGTCGACTGGTGCAACAGCCAGGAGGGACCGCCGGGGACGGACTGCGCCATGTCGGCGTTGATCATCGCGCAGGTGGCGGTGGACGAGGAGAGCGAGTTCGCCGGCCCGGCGCGGGCGGCCCTCGTCGCCCTGCTCGCCGGGCTCGGCGGCGCCATGGACTTCGATGACGGGCTCGAGCAGGCCAGGGTGAGGAGAGGCGCGAATGCGACGCTCACCCGGCGGGAGCTCTCGCTCCTCGACGACGCCGTGCGGCTGATCCGCGCCCGCGCCTGACGGGCGCCTATTCGGCCCAGGCGGTCGTGGCGTCGATGCGTTCGCGCCAGAGCTTCTCGCCGCCACCGCCGGGCTCCCAGCGGACGCAGAAGTCGAGCAGGTCACGGCAGCGCGTCACCATCGCCTCATGGCGCTCGGCCCACTCGGGAACGGGGCCGTCGTAGGCGGCGAAGAAGTGGGTGAGCAGCGGGACGTGCTCCGGGTGGTGGCTGCGGATGATCCACTCGCACCACGCCAGGTCCTCGACCGGGCGCCCGGGGTGGGCCCATTCCCAGTCGAGTATGGCGGTCGTCCGGAACGTGGCCGGGTCGAACAGCATGTTCTGCGGGCCGAAGTCACCATGCACGATGCCCAGCCGATGGAGCTCGGACAGGATCCGGCCGCACTCGGTGAGCACCTCCGCGGCGTGGCCCTCGTCGAGGAGGTCCTGGCCGTGGACGCCGGAGACGAAGCGGGTGGTCAGGCTCGTCTCGGTGACCTTGTGCACGCGGGGCACGGGGATGCGGCCACGCAGGCGGCGCAGGTATCTGCTCTCCGTGCCGAGCCGGAACGCCGCCTCCGGGCCCTGGTAGCACTTCACGACCAGGGCGCCGTCGCCGAATGTGCTGTTGGTGTACCCGTGCTTCACAAGGGTCGATTCTGGCGTACCCGAGCCGCTCCCAGACGCCCGGCACGCTATCGAACGCGACTCCGATACACGATGTAAGGACGGAACAAGTACCCCAAAGGGGCGGAAAACGCATGCACCAGGCGGCTGAACGGGAAGAGAACGACCAGCGCCATCCCGATGACGGTGTGCACCTTGTAAAGAATGTCGGCCTGCCCCATCGACATGGCGTCCGGCTGGAGGATGAAGACGCCGCGGAACCAGGGCGCGACCGTGGTGCGGTAGCTCACCTCGCTCGGCACGAACCCCGCGACCGTCGTCGCCAGGCCCGTCACGATCGACCCGGCCAGCACCGCGTACATCGTCTTGTCGTTGGCCGTGGTCGCCATGAACACCGGCCCGTTGGTGCGGCGGCGGTGGATCAGCAGGACCATGCCCGCCAGCGTGGCCAGGCCCGAGAGGCCGCCCCAGATGAGCGCGTTCGTGTGGTACGCGTCGTTGGCGACGCCGATCGCGTCCGTCCAGCTCATCGGGATCAGCAGCCCGGCGACGTGGCCGACGATCACGACGAGCAGGGCGTAGTGGAACAGCGGGCTCGCCAGGCGCAGCAGCGCGCTCTCGTAGAGCTGGGACGAGCGGGTGGTCCAGCCGAACCTGTCGTACCGGTAACGCCAGATCAGCCCGCCCACGAAGATCACCAAAGTGACGTACGGGGCGACCATCCAGATCATGCTCTCCCCCCATGTCACAGGTAGCCTCCTACGGTCTCGGCGGGCGGGCCGTCCTGCGCCAGGCGCGTGGCCTGGAGCCGTTCGGCGGCGGTGATCGGCGGGAGGGTCGCGCAGACCGCGCCGATCACGTACGCGTACGGCGAGTCGCGGTCGGTCAGGGCGGTGAGCAGCAGCTCCAGCCCCGGCCTGTGCTCCTTGATCAGCGCGGCGCCGGAGGGATCATGCGCGGCGAACTCCAGCATCACCGGCAGGAAGTCGGGCAGCTCGTCGTCCATGAGCTCCCACCCGGCCGCGCGGTAGCGCTGTTTCAGCGCGGCCAGCGAGCGGCCGCGGCGGCGGGTGTCGCCGTCGGTGTAGTAGGTCAGATAGAGACAGCAGCGCCGGTGCAGGTCGAACGTCTCCACGTAGTGCGCGGCCAGCTCGCCGGGGCCGAGCTCGGAGACCCGCGACAGGAACGCCCCGAAATGCGGCTCGGCCGCCTCCCTGATCAGCGGGAGGCGACGCCAGAAGCGCTCGTCGGGGTAGGCGAGGAGATGCGCGGCGGCTTGCCAGATCACGGCCCTGTTCATGAGCTTCCTCTCTTGGGACCCCTCTTGGGCGGGAACAGGCCGGCGGGGGTGCCGCGGCCGTCCCAGTTGAGCAGGTTCACCCGGTCATGGGTGATCTCGTCGCTGGTCTGGCGCTCCTTCAGGCCGTGGAAGCTCTCGATCGAGACCGGGACCGGTCTGCCCGACGCCTCCCCGAACGGGCTCTGGGCGCCGCGTCCGGCGTCGTAGTCGAGAGGGCATGCGCCCTCCTCCACGATGCCCGGAGGGATGTTGCCGTAGGCGGTCGGGATCACGTACCGCTCCTCGTACCTGGCCAGCGCCAGCAGCCGGTACATGTCGCGCACCTCGTCTTCCGACAGGCCCGCGTCCGGGAGGACCGGCGGCTCGCCGAGGTTGACCGCGCGCATGTACGACCGCATCGCGGCCAGGCGGCGCAGCGCGGCGGTCACGGGCGCCGGGTCGCCGGCCGAGAAGAGCTCCGCCAGGTAGCCGACCGGGATGCGGAGCGACTCGATGGCGGCGAACAGGTTGCCCGCGTCCTCGCCGTCGTGGCCTCCGCCGGCCAGCGCGTCCACGACGGGGGAGAGCGGGGGGACGTACCAGACCATCGGCAGCGTGCGGTACTCCGGGTGCAGAGGGAGCGCGATCCGGTACTTCTTGATCAGGTCGTACACGGGTGATCTGCGCGCGGCCTCCACCCAGTCGGCGGGCAGCCCGGCCTCGGTCACCACCGGGTCGTGCGGGTCGACGAACAGGTCCAGCTGGGCCTCGTACAGGTCGCGCTCGTCGGCGACCGAGGCCGCCGCGCTCACGCGGTCGGCGTCGTACAGCAGCACCCCGAGGTAGCGCAGGCGGCCGACGCAGGTCTCCGAGCAGACCGTCGGGAGCCCGACCTCCACCCGCGGATAGCAGAAATGGCACTTCTCCGCTTTGCCGGTCTTGTGGTTGAAGTAGATCTTCTTGTACGGACAGCCCGTCACGCACATGCGCCAGCCCCGGCAGCGGTCCTGGTCCACCAGCACGATGCCGTCCTCGACGCGCTTGTACAGGGCGCCCGACGGGCAGGAGGCCACGCACGACGGGTTGAGGCAGTGCTCGCAGATGCGCGGCAGGTAGAACATGAACGCCTGCTCGAAGGCCAGCCTGACCTGATCCGACACCTTGGCCAGGACGGGGTCGGGCGACGGGTCGCCGCCGAGGTTGTCGTCCCAGTTCGCGCTCCAGCGGATCTTCATCGGCTCGCCGCTGATCAGGGACCTGGGCGGCGCCACGGGTACGTCGCCGGACAGCGGGGCGTCGGTGAGGTGCTCGTAGTCGTAGGTCCAGGGCTCGTAGTAGTCCTGGATGGAGGGCATGAGGGGGTTGGTGAAGATGGTGAGCAGCTTGTGGACGCGGCCGCCCGCTCTGAGCTTGAGTCGGCCGTTCCTGCCGCGCACCCAGCCGCCGCGCCAGCGCTCCTGGTCCTCGTAGCGCCTGGGGTAGCCCTGTCCCGGGCGGGTCTCGACGTTGTTGAACCAGACGTACTCGACCCCTGGGCGGTTGGTCCAGGTCTGTTTGCAGGTGACCGAGCAGGTGTGGCAGCCGATGCACTTGTCCAGGTTCATCACCATGGCGACCTGGGCCATGATCCGCATCAGTACTCCACCTCCTGCGATCGGCGCCGGATGGTGGTGATCTCGTCGCGCTGGCTCCCGGCGGGGCCGAGGTAGTTGAAGCCGTACGAGAGCTGGGCGTACCCGCCGATCATGTGCGTGGGCTTGATGAGCAGCCTGGTCAGGGCGTTGTGGATGCCGCCTCTCCGGCCGGTCGCTTCCGATCTGGGCACGTCGATCAGGCGGTCCTGCGCGTGGTGCATGTACACCGTGCCGCGCGGCATGCGGTGCGAGACGACGGCCCTGGCCACGACCACGCCGTTGCGGTTGACCGCCTCGATCCAGTCGTTGTCCGCCACGCCCAGCTCGGCCGCGTCCTCCACCGACATCCAGATCGTGGGGCCGCCCCTCGACAAAGTCAGCATGAGCAGGTTGTCCTGGTACTCGGAGTGGAGCGACCACTTGCTGTGCGGGGTGACATAACGCAGGGTGCCGGTCTCGCCGCACAGCGCGGCCAGGTCCAGCGGTGGGCGGTAGATCGGCAGCGACTCGCCGTACTCGTGCATCCAGTCGTGGTCGAGGAAGAAGTGCATGCGGCCGGTGAGCGTGTGCCAGGGCTTGCCGTTCTCCACGTTGATCGTGAAAGGGGAGTAGCGGCGGTCACGCGACTCCTTGCCCGACCACTCCGGGCTGGCCGCCACGTGCACGGGCCCGGCCTGCGCGTCGGCGAAGTCGATGCGGTGCCGTACGTCGATCAGGTCCTCGAAGCCGGTGCCCGTACGCCGGGAGAGCTGGCTGAAGCCCTGCGCGGCCAGCCTGCCGTTGCTCACGCCCGAGAGCGCGAGTATCGCTTCGCACGCCTTGGCCTCGGTGTCGAGCTCGGGCCTTCCCTTGGCGACGCCCCACGGCACCAGGCCGCAGCGCAGGCCCAGCCAGGCAACCTCCTCGTCGGGCAGGAACGTGACACCCTTGACCGGCAGCCCCAGCTGCTCCGTGAGCGGGCCGAGCGCCGCCAGCTTCTCGGCGACGGCGCCGTAGTCGCGCTCCACCACCGTCAGCTCGGGCCCGCCGCCTCCCGCCAGCTCGCCCGGCGTGTCGTGCTGGTACGCGGTCGCCACCACGTCCCTGCGGACGCCGAGATGCTCCTTGGCGAGCCTGCTGAAGGCCCCAGCGATAGCGTGAAAAGCCGAAAAATCGGTCTTTGTCTCCCAGGGCGGGCTGATCGCCGGGTTGAAGGCGTGCACGAACGGGTGCAGATCCGTGCTCGACAGGTCGTGCTTCTCGTACCAGGTGGCGGCCGGGAGCACGATGTCGGAGAAGATCGTCGAGGACGTCATCCTGAAGTCGAGCGTGACCAGGAGGTCCAGCTTCCCGCTCGGGGCCCGCTCGTCGGGGTGCTTCAGGTTGGAGGTGGTCCCCAGCAGGTGATGGAGGAAATACTCGTTGCCCTTGGCGGAGGAGCCGAAGAGGTTCGAGCGCCACAGGGTGAGCACGCGGGGCCAGTTGCGCGGGTCGTCCGGGTCCTCCGCGGCGTGTCTGAGCCGTCCGGAGCGGAGCTCCTCGAGGGTGTGGGCGATGGGGTCGGCGGCGTCGCCCAGGTCCAGCGGGTTGCGGTCGAAGGCCGGGGACATCGGCATCCAGCCGTTCCTGACGGCCTCGGTGACCAGGTCGGCGGTGTGCTTGCCGCGGAACTCGCCGGTGGCGAGCGGCGAGGCCAGCTCGCCCGCGTCGAAGTGGTCGTAACGCCACTGGTCGGTGTGCAGGTACCAGTACGGCGTGCCGGGGACCTGCCGCGGCGGCCGCGACCAGTCCAGGGCGCCCGCCAGCAGCGCCCAGCCGCTCTGGGGGCGGCATTTCTCCTGGCCCACGTAGTGCGCCCAGCCGCCGCCGTTGCGGCCCTGGCAGCCGGTCAGCAGGAGCAGTGACAGGAAGGCCCGGTAGATCGTGTCGCCGTGGAACCACTGCGTGGTGCCCGCGCCAAGGATGATCATGCATCGGCCCTTGGTGGACTCGGCCGTCCTCGCGAACTCCCTGGCGATCCGCGCCGCCCTTTCCGCGGGCACGCCGGTGATCTTCTCCTGCCAGGCAGGCGTGTACGGCTCGTCGGCGTCGTAACCGTCCGGCCAGTCACCCGGGAGCCCGTCGCGCGCCACCCCGTACTGGGCCAGGAGCAGGTCGAACACCGTGGTCACCAGGTGGTCGCCGACCCTGGCGACCGGCACGCCCCTGCGTACCGAACGGCCGCCGTCGAAGCGGGGCAGCAGGACCTCGGCCGTCTCGCCGCCGTACAGGGTGAGCCTGGGGTCGGTGTCCAGGCCGAGGTTCCAGCGGCCCTCGCCGGACTCGGTCCAGCGGAAGCCGATCGAGCCGTTCGGCACGACCGGCTCGCCGGTCCGCGACATGAGCACGGTCTTCCACTCGGCCGCCTCCTGCTCCGAGCCCAGGTCCCTGGCCGTGAGGAACCTGCCGGGCACGTACGCCTCCGCGTGCTCCTTCAGCCGGACGAGGAACGGCAGGTCGGTGAAGCGCTTGACGTAGTCGGTGAAGCCGGGCGTCTCCCGCTCGACGAAGAACTCCTTCAGCAGCACGTGCCCCATGGCCATGGCCAGCGCGCCGTCCGTGCCCGGCCGCACGCTGAGGAACTCGTCGGCGAACTTGGCGGCGTCGTTGAAGTCGGGGGAGACCACCACGACCTTCTGGCCCCGGTAGCGGGCCTCGGCCATCCAGTGGGCGTCGGGGGTGCGGGTGACGGGCACGTTCGCGCCCCACATGATCAGGTACGCGGCGTCCCACCAGTCGGCCGACTCCGGCACGTCCGTCCGGTCGCCGAAGACCTGGGGCGAGGCCACGGGCAGGTCGGCGTACCAGTCGTAGTAGGAGAGCATGGTGCCGCCGATCAGCGACAGGAACCTGGAGCCGATGGCCTGGGAGACCATCGACATGGCGGGGACGGGGGAGAAGCCGGCGATCCGGTCGGGGCCGTACGTCTTGATGGTGTGGACGTGGGCGGCGGCGATCATCTCGACCGCCTGGTCCCAGGTGATGCGGATGAGGCCACCGCAGCCTCGGGCGGTCTGGTACTTACGCCGTTTCTCCGGATTTTTCGTGACTTCTGCCCATGCGGCGACCGGGTCGCCGTTCAGGCGTCGCTTCGCTTCCGCGTACATCTCGACGAGGACGCGCCGGGCGTACGGGTAGCGGATCCGGGTCGGGGAGTAGGTGTACCAGGAGAAGGCCGCGCCGCGCGGGCAGCCGCGCGGCTCGTACTCGGGGCGGTCGGGGCCCACACTCGGGTAGTCGGTCTGCTGCGTCTCCCAGGTGATGATGCCGTCCTTGACGTAGACCTTCCACGAGCACGAGCCCGTGCAGTTCACGCCGTGCGTCGAGCGGACCACCTTGTCGTGGCTCCACCGGTCGCGGTAATAGGCGTCGCCTTCCGTGCCGCCCTTCAGATAGAGGGTGCGCAGGTCGGTGCTGGTGACCGACCTGCGCAGGAATCGGCCGGTCTTCAGCAGGAGGTCCTCCGCGCTCATACCCCCACTCCATCACAGATAGTGACCCTCTGTTACACAGGGTGTATGCCTGAGCTTCGTAAAGGTCACGTGCCTGTGGAGGTGCCGGGGCGGAGAAAACCGTTTGCCCGGCCGGGGGGTGCCTTGTCAACCTTGTCAGGCCATGCGCTCCCTTCCTGAAGCCGATCCCGGCGAGCCCGACATACGCAGCCCGCTCCGCTACCTGTGGTGGACCGCGCGGCGGCAGGGCAGACCCCTTCTCGCGGGCATCGGCTTCGCGACGCTGTGGTGGCTGGTGCAGGCGCTGATGCCGGCGGTGCTCGGGAAGGGGATCGAGGCGGTCACCGCCAAGGACACCGGGGCGCTGCTGCTCTGGGCGTCGGTCCTGTTCGGGCTGGGGCTGGTGCAGGCGTTCACCGGGATCATGCGGCACCGGATGGCGGTCTACAACTGGCTGGCCGCCGCGTACCGCACCGTCCAGCTGACCGCCGGGCAGGCCGCCCGGCTGGGCGCCACGCTGCCGAAGCGGCTCTCGACCGGCGAGATCGTCAGCGTCGGCAACTCCGACATCGCCCACATCGGCAACTCCATGGACATCCTGCTGCGCGGCACCGGCTCCGTCGTGGCGATCGTCACCGTCACCGTGATCCTCATCTCGACCTCGCTGCCGCTCGGGCTGCTGGTCCTGTTCGGCGTGCCGCTCATGGCCGTCGCCGTCGGGCCGCTGCTCAGGCCCCTGCACAAGCGGCAGGCCAGGCAGCGCGAGCTGACCGGCGACCTGTCCACCAGGGCCGCCGACATCGTGGCAGGCCTCCGGGTGCTGCGCGGCATCGGCGGCGAGGAGGTCTTCGCCGCGCGCTACCGCGCCGGGTCCCAGCGGGTCCGGCAGGCCGGGGTAGGCGTGGCCGGGGTCGAGTCGGTGCTCGAAGGCGCCCAGATCGTGCTGCCAGGCCTGCTCATCGCGGTCGTCACCGGCGTCGGCGCCACGTTCGCCGTCGCCGGGGAGATCCCCACGGGGCAGTTGGTCGCCTTCTATCTCTATGCCGTGTTCCTGATCGGGCCCATGCGCACGCTCACCGAGGCCGCCGACAAGCTCACCAAGGGCCACGTGGCGGCCGGGCGCGTGATCCGGATCCTGTCCATCGAGCCCGAGATCACCGGCGGCGCCGGGAGCAGCGCGGGCGGCGTGCTGCGCGACTCGTACAGCGGCGTCACCCTCCAGCCCGGCTGCCTCACGGCGGTCGCCGCCGACGCGCCCGAGGACGCCCTCGCCATCGCCGACCGGCTCGGCCGCTACGCCGACGGCGACGTCATGTTCGGGGCGGCCGACCTGTCCACGCTGCCCATCGAGGAGGTCCGCTCCCGGATCCTGGTCGCCGACAACGGTGCCCGGCTGTTCACCGGCCGCTTGCGCGACGAGCTGGACGTGCGCGGCGAGGCCACCGACGAGGAGGTGCGCCAGGCCCTGCACGCGGCCTGCGCCGAGGACATCGTCGAGGCCCTGCCCGACGGGCTCTCCGCAGTGGTGGCGGAGGGCGGGCGGGAGTTCTCGGGCGGGCAGCAGCAACGGCTGCGCCTGGTCAGGGCGCTGCTGGCCGATCCGGAGGTGCTCATCCTGGTCGAGCCCACCAGCGCCGTCGACGCCCACACCGAGGCCCGCATCGCCGAACGCCTGGCCAAGGCCAGGGCCGGCAGGACCACGCTGATCTGCACGACCAGCCCGCTGGTGCTCGACCGCACCGACCACGTCGTTTACGTGGAGGACGGGCGGGTGCTCGCGGAGGGCACGCACCGGCAGCTGCTGGGCGACTCGCCGGAGTACGCCGCGACCGTGACCCGCGGAGAGGACTGAACCATGCCCCGGACGTATGAGTCCGCTGCTGAATGCCGGGAGGGGTGAGGCCGCATGGCTCGTGAGATCCTGCCGGTCGCCGACCGGAAACAGGTGCGCGCCTACGCCAGGCGGCTGACGCTCCGCTACCCGCGCCGGCTCGCCCTCGCGCTCGCCCTGCACGGGCTGGCGGCCGTCGCGGGTCTGGTCGTGCCGTGGCAGCTCGGCAGGCTGGTGCAGGACGTCCAGTACGGCGCCGAGGTCAACGTCGCCGTCGTGGCCGCCGCCATCGGGGGCTTCCTGCTGCTGCAGGGCGTGCTCGTACGGTACGCGGTGCTGGCCTCGGCCAGGCTCGGCGAGAAGGTGCTGGCCGAGCTCCGGGAGGAGTTCGTGAACCGGGTGCTCGGGCTGCCGCTCTCCACGGTCGAGCGGGCCGGGTCCGGTGACCTGATCACGCGTACCTCCCGTGACGTGGACTCGCTGTCCCGGACCGTACGGAACGCCGTGCCGGAGACGCTGATCGCCCTGGTCACCTTCCTGATCACGATCGGCGCGCTGCTCGTGGTCAGCCCCCTGCTCATGCTGCCGATGCTGATCACCGGGCCGGTGATCTGGATCTCCACCCGCTGGTACCTGAAACGGGCGCGGGACGGCTACCTCCGCGAGAACGCCGCCTATGCCGACATGACCGAAGGACTGGCCGAAACCGTCGAGGGCGCCCGGGTGGTGGAGGCGCTCGGGCTTCAGGCGCGCCGCCGAGCGCGTACCGACGGCGACATCAGCCGTTCCTTCGCGGCCGAACGGTACACGCTCGGGCTCCGCACCAGGTGGTATCCCGCGGTCGAGCTGGGATACGTGATCCCAGTCGTGACTACCCTGCTGGTCGGCGGCCTGTTCTACGCCAACGGGTGGGTGGCGCTCTCTCAGGTGGCCACCGCCACGCTCTACGCGCAGCAGCTGATCGACCCCCTCGACAGGTTCCTGAGCTGGATCGACGAGCTGCAGGTGGGCGGGGCGTCCATGGCCCGGCTGCTGGGCGTGTCCAACGTGCCCGACGACCGGGCGGCCGGCTCCTCGCGCCCCTCCGGGGAGCTGCTGGAGGCGGCCGACGTCCGTTACGCGTACCGCGAGGGCCGCGACGTGCTGCACGGGGTGTCCCTGACCGTCCGCCCCGGGGAGCGGCTGGCCATGGTGGGGCCTTCCGGGGCCGGCAAGTCCACGTTGGGGCGGCTGCTGGCGGGGATCCACGGGCCGCGTACCGGATCGGTCACCGTGGGCGGGGTGCCGCTCGTCGACCTGCCGCTGGGCGAGCTGCGGGGGCACGTGGCGCTGGTCACGCAGGAGCACCACGTGTTCAAGGGGTCGTTGCGCGACAACCTGCTGATCGCCCGCCCGGACGCCGACGACGCGGCCGTACGGAAGGCGCTCGAGGCGGTGGACGCGCTGGAGTGGGTGCTCGCCCTGCCCTCGGGGCTGGAGACGGAAGTGGGCTCCGGGGGCCTGGCGGTGTCGCCCGCGCAGGCCCAGCAGCTCGCCCTGGCCCGCCTGGTGCTCGCCGACCCGCACACCCTGGTGCTGGACGAGGCCACCTCGCTGATCGACCCTCGGGCGGCCCGGCACCTGGAGCGGTCGCTGGCCGCCGTACTGGACGGGCGCACCGTGATCGCCATCGCCCACCGGCTCCACACGGCGCACGATGCCGATCGGGTGGCTGTCGTGGAGGACGGGCGGATCAGCGAGCTGGGGTCGCACGAGGAGCTGGTGGCGAAGGGCGGCTCGTACGCGGCGCTCTGGACCAGCTGGCACGGCACTCCCACGACCACCTCCTCCTGAGCGTCGTGGCGGTCCACGAGGCCCTGCCGACGACGCCTGTGTAGCGCCTCACCGCGTCCGGGTCGCTCTCTCCTGAACGCGTAGTAGCTCCTGGTTCTGGCGGTTGTGTCTGCGGAGCGTTGCACCGTGTCCGATGGGTACCCGCTCGTGAGTGGCGGGTGGCGCACGGCATCCCGGAGGCCACCCTCCTGAGCAGGTGGCCGCCGGGATCACAGGGGGCAGAGGTCAGAGCTCAGAGGCCAGCGGCCAGCGGCCAGGGGCCAGAGGTCAGGAGTCAGGCCACGGGAACCCAGGTGGGGCCGTCGGCGGTGTCCTCGACGCGGCCGAACACCACGTCGGCGAAGTGCCCGCCGAAGCCGATCGTGTCGGGTCGCAGCAGTTCCTTGACCAGCCGGTGCCGGTGCAGGGTCGACTCCACCGAGTCCAGGTCCGGGGCGGCGGACCAGTTCGGGTGGCGGATCTGGGCCGCGGTGTGCAGGGCGTCGCCGAAAGCGATCAGCCGCCGGTCGCCGGACGTGATCGTGTACGTGGCATGCCCGGCCGTGTGCCCGGGAGCCAGCGTCACCCGAACGCCCGGGAAGATCTCCTCACCCTCACGCACTGTACGCACATATGGCGCCAGCGCGGCGAGCATCTCCTCGGTCGTGCCCTGCTCGATGCTCAGCCGGCGCTGATCCCATTCGGGCTCGCTGAACAGGTAGGCAGCCGGGGCGAAGGCAGGCCGGTCGCTCCCTGGCGCGGGGTGCCAGGCCCAGCCCAGGTGGTCGAGGTGCAGGTGGGTGAAGGCCACCGCCTCGATCTCTTCGGGCTTGCGCCCCAGCCGCACAAGATTGTCAAGCAGTTGACCACCGTGGATGGCACCGATCCGCGGGTTGTCCGGGTCGTCGGGCAGGGACACCGGTCCTACCCCGGCATCGATCAGCAGTGCTCTCTCGCCGTACTCCACCAGCAACCCGCCGATGCTTCCCACCAGGTTTCCCGTGTCGTCGAGAAAGGCGGCATTGTCGTTCCAGTCCTGCTCTGTCGTTCCTGGCAACCATCCGTAGGGCTTCAGCTGCACCACACCGTCAGGCACATAGGTGATCTTGAGGTCGCCGAACTCCAGCGAACGGATGGGGGACGGCCGACGCAGACGCTCTTCATAAAGGCTCATGCCTCAGAAACTTACAACTAGAACTATTAAAGCTGCAAATATGCAGACTTGAGGTAGTCTGATCGGTATGACGCTGCCCGAGCCGTCCACCCATGCCGCCGCCGCCGACAGTGAGGCGCTGGCCGTTGCCGAGCGGAACCTGTGCGGGCTCGTCAACGCCCTGGCCAGGCAGATCGAAGGCCACATCAGGGAGCGGGCCGGCGCCCTGAACCTGACCGCCCCTCAAGCAGTGGCGCTGCGTGAGCTCACCGGCCCGCTGACCATGCGTGACCTGGCTGACCGCATGGGGTGCGAGCCGTCGAACGCCACGTTCGTCGTCGACCGGTTGGAGGAACAGGGCATCGTCGAACGCCGCCCCCATCCGAGCGACCGCCGGGCCAAACAACTCGTGCTCACCTCCGAAGGCATCGCCCTGCGCGACCGCCTGCTGGGCCTGCTCACCGAGGGCTCACCCTTGGCCAAGATCACGCCGCAGGAGCAGGCCACCCTGAATGATCTGCTCCTCCGAGCGCTGCAGTAGACAGGAAGATCACGCGCCACTTCGCTGCCCTGCCCTGGTCTGTGTGGATAGAGCAGGCCTGCACTGGTCTGTCTGGTGGTCAACGCCGGGGGCGGGTCAGCACTGCGTCTTGGCGGGTGGGACGGTGCGGTCGGTGAAGTAGGCGTTGATGCGGTCGCGGGCGCAGGCATTGAACCCGTACAGCGTGTGGCCGGGGCCGTCGTGATGGATGGTGGCGCTGCCCGGCACCTGGGACAGGATGCGTTCCACTGCGTCCGACTCGCCCCACGCCCCCGCTCCCAGCATGGGCGGCAGGCCCTTCGGGAGAGGGGCGGGTGGGTTGGTGACGGGCTGGGGCCAGCCGATGCAGCCCAGGGTCGCCGAGGCGATCGTGCTGGCGGTGCCGGTGTTGGGCGCCACGCGGAGCAGGCGCTTGGTGGTGGCGGACATTTCGGCGCGGTTGGCGAAGCGCGGCCAGTCGGCGCATTCCGTGACACCCGTGGCTTGGTCGGGGTAGCGGGCGCCGCGCTCAGGCACGAAGTCGGAGGCGTCGCCCTTGGTCGCCTTGCGGATGGCCTGGGCCAGCTTGGGCCAGGCCGAGGCGCCTTGGCGGGCCAGCGCAATGGCGAAGCTCTGCAGGTCGCGGGCCTTGTAGGCGACGTTGGCGGTCTTGGTGGGGATGGGGGTGCGGTCGGCCCGGGCGATCAGCTTGGGCCAGAGAGCGGGGACGTCGCCGCAGTCGTTGGTGGCGCACCAGGTGAAGAAGCGTCGCAGGAACTGCTCGTTGGACTTGGCCATCTCCTCCAGCTCGCCCTCCCAGTCGGCGGCGCTGTGGCTCCAGGTGCCGTCCAGGACCATCGTGCGGACCTGGTTGGGGAAGAGGCGGGCGTAGGCCTGGCCGTAGAAGCCCGCGTAGGAGGCGCCGTAGTAGTTGAGCTTCTCCTCACCCAGGGCCTTCCGGATCGCTTCCATGTCTCTGGCCTGATCTGCCGAGCTCATGTTGGCGAACAGCTCGGGGTCCTTGTGCCGGCAGGCCTCCGCGTAGCCGCGGTTGGTGTCGGACAGACGGCCGAAATCGGCGTCGTCCCTGGGGGCGTCGGGGATCGGGATGCGGGTCCACGTGCACGGCAGGCCTGTGCTGAGGCCGCCGAACTGCTCGCCGTAGCCGCGTGTGTCCCACGTGACGATGTCCATGCGCTCGCGGAGCTTGGCCCACCAGTCGGGGCTGGACTGGGTGATCGCGATGCCGGGGCCGCCCGGGCCGCCGTAGGACACCAGGACCGAGCCTTCCGACTTGCCGGTGGCCTTGAGGCGGCCCAGCTTGAGGGTGATCTTGCGGCCGTCGGGTTTCTGCCAGTCGACCGGGACCTGGAGATCGGCACATGCCATGCCGATCTTGTCATTGGGGCAGGTCTGCCACTCTGGAGGGCCGTCGGCGGCCGCCGCCGTCGCTGGGGCGTGCAGGCCCGCGCCGAGCAGGGCCCCGAGTGTCAGGGCGATGGTGAGGGGCTTGAACATGGCGTTCACGATGCCGGGGCGGGGGGTGGGATCGCGTCGGACCAGGGTTTGGTTTTGGGGAGGGCGTAGTCAGACCTGGGGTTGTCAGACCATCCCGTCCACCGGCACAGCCGCCTCGCGCGGAGACTGCGGTGCACGGTGAGGTGCCCGACGGCGATCCGCGCGGCGGCGGCGCGCGCGGACAAATGGGTCTTGCGGCGGTGGTGTGGCGTTGTCAACATCAACAACGTGAGCAAATGGCAGTGGGCCTGGGAAGGCGTACTGGGAGTCGTCACGGTGCTGGCGCTGGCGACGGTCCTGTTCACCGCCCCTGACGGTCACTTCCTGAACATCGTCGCGTCCTCCGCTCCGACCGGCATGGTGGCCGTGGCGCTGTCCCTTTCGCTGCGAACCGGCACGCCCAACCTGGCCGTGGGGTCCGTGTCCGCGCTCTCCGGCGCGCTCATCGCCACCTTCGTGACCGTCACCGGGATGCCGCTGATCGTCGGACTGCTGCTCGTGGTCCTGCTCGCCGGGATCGCGGGCCTGGTCATGGGAGCGTTCACGGTGCTGCTGTCGGCGCCGTCCTGGGCGGTCACGCTGGCCTCCGCCGTGGTGTGCGACGGACTGCTGTTCGCCGTCAGCCAGGGCAGGACGGTCATCCTGCCCGATCCGCCGTCCCTCCCTCCCGTGGTGGGGTTCGTGCTGTTCGCCGTCGTCTCGGTGGCGGGCGGAGTGGTGTGGAAGTGGCGGGACCTTCGCCGGTCGCTGAGCAATGAGTGGGTGGGCCCTCTGGCCGGGCTGGCCGGATCGTGTGTGCTCGCGGCTCTGGGCGGGTTCATGCTGCTGCTGCGGTTGGGGGCGGCGCAGCCGGCCTCTCAGGGGCTGTTCACCGCTGTGTTCGCACTCGCAGCCGTCGTTCTGGGCGGCACGAGTATCGGCATGGGTCCGGGTACGGGTCCGAACGGTGAGCGTGGCTCGTCGGCGGTCACCCGCGTGCCCGGCGAGCACGGTGCGACGGCGGCCGCCGACCTGCCCGGCGCGATCGGACGCGGCGGGCTCGGCGTCATCGCGTACGGCGACCGTGGCGCCGTCGGCGGCACGGTGTTCGCCGTGCTTCTCCTGGCCGTCATTCAGGGTCAGCTCGTCCTGCTGGGCGTCCCGGCGTACCTCCTCATGGTCGTCCTGGGCGGCGTCGTGATCTGCGGCCTGACCGTGTCACGGGCGCTCGACGCCCTCCGTCCGGACGCCCCGCCCTCAGACAGCCCCCCTCCAGGCGCCCCCAGGCCAGGCGCCTCGAGTCCGGACGTCCCCCGTCCGTAGGTCAGCCCAGCGACCTCTTCAAGAAGTCCACCTGGAGCAGCAGCAGGTTCTCCGCCACGACCTCCTGCGGCGTCATGTGCGTCACCCCGGACAGCGGGAGCACGCTGTGCTGCCGCCCGGCCGCCAGCAGGGCGGAGGACAGGCGCAGCGTGTGGGCGGCCACCACGTTGTCGTCGGCCAGGCCGTGGATCAGCAGCAGCGGGCGTTCGAGCTTGGCGGCGTCCGCGAACAACGAGGACTTCTCGTACACCTCGGGCTGCTCGTCCGGATGGCCCAGGTATCGCTCGGTGTAGCAGGTGTCGTACAGCCGCCAGTCCGTCACCGGCGCCCCCGCCACCGCCGCGTGGAACACGTCCGGCCGCCGCAGCACCGCCAGCGCGGCCAGGAACCCGCCGAACGACCAGCCGCGAATGGCCACCTTCGTCAGGTCGAGGTCGTCGGGGTACTGCTCGGCCACGCCCTGCAGGGCGTCGATCTGGTCCTCGAGCGCAGGCGTCGCGAGGTCGTTCAGCACGGCCCGCTCGAACTCCGGACCCCGGCCGGGCGTGCCACGCCCGTCGGCCACGACGACGGCGAAACCCTGCTCGGCGAACCACTGGCTCTCCAGGAACGCGCCGCGCCGGTTGAGCACCCGCTGCGCGTGCGGGCCGCCGTACGGATCCATGAGGACCGGCAGCCTCCGCGAGCCCTGCTCGTGCCACGAGGGCAGCACCACGGCGGTGGCCAGCTCGCGACGGCCGGAACGGCCGAGCGAGACGCGCAGGTCGAGACCGGGCCGCTCGGCGAACGACGGGATCGGCACCGCCATGCCGTCACGCCGAACCACCGTGGTCGACACGCCCTCGGCGTCGAGGCTCTGCTCGGTCAGCACGCCGACGCCGCCCGCCATCCGCCCCGAGAACACCCCGGAACGGGTCGAGACGGGCAGCAGCGAGTGCCCGTCCCAGGTCCACAGATGGATCTCGGTCGGGTCGCCGCTCGCGCTGAACAGCACGCTGTCGTGATCGACGTCGAGCACCGCCCGCACCTGCAGCGTGGGCGGCGTGACCGCGCGGTCGCCCACGAACAGCCGGTTGCCGCCCCCGGAGCTCGCGACCCACACCAGCGAGCCGTCGTCGAGGTGCGCGGGCACACCGGTGACGATGTCGACCCAGGCCGGATCGGTGTCCTCGCGCACGAGCGTGGTCGCGCCGGTCGCCGGATCGACCGTGAACAGCCGCATTGTCCGCTGATCGCGGGTCAGGGTCACGATCGACAGCGCGTGGGGGTCCCAGGCCGCCGTCGTGAGGTATTCCTCCGCGTACGGCACCGCGACCCGCGACCCGTCGAGCCCCAGCACGAACAGCTCGGTGACGGCGTTGGGCGTGCCGGCGGCCGGATAGCGCTGGTCCGCGGCCGGACGTTCGGGGTTGGCCGGGTCGGCGATGTGCCAGACCCGGACCGGGGCCTCGTCGGCGCGCTCGACCAGCAGCGCGTCGCTCGACGGCGCCCACCAGTGGCCGCGCATCCTGTCCATCTCCTCGGCGGCGATGAACTCGGCCAGCCCGTACGTCACCGTCTCCGACTCCGGCGTGGCCAGCGCGCGGTCCTCGCCGGTGATCAGGTCCTGGACGCGCAGCGCCCCGCCCGTGACGTATGCGACATGTCGCCCGTCAGGCGACAGCCGGGGATCGATGACCGCGCCCGGAGCGTCCAGCCGCCGTGCCTGGCCGCTCGCCAGCTCGACGACGTAGAGACCGCCGGACAGAGCGAAGCAGGCCCGCGTCACGTCCTTGTCGGTGGCGTACGCGACCACGCCCCCCGCCGCCTCCCGGCTGCGCTCACGTCTGGCCCGCTCCTCGGGAGGCAGGTCCTCCTCGTCGCCGTGGAGCGTACGCGGATCCACGACCAGGCGCTCGACGTGGGTGTCGGTGTCGAGCTCCCACAGGCAGGTCACCGGATCGGTGCCGGACTTCGTACGCAGGAAGACCACCCGGCCGCCGTCCGGAGAGATCGTGAAGCCCCTGGGCACCCCGAGGGTGAACCGGCGGGTCCTGGCAGACAGGCGCGGGAAGCTCTCGCTCATGGCCCCAATCCTGCCATTGGGGAGCCACTACTTGGTCGTCACGATGCCCCTCTCGGCCGGCGCCACCACAGCGGCGCCCGGGGGTACCCGCCGTCCTCCAAGTCGGCCAGCCGCTCGAAGACGTTGTACGAAGCCTGGTTGCCGCAGACCAGCACCGAGCCGAGCATCGACAGGAGGTAGAGCGGGAGCATGGGCAGGCCGACGCACCAGGCCCACTGGGTGGCGTGGCGGCCCTCGTGGAGGATGAGCCGATCGTCCAGCGCGTTCCACTTGGTCAGTACGACGTTACCCACGGTGAACGCTCCTGCGATGGGGAAGCGGTAGCGGTAGCCGAAGGCGAGGATGAGTCCGTTGGGGCCAGATTGCCTGGTCGCGCCGCCGATGAGCGAGATCAGTAGACCGAGCGGAGTGGCGAGATTGATGTAGTTCGCCGCGCGGCGGAACCGGAAGCGCCTCTTCATGCGTCCCACCCTTGACCATTCTTGACAAGTCGGAATAATGGCCCACGTCCTGAAATCTCCCAAAGAGCAGGATTATGAGATTCTCCATCCTGGGCGCGCTGCTCGGCACCGTCGCACTGGCAGGAGCCGGCGGAGTCGCGATCACCCAGACGTCAGCGTCCGATCCCCTACGATCCACTGACAGCAACCCACTAGGCGCTCTAGGCGCGAACGTGGCGTTAACCACCGCCCCGACAACCACCGCCCCGACCACGAGTCCGACCCCAACGGAGAGCCCCACAACCGGGGAGTACACCGCCACGACGAAGGTAGTCAAGAGCCGTGGCGTTTCGTTCCTCGACGTGTCCGTCACGGACGCGGAAGCCGCCGTCTTCTCGGTCAAACAGAAGGTGTGCAAAGGCAGGTCGTGCAAGACGGCCAACGTCAATGTCCTGGTCAACGAGGGCTCGGGAGAGTCCACGAAGAGGCTGGGATGGGGCACGTACAAGAAACGCGGCAAACCGGCCATCACCGTGACGCCGCTTCCGACGGCCACGGTGACAGAGCCCGGCCCGACGGTCACGGTCACCGAACCCGGTCCGACGGTCACTGAGACAGTGACATTCACCTGTCAGCCGGTTGCCGCCGAGCCGACGGAATCCGTCACGCCGACGATCGTCCCGACAGAGACGGGGACGCCGACGAGCACGGGTTCGCCGCCGGTGACCGACACCCCGACGCCGATTCCTACTGACACCGCGACCGAAACTCCCACGGAAACTCCGACCGAAACCCCGACCGACGCTCCGACCACGACACCGACCGACGCTCCCACTGACGCTCCCACCGACAGCGTGACTCCGACGGAGACCTCCTCGGAGATCCCCACCTGTCCGCCGCCGGCGGAGGAGTCGCCGACGGAGGTCCCCTCGGAGACCCCGACGGACACGGCGGCGCCTACCGGCAGCAGCGTCCCGACGGAGAGCCCCTCCGAGAGCCCGACCGCCACGGCGTCGGAATCGGCCAGCACTCCCGCCCAGTAACGTCACGGGACTGCGACCGGCAAGCGGGCCAGGCCAAGCGCCTGGCCCGCTTCATGCCCGGACTGTCGCTAGAGGGTCTTGTACTGCCCGTCGTGGTACAGCAGCGGCGCCCCGTCCGAGGGTGTGTCCAGCGACGTCACCCCGCCCACCACGATCGAATGATCCCCGCCATCGTGCACCGCCGTCGTAGCGCACTCGATCGTGGCGAGGGCTCCGTCGAACAACGCCACCCCCGACGCCCCCCGGTGATGCGACCACCGTGCGAGCTGCCCGTTCAGCGGTCTTCCCCGATGGGCGAAGAAGCGCGAGGCGTCCTCCATGGACGCGGGCAGCACGGAGACCCCCCACACCCCCGCCTCCATCACCGCGTCATGGAACCGGGCCACCTTCTCCGCGCAGAACAGCACGAGGAGCGGATCGAGGGAGACGGAGGTGAACGAATTGACCGTCATCGCATGATCGAGGCCATCCGCCCTGGTCGTGACGATCGCGACCCCGGTGGCGAAGCGGCCGACCACCTTGCGGTACGTTGCCGGGTCCACCGGCCGCTCGATCGAATGCACGAACGCTACTTTATGCCTCTACATAGAGTTCTTCTGAGGGTACCCATGCAAGAGCCACGATCCCCCCCGTGACGTGGGCGAAAGCAGATAGGCGGCCACAATCGCCGCCAACCCTCCGTAAAGGTACACGTACCCGGGCGCGCCCTCCGCGATCACGAGGTCCCCGCCGCCCATCTGCAGCGTGAACGGCATCGTCACCAGCAGCCATCCGAGCGCGGTCACGAAGGCCCCGAGCCTGGCCCGCATCAGCTTGCCCGCCCCCAGGCAGACCCCCAGCAGCGCCAGCACCCACCCGATCGCGGAAACGGGGACGGGAAGGGGCGCGGCCTGCCACAGCAGCACCGGATGCGTGAAACCGCCCACGACCCCCATGACGACACCGAGCACGAACAGCATGCCGTACGCCGCCCCACCGAGGGCCGACTCGGCCTGGCTGCGATGTTCCATGTCGAACGAGGTTAGTCGATGCCCGCGAACAGATCGTTCTCGCGGTCGTGCGGTTCGCCCAGTCCGCCGGCCTCGACGGGCGGACCGGGCACCGGCGGGCCGGGCACGCCGTAGGCCAGCGTGTAGTGCTCGACCCCGAGGATCTCCTGGCCGATGTTGTTGGACAGCGCGAACCACGGGCCGTCCACGCTGATCTGCGTGGCGTGCGCCCGCATGGCCGCCATCTTGCTGCCGGTCCAGGGGCGGGCGTCGATCTCTGTGGTGATGTCCGCGTCGGCGGTGCCGAACGGCATGTCGTCCACGTCCTCGATCAGGAAGTCGACGTCGGCCTCGCGCAGCGCCTCCACCGTGCGCCGCATGACGGACCGGGCGAGTGCCGTGTGGTAGAACTTGGCGATCTGCCACGGCTCGCCCTCGCCGAAGTCCGGGTTCGCGGCCAGCTCGAACGCTCTGCGCGAAACCCGGTGGGCCTGGATGTGGTCGGGATGCCCGTAGAACCCGTTGTCGTCGTACGTGACGAGCACCTGGGGCCGTACCTCTCGGATGACCTTGACCAGCTCACCTGCCGCCTCGTCGAGGTCGGCGCGCCAGAACGCCTTGGGGTGGTCGTTGGTGGCCGCCCCCATCATCCCGGAGTCGCGCCAGCGCCCGGCCTCGCCCAGGAAGCGGTGGTCCTCGACGCCGAGCGCCTGGCAGGCGGCGGCGAGCTCGCCGATCCGGTACGGGCCGAGCGCGTCGTCCTGGTCGGCGGCCAGATGGGCGAGCTCCTTGGGAATGATCTCGCCTTCCTCGCCGAGCGTGCAGGTCACCAGCGTGACGTGGGCGCCCTCGGCGGCGTATTTCGCCATGGTGGCGCCGGTGCCGATCGACTCGTCGTCCGGATGGGCGTGCACGAGGAGCAGCCGTCGGTCAATCATGGGGCTAGAGCGTAACAGTGGCCTCTCCGCCTCCCGGGAGGGAGCGTCTCGCTGCACGAATGGGCGGCTGTCAGCTGGGCGACCTCTGCATCCGGCTGCTCGGCACTCCCTGCGTTCGCCGTGGCGGCGCCTTCAGCGTGCCCAGGGCGAGTGCGGCGACGCCCAGGCCCGAGATGGCGGCGGCGCACAGGAGGGAGGCGATGGACGGCGAGACGACGGTGATGCCTGCTGAGGCCAGCGCGGAGACGGCGACGGCCACGCTCACGTAGATCCAGGTGGCCAGGCGTATCCAGCGCAGGCGCGTGGCCTCTGCGGGCAGGGTGCGGGACAGGAGCCAGGCCAGGGCCGGGAGGAGCAGGACGCCGTGCATGAACACGGCGTGGGCGGGCTTCAGCGTGGTGGCGACCGTGTACGCGAGCTGCTGGTTGCCGGTCACCACCTCGAGGACCCCGCGGGCGATCATGACGGCGCCGAACGCCATGGCGGCGAGGAGGGTGGCGAAGCCCGCGCGCACGGCCAGGCGCATGCTCGGCGCGACGTCCGGATGGGGGCGGAACGCGGCGACGGTCATGGTGATCGCGATGGTGATGAGGACGCCGCCGCCTGCCGCCAGGACCCTCGAGACGGTGGTGTCGAAGGCGGTCTCCATGTTGAAGTGGGACGGGACGCCTCGCCACGCCTGGACGGTGATCAGGGCCACCTCCAACGTGGACGCCGCCGCGAAGGCGCCGACGAGGAGCCGGCGGGCACGGAGCCGTACGAACTGGGAGACCCACGTCAGCGTCAGGACGCTCACCCCGAAGGACACGCCGAACGTGAACGGCTTGCGCCACGACACCGCGCCCTCCCACGGCCCGCCGTCCACGACGAACACGCCCAGGTGAACGAGGCCCACGAGCACCAGCAGGACTCCGATGAGGTACCAGAGGCGGTTCATGGCGCCCATGCTGGCAGGAGGGCGAGGGGCGGCGCGTCGGCCCAGGGTTTGGATCGCGTCTACAACCGTGGTCGTACGGTCAGGGGCTCAGCTTGAGGGTGTGGACGGCCGCCTTCTTGACCGACTCGGGTTTCGAGTACATCGGCAGCAGCTCGCCCCGCGCCCACGCCTCCGCCTGGTCCCAGTAGTTGTCGTGGAAGGCGTGCCCCGACGCGCCCGTCAAGTTGATCCACTGGGACTTGTTCACGTCGGAGAGGTCGACGATCATGCGCATCGACGGCACGGCGGTGATCTCGTACCCTCTCTGGACGTTCCAGCCCGTGGCGTTGACGGCGTCCTTGCTCCCCGCCACGGAGAGCGGGCCGCGGTTGAACAGCGCCTCGACCGGCCCGATCCCCGACGTTCCCAGCGAGCCGTTGACCAGCTCCAACCGGTGGAGGTCCCCCCAGCGCCAGGACTTGACCTCCGGTCCGAGCCGGTCGGCGAGCTCCTGGTACGCCGAGGCCAGCGCCTGCCGGAGGATGTCGTCGCGGGTCTCCTTGCGGTTCTTCGTGGTCACGTCATCCCAGAAGGGGTCGTCCGGGGAGTCGAGCAGGCGCCCGACGACGTCATACCAGCGGTCGCCTCCGGCGGGCCTGGCGCCCGCCGGCAGATCGTCGTTGAACGTCAGAACGAGCACCTGGCGCCACACGGCGTTGAAGTAGGCGGCGGCGGTCGAGTCGAGACCCTGCGTACGGTCCCACGTCTTCAGCAGCTGCCTGGCCTCGCCGCTCGGCCCCGCCAGGTCCACCCGCATCAGGGCCGGCACCAGCGTGTCCGCGAAGCCGTTGTACGTGTCCTGCTGGATCGCCGACATGGTCGCCGCGTCGATCGGGCCCTTCTTGAGCGCTTCCTTGATGCGCTCACGAATGCGTTCGGAACGGTAGCCGTGCGCCCAGTCCTTGGTCAGGAGGGGTTTGTAGCGCTTCGGGTCGATGACGGCGTTGTTCGCCGTGACGATGAACCCGTCCGCCGGGTCCTCCACCGAAGGTAACTGGTCATACGGGATGGGGGCCGTCTTCCAGTCGTACTCGCCCGTCCATCCCGGGACCGGCCAGGTGCCGTCGCCCTTCTCCCGTACGGGGATGCGTCCAGGGGCCTGGTAGCCGATCTTGCCCGTGGTGTCGGCGTAGATGAGGTTCTGGGAGGGCACGTCGAACAGCGCCGCCGCGGCCTTGAACTCCCCCCAGTCGGCCGCCTTGTTCAGCGCGAAGACGGCGTCGGCCGTCCTGCCCGGCGTCAGCGCCGTCCACTGCAGCGCCACCGCGTTGGCCTCGCCGCTCGGCCGCGCGTCGTCCATCACCTCGTTGATCAGCGGGCCGTGCCGCGTGCTCTTGACGGTGATCGTGACCGGGGCGCCGCCCGCCACCTTGATCTGCTCCTGCCTGGTCTCCAGCTTCTCCTGCTGGCCCTTGTACAGGTACGTGTCGCCCTGCACCTTCTCCAGGAAGAGGTCCGCCACGTCGGGCCCCAGGTTGGTGAAGCCCCACGCGATCTTGTCCGTGTGCCCGATGACCACGCCGGGAACGCCCGAGAACGTGAACCCGGTCACGTCGTACGGGCACTCCTCCGAGAGCTTCCGGCAGTGCAGCCCCGCCTGGTACCAGACCGACGGCATCTGCGGCGACAGGTGCGGGTCGTTGGCCAGCAGCGGCTTGCCGCTCTTGGTGTACTCGCCGGAGACCACCCACGAGTTCGACCCGACGCCCTCGCGGTCCGCGGTGCCCATCGTGCTCGGTACGGCGTCCAGGGTCCTGGCGGCCTGGGAGAGCGCGCGGGAGGCGCGAATGCGCGGCTCGGCGTGCTGGTCGAAGCGGCCCTGGTCGACGGCGCCCTCGGTGACGATCGGGGAGTGGCGGTCGTACGGGTAGTCGGGGTAGAGCTGCTCGACCCGCTCCCTGGGCAGCTTGGTCAGCGCCAGCGCGCGGTCGATCTCGTCCTCCATGTTGGAACGCAGGTCCCACGCCATGGCCTTCAGCCAGGCCACCGAGTCGGCCGCGGTCCACTTCTCCGGCTGGTAGCCGCCGTTCTGGATCTTCAGGATGGAGTATTCGAGGCTGCGGTCGGAGGCGTTCGGGTTGGCGCTGAGCCAGGCGTTCACGCCCTTCGCGTACGCGTTCAGGTAGTCCTGGGTCTCCTGGGACAGTTCGGGTAACTCCTGCTCGGCGACCCTGCGCCAGCCCATGGTCCTGATGGCCTTGTCGTTCTCGACCGTGGCCTTGCCGAAGAGCTCCGAGAGGCGGCCGGAGGTCAGGTGGCGGCGGAAGTCCATCTCGTAGAAGCGGTCCTGGGCGTGGACGAACCCCTGCGCCATGAACAGGTCCGCGGCGGTGTCGGCGTAGATGTGCGGGATTCCTGATTTATCCCGATAAATCTCTACATTTCCTTTTAGGCCCGGCAGCCGCAGCGACCCGTCCACCTGCGGGAACGACTTCCGCACCGTGTAGACGAGAACTCCTGTCAGCACCAGCACCAGTGCGACAAGAACGGTCAACACACGTGCGAACCACCGCAACGGCCGCGGCATCCACGCGTAGGGCCTCACCGACACCTCCATCTCCGCCGAACGGCACTAAGTCTGTCAGTCCTGGATCACTCCTCCGGACGCCTTCACAACCCTCGGCAGAGGACTTTTCGGACGCTGGTTACGGTCGAGAACGACCGCCTCACCCGCCGTGCGGAACAGAGCGCGGTCTGCGTTTACTGATGAACCTCAGCGAGGTGTCATGACCAGGTCTGGCCCTCGGGGGTGTCCGCGACGCGGACCCCCATCTCCGCCAGCAGGTCCCGCAGCCGGTCCGACTCTCCCCAGTCGCCGGCCGTCCGCGCCCGGGCGCGGGCCTCCAGCAGCTCCCCGGCCCCAGGAGGCAGCACTCGCGCCTTGCCGATCTCCGTGGAGAGATCCAGCCCCAGCACCTGATCAATGTGCAGGAACGTCTCGAACTTGGCCCCGGGCGCCACCGACGGGTCACGCTCCAGCTCCCGCAGGATCCGCAGCGCGGACGGCGTGTCCAGGTCGTCGTCGAAGGCCGACTCCACCCGCTGCGCGTACTCGGAGGCCATCGGCGCGCTGGGCGACTCCGACCACTCGGCGACCCGTGCCCGCCACCGCCGCACCGTACGGTCCGCGGCCCGCAACGTGTCCCACGTCAGGTTCAGCTGCTGCCGATAACGATGCTCGAGGAACGCCATCCGCACCGCGAGCGGGTCGAGACCGTCCGCGACCACGTCCGACAGCAGCACCACGTTCCCGGTGGACTTCGCCATCTTGCGCCCGTCGAACAGCAGGTGCTCCCCGTGCACCCAGTGCCGGACGACCTCGTGCCCGACTGCGGAGTCGGACTGGGCACGTTCGTCCTCATGATGCGGGAACCGCAGGTCGATGCCGCCCACATGGACCTCGAAGCGCGAGCCGAGAAAGCGCAGGGACATGGCCGAGCACTCCACGTGCCAGCCGGGGAAGCCGCGGCCCCATGGCGAATCCCAGGTCAGCTCCCCGGCGAACGGCTTCCACAGCGCCCAGTCGGCGTGGAAGCGCTTGCGGGGGTCGACGGTGTCGATGCGGTGGGCAGGCTTCAGCGCATCCAGACGATTTCCAGAAATATCGCCGTAAGTTGGGAAAGTTTGTACGTCGAAGAACACCGACCCGTCCGGCACCACGTACGCGTGACCCTGCTCGATCAGCTTGGCGATCAACTCGATCATCACGTCGATGGTCTCGGTCGCCCGCGGCATGTGCTCCGGCGGCCGGATGTTGAGCGCCGCGGTGTCGTCCTTGAAGGCGTCCTCGTAGAAGCGGGCCAGCTCGCGCACCGAGCGCTGCTCGGCCTGCGCCTGCTCCAGGACCTTGTCGGCGCCCGAGTCGGTCAGGTGGCCGACGTCGGTGATGTTCTGGCAGGCCAGCACGCGCACCCGCCGCCGTTCGAGCACCCGCCTGATCAGGTCGGACAGCACGTACGTACGGAGGTTGCCGACGTGGGCGTGACGGTAGACCGTCGGACCGCACGTGTACATGCGCAACGCCCGCCCCGCGGCGATCTCCTCGACCTGCCTGGCGCGAGTGTCGTAGATCCGGAGCATTCTCCGAGCTTAACCGCCGACGCGGAACGACAGCCCGACCGAGGAGCTCAACCGCCCAGGAAGCCGAGGATGTCCCGGTCGCCGCGCTCGCGCAGCCTGGCGAGCACCTCCTCGCGCGTGGCCGTGTTGGGCAGCCCGATCCTGGCCCCGATCAGCCGCAGCCCCTCCATCTCCGAGCTGATGGGAGCGGTGTAGCCGATGAGGTAGAGCGCCCGGTTCACCGGCGGCATCCCGACCGGCGCGGCGGGCAGGTAGCGGGTCAGCAGCTCGCCGCCGTCCGACACGGTCAGGAACACGTGGTCGCCCTCGCTCGCCTTGGAGTCGGCCAGCACGTTGCGGATCGAGCCCATGGTCGGCTGGTTGTGCCAGCTGATCACGACGTCGCCGGACGGTGTCGAGGCGGTGAGCTGCCCGCCCGGCGCCATCCCCAGGTAGGCGGCGAAGCCTGTGGGCAGCGGCGAACCGGACCCGCGCAGGTGCTCGGCGTTGACGTCCACCCGGTGCCACCAGCGGCCGTCGCGGGAGCGGAAGCTGCGCCGCGTCTCCGACACGTCCTTACGCGGCTGGTACGGCTCCGCCTCGCCGCCGGGCGCGGTGCCCGCCACCCTGATCCAGCCCCGCTGCGTGCGCTCGAACCCGGGACCGCCCGAGTACGCGCGCACCGAGCTCTCGCTGACGTCGTACTTCGAGGTGAGGTTCGTCACGATCGTGCTCACCGAGGCCTCGCCCCCGGCCCGCTCGATCTCTCTGGCGATCATCTCCCTGATCCCCAGGTACTCGTCGCCGCCCCACCGCGTCAGGCCGTACTTGTTCCGATCGACCCGGCGGAAGCGCTCGTCGGCGGTGAGCTGGTTGCGGATGCCGACCAGGCTGTAGTCCTCGCCGATGCGCTCCTGGATCTCCTCGGGCGACAGCGGCGTGCCCGCCACCGCCAGCACCGCCTCGGCCTTCTCGTTGATGCTGCGCGGCCACGGCACCACGTGCTGGCCGAGCACGCGCAGCTGCGGCACTGCCAGGATCCACCGCTCGGCCACGTCCTCGCGCACGCCGAGCTGGGCGACCATGGCCACCGCCTCGCCGAGCGGGCGCGGCCCGTCGGTGAACAGCTGCCGCGTCTTCTCCCTCAGCTCGTCCGCGCCGCCCGCCACGAGCCACCCGTCGGCCTGCTCGTAGCCGGTCAGCAGCGTACGCACGAACCGCCACACCGGGATCCCCAGCGAGCGCAGCTCGGTGCGGTGCCACGGCACGGCGACCTGGAGGTCGTCGGCCGGGACCGCGGATCCCAGCCGGCCGCGCAGCCAGGAGACGTGCGCCACCAGGGCGGCCGCGTCCGGCTTGCCGAGCCAGGCTTCCACGTGATCGCGCAGGTCGCGCTCGATCTGCCTGATCCGCTCCCGCGTGACCGAGAAGCGCTGCGCGAGTTCGTCGAGGGTGGCCCGCTGCGCCGCGTAGAGCCGGTCGCGGGCGATGGCCCGCTGGCGGTCGTCCAGCGCTCCGAACAGCTCGTCGATCAGCTCGGGCAGCGGCCGGTCCGGCCTGGACGGCGCGGACACGGGCAGCGCCTCGGGCGCGGGCTCAAGCAGCCGCTCGAACACGCCGCTGAACAGCTTCTGCACGACGTCCTTGCCGAGCATCTCCGGCGTCCGCTCGGACTCGGCGGGATCGGAGAAGCGCAGCAACGGAAGGATGTCACCGACCATCAGATGACCCCAGCAGGCCGCAGCGAGGTCGGCCAGGTGGCCGGCCACGGTCTGCGTCCCGACGATGGCGCACGCGCGATCGAGAGGGATCGCCTGCCACCAGGCCTCGGGCAGCTGGGGCTCCTCCACGATCGGCGCGATCTGACCAGGGGAGGTCCATCGCAGGGGTGGCGCGAGGTCGCTCAGGCTGAGGTTCATTGAGGTCCAACCGGCAATGGGAACATATATCCGCAGTTCAGACTATGTGATTAAAGTGACAAAAACGGGCTTCCTCTTCCGGAATGGGAGATATAGAGCATCGCACGCGCACGCGTGCAGGCGACGAACAGTATGCTCCGTTCGCGCTGCAGGGCACGAGCCCTGGCGTCAGGCTCTTCCGGCGGCGGCTCGGGCACCAGGCCCTCCGCCACGCCGATGAGCGCCACCCGCTCGAACTCCAGGCCCTTGAGATGCTGGAACGTCGACGTCTGCACGTCCAGGCCGCTCAGCGCCCGCCTGGCCTCGCGCGCCAGCCGCGGGTTACGCGCACCGACGGCGATCTCGTCCGCGGGCACGCCGTCCGCCAGCCAGGACTCGATCGTGCCGCGCAGCCCGGCCAGCTCCGATTCCGGCGTGTCGTACGCCCTGATGATCGGGCGGTCGCCGTTGCGCGTTGCGCGGAGGCCGTACATGTCGGTCATGCCCTTGACCAGGCCGCTGGCCGGGGCGCCGCGCATCCGCACGGCGAAGGAGAGCAGCTCCTGGGGCAGCCGGTAGGAGATCCTGAGCGTGTACTGCACCGCCGGGATGCCCACCGCGCCGAGCGTCACCCGCGTGTCGGTGATCCGCTGGTGCGGGTCGCCGACCACGAACAGGTCATCGGACGCCCGCGGCACCGCCGCGCGCAGCAGCCGCCACTGGGCCGGGCTCACGTCCTGCGCCTCGTCCACGACGATGTGACGGTACGGCTTGCGCCCGGGATCCACGTCGTCGAGCAGATCGCCCGTCGCCAGGGAGAGCAGCCTCAGCGCCTCGTCCGTCAGCTGGGCCAGCGTACGCGCCTCCGGGCCGACCAGCGCCGGGCGGCGGCCTTCTGCGTCGGCCACGATGCGCAGGGCCAGGCGTTCGGTGTTGTCCACTTCGATCCGCTTGCGGATGACCTCGTCAGCGATCAGCCGGTCGAGCTTGGCCGACAGGTCGTCGGCCAGCCCCTGCGAGAACGTCACCAGCAGCACGGGGCCCGATCCGTGCGCGGCCAGATGGGCGGCCCGGTGCAGGGCGACGACCGTCTTGCCGGTGCCCGCGCCGCCCACGACCAGCACCGGGCGGTCGTAGCGGCCGGCCGTGGCCAGCCGGTGCTGCGGCGGCTGCAGGAACATGCACCAGTCGGGGGCGTCGAGCACGCGGTCCAGCTCGACCTTGTCGGCGACGAACACCGCCCTGTCGGGGCTGCGCCGCAGCGCCGCGTGCAGGTCCTCGGGGTCGACGTGGCCGGTCTCCTCGTCGGTCGCGCGCCAGGCCTGCAGCTCACGCCACGCGTCGGAGAGCGAGCCGCCCCTGGCGAGCACGGCCAGCGGGGCGTGCTGAGTGGGCGGGAGCAGGGGTTCGAGTGCGGCGACGTCGGCCTCGGTCGTGATCAGCCGGAACAGCGGCAGCGCGTGCACATCCAGGCCCAGCCCCATCAGATCGCCGTCGCAGATCGGGTCGAACAGCCTGGAGGAGCCGGCCGACCTGCGTAACGCCGGCTCGACGCGTTCGAGCGCCTCGGCGTCCCACTCCTCGACGACGCCGATCACGGGGTTGACGCCGTACCTGTGGCGGCGCGCGTACGACCAGGCGTCGGGGTCGGGCAGGACCGTGCGCAGCCAGTACACCTCCCGCTGCCGCACCACCACCCCGCGGTGGCCCTCGGCGAGCCGCAGCGTCGCGACGCGCGGGTCGCGGCCGCCCCTGACCCGCTCGGGGTGCGGGGCGCCGGCCACGTTCAGCATGAACCGGCGCAGCGCGACCACGGCGTCCCTGCGCACCGGCTGGGCCAGTGCGCTGAGCTCCCTGGGGAACTCGGGGCCGATCGCGAGCCGCGGCACCGGCTCAGTCCAGGAGTTCGAGCAGGTCGCGGTCCCCGCGTTCGCGGAGCCTGGTGAGCAGGTCAGGCAGGGCGACCGGCCCGGTCATGCCGATCCTTGTGGCGATCACCCGGGCCGCCTGATCCCGGGTGCCTCCCGGGGCCGTGTAGCCGACCAGGCGGAGCGCCTTGGTGATCTTCTCGGCGCCCTGGGCGGCGACCGGGAGGTGCCTGGCCCTGAGCACGCCCTCGTCCGACAACGTCAGGAACAGGTGGCCGCCCTCGCGTGCGCCCACGTCCACCAGCAGGCGTTCGATGGACTCGAGCACCGGTCTGCCGTGCCAGGTCATGGTCAGCTCGCCGGCGGCGCTCCTGACCGTCCTGCTCTCACCGGGTGACAGGCCCAGGTACGACGCGAACCCTGTCGGCAGCGTGCACTCGCCCCCGCCCAGTTGCTCGGCGGTCACGTCGATGCGCAGCCACCACCGGCCGTCGGGCTGCCGGAAACAGCGCCTGGTCTGGGAGACGTCCTTCAGCGGCTGGTACGGCTTGTGCTCGCCCTCGCCGTTGGACTCCTCCGCATGGGGGACGGCCGGGTTGAACGCCTGGAATTGCGGCGGGCCTGGGGGAGAGGGAGGCATCTCGACAGAGCCGAACGCCGACTGCGGCTGGAGCTGCGGCTCCGGCCGGGCCTCGCGCTGGGGCGTGAGCGTGGCCAGCACGAACTGCCAGGCGGGGACCTCCAGGGCGCGGATCTCCACGTTGTGCCAGTCGGCCGCGCCGATGAGCTGCTCCTTGCGGACCGCCGGGCCCAGCGTTTTGCGCAGCTCGTCCAGATACGCCCGGTACGGGGCCGCCTCGTCGCTCGCCAGCCAGTGGTCGAGGCGGTCCCGGAACTCGTCCTCGGTGGCGGAGATCTCGGCCGGGGGGACGGCGAAGAGCTTGGCGAGCTGGTCCACGGCGGAGGGCTCGTCGGTGAAGACACGGTTCTGTGCGACGGCCCAGCTCTTGTCGTCAAGACCGGCGAAGGCGGCCTCGATGAGCTCCGGCAACCCCTGCACGGGCGCCGCGCCGTTCTCGTGCGCGGATACGGGCTCGTGCTCCTGCGCGGATACGGGCTCGTGCTCCTGCGCGGAGACGGGCTCGTGCTCCTGCGCGGGCTCCGGCTCCTCGGCCGCGCTCTCGGCCTCGAGGGCCGCCGCCTCCTCGGCCGCCGGTTCGGGGGCGGGCTCCTCGGCGGCGTCCAGCACGGGCTGGGGCTCGGGCTCGGGCGCCTCGTCGGAGACCGGCTCGGCGTCGGCGTCCAGCACCGGGTCGCCTTCGCCGACGGGCTCGGCCTCGTCGACGGGCTCGTGCGACTCGGCGGGCTCCTCTTCGCCGGGTCCGCCTTCGCCGGTCTCGTCGGTGTCGGGCGCGCCCTCATGGGACGCCGCGACCTCCTCGTCGGCGGGCTCCGAGGCGGCGTCGGCGTGCTCAGCCGCCGCCTCCTCCTCGTCGACGGTCGCCACGGGCTCGGGCTCGTCGATGACCGACCCGGCGGAGTGGAAGTGGGCGGCGGGCTCGGGCTCGTCGATGACCGATCCCGCGGCGGCGAACCGGAGCACGGGGTCGGGCTCCTCCACCGGCTCGGAGGTCGCCTCGTGTGCTGCCGGCTCGGGCTCCTCGGCGGCGTGCGCCGGCTCCACGGCCACAGGTGACGGCGCTTCGACGGCGTGCGCGGGCTCAGGCGCGGCGGCGTGCGCCGGCTCGATCGCCGCCTCGTGCGCGGCGGCGACCGGCGCCGGGTGCGGGGGCGGCGCCACCTGCGGGTGCGCGAGACGTACCAGGACCGCCGAGAACAGCGTGTTCAGCACCGGCCGCGCCTTGATGAAGGGCTGGTCCACCAGCTCCCTGCTGGTCAGCGCGAGCAGCCCGGCCCACGATCCGGCCCGGTCGAGGGCGATCGCGACGGCGGGCTCGTCCGCCTCCTCGGGGTCGAGGACGTGCAGCGCCGGCAGGACGTCGCCCACCGCGGCAGCGGGCCAGTGCTCCAGGGCGATCTCCGTCAGCAGCTCGCCCAACGCCTCGGGGCCGATCGCCGTGAGGACGTGCGTCATGGGCACGCTGCGCCACCACGCGTCCGGCAGATCGGGCTGCCCTGTGAGCAGCGTGATCGTCGAGGCGTCGCTCCACCTCAAGGGTGGTACGAGGTCGCTCAGGCAGAAGTTCATCCCGTTCCGTTCACCAGCCCCTCACGCCGCCGCAGCGGTGCAGCCATAATCTCGCCGCCCACGGAACAGACCATAGTCCGGCAAAACAGCCCTACGCATCATGTACAACGCATCAACGCCGAACAGCGGCAAAGCGTAGGCGCACGTAGTCGGCCATCCAGCCAGTCTCCCTGCGGAGGGCGGGCGCGGCCAACTCGTTCACGCGATGGAGCAAGGGCTCCACGATCTCGGGCGGGAGCCCTTCGAGCACCGGCGCGGCGAACATGCGCACCCAGTCGGCGGCGCCTCCGGGGCACTCGTCGAGCGAGGTCGGCCGGTCGAAGTATTCCAGCAGCCTGACCACGAACCCCTCCTGCTCGAGGCGGCGGGCGTACTCGGCAGGCGTGGGGAAGTACCACGGCAACTCGGGTTCGCGCAGGCCGTACTCGCGCCAGGCGGTCAGCATCGCGGCGGTCAGCTCGGCGCAGTTGCCGGCCCCGCCCATCTCGGCGACGAAACGCCCGCCGGGGGTCAGCGCCTCGCGCACGTTGGCGATCACCGCGCTGGGGTCGCGGCTCATCCAGTGCAGGGCCGCGTTGGAGAAGACCGCGTCGTACGGGTTCACGATGGTGAAGTCGTGCCCGTCGCCGACGATGAAGTTGATCCCCGGATACTGCGCCAGGGCCTTCTCGATCATCGCCGGCGAGCCGTCGATGCCCAGCACGTCGGCGCCCCTGAAGGCGAGCTGCGCGGTGAGCACGCCCGTGCCGCACCCGAGGTCGAGCACGCGCTCGCCGGGCCGCGGATCCAGCAGGTCGACGAGCGGCGCGCCCTGCGTCGAGACGTAGCCGAAGCTGCTGTCGTAGGCGCGACTGTTCCACCGCTCCAAACTCGGTGTGTCGTATCGCAAGACGATCAGCTCACATTCGATCAGACATCGGGGCCCCCGTGGCCGTGCTGTCTGCTCACTTTAGAGCCTGAACGTCCCTACGACATATCAAGTCACAAGGGACTCATCCGACACTCTTGGTCCATTCCCGCTTGAGGTACTCCTTCGCCGCGTCTGCCTGCGGAATCGTCATGAGGACCGGACGGCTGGGCGCCTTGGGAAGTTTCGCGTTCTGCTCCGTGTCGAGCGTGCCCTTCATGAGCATCGCCTCGCCGCGCGCGGGGCGGGCGAAGCCCTTCTGGAGCAGGTTCTGGCCCTCGTCCGAGAGCACGAACTCCTCCCAGAGCCGGGCCGCGGCCGGGTGCGGGGCCGCCTTGTTGATGGCCAGCATGTGGTAGTCGCCGAGCGGCGCGTCCCGCGGGATCGTCACCTTCCAGGCGTCGGGGTGGGCGGCGCTGCGGGCCGCGTTGAGGTGGTCCCAGGCCACGACCACGTTGGCCTTGGCCGGATCGGTGAGCCGTCCGGCCTGCTTGAGCTTGGTGAACAGCGCCAGCCCCTGCTCCGGCCGCGGCGTCCCTGACTGCATGGAGGCGGCCATCACGCCGTCGAACGCGCCCTCCGAGCGCAGCGGGTCGCCGTCGAGCGCGACCCGGTACTCGGGCTTGAGCAGGTCGGCGAAGGAGGCGGGCGGCTTGACCGCGCGCGGGTCGTACCCGATGGACATGTAGCCGCCGTACCCGGCGTACCAGGCGCCGGAGGGGTCCTTGACGTCGTCGGGCAGGTCCTGCCAGCCCTGCACCTTGTACGGCGCGAACCGGTCGGCCCCGGCGACGGCCATGTCCATGGTCAGGTCGAACACGTCGGGCTTGAGTTGCGCGGCGGCGTCCAGCTCGCGCTTGCTGCTCGCCCCCGGCTCCAGCTCGTTGACCTTGATCCCGTACTTGTCGGTGAACGAGTCGATGACCTCGCCGTAGTTGACCCAGTCGCGGGGCAGCCCGATCACGTTGAGCTGGCCCTCGTGCTTGGCGGCCTCGACGAGCCGGTCCATGGTCGTGAAGCCGGTCTTCATCGAGCCCGCCTGGACGTTGATCGGCGGCAGGCTCTTCTGAGCCGAGGGCTGCTCTGTGGACGACGCGCCACATCCGGCGCTGGCGAGAATGGCTGCTGCTGCGGCGGCGCAGGTACGTACGGTCACACAACGAATACTTACTGTTGCATCCGCCCAGGTCGAGGAGGCGCGGCCGGTACGACCTTGGCCGCCACCAGCGTCTCTTCCTGGATCTCCACCAGGGTGCCGTCCTTTTTGCGAACTTTTAGAAGTCCGTCCTCCCACGACACGAGGATGCCCACCGCGTCGCGAAATCCCCCTGGAACGCGCCTACGGGTGGTGATCCGTGCGCCTATATCCTGACTTGTGATCGCGATGACGAGGCGTGCGGCCACGACTTTGCCACCCTCCGTTTCGGCCAGCTGGCAAGCACGGCAATACTAGGGCGTAGCAAACCGCGGTCAGAGTCATGCCATGGTGCTGGAGAAGAAGGAGCTCGAGGTGACCTACGTCATCGCGCAGCCTTGCGTGGACGTCCTGGACAAGGCGTGCATCGAGGAATGCCCTGTCGATTGCATCTACGAGGGCGAGCGCATGCTTTACATCCACCCCGACGAGTGCGTGGACTGCGGCGCTTGTGAGCCTGTATGCCCCGTCGAGGCGATTTTCTATGAGGACGACCTTCCCGAGCAGTGGAAGGACTTCTACAAGGCGAACGTGGAGTTCTTCGAGGAGCTCGGCTCGCCGGGTGGCGCATCGAAGGTCGGCAAGATAGACAAGGACCACTCGGTGGTGGCAGCCCTGCCGCCGCAGGGTGAGGACCACTAGCGGGTCCTGCCCACGCCGCACGGGGAGCATCCTGGCCGGATGCGCCCCGTTGGCGTGCGCTCATGAGTACGGCAGAACAACCCTGGAGAACGTGTGAACAAGCTGCCCGACTTCCCCTGGGACCGTTTGGAGCCGTACAAGGAACGCGCGCTCGCACATCCCGACGGCATCGTCGACCTCTCGATCGGCACTCCGGTCGATCCCGTGCCGCAGATCGTCCAGGACGCCCTCGTGCAGGCGGCCGACAGCCCCGGTTACCCCTTCACCCACGGCACCAAGGCACTGCGCGAGGCCGCGGCCGGGTGGCTGCGCCGCAGGCACGGCGTCACCGTCGACCAGCAGGACGTGCTCCCGCTGATCGGCTCCAAGGAGTTCGTCGCCTGGCTGCCCACCTACCTGGGCGCCAGGCGGGTCGTCTTCCCCGAGCTGGCCTACCCCACGTACGACGTGGGCGCCCGGCTGGCCGGGGCGGTGGGCACGGCTTCCGACAGCACGGTCGCGCTCGGTCCCGAGCGCGTCGACCTGATCTGGGTCAACTCCCCGGGCAACCCCACGGGCCGGGTGCTGCCCGCCGAGCACCTGCGCAAGGTGGTGTCCTGGGCGCGCGAGCGCGGCACGATCGTGGCCTCCGACGAGTGCTACATCGAGCTCGGCTGGGAGGAACAGCCCGTCTCGATCCTCCACCCCGACGTCTGCGGCGGCTCCCACGAGGGGCTGCTCGCGGTCCACTCGCTCTCCAAGCGCTCCAACCTGGCCGGCTACCGCGCCGGGTTCGTGACGGGCGACCCCGTCCTGGTCAAGCGGCTGCTGGAGACGCGCAAGCACGCCGGCATGCTCATGCCGCAGCCCGTACAGGCCGCCATGACGGTCGCGTTCGGCGACGACGCGCACGCCGACCGGCAGCGCGAGCTGTACGCCGCCCGCCGCGCCCTGCTGCGGCCCGCGCTCGAGCGGGCCGGGTGGCACATCGACCATTCGACGGCCGGACTGTACTTCTGGGCATCGAACGGGCAGAGCGCCTGGGATCAGCTCGCCAAGCTCTCCGAAATCGGCATTTTGGTCGCGCCGGGAGACTTCTACGGATCGGCTGGTGAGCGGCACATCCGCATCGCCGTCACGGCGACTGATGAGCGGATCGGTGCGGCGGTGCGCCGCCTCCAGTAGGATCGCCCGTCATAAGCCAGCCGAACGGGCTTGAAACGCATAAATTGATAAGGGCTTTTGCCGAGGCAGACCGCGAGTGGAGCGAGCTGATCGATGAGCATGACCTCCATGGTCGTACTCGGGCTGAGCATCGCCACTGTCCTGTTGCTGCTGGGGGCCTTCCTGGCCACCCTGCGGCGAGACGGGAAGGGCCGTGCGAGCGCGCCGCCGGCTGAGGTCGCTCCCATCGAGACCCCGCTGCCGGCGCCGGTGAGCGCGCCCGGGCATGCCGGCACCGACTACACCGACCCTCGCACCATCCGGGTCGGCGACCGGATCGAGGTGCACGGATCCCCGGCACGTGTGCTCGGTGCCATGCACATCTCGTGGCAGGGGCAGGAGTGGACCGAGTACCTCCTTCGCGACCGCACGCGCCGCTTCCAGTGGCTGTCGGTGGAGGTGCACGCCGGTGACCCGCCGCACCTGGAGGTGGAGCTCTGGACGGACGTGCCCACGCAGGGCATGGTGCCGGCCAAGAGCATGTTGATCATGGAGGGCGTGGAGTTCTTCCCGATCGAGCGCGGCACGGCGGCCTTCCGCAGCGAGGGCGACACGGGGCACCCTGAGCGGGGCCTGCTGGACTTCGCCGACTACCGCGCCTCGGACGGGCGGCTGCTGTCGTTCGAACGCATCCAGGGGCAGTCCTGGACGGCCAGCTACGCCCAGCCTCTGCCCCCTGGCTCCATCACCATCGTCCGCCGCGCGTCCTGACGGGCGTCAGGAGAGTTCGACCCGGGCCGTGGTCGACTTGCCGCCCGACTGCCAGCCCTCGAGCTTCATGTCGTTCGACCACGAAGCCCCCGCGTACTCCACGTGCCGCAGCTCGTACTTCTCGGCGTGCGCCACCGACCAGGCGGCGATCAGCCAGCCGCGCTTCTTGGTGGTGACGGCCGTGCTCCCGAGCGCCCGCGCCAGTTGCTTGCGTGCGTCGTCGGTACGGGGCTGCGGCGCCGGGGTCTTCTTGGCCGGCGGATACCAGCAGTGGACGGCCTGGGGGACACGCCCGGTGAAGGCGGCGGCGAGGATCTTGGCGTCACCCTCGTGCTCCGCGTACGCGTAGCCGCCCGCCGAGCGCTGCACCTCCTGGGCCGCGTCCGCCACCGGCAGCTTGCGGTAGTGCTTGACCTTGACCAGCGCGGCGAAGAACTTGTTCGTGGCGTAGACGGGATCCATGAGCTGCTTCTTCGTGCCCCAGCCCTGCGACTCGCGCTGCTGGAACACGCCCACCGAGTCGCGGTCGCCGTAGTCGAGGTTGTAGAGCTTCGACTCCTGCAGCCCCGTGGCGTACGCGATCACCACGGCCCGTTCGGGCAGCCCGCGGCGCGCCGCGACGGCGGCGATGGTGGCGGCGATCTGCGCCTGCTCCGGATAGAGGTAGAGCTCGCCGCCCGAGGCGCGCACCGTGCAGTGGGCCTCGGGCACGGCCATCGGCGTGGCCTTCTTGAGCAGGTGGTAGAGGCCCACGGAGATGCCGACGGCGAGCACGATCACGATGATCGCGATGGTGATGACTCCACGGGAGAAGCGCAGGCGCACCCTGAAGAACCTACCCGGCCCGGATAAGCTCCCTGGCCATGAGTGATCTGAGCAGCTCCGCACCGCTCTCCGCGGTGGTGGACGAGTTGTGGGAGCGTCGTGCGGAGCTGTCGCCGGCCGATGCGGAGGCGCGCCAGGCGATCGTCGGCGCGGTGGACCTGCTGGACCGGGGCGAGGCCAGGGTCGCGCGCGTCGTGGACGGCGAGGTGGTCGTGGACGAGCGCGCCAAGCGGGCCATCCTGCTCAGCTTCAAGGTGCTCGGCATGGCACGCTCGCAGGTGGGAGACTTCCAGCACCACGACAGGATCCCGCTCAAGAGCTCGTTCGAGGGGGTGCGCGTGGTGCCGGGTGCGATCGCCCGCTGGGGCTCGTACCTGGCGCCCGGTGTGGTGCTGATGCCGTCGTTCACGAACATCGGCGCGTACGTCGACGAAGGGACCATGGTGGACACCTGGGCCACGGTCGGCTCGTGCGCTCAGATCGGGAAAAATGTGCACTTGTCGGGTGGGGCCGGCATCGGTGGCGTGCTGGAGCCGCCGAACGCGGCGCCGGTCGTCGTCGAGGACGGCGCGCTGATCGGCAGCAGATCGATGATCGTCGAGGGCGCCCGGGTGGGCGAGGGCGCGGTCGTCGGCGCAGGAACGATCCTGTCGGGCTCGATCCCGGTGATCGACGTGCAGACCGGCGAGGAGCTGGCCCGCGGCCGCGTTCCCGCCTGGTGCGTGGCCGTCGGCGGCACCCGGCAGAAGGAGTTCCCCGGCGGCACGTTCGGCCTGCCGTGCGTGCTGGTGCTCAAGCGCCTGGAGCCGGGGCAGCGACACGACAAGGCGGCGCTCAACGAGGTGCTGCGCGAACACGGAGTGGACACCTGATGCTTGACCTGACGCAGGACGTACGCGCCCTGACCGCCGCGATCGTGGACATCGAGTCGGTGAGCGGCGGCGAACGCGCGCTGGCCGACGAGGTGGAGCGGGCGCTGTCCGCACTGCCGTACCTGAAGGTGGACAGGTCGGGCGACACGGTCGTCGCCCGCACCGAGCTGAGCCGGGCCGAGCGCGTGCTGATCGCCGGGCACCTCGACACCGTCCCCGTCGCGGACAACCTGCCCAGCCGGGTGGAGGGCGACCTGCTGTACGGGTGCGGCACCTCCGACATGAAGGCCGGCGTGGCGGTCGCGCTCAAGCTGGCGGCCACCGTGCCCGCGCCCGACAAGGACGTCACGTACGTCTTCTACGACTGCGAGGAGGTCGAGGCCGAGCGCAACGGCCTCAACCGCGTGGCCAGGGAGCACCCCGACTGGCTGGCCGCCGACTTCGCGGTGCTGATGGAGCCGACCGACGGCGTGATCGAGGGGGGCTGCCAGGGCACGCTGCGCGCCGAGATCACGGTGCGGGGCAAGCGGGCCCACAGCGCCAGGTCGTGGTTCGGGGTCAACGCCATTCACGGGATCGAGCCGGTGCTGGCCAGGCTGAACGCGTACGAGGCGCGGCTGCCGGTCGTGGACGGGCTCGAGTACCACGAGGGCCTGAACGCGGTCGGCGTCCGGGGCGGGGTCGCGGGCAACGTCATCCCCGACCTCTGCGTGGTGACCGTCAACTACCGGTTCGCGCCCGATCTGACGATCGAGCAGGCACAGGAGCACGTACGCGAGGTGTTCGACGGGTTCGAGGTGGCCTTCGTCGACGCCGCACCGGGGGCCAGGCCGGGGCTGACGCATCCGGTGGCGGCGGCCTTCACCGCGGCCGTCGGCGGCACGCCCCGCGCCAAGCTGGGCTGGACGGACGTCGCCCGCTTCTCGGCGCTCGGGGTGCCCGCCGTGAACTACGGTCCGGGGGATCCGAATCTGGCGCACCAGCAGGGCGAGTACGTCTCGCTGTCGAAGATCGTCGAGAGCGAGCGGGCCCTGCTCGACTGGCTGACAAAATGAAAGTGGCCTTCCTCGCCGGCCATTTGGCGGGGAAGACCACTTTCAGTCCCGAGCAGCACCCTCGGCAGTTAGACGCAGGGCAGTCGAAATCCGGTTCCCTGGTTTTTTCAAGATTTTTTAGCGAGGTGGTTCGCACGGTTCACCAGGGGTTTCGTACTTGGACCACCTACCGTGCGCGAGAGGAACTACCGTGGCGAGCATGAAACAGTCACGTCCTGAACGCCGTCAGGGCCAGGCGGTCGTTCGCGGTCACCTCGTCCCCAGCTCCACGCACGACCAGCGCCTGCTCGCCCGCCAGGGGCCGTCCGACTGGGTCCACATGGACCCGTGGCGGGTGCTGCGGATCCAGGCGGAGTTCGTGGAGGGGTTCGGCCAGCTCGCGGAGCTGCCGCAGGCGGTCACGGTCTTCGGCTCCGCCCGCACACCGGAAGGGACGCCTGAATACCGGATGGGCCGTGCGCTCGGCCGGGCGCTGGCCGAGGCGGGCTACTCGGTGATCACGGGCGGCGGGCCGGGCGTCATGGAGGCCGCCAACCGCGGCGCGAGCGAGGTCGACGGCGCGATGTCGGTCGGGCTCGGCATCGAGCTGCCGTTCGAGCAGCGCATGAACGACTACGTCGACCTCGGCATCGAGTTCCGCTACTTCTTCGTGCGCAAGACGATGTTCGTCAAGTACTCGTGCGGCTTCATCACGCTGCCCGGCGGCTTCGGCACGCTCGACGAGCTGTTCGAGGCGCTGACCCTGGTGCAGACCCGCAAGGTCACGTCCTTCCCCGTGGTGCTGATGGGCAGCGAGTTCTGGGGCGGGCTGCTCGACTGGATCAAGGGCACCCTGCTCAGCACTGGCAAGATCGCTCCGCAGGACCTCGACCTGATCACCGTCACCGACGACGTGGACGAGGCCGTGCGCATCATCGTGGACGCCGACCGGGCCCGCTCCAAGCAGCTCGAGGAAGAGCTGGAGGCCGCCGAGGCCCAGTACGCCGAGCCCCAATAAGCTTCCCCGATGTGAACATCTGCGTCTTCTGCGCCTCCAGCCTGAACATCGACCACAAGTACATCGACCTGGCCGCACACGTGGGCGCCGAGCTCGCCAAGCGGGGCCACACCCTGGTGAGCGGCGGCGCCACGGTCTCCTGCATGGGCGCCGTGACCTCGGCCGTCCGCGCGGCCGGCGGGCGCACGATCGGCGTGATCCCCCAGGTGCTGGTGGACATCGAGGTCGCGGACGAGGAGTCGGACGAGCTGATCGTCACCGCCGACATGCGTGAGCGCAAGGGGGTCATGGACGCGCGCTCCGACGCGTTCCTCGTGCTGCCGGGCGGCATCGGCACCCTGGAGGAGCTCTTCGAGATCTGGACCGCGCGGGTGCTCGGCATTCACGACCGCCCCTTGGTGATCCTCGACCCCTGGGGCCTGTACGCCCCGCTCAAGGAGCTGATGAGCCACCTGTACGACGAGGGCTTCACCCGGCCCGACGTCTTCGACGCGATCTCCTGGACCACCACCGTGGACGAGGCGTTCACCCGCCTGGAGTCGCGCGGGCAGCCGGTCAGGCCCAGCATCGCCGAGCTGGGCGAGGCCGCAGGCTGACCTGCGTGCTCACCCCCCGGGACTTCGCAGGCTGGGGCAAGTGCCACGATGGTGTGAGTACGATGCCAATGTGCTGGTCATACTCGCCATCGCCGCCATCGCCATTCTGGCCTGCGTGGTCCTGGTCTCCATCGGCAGGGGCGGAGAGCTGACCGCGTTCCCGCCTGATGTGCCGCCGCTCGACCTCCCCGAGCCGGGACAGCTCACGGCGGTCGACTTCATGGCGCTCCAACTGCCGGTCAACCTGGTCGGATACCACACGGCGAGCGTCGATGAGACCCTGCGCAGGGCCGCCAACGCCATCAGCGCGCGTGACACGCGGATCGCGGTGCTGGAGCAGCGGGTCTCGGAGCTGCTGGCCAGCCGGCTGCACGCGCGCCAGGAGGTGTACGCCGCGCCGGGGGCCGGGCCCCGTACCGAGCACTCGCCCGATGCGCCGGCCGTCGCCCGCGAGCTGCCGGAGTCGGGCGACCCCGTGTCGTCCAGCGGCACCGCGGTCTCTTGGGACGGCACCGCCGACCTGCGCCGCCCGCCGGAGGACCCGGAGTGGCGGATCCCGGCGGAGGACGCCGTGGCAGCCGCGCTGGAGAGCGAGGGTGCCGAGATGGAGCCTCCAGCTGCTGAGTCCCCCGCTGATGAGCCCTCAGCTGATGAGCCCGCCGCCGAGCCCGCGGCCGACGACTCGGACACTCCGGCGGAGGCGCCCGTTGACGAGTCCGCCGAGCCCGGTGAAGGGGCCGATGAGGGGCCTGAGGAAGTGAAGAGCGGCGAGAGCGACCTCAAGACGGGCGACGAGGAGCCCCAGGGCGACGAGGGGGCCGTACGCGTCGCGCAGGGCAAGGACGGAGACGAGCGCCGGTGACCGAGCTGATCCGATGCACCTGGACGGGCATGGCGGCGAACCCGATGTACATCGCCTACCATGACGACGAGTGGGGCCGCCCGCTCAGAGGCGATGACGCGGTCTTCGAGCGCGTGGCGCTGGAGGCGTTCCAGTCGGGGCTGTCGTGGCTGACGATCCTGCGCAAGCGGGAGAACTTCCGCGCCGCCTTCGACCGTTTCTCCATCCCCAAGGTGGCCTCCTACACCGAGCAGGACGTGGAGCGCCTGCTCGGCGACGTGGGGATCGTACGCAACCGCGCCAAGATCGAGGCCGCGATCAACAACGCCAGGGCCGCCATGGACCTGCCGGAGGGCCTGTCGGACCTGGTGTGGCGCTTCGCCGACCCCGACGCGCCCGTGCCGAGGTCGATGGCCGACGTGCCCGCGATCACCCCCGGCTCCAAGGCGCTGGCCAAGGAGCTGAAGAAGCACGGCTTCAGGTTCGTCGGCCCGACCACGGCCTACGCGTTGATGCAGGCCATCGGCCTGGTCAACGACCACATCGAGGGCTGCGTGGCCCGGTCGCGCTGAAAGCTCCCCGCGGCCGTCACTCGCCCCGGAACGTCGGGCGTTCCTTGGCGAGGAAGGCGCGGGTGGCGTTCTGGTGGTCCAGGGTGGCGGCGCATTCGTCCTGGAGCTCGGCCTCCATGGCCAGCGCGTCGGACAGTGAGTGCGTCGCGGCGTAGGCCAGCGCCCGCTTGGTGGCGGCGTAGGCCAGGGTGGGGCCCTGTGCGAGGCGTACGGCCAGCTCCTGAGCGGTCTTCAGCACGTCGTCGGCGGGGACCACGCGCGTGACCAGGCCCAGCTCCAGCGCGCGGGCCGCGTCGAGCGGCTCGCCGAGCAGCAGCAGCTCGGCCGCGCGGCCCCGGCCCACCAGGCGCTGCAGCGTCCACGACGCGCCAGAGTCGGGGACCAGCCCGATGCCGGAGAACGCCAGCGCGAACTTCGCCTTCTCCGAGGCCACCCGCAGGTCGCAGGCGAAGGCCAGGGACGCGCCCGCCCCGGCCGCGACACCGTTGACCGCGGCCACCACCGGCTTGGGCATGGTGGTGATCAGCTCGATGATCGGGTTGTAGTGCTCGCGGACCGTGTCGGCCAGGCCGCGGCCCGCCTCCAGGTTGTCCGCGTGCTCACGCAGGTCCTGGCCGGCGCAGAAGGCCCGGCCCGAGCCGGTGAGCAGGACGGCCCTGACCGCGCGGTCCTGCTCCGCGCCGCGCAGCGCGGAGAGCAGGCCGTCCTTGGCATCCGTGGTCAGCGAGTTCATGGCTTCTGGGCGGTCGAGGGTGATGGTGGCGACGGCGTCGGCCACGTCATAACGGATCACATCAGCTCCCTGTCGACGAACGCGGCGGCTGCGGGCAGCAGCCGGGCGGCCTCCTGCTCGAAGTAGGCCCTGGCCTTCTCACCCGGCCACCCCGCGGGCAGCAGCTCGGCCGGCAGGCCCGGGTCGCGGAACAGGAAGTTGCGCCAGCCGTGCACGAGCCTGCTCCTGGTGGCGAAGACCCGGTCCGCGGGAGACCGATCGGGCAGTGCGCTGATCAGCGTGACAGCCTCGGCCAGCCATTGCTCGTACGCCTCGCCGATGGCGTCCAGATCCCACGCCCGGGCCACCAGCTCGCGCGGGTCGCCCTCGAGCGCCGCGTCGAACCGGTCGGCCCGCACGCCCTCGGTCTCCAGCAGGTGGTCGAGCTCGATCGACGACCGTGGACCGATCCACGTCGTCTCCGACAGCGACGCGTACCCGAGGAAGGCCAGGTCGGCCCTGAGCCGCTCCCTGCGCGGCCGCTCCTTGACCGGGTCAAAGACGATCAGGTGCCACCGGCCGGGCCAAGTCAATGTCCCGGCTCGGTAAATTCTCAGCGCAGCCTCGTCCAGGCGCCTGACGCACTTCGGCGTCAGCCCGTAGCCGGCGCCCTGAGGCAGCCTGGTCGGCCGCAGCCATCCCTGACGCACCATGCGCGAGACGGCGGTGCGGACGGCGGGAGCGGCTATTTCCAGGGGCTTCATGAGCCTGACGAGCGCGGCGACGGACGCCTGTCCACCGCGCGAACGCAGGTGGTCTCCGTAGAGATCGAACAGAGCGGCGCGAGCGTGCACGAAGTCCAGTTTGGACGTCAACGCACATCTCGACAACGCATTCTGGGAGGAGATCGTTACCCATGAGCGCTCTCGATGCGGGAGAATAGGACATCACAGAAGACGTGAATGCGCCGACCACCCCCCATGGGCGGTCGGAAATCGCGGGCCGCGGGAGCCCAAGGCAGGAAGGGATGCACGCATGGCGGCGATGAAGCCGCGGACCGGCGATGGTCCGCTCGAGGTCACCAAGGAAGGGCGCGGCATTGTCATGCGGGTCCCCCTGGAGGGTGGCGGCCGGCTCGTCGTGGAGATCTCCGCCGACGAGGCAAAGGCGCTCGGCGAGGCGTTGAAGAACGTCGTCGGCTGAGAGTTCCCGAAAGACAGTTTGATCCACGACCCTGGCGTAATCCGGCGCCAGGGTCGCTGACGTTTGAGGAGAGGTCCCGTGCCGATTGAGACCACTGCTTCGGTGGTCGCCGAGGTTCCCGACGGCGCCGAGCTACTGGCCGTGCCCTACGGCTCCGACCTCAGCCCCGAGATCGAGCTGCACCTGCCGGTGGGCGATCTGCTGGCCCACTACGAGGCGAAGGGCGAGGCGGGGGAGATCGTCGAGGTCCCTGTGGCGCGGGCCGACGGCGTGGGCCGGGTGCTGCTCTACGGTGTGGGCGACGGCTCGGCGCGTGCCCTGCGCAAGGCCGGCGCCGCGCTGGCCCGCAGGGCCAAGGGCAGGGACACACTGACCGTGGTGACGCCTGAGGGCGACGTGGCGGCGTTCGCCGAGGCGGCGTTGCTGGCGGCGTACTCGTTCAAGATCGGTAGCGAGGGCAAGAAGCCGGTGCGGGCGCTGGCGTTCGCGGGCGCCGACGCGGCGCAGGTGCGGCGCGCGCAGGTCGTGGCGCAGGCGGTGGCGCTCGCGCGTGACCTGGCCAACACGCCGTCCTCCGTCAAGAACCCCGCCTGGCTGGCCGAGCGGGCCACCGAGCGCGGGCTGCCCGTGCGGGTCTGGGACGAGGAGCAGCTCCAGGCCGACGGGTTCGGCGGCATCCTCGCCGTCGGCAGGGGCTCGGTCAGCCCGCCCAGGCTCATCCAGCTCTCCTACACGCCCGCCGAGCCGACCGACCGGCACGTGGTTCTGGTCGGCAAGGGGATCACGTTCGACTCTGGCGGGCTGTCGCTCAAGCCGACCGACAACATGAAGACCCAGAAGACCGACATGGCGGGCGGCGCGGTCGTGATCGCCGTGCTCGGCGCGCTGGCCGAGCTGGGCGCGCCCGTACGCGTCACCGGGCTGATCGCCGCGGCCGAGAACATGCCCTCCGGCACGGCCCAGCGGCCCAGCGACGTGATCAAGCATTACGGCGGGCGCACGGTCGAGGTGCTCAACACCGACGCCGAGGGCCGGCTGGTGCTGGCCGACGCGCTCGCCTACGCCGACGCCGTGCTCGACCCCGACGCGGTGGTGGACATCGCCACGCTCACCGGTGCGATCACGGTGGCGCTCGGCCGCAACGTCGGGGCCGTCTACGCCTCCGACGACGTGCTGGCCAAGCAGCTCCTCGACGCCGCGGACGGCAGCGACGACCGGCTGTGGCGGATGCCGCTGATCGACGAGTACAAGCCCGCGCTGGAGTCGTCGATCGCCGACCTGGCCAACGTCGAGTCGGGGTCGAGGTTCGGGGCCGGGTCGATCACGGCGGCGCTCTTCCTGCGGGAGTTCGCGGGGCGGCGCCCGTGGGCGCACCTCGACATCGCCGGGGTCGGGCGCAGCACGGTGGACGAGGGCACGCTGACCAAGGGCGCCACCGGGTTCGGCGTCCGCCTGCTTCTGGAGTGGCTCACCCGCGCCTAGTCGGCGATCTTGATCGCGGCGAGGAGGCCGTCGCCCAGCGGTATGAGCACCGAACGGAGGCGGTCGTCCGACTGCACCAGCTTGCCCACCTCGCGCAGCGCGACCGTGTCAGCGTCGCGCTGCGCCGGGTCGGCCACCCGGTTACGCCACAACATGTTGCCGACGGCCACGACGCCGCCCACGCGCAGCAGGCGGACCGCCTCTGCCAGGTAGTCGGCGTACTCCTGCCGCGCGCCGTCGGCGAACACCAGGTCGTAGCCGCCGTCCGACAGCCGCGGCAGCACGTCGAGCGCACGGCCCGAGATGAGCCGCACCCGCCCCCCGGAGAAGCCCGCCTCGGCGAACGCCTGTCTGGCCAGCCGCTGGTGCTCCGGCTCGACGTCGACGCTCGTCAGCGTGCCGTCCGTGCGCATGCCGCGTAGCAGCCACAGGCCCGAGACGCCGCAGCCCGTGCCGATCTCGACGACCGACTTGGCGTTGACGGCGGTGGCGAGGAAGCACAGGGCCGCCCCGCTCCCGGGAGGGATGGGTGCGGCCCCCATCTCCAGCCCGCGCTGTCGCGCCGCATGCAGGATGTCATCTTCCTGATGGAACTGCTCCGCATAGGCCAGAGTGGCCTCCACCGGACTGGTCATCGGCCGCCTCCCCCCACTTTCGTGCGATTGGTCCGCGTGATTGGCACCGATCGCAGCCTAGGGGAGACGCGCCAGGACGGGAACTCAGGAGGGTCCTAAGGCGTTGCAGGTTTAGACGGGCTTTGCCGGTCCGAAGGCAGCAGTGCGCACGAAGGGACGAAACCAGGCACTATGGCGGTAGCGGTGGTCCCAAAGAGAGGAGTTCTGGTGGACGAAAGCGACCACCAGGCGGATACTCCCGTGTCGTCTGACTGGACTCCTCCAACATGGGAGGAAGTCGTGCGGACGCATTCCGCACGCGTGTATCGGCTGGCGTACCGGCTGACCGGCAACGTCCACGATGCCGAAGACCTGACCCAGGAGGTCTTCGTACGGGTCTTCAGGTCGTTGTCGAGCTACACCCCCGGCACGTTCGAGGGGTGGCTGCACCGGATCACGACGAACCTGTTCCTCGACATGGCGCGGCGCAAGCAGCGCATCAGGTTCGAGGGGCTGGCCGACGACGCCGCTGAGCGGCTGCGCGGCCGGGAGCCGTCGCCGGCGCAGGCGTTCGACGACGCCCATCTGGAGCCGGACATCCAGGCCGCCCTTGACGCGCTCGCGCCGGAGTTCCGGGCCGCGATCGTGCTGTGTGACATCGAGGGCCTGTCTTATGAGGAGATCGCGGCCACGCTCGGCGTCAAGCTGGGTACGGTCCGAAGCCGTATTCACCGTGGCCGGGCGCAGTTGCGGGAAGCACTCGATCATCGAGCCCCCCGTAATTCCCAACTCCCCCCGACCGTGATCCGTGGGGAGGAAGTCTGATGGCGCACCTTGGAGAACGCGTTTCGGCGCTTGTGGACGGTGAGCTCAACGACACCGAGCGCGAGCGCGCGCTGGCGCATCTGACCTTCTGTGCCGACTGCAGGCAAGAGGTCGAGTCGATGCGGGCGCTGAAGTCGCGCCTGCGTTCGCTGGAAGGGCCGGCGATGCCGGCCGACCTGACGATGTCCCTGCTCCGGATGGGGGAGCCGGGAGGGCCGCTGCCACCGAGGGAGCGCCCTTTTCCCACCCGCACGTTCGGCGGGGTGCCCATCCCTGGGCCGCACACCATCGCTCCGCTGGACAACCGCCCGCGCAGGGACGCCACTGGTGGGGCTACGGGCCCTGGACGCGGTAGGCGGCGCTCGACCTACGTAGCGGTCGGGGTGGTCTCCGCGGCCGTCGCGCTCGGCACCTTCTTCGCGACCACCGGCGTCGGGCAGAACAACCCGGCACCTCCGGTAGAGCTGTTCCAGCAGCCGCGGACGACGCCGGCGAGCGCGCCTTCGACCGCCACGCCTTGACCTGCGGCTATGCCTGGGTGACCGTACCTTGGCGTACTCGGCAGCGCATGGGGCATACGATCTGGTTCCAGGATTTGTCATGAGCGATTCCTGACAAATGCTTTATAACCCTCGTATGCCGCAAGAGCGAGGATTGCGGTGGCCGAGCCAAGGAGTGGTGAACTTAGATGACCGACGAGACGCGCCCCACCGAAGGACGCACGCCGTCGGACTACCCCGAACCACAGGGGCGGCCGGACTTCCTGCCCGCGGACGACTCTCTCGAAGTGCCGAGCCCGCGGCCGGAGCCGCCCGCCTCGTTCGGCACTTCTTGGGGTGATCCATCCGGCCGTTCGTCCCCGGGGGTGCCGCCGTACGGGGGGTCGCCACCGAGCGGCCCTTCCTATGGTGCCCCGTCGTTCGCCAACCCCTCCTTCAGCGCTCCCGTTGCCCCCGAGAGCCCCTCGTACGGCAGCTCCTACGACAACCCCTCGTATGGCAGCTCCTATGAGAGCCCTTCGTACGGCGGTTCCTACGAGAGCCCTTCGAGCTCCTATGAGAGGCCCTCGTTCGGCGGCGGCCCGGACAACGGGACGCGCGTCTACGAGGCGCCGATGTTCGGCGGGCCGCCTCCTTCCGGCCCCTCAGGTGGCGGAACCCCACCGCCACCGCCGCGCCAGGCGCTTCCCCTGGGTGCGGCATGGGCGCCGCCGCCCCCGGGCGCGCCGGGCTCTCCCGGGCCCAGGCGCGTACCGAGCACCGTCTTCCTCGTCTCGATCGCCGTGGCCATCGCGCTGCTGGCCTCGCTGCTCGGCAGCGTCGGCACGTACCTGCTGACCAGGACGAACGGCGGCAACGACCCCTCCTACAGCCTCGGCCCCTTGCCGACGTCCGGCGCGACCAACCGGGAGCCGGGGTCGGTGGCGGGCGTGGCCGCGCGGGTGCTGCCCAGCGTGGTCTCGATCGAGGCCGGCACCTCCACCGAGGGCGCGACCGGATCAGGCTTCCTGATCAAGAACGGCTACGTGGTCACCAACAACCACGTCGTCGCTCTGGCCGCCAAGGGCGGCGAGATCCGGATCATGTTCAACAACCGGAAGACCACCTCGGGCCGCATCGTGGGCCGCGACCCCGGCTCCGACCTGGCCGTGGTGAAGCCGGAGGACACGTTCGGGACGCCGGAGATCACCCTGGGCAACTCCGACCAGGTCGTGGTCGGCGACCCGGTGATCGCGATCGGCTCCCCGCTGGGTCTGACCGGCACGGTGACGACCGGCATCGTCAGCTCGCTCAACCGCCCGGTCATCGCGGGCGACGAATCCGGCACCAGCACCGAGGAGCCCGCGTACATCAGCGCCATCCAGACCGACGCCGCCATCAACCCGGGCAACTCCGGCGGGCCGCTGGTGAACGGCAAGGGCGAGGTCGTCGGGGTGAACTCGGCCATCGCCACCCTCGGCCGTTCGGAGAGCAGCCAGAGCGGCAGCATCGGCCTGGGCTTCGCGATCCCGGTCAACCAGACGCGGCGCGTGGCCGAGGAGCTGATCACGACGGGCAAGGCCAAGCGGCCCAAGATCGGCATCGTCCTGGACAAGGACTACAAGGGCCAGGGCGTGAAGATCGCCTCGGGGCCCAGCGGGGGACGCCAGCCGGTGGACCGTAACGGTCCCGCCGACAAGGCCGGCCTGAAGGCGGGCGACGTGATCCTGGAGATCGACGGGCTGACCCTGCAGGACGGGAACGAGCTGATCGCCCTGATCCGCAGCAAGGCCCCTGGCTCCAAGATCACCATCAAGTACCAGCGCGCCGGCCAGGACCACACCGCCACCCTCATCGTCACCGCCGAGGACGAGCCCACCCCGACGCCGTCTTGACCTGACGTCCTGCTGTGACGTCCGGTCCGTCGTGCGTGTCCGTCCTTTGGGGTTTGTACGGCTGCGCACGGCGGGCACCATCCAACGACGCCGGTGACCGGCCTTCCCCTGGTCACCTGGATGGGAGGGGCTGTATGGCGGGAAGGTCGGTGATATGACCGAGGGGGGACGACCGACCTACCCATAGAAGCCCTTAGTCTGTGGATAGGCCGGGGGTGTCCTCGGAGGGTTGGACTTGCGGTAGGAGCTCACGGTGTTCGGACTCGGGTGGATGGAGGTCGGAGCGCTGATCGTCATCGCGCTCCTCGTCTTCGGTCCCGACAAGCTGCCTCAGGCCGCCTCACAGGCAGGCAAGACGCTGCGCAATCTGCGCCGGATGGCGAACAACGCACGTGACGACCTGCGGGCCGGTCTGGGCCCCGAGTTCCAGAACTTCGACCCCTCCGACCTCAACCCGCGCAACTTCGTCCGCAAGCACCTCCTCGACGACCTCGAGGACGACTGGAACAACAGCAAGTCCCGTGAGCTGGAGCCCGCGGCTCCGTACACGCCGGAGCCGGTGGTGGACGAGCTGGGCTTCGGGGAAGTGCCCCCGTACGACTCAGAGGCGACCTGACATCCCCGCCTGTAGGCCTATAGCCCACCAAGGCCCAAAACCGCCCATATGGCCCTCTGAGGCCCTCAGAGGCCCCTGGATGGCGACCCGCTTCACGAGTCGACCACCCAGACGGCCAGGCCCTGTCCGCAGCCGTAAAAAACCCTGACGACGGGCACCCGCGACGGACCGGATGTCACAGCAGGACATCGACCATTGCGGAGCCGTAAAGGGTCAGCGGGGGGACAGGTTGAGGTGGAGGCCCTTGAGGCTGGTGGAGCGCTTGGTCAGGGTGGAGGAGATCTTGCGGAGTTCGGCGGCGGCCGGGGAGTCGGGATCGGTCAGGACCAGGGGCTTGCCCTCGTCGCCGCCCTCGCGGAGCCGGAGGTCGATCGGGACCTGGCCCAGCAGCGGGACGCGTGATCCCAGCGTGCGGGTCAGCGCGTCGGCGACCGTCTGACCGCCGCCCTCGCCGAACACCGCGATGCGCTCGTCGCAGTGGGGGCAGGGCAGCCAGGCCATGTTCTCGATGACTCCGGCGATCTGCTGGTGCGTCTGCGCGGCGATCGAGCCCGCCCGCTCGGCCACCTCCGCGGCGGCCATCTGCGGCGTCGTCACGACCAGGATCTCCGCCGTCGGCAGCCGCTGCGCCACCGAGATCGCGATGTCGCCCGTGCCCGGGGGCAGGTCGAGGAGGAGTACGTCGAGGTCGCCCCAGTAGACGTCGGCCAGGAACTGGTGGAGCGCCCGGTCGAGCATCGGCCCGCGCCAGACCACCGGCGTGTTGCCCTCCGGCTTGAACATCCCGACCGAGATGACCTTGATGTCATGGGCCACCGGCGGCATGATCATGTCTTCGACCTTGGTGGGCTTCTCGTCGGCGCCCAGCATGCGCGGGATGCTGTGGCCGTAGATGTCGGCGTCGACGATGCCGACCTTCAGGCCGCCGGCGGCCATCGCGGCGGCCAGGTTGACCGTCACGGACGACTTGCCGACCCCGCCCTTGCCGCTGGCGACCGCGAACACGCGGGTCAGCGAGCCCGGCTGGTTGAACGGGATCTCCTTCTCCGGCCCGCGGTTGCCCCGCAGCTTGGTCTGGAGTGCCTTGCGCTGCTCGGTGCTCATGACGTCGAGCTCGATCTGGACGCCCGTCACGCCGTCCAGCTTGGCGACGGCGTTCGTGACGTCACGGCGGATCGTGTCCTTCAGCGGACACCCCGACACGGTGAGGAAGACGCCCACGCGCACCACGCCGTCGGGAGCGATATCGATGCTCTTGACCATGTCGAGGTCCGTGATGGGCCGACGGATCTCGGGGTCGATGACGGTGGCGAGGGCGGCCGTCACCTGTTCCTGGGTTAGTGCCATCGAAGTCTCGGCACGAGGGAGTGCCGTCCCTCCTTTGTCGGTATATGTGACAGGCGCAGAACGCCAGTGAGGATGCCCCTCCATGGTATGAACCGGAGGCCTCGCTGAGTTAATCCGTGCTGTTAGATGTCCGTGCAACAACGTCTTAAGGTTACTCCGTGACTCTTCTGCGCGACGACGGCCTGACCGCCGAGGAGCTGGCGGTCTGGCGGATGTTGCAGCGCGCTCAGGTGCGCATCACCCGCCACCTCGAGGCGGAGCTGCTCGTCGCCCACGACCTGCCGCTGGCCTCGTACGAGGTGCTCATGCAGCTGGCGGAGGCGCCGGAGCGGCGGCTGCGCATGAACGACCTCGCAGACCGCGTGCTGCTCTCCCGCAGCGGCCTGACGCGGCTGATCGACCGGCTGCAGCGCGACGGGCTGGTCTCGCGCGAGGCGTGCGCCGACGACGCCCGCGGGCTGTTCGCCGTGCTGACGGAGCCTGGCGCGGCGCGGCTGGCCGAGGCGACGCCGACCTACCTGCGCGGCATCAGGGCCCACTTCCTCGACCCGCTGGGCGCCGGCGAGATCTCCCGCATCCGGTCGATGGTCGCCAAGCTCGACGTCACCGCCGCTCCTTGAGCTCCTCCACGAACCGCCCGAGCTCCGTGCGCAGGTAGTCGCGGGTGGCCACCTCGTTGAGCGCCAGCCGCAGCCCGGCGATCTCCCTTGTCAGGTACGCGATCTCGGCCTGGTTGCGCTCGGCGGCCTCGCGGTCCTGCTCGTACTGGATGCGGTCGCGGTCGCTCTGCCTGTTCTGGGCGAGCAGGATCAGCGGCGCGGCGTAGCTGGCCTGCAGCGACAGCATCAGCGTGAGGAAGATGAACGGGTACGGGTCGAACTTGAGGTTCGGTGGCGCGACCACGTTCCAGGCCACCCAGACCCCCACGAACACGGTCATGTAGACGATGAAGCGCGCGGTGCCGAGGAAGCGGGCGATCTGCTCGGAAAGGCGGCCGAACGCCTCAGGGTCGTAGTGCGGCCGCAGCGTGCGGCGCAGGGCGCGCGGCTGGTCCAGTCGTTCAGTCGTCACTCTCGTCGGCCCTCTCGCGCCAGTCCTCGGGAAGCATGTGGTCGAGCACGTCGTCGATCGTCACCGCGCCGACGAGCCGGCCCAGCTCGTCCACGACGGGGGCGGCGACGAGGTTGTAGTTCGCCAGGTAGTAGGTGACCTCGCGGAGTGAGAACTCCGGCCTGATCGGGTCGATCGACGGGTCGATCACGCCGCCGAGCAGGGTGGACGGCGGCTCGCGCAGCAGCCGCTGGAAGTGCGAGACGCCCAGGTACGTGCCCGTCGGCGTCTCCGTGGGCGGCCGGGTCACGTAGACCTGGGCGGCGACGGCGGGCGTCAGGTCCTGCTGCCTGATGTGGGCGAGCGCCTCGGCCACCGTGGCGGTGGGCGGCAGGATCACCGGTTCGCTGGTCATCACGCCGCCCGCGCTGGTCTCCGGGTAGGTCAGCAGGCGCCGGACCGGCTCCGCCTCGTCCGGTTCCATCAGGGCCAGCAGCCTGGCAGCCTGCTCCTCCGGCAGGTCGTGCAGCAGGTCGGCGGCGTCGTCGGGCCCCATCTCCTCCAGCACGTCCGCCGCCCGCTCGGGCTCCAGCGTGCCGAGGATGCCGATCTGGTCGTCGGGCGGCAGCTCCTCCAGCACGTCGGCCAGCCGGACGTCGTTCAGGGCGCGGGCGATCTCGATGCGCCGCTTGCTGGGCAGCTCGTGCAGCGCGCTGGCCATGTCGGCGGCCCGCAGCGACTCGAACGCGGCGATCAGCCCGGCGGCGCCCTGGTCCTTCTGCAGCCTGTCGAACCCGGACACCTCCTCCCAGTCGACGATCCTGGGGTCGCGCCGCCTGCCCTTGTAGAGGGCGACCTTGGTGATCTCCCAGGTGGACGGCTTGAGCTCCTCCATGGCCACGTCGTAGACGGTCATGGGCTCGCCGTCGGCCTCCACGGTCAGGTCCAGCATCTCGCCGACCACCAGCGTCTCGGTGGCGCGTTGCTCGAACCTGCGCATGTTGAGCCGGCCGGTGAAGACCACCGCCCCGGCCTCGATGCGGCGCACCCGGGTGATCGGCAGGAACACCTTGCGGCGCGGCTGCATGTCCACCACCAGGCCGTGCACGACGGGCCGGCGGCCGATACGCAGGCCGACCACGACGTCCCTGACCCGGCCGATCTGGTCTCCAGCGGGGTCGAAGACCGGGGTGCCGGGCAGCCGGGCCACGAAGATCTGCACGGGGTCAGGCTAACAGTGGCCCTCCATTGCGCCCCAAACGCCTCACATGTCAGTATCAAACGTGCTTAACGGTGATTACTGGCCAGGTGGTGGACTATGAGGTATGCCGGGCTCGGGCTTGCGTTCGTGTCCTCGTGGTGTTTCGCGTTCTCCGGGCCGATGGCCAGGTACCTCATCGCCGCCGGGCTGGCGCCGATCGAGGCCGTGTGGACCCGGATGGCGGGCGCGGGGCTGCTGCTGCTCGCCGTCCTGGCCGTGGTGAAGCCGCGGGCACTGCGGATCCCCCGCTCCAGGCTGCCGTTCCTCGCGCTGTACGCGGTGATGGCGGTGGCGGGGGTGCAGTCGCTGTACTTCGTGGCGATCACCCGGCTGCCGGTGGGGATCGCGCTGCTGCTGGAGTTCATGGCGCCGGTGATGGTGGTGGCCTGGGTGCGGTTCGTACGGAAGGTACGGCTCGCGCGGGCCGCCTACATCGGGGCGGTCGTGGCCGTCGTCGGCCTCGGGATCGTCGTCGAGGCGTGGCAGGGGATGCGGCTGGACGCGCTGGGCCTGCTGCTCGGGCTGCTGGCCGGGGCCTGCTGCGCCGGATATTTCCTGATGAACGATAGCTTCGGCGACGACGTGGACCCGCTCGGCCTGATCGCCTGGGGGATGGCGGGCGCGGCCGTGGTGCTGATCCCGTTCGCCCGGCCATGGGACATCCCGTGGAGCGCCTTCACGGCCACCGTCACGCCTGACGGCGGCCGGTCGCTGCCGGTGCTGGGGGCGTACCTGTGGATGGTGCTGGTCGCGACCGTGATCGCGTACATCCTGGGGGTGAACGCCGTGCGGCGGCTGTCGGCCGCGGTGGGGGCCACGGTCGCGTCCCTGGAGGTGATCGGCGGCGCGGTGGTGGCCTGGGCCCTGGTCGGGGAGACGTTGGGGGTCTTCCAGATCGTCGGAGGCCTGCTCGTGCTGTCCGGCGCGCTGCTCGCCCAGACCGCGACCGCGAGCGCCCAGCCGTCACCGGTGGTGGAGCCCGAAGGGCAGCCCGTCGGGGTCAGCCGCCAGGGGTGAGGCGAAGGACGGTGGAGTCGCGGGCCCAGCGCTCGGTCAGGTGCTCGCTGTCGGTGGCGTTGAGGCGCTCCTTGGCGAGCACCGCCACGGCGTCGGCCGCCGTGGCCTGGTCGACGACCGAGGCCGCCGCCTCGAACTCCACCAGCCGGGCGCCGTTGTCCTTGCTGCGCAGCGTGACGTGGACCTGGTCGAGCGCCTCCAGACCGGGAAGCTGCTGCTCCCCGCCACCTGTCACGAGGTAGATCGCGCCGTCGTGCCAGGCGTGCCAGGCCAGGCGGGGGCGGTCGAGCGTGAGCCAGAGGATGCCGGACTTCTTGGCGCCTTCCTCGATGGCCGCAGCGTTCTCGGTCACATCCCCGACTGTAGTCGCTGGAGAGGACCATCCGGGAGGGCCGGCGCTAGCGTGGGCGCATGCGCTCACGTCGTTCGGTGCTCGCCGTGCCAGGCAGCAACCCCCGCTTCCTCGAGAAGGCCCAGACCCTGCCCGTCGACGAGGTCTTCCTCGACTTGGAGGACTCCGTCGCGCCGATGGCGAAGGAGGAGGCGCGCAAGAACATCGTGACCGCGCTGCGCGAGGGCGACTGGGCCGGAAAGACGCGGGTGGTCAGGGTCAACGATCTCACGACGCAGTGGACGTACCGGGACGTGATCGAGGTCGTCGAGGGGGCCGGGGAGTTCCTCGACTGCGTGATGCTGCCCAAGGTGCAGGACCCCACCGAGGTGGTCTGGCTCGACACGCTGCTCACCCAGATCGAGAAGACCATGGGGTACGAGGTGGGCCGCATCGGCATCGAGGCGCAGATCGAGAACGCCCGCGGCCTGGTGAACGCCGACGCCATCGCGGGCTCGTCCAGGCGCCTGGAGACCCTGGTGTTCGGCCCGGCCGACTTCATGGCGTCGATCAACATGCGCACGCTCGTCGTCGGTGAGCAGCCGCCCGGCTATGTCGAGGGCGACGCCTACCACTACATCCTCATGCGCCTGCTCATGGCGGCCAGGATGCACGACCTGCAGGTCATCGACGGCCCCTACCTGCAGATCAAGGACATCGAGGGCTTCAGGCGGGCCGCCAGGAGGTCGGCGGCGCTCGGGTTCGACGGCAAGTGGGTGCTCCATCCCTCCCAGGTGGACGCGGCCAACGAGGTGTTCTCGCCGTCGCAGGAGGACTATGACCACGCCGAGCTCATCCTGGAGGCGTACGAGTACTACACCACGGTCGAGAAGCGCGGCGCGGTCATGCTGGGCGACGAGATGATCGACGAGGCCTCGCGCAAGATGGCGCTCGTCGTGGCGGCCAAGGGGCAGGCCGCCGGGCTGAGGCGTACGAAGAGCTTCACACCTTGAGCCCGATGGCGGTGAAGAACCAGAACGACGACGTCAGCCAGATCCCGATCAGCGCGGTGAACGCCAGCCCGCCGAGCACCGGCAGCGTCCAGCCGGGCGTGTCGCGTTTGGGCAGAGCCAGCATCTTCGCGGTGAACACGCCGTAGAAGAAGCAGCCGAGCAACGAGTGCGCGAGCACCCGCGGCACGTCGTACTGCAGGCCCAGGGCGTAGAGGCAGTGGAAGGCGACGGGGATCGTGAGCAGGAACGCCAGCCGCCCCGACCAGCGGTGCACGGCGGGCGGGATGCTGATCCCGAGCCTGCCCCACATCGACAGGGCCGAGACGACCTGCACGATCGCCAGGACGAACGCGCCCGTCGTCAGCCACGCCTTCATCGGCAGCGCGGCGGAGAACCCGGCCACGCCCACGGCGAACCCGGTGGGCGTGTGCACCCGCCCGTAGACGCCGAGCGCGAGTGCCGCGAGGCCGCCGGCCAGCAGCGGCACGAGCAGCGGGGTCAGACTGCGCGGTGGCTGGGGTACGGCGGTCATTGCATCTCCTCGATGAAGCCGTCCACGTCCTTCGGGTAGAGCGTGGTGCTGTCGACTGTCACGGGCGCCGTGGGCCGGTCGCCCTGCAACTGCGGGATCGGCACCTGCGTGTCGCCCTCGAACGCGGCGCCGACCTGGGTGAAGCCGCCCTTAGGGCTCTTCAGCACGATCCAGCCGGCCCTGAGCTTGGCGCCCCTGACGATCGCGGTCGCCCGGTACAGGCCCGACGGCTTGATCACCGTGGGCGCGACGAAGCTCCACTTGTGGTCACCGACCGCGACCCAGCCCTTGGCCCGGCCCTCGCCCAGATCGGCGGTGACCTTGGCGCCGCCGAACCCGGTCAGCCGCAGCTCGCCGTCCGACTCCGTGCCCTTGAACCAGGCCTCGGCCTTGCCGTCACAGAAGTAGCCGATGGCCTTGCCGTCTCTGACCGAGAGCGCGATGAGGCCGCCGTTGCCCTTGACGTAGCCTCCGTAGTCCGCCTTGGGGATCTTCTTCGGCGCTGTCTGTTCCGCCCCGCGTGAAGGGGACGGGGCCGCGGTGGTCTCGGTGGCGGGTGGTGCCTCCGCGGCGGTGTTGGCGGCCTCGTTCGTGGCCGCCGGTGTCGCGATGACGCTGGCGACACCCAGCCCCACGGCGAGCACTGCCCCCGCCGTGAGGGTGATGACAGGTCCCAGCCTTGACATGGACTGCTCCCAGGGTCGAAATGCCGTACGACTCCGAGCATCCGCCTAAATCAGAGGACCGTCTGTGAACTATTGCGCATCAGGCGGACAGAATGGATGGGTGCAGGAGAATTTCCCGGGGCAGCAGCCTCCGTACGGTCATGGCCCTCAGCCGCCGGTCCACTCGTACGCGCCGCCGCCTCCGCCGCCGTCCTGGTTCCTGCCGACGCCTCGAGGGGTGCGTTACGACCACCTCGCCAGGACCGCCGCCGCGCAGCCCTGGCGGGCGATCGGGGGAACGCTGATCATCGCCGCGGGATACATCGGGCTCAGCGTGGTGATGCTGGGGATCGGCTGGGCGGTGTCGATGTTCCTGCGCATCCCGGCGCCGCTCAACGCCGAGGGCGCGCTGTTCGGCGATCCGGTGCTCTCGCTGAGCGTGCTGTTGCTGTCGCTCGCGCCCATGATCCTGCTCGTGCAGGGCACGGCGGCGCTCGTCCAGCGCAGGCGCCCCGGCACGCTCTCGTCCGTGGCCGGGCGGCTGCGCTGGTCCTGGCTGCTGAGCTGCCTCGGGCTGGCCCTGCTGGCGCTGGTGCTCGGGCAGGGCACGCAGGCCCTCGTGCTGACGCTGTCCGGCGAGGACGCCGATCTGTTCGGCTGGGCGGGGTGGTCCGGCTTCCTGCCCGCGCTCATCGTGATTGTCCTGCTGGTGCCGTTCCAGGCGGCCGCGGAGGAGTACGTCTTCCGCGGGTGGTTCGTGCAGGCGATGGGCGTGCACGTGCGTAATCCGGTCTGGTCCATCCTGCTCGGCTCGGCGCTGTTCATGTCGCTGCACGGGTACTCGTGGGCCGGGCTGGTCGACGTGTTCGGGTTCGGGGCCGTCATGGGCCTGCTGACGGTGCGGACCGGCGGGCTGGAGGCCGGGATCGCCCTGCACGTCCTGAACAACCTGCTGGCCTTCGGGCTCGCCGCCGCGGCGGGGAAGCTGCAGGACGCGCTGAGCCAGGGGGCGACGCCGGTTCCCTGGGAGGCGTTGTCGGGAACGGTGGTGCAGCTCGGGGTGTATGCGTTTGGTGTGTTGTATATAGCCAAGAAGCGGTCAATTACCAACGTTTCCGTATGAATCGGGCGCGGGGTGCCGGGAATCTCGCTAGAGAGGTCTCGCTATTCCGGCTGAGTCATGCTGGTCTGGTTCCTGTGGAACGGGACAGCGTCCTGATTCCACCCTGTACGACAAGTTCGACCAATAGGAGGTACGGCGCGTGGCCTCCGGCCCCAGCGAACCGCCTCGGCGACCGCATGGTGACGACGACCCGCGTCCTGAGGGCGCGTCTGAACCGCACTCTTCGGAAGAGCCGAGGATCCGCCATTCACCCCCGGGTCCCACCGACGATCGGGCGCGCGGCTTACCGCTGACCTCACCCTGGGGCATGCCGCCCTTCGCCGCCCCCGTCCCGGAGGACGAGCCGCCGGAGCCGCCGAAGGGGCGCCGGCCGTACAGCTCTCCGACGGCGGAGCCCGAGGCCGAGCCGCGCCGCCGTCCCCGCCGCATCGTCAACCGTCCCGACAAGCTCGTGGCCGGCGCGCCCGTCCATCCTCCCGAGGAAAAGGCCCGTCCCGACGAGCCGCAGGCGGACGCCGCGCCTCCCGCCGAGTCCGAGGCCGAGCCCGCGCCCGCGTCCTCCTCCGAGCCCGGGGAACAGGAGACCACGCCTCGGAGGGAGCCTCCGTACCGGCTGGTGTATCCGGTGGAGCAGGCGGCTCGGGAGCAGGACGAGGAGCCGGCCGAGCCCGAGAGGCGGCACGGCGAGGACGGCGAGCCCGAGGACAGCGGGCCCGAGGACGGTGAGCTCCGGGACGGTGAGCCCGAGGTGCGGCGGGTCGGGCGGCCGCCGGCCGGGCGGCCCACGCGGCCCGACCTCCTTGTCGCCACCGGCCCGCCGCGCCCGCAGGGCTCGAGCGGCAGGCATCACAGAGGCCCGGCCCCGGCCGCCCTCCGCCGCTCCAGCCCCGTACGCCACCGCAGCAGGGCCGTCCCCGTCGTCCTGTCGCTGGCCGTGGCGGTCCTGGTGGCCGCGGGCGTGCTGGTGTGGCAGTGGACCGAGGACGAGGCCCCCGGCCTGCGGCTGGAGGCGGGCACCGGGCGGTCGGGAGACGACCTGTTCACCGTCCCCGCGGCCGGCGACGGCGCAAACCAGAAGCTCAACGACATGACCTCCGTCGGCCGCGCGGTGGTGGCGGTCGGCAGCGACACGACGAGCCCGACACCGCGCCCGCTCTTCCTGTTCTCACCGGACGGCGGCAAGAACTGGCAGCTCGGCCAGGTCAACGGCGCCTCCACCCCCACGGTCCAGCGGGTCGTCGGCGGCAACGGGCGCTGGCTGGCCGCCGGTGGGGACGGCGGGTCCGAGCGCGGCCTGTGGACCAGCACCGACGGGTTCAGCTGGACGGCCGTGGAGGCGTCCGGGCTGGCCGCGTTCAAGGCCGGCGACCAGATCAACGACATCGCCAGGACGGCGTCCGGGTTCGTGGCGGTGGGACGTACGACAGGAGACGACGGCGGGACGGGCCCGGCGGCCTGGCGCTCCGCCGACGGCAGGACGTGGGAGCGGGTCGAGACAAGAGAGCTGGAGGTACGCGAGATCAAGGCGGTCGTCGCCAAGGGCGACACGGTCGTGGCCATCGGAGCCCCCGCGGTCGGCGAGGGATCGCGGGTGCTCCGTTCGGCCGACGGCGGACGCGACTGGCAGGCGACCGACTTCCTGCTCCTCGAGGCGATGCCGCGTACCGGGACGGTGGCCGTGCTCCCCAAGGGCTTCGTGCTGGCGCCGTGGCGCAAGCGCACGCCCGCGGGCGACGTACGTGTCTACTGCTCCCCGACCGGGGCGCAGTGGTCGCAGTGCGGCTCCATGGCCGGCGTGAGCGGCGAGAGCCCCGGCGTCGAGACGTTGATCTCCTACCCGTCGGGCGTCGCGGCCGTCTCGCAGGCCACCCTCGGCCGCTACTCCGTGCAGACCAGCGCCGACGGGCGCCAGTGGACCAAGCGGACCGACCTCGGCGACCTCACGGGCGCGACGCTGCGCGGGTTCACGATCTCCGACGGCGGCACCCTGTTCGCGGGCGGCGACCAGGCGGCCTCCGACGTCGACAACCAGCTCGTGCTCGTGGCCTCGCCCCCGCGCGGCAACGCCTCGCGCGTGCAACTCGGCCAGGTCGAGGGCCTGACCAGGATCGCGCGCGAGACCAGTGCGCTGGCCAGTTCCGGCGGCAGGTACGTCGCCGTCGGTTCAGCCTCGGGCGACGCCGGCCTGTGGACGATCAGGGACTGGCGGAGCTGGAAGTCCATGAGCCTCGGCGGCCCCGGAAGGCAGTCGCTGGAGGACGTGGCCCACGGCAGCCGGGGCTGGCTCGCCGTCGGCGCCACCGAGACGAACGTGGCCGTCACCGACCCTCTCCTCGTCGCCTCCGACGACGGCGAGAGCTGGCGGCAGGTGAACGTCACCGGCGACCTGACCCGCAGCCCGAACGACCCCTACCTGGAGACCCACGTGGTGACGGCGGGCAAGAAGGGGTACGTGCTGGCGGGCGAGTCCCGGGACCAGGCGGGCACGACGCGCGCCGCCATGTGGTTCACCCCTGACCTGCGGAAGTTCACCAGGTCGAAGAAGCTGCCGCAGGGCGGCTCCGGGGTGCGGATCCACGACGCCGTCGCCACCGGGGACGGCTATGTGGCGGTGGGCGGCTCCGGCGGCGCCGACCAGGAGAGCAGCGTGGTCTGGTACTCCCCGGACGGCGTGAACTGGAGCTCGCGCAAGCGCGTGACGCCACCGGACGCCACCGCGGCCGGACTCCGACGGGTCACGACTTATCAGGGCAAGCTGGTGGCCATCGGCACGGCCGTGACGGGCGGCGCGCGGCGCGCGTTCGCGGCCGTCTCGGACGACGACGGCGAGAGCTGGCAGACGGCCTGGCTGCCCACGGATCAGGCGGCGGCGGTGTACGACCTGGCCGCGGCCGATGAGGGCCTGGTGGCCGTGGGCTGGCACGGCGTTCCCGGCGAAGGCGACAGCGCCGCCTGGACCTCGCAGGACGGGCTGTCGTGGAACCGCATGGCGCTGACGAAGGACCGGCTGGCCGGGCAGGGGGCGCAGTGGCTCTCGGCCGTGGCGGTGTCGGGGTCGGAGGTGGTGGCGCTCGGCCGGTCCACGACGTACAACGCCGATCACCTGATCCTGTGGACCTCCAGCCTCACCTCGAACAGATAGTCAGCGGGGGAGCACGCCCCAGCCGGTGAGCGACTCGAGGAGCCCTTCGGAGAGCGGCAGCCGTACCAGCTCCTCCATGTCGCACCAGCGCACGTCGGCGGCGTCGTCCCCGGCGGTCGGGACGCCTCCCGTCACGCTGGCGAGGTAGTCGCGGATCACGTACGTGGCCCCGCCGAGGCCGGGACGGTCCACCGTGCCGGCCAGGCGGCCCACGTCCACCCGCAGCCCGGTCTCCTCCAGGACCTCACGCCGCAGGCCGTCGGCGTCGCTCTCGCCGGGCTCCAGCCGGCCGCCGGGAATGGACCACAGGCCCATGCCGGGCGGACGTCCTCGTTTGACGAGAAGCAGCCGGTCAGAGGCATCGAAAATAATCGCGCCGACACAATTTACGCGCACATGACCAAGATTACGACGGGACAACGAGAAGCGCCCTTGACGGGCCGGTGCCGGAGAAAGCACCGTGGGTAGTTGTGAGAGCGGCTCCTACCTGTCCACGGTGTTTTGGCCCGCTTCACGGGCCGAGTGCGTGGTCGAGCGCGTTTCGATGCAACACGCACGGCGATGTCCTGCCGTATCAGCCTCCTTGGCCGCCGACCAGTACGGCGCTGGAGGCCATACGCAAGAGCGCGGTGGTGCCCGTGTGGCTGCCCTGGCCGCTGCCCGTCGGCTGGCTGGTGACCGGGTTCGGCGAGGTGGGCGACCAGCGCACCGGTGCCCGCGCCAGCGTGGTCGCGCTGACGGGGCCCTCGCTCATGGAAGGCCCCGCCGATCTGCTCGTCATCGCGGAGGAACCGGGCGTCGGGCTCGGCGCGGCGTTCGCGGGACTCGACGGCCCTGACCCCGGCGAGGGGTTCGACTCGGGTCCGCCGAACGCCAAGATCGACGTGCTCGGGCATCCCACCGCGCTCTGGTGCGTGGGCGGCGCCGATGACCGGGCCGTCTACGCGGGCGAGGCGATGGGCAACTGGCTGTGGGCCATTGCGTGGCCCGCCGACGCCGGTTGCATGATCGCGCTCGCCGAGCTGTCGCTGCTCGACGTACGGGATCACGACCTGGATGTCCCGTTTGGTGCGTTCTCTCCGCGGCTCGAGGACTGAGCTCGATTCGCGCTCTGAGGCAGACGGACTAAAGTTCGGAAGCGTGACAGCGCGTATCGAGCGAGTGGTGACCGAGGGCGTCGTCGAAATAGACGGCACCGAGCACAAGGTCGAGAACAACACCTGGATCGTCGGCGACGACGACGAAGTGATCGTTGTCGACGCGGCGCGTGACGCCGAGAAGATCCTGGAGCAGGTGGGCGAGCGCGAAGTGCTCGCCGTCATCTGCACGGCGGGCCTGCCCGACCACGTCTCCGCCGCCATCGAGGTGGCCAGCAGAGACGAGGCCGTGGTCGCCCTGCACCCCAAGGACAAGCCCCTGTGGCGGGAGACCTGGCGCGAGACCTGGCCCGACATCGACATGGAGGACGACGGCGTCTTCGAGGTCGCCGACGTCCAGCTCGATGTCCTGGAGACGCCCGGCGTCACGCCCGGCGGCGTCTCGCTCTACTGCGAGGCGCTCGGGGCCGTGTTCACCGGCAAGGCCCTGCAGGCCGACGGCCCCGGCAAGCTGGGGGGCGAATACCCCGCCCTGGCCGACCAGCTCACCTCGATCGGCGGGCGGCTGTTCACGCTGCCCGGCGACACGCGGGTGCTGGCCGCCCACGGCGACGAGGTCACGATCGGCGACCTGGAGCCGCACTTCGACGACTGGGTGTCGGGCTCGCTGACCCGCGGCGACTCCTCCGGCGACGAGGACGGCCCGCTCAGCGACGGCACCAGGATCTCCGGGATCAAGCTCAACCCGGACGACGAATAGGTGCGAGGGAGCGCCGGCGCCTGGGCTGAGGAGCGCAGGGAGCGCAGCGACCGGAGTGACGAGGGAAGGCGGCGGCTTTCCAGCGACCAGAGCGACGAGGGAAGGCGGCGGCTCGAAAGCGACCGAGCCGCCTCCGCGGAGTGGAGGCCATGAATACGCAGCAGCTTCCGCTGGAAGGGATGCCGCGGCGGCTCTATTCGTGCACGCCGTCGCGGTTGAACGCCTGGCTCGACTGCAGGCGCCGCTACCGGTTCAGCTACCTGGACCGGCCGCAGCCGTCCAAGGGGCCCGCCTGGGCGCACAACAGCGTCGGCGCGAGCGTGCACAACGCCCTGGCGGGGTGGTGGCGGGAGCCGTACGAGCGCCGGACCCCGCTGACGGCCGCCATCCTGGTCACGAACGGGTGGATCACGGAGGGCTTCAGGGACGCCGAGCAGTCAGGGCACTGGCTCGGCCGGGCGCGCGACCTCGTCTCCGGATATGTCGCGACATTAGACCCCGCTGACGACCCTGTGGGCGTCGAGCGCACCGTTGCGACCCGTACCAAGGTCATCGCCGTCTCCGGCCGCATCGACCGTCTCGACCGGCGCGGTGACGAGCTGGTCGTGGTCGACTACAAGACCGGCCGCCGCCCGCTCACCCAGGACGACGCCCGCTCGTCGCTCGCCCTGGCCGTGTACGCGGCCGCCGCCTCCACGATGATGCGCACGCCCTGCCGTACGGTCGAGCTCCACCACCTGCCCACCGGCGAGATCGTGGAGTGGCGGCACACCGAGGAGTCGCTCGCCCGCCACCTGCGGCGCGCGGAGGAGCTCGCGACCGAGGCGTCGGAGGCCGACGAACGCTACCGCGCCCTCATCGGCCCACCCGCCAAGGGACGCGCTGCCTCCCGCTCGGGACCAGGCGCCTCCGCGCCAGGGGAGCGGCAGCTTGTCAGGCCCGCTGCGGTGCCGGACGAGATCGACGAGCTGTTCGCGCCCAGTCCCGGGCCGATCTGCTCCTGGTGCGACTTCCGCCGCCACTGCCCCGAGGGCCAGGCCGCCGGCCCTGACCGTCGCCCATGGGACGGCCTCGCCGACTGACGCACCGCCAGGGCCCGCCTCACCGGCGGGCTTTGGCGCGTATCGGCCCCTCGGCGGCGCCGCCTCCCTGCGAGCAGCAAAAGGAGCGACCTTGCCACCAGCAACCGCTTCGCGCCGTCCATGATCCCCGCACGCTGGGGCGACCCACATGAATCGGGCACCCCGGGGTTGCGCGGCAGGTGGGTTTCCACGCCGAAACAGTGGCTATGACGGAAAAGTGACACACGTGGGGCGGTTACCGGCGGCGGTGGCGCTGGGATCGCTGTTCAATCCGCTGAACTCCTCAATGATCGCCGTGGCTCTGGCCCACATCGAGGCCGAGTTCCACGTCGGCATCGCGGCCGTGACCTGGCTGGCCGCCGGGTTCTACCTGACCGGCATCATGGTCCCGCCCGTGATGGGCACGCTGGCGGACCGGCTGGGGCCGAGGCTGGTGTTCTGTGCCGGAGTGGTCACGATGGCCGTCACGGGCGTGCTGGCCGCGCTGGCACCGTCCTTCCCGGCGCTGGTCGTGGTCAGGTTGCTGCAGGCGTTCGGGAGTTGCGCGACGATGCCCGCGGGGATGGCGATCGTGCAGGCGGTGATGCCCGGCGAGGACGGGAGGCCGCCGCCCCGGGTGATCGCCACCATCTCCATGGTGCTCACCGCCAGCGCCGCCGCGGGTCCGGTGCTCGGCGGGTTCCTGGTCTCGTTCTGGGGCTGGCAGGCGATCTTCCTGGTGAACGTCCCGCTCGCGGCGGTCGCGCTGGTCGCGGCCCTGCGCTGGCTGCCCAAGGTACGCGTGGACGGCCGCAGCCAGGCCCTGCTGCCCCGCCTGAGGCCACAACTGCTGGCCACCTGCGGCCAGTTCGCCCTGGTCAACGTGGTCTTCTACTCGGCGTTCTTCGTGGTGCCGCTCTGGGCGCAGCGCTCGGCGGGAGTGCCCGCGCACATCGCCGGCCTGCTCGTGCTCCCCATGGCCGGGCTGGCGATCGTCATGACCCCGGTCGCGGTGGCGCTGGCCGCCCGGGCGGGGATGCGGACGGTCCTGGTGGCGAGCGCGACGCTGCTGCTCGGCGGCTCCTGCCTGCTGCTCGGAGTGGGACCCGTCTGGCTGGTGCCGGTGGTGGCGGCGCTGCTCGGGGTGGCCTCGGCGCTCAGCCAGTTCGGGCTCAACTCGCTGGTCTTCGTGCACGCCGACCGGCGCGACACGGGGGTCGCGGTGGGGTTCTTCCAGGCGTCCAGGTACGTCGGCGCCGCGACCGCGTCGTCCCTGCTCGGCGTGGTGTTCGACGGGAGGGGCATGGCCGGCAGCGGATGGACGATGGCGGCCGTGTCGGCCGTCGTGCTGGTGGCCGGGTCGCTCCTGCCGGTCAGGCGGCCGGTTTCGACGGCCAGCGGCGGGGATCGGTCAGGCCCTTGAGGCCCTTGCTCACGTCGTAACCCGCCGCGCCGAGCCGCTCCCTGGACGCCTGCAGCATCTGCCTCGTGGCCGGCATGAACGCGCGGTCGTGCACCGGCTCCGGCAGCGAGTTGAGGCCCAGCCTGAACGCCTTCAGAGCGGCCGTGACGGTCGCGCGGGGCACCTCCGGCAGCGCCCCGTACATGCGCCTGGCCCACTCCGGCAGCGTGTAGTAGCAGAGCGCGCCGAACGGGAAGTAGACGGGCTTGCCGGCGGACAGCAGCCTCAGCTCGTGCGGCAGCCTCGGCCACATCAGGAACCGCACGGTCGAGGCCGCCTCCTCCGTGACCCGCAGGCTGGGGCGTACCTGCTTGAAGTAGGCGTCCATCTCCGCGCACGAACCGGGCACGTCCTCGAGGTGCAGGCCGACATAGGCGGCGCTCTTGCGCTGCTCGTACAGGTAGCGGTCGGCCTGGCGCTCGGTGAGGCCGAGCCCGCCGCGCCTGGCCACCTCCAGGTACGACGACACCTCCGCGCAGTGCACCCACAGCAGCAGCTCGGGGTCGTCCACCCGGTGCGTCCTGCCGGTGTCGGGGTCATGGATGCGCAGCGCCTTGTGGATGCCGCGCACCCGCCGGCCGATCTCGTCGGCCTCCTCCGGGCTGCCGAACGTCACCCGTCCCACGAAGTCCGCCGTGCGGCGCAGCCGCCCGAACGGGTCCTCCTGGAAGTTGGAGTTCTGCCAGACGCCGCGCATGGCCAGTGGATGCAGCGCCTGCAGCATGAGACCGCGTACGCCACCCACCCACATCGAACGGTCGAGATGCACCTGCCACGTCGCGCTCTGCGGTGGCTGGGCGACGATGTCTTCGATGTTCGCCATAGTAAGTGGATAATTACATGACATTGGACCTTGTGTCCAAGTAGTGCTTCTCCGCTGCGTTCCAGAACCGGACCAGCGCCGCCGCGGTCGTCTCCGGCGCCTCGACGTTCGGGGAGTGGACGGCGCCGGGCACGACCATGCACTCGGCCTCGAGCCTGGCGGCCATCTCCGCCTGCATCTCGGGCGGCCATCCGTCGTCGTGCTCGCCGTACAGCACGAGCGTGGGCACCTCGATCTGGCGCAGCTCGTCGGTGCGGTCGTGCATGCTCAGCACCTGCTGGGCCATGCACGTCAGCCCGGTCGGCGAGTTGGTGAGCAGGCGCTTGCGCAGGAACGCCAGGATCTCGTCCGGCACGTCGCCGGCCAGTGCCTCGGGCTCGAGCCGGTGGTGCCACACGTGCTCCAGGCCGAACTCGCGCACCTCTTCCATGAGCTTCTTGCCGTTGATCGCCCGCCTGCCCTCGATGGCCGCGGGTCCCGACCCCATCAGCGTGAACGACGCGAAATGCGTGCGCCCGTCGATCACCGCCTCCCTGGCGACCAGCCCGCCGAACGAGTGGCCCACCAGGTGAACGGGGTCTCCGCCGCCGATGACCTGGGCGAGCGCGTCGACGTCGGCGCCGAGCGCGGGACAGGAGTAGGCGGCCGGGTCGTCAGGGCCCGGCGTCTCGTACTGGCCGCGCAGGTCGACGGCCACCACCCTGCGCCCGGACTGGGCCAGGGTCATCAGGACCGCGATGAAGTCCTCCTTGCTGCCCGTCAGGCCGGGGACCAGGAGCGCGGGCCAGCGCTCAATCACACCACTGACCGGTCGCGCGTCCAGGGCCGCGAACGTGCCCTGCGGGGTTTCGATCTTCTGTGGTGCGACGCCAGGAGGCAGATCGAGGAATCGCGGCGTACTCACGTGGGGCAACAATACCCAGAGGTCAGCGGCTCGACACCGTCGAGGGGACTACCTGGGCGAAAGGGCGCGCACCCGACCGGGTGCGCGCCTCTCCTGCGGTGCTCAGCCCGCGCGGCGGCGGTTGCCGCCTCCGCCCCGGGACTGGCGGCGCTGCTGCTTGCGCTCGGTGGCGGCGGACGGGGCGATGTCGTCGTCGTCCGTGGCCAGATCGGGTGACTGGAAGATCACCGTGAACGGGTTCGGCGGGACGATCCGCTCCGGCTCCTTGCGCACCGGCGGGGGCGGCGTCGCGAGGAAGGACGGCTCCGGCTCGCGCTCCCGCTCCGCGACGGTCACGGGCTCCGTGGCGGTCACGGGCTCCACGACAGTCCGAGGCTCGGCGACGGCGTCGGCCTTGGCGGCGGTCCGGCGGGAGCGGGTGCTCTTCACCGGTGCCTCCTCGGTCGCTGCCGGCGCGTCGGCCTCGGGAGCGGCGTCGGCGGTCCGGCGCGGCCTGGTGGCCTTGACCGGCGCCTCGGGCGCCTCCGGGGCGTCGTCGGCGCTCCGGCGCGGCCTCGTGGCCTTGACGGGCGCCTCAGGGGCTTCGGCGAGCGCCTGCTCGATGGCCGAGGAGGCAGCCCCCCTCCGCGTACGCGTCCGCTTCGGCTCGGTGGCCGCCTGGATCTCGTCCGTTGAGAAGATCGCGGGGGTCTCCTCCGCCTTGGCATCCACGAGCTCGACCTCCTGAGTCTCGACGGCTGCGGTCTCCGCCAGCTCCTTGCCGCCACGGGTGCGGCGGCGCTGGCGCGGCGTGCGGGCAGGGCGCTCCTCGCGCTCGTCGCGGCGACGGCCGCCACGACCGCGGGGCCTGCCGGTCTCCCCGAGGTCCTCGATGCGCTCCGCGGACAGCCCCGCACGCGAGCGGCTCGCGTGCGGCAGGACGCCCTTGGTGCCCTCGGGGATGTTCAGCTCGGAGAAGACGTGCGGCGAGGTGGAGTAGGTCTCCTCGGGCTCGGCGAAGTCGAGCCCGAGCATCTGGTTGATCATCTTCCAGCGGGTCAGCTCCTCCCACTCCACGAACGTGACCGAGATGCCCGTGCGCCCGGCCCGGCCAGTGCGGCCGATGCGGTGCACGTACGTCTTGTCGTCCGTGGGGCAGTCGTAGTTGACCACGTGGGTGACGTCGTCGATGTCGATGCCGCGGGCCGCCACGTCGGTGGCCACCAGCACGTCGATCTTGCCGTTGCGGAACGCGCGCAGCGCCTGCTCCCGCTGGCCCTGGCCGAGGTCGCCGTGAACGGCCGCGACCGCGAAGCCGCGGGTGTCGAGCTGCTCGGCGACCATGTCGCAGGCCCGCTTGGTCTCACAGAAGACCATGGTGAGCCCGCGGCCCTCGGCCTGCAGCAGCCGCGCGACGATCTCGATCTTGTCCATCCGGTGCGCACGCCACACGATCTGGCGAACCTGCGGCGTGGTCTCGCCCTCGCCGCTCTCGTGCTCGGCGCGAACGTGGGTCGGACGGTTGAGGTACTTGCGCGACAGCGCGACGATCTCGCCCGGCATGGTCGCCGAGAACAGCATCGTCTGCCGCTCCGTGGGGATCAGCTTGAAGATCCGCTCGATGTCGGGAAGGAAGCCCAGGTCGAGCATCCGGTCGGCCTCGTCGAGCACGAGGGTCGTGACCTGGCTCAGGTCGAGGTGCTTCTGCTTGACCAGGTCGAGCAGGCGGCCCGGGGTGCCGACGATGACGTCGACGCCGGCCTTCAGCGCCTCGATCTGCGGTTCGTACGCGCGCCCGCCGTAGACGGTCAGGACCCGCGAGCCGAGCTTGCCCGCGGCCGTGACGAGGTCCTCGCTGACCTGCACGGCCAGCTCGCGGGTGGGCACGACGACGAGCCCGCGGGGCTTCTTGCGGTTCTTGCGCGGCTTGCCGATGCTCTGCAGCATGGCGATGCCGAACGCGTAGGTCTTGCCCGTGCCCGTGCGGGCCTGACCGATCAGGTCCTGGCCGCTCAGGGCGAGCGGGAGAGCCATCTCTTGGATGGGGAACGGTGTGACGATGCCCTCAGTCTCGAGGGCATCGGCGATCTCTGGTGTGACTCCGAGGTCTCGGAAAGTCGTCAGCGTGGCCTGCCTCAGTTCTCAAATGAAGGCGGGCCTGCCGGGACCGACGGGCGGAAAACAGCCCCCGTTGTGTGGGTCCTCGCGGTAGAGCCAGCCCTCTCGCGTCATCAGCGACCGCGCACCCGGAAGTGGGGGTAATCGGGGGAAACCCTCGAATTTACACAGTGCGGTCGCACTTTCACAGAGCAGTGTACTCGATACCACAACGCTGGCCGAGCTTACGTATGTTCCCGCAGATTCCCCGAAGTACGCTGCCCCTATGAAGGAGTCTCCAGGAGTCGTCGACCTTCTCGGTGTGCTCGCGTACGCGGAGCTCAGCGCCTACGCCCGGATGACGGAGGACGCCGCCACGCTGGCGCCCACGCTGGCCGACCGCGCGGCGCTGAGCGAGCTGGCCGTGACCGAGTACGCCCATTTCCGTCTGCTGCGCGACCGGCTGGCCGAGCTCGGAGCCGATCCCGGCGAGGCGATGGCGCCGTTCGTCGGCGCGCTGGACGCCTGGCACGCGCAGACCAGACCGGCCGACTGGCTGCAGGCGCTGGTCAAGACGTACGTCGGGGACGGCATCGCGCTCGACTTCTACCGGGAGGCGGCCAGGCATCTCGATCCGTCGATCGCCGAACTCGTGGACGAGGTGATCGTGGACGAGGAGCGCTCGCAGTTCGCGGTCGAACGGGTCAGGGCGGGCATCGAGGCCGCGCCCGTGGAGGCCGGCCGGCTGGCGCTGTGGGCCCGGCGGCTCGTCGGCGAGGCGCTCAGCCAGGGGCAGCAGGTGGCCTCGGCGCGGCCCGAGTTGGCGTTGCTGCTGGTGTCGGGCGAGGGCGCCGCCGATATTTCCCGACTTTTCGCGACATTGACGGAGGCGCACAACAAGCGCATGGCCGCCATGGGCCTCTGACCGACGCCCGCTGCCGAGGACTGGTCCCGCCCATCGGGCGGCGCGAGGCGCGGAACGGTTGTACCGTGCCAGACATGAGGGCCTCGCGCCGCTACGGCAGTTCTTTGACGACGAGATGTAGGCCGAACCGCTGGACCTCGCGCCCGGTGCTGCGGAGGGAGAGCGCACGCTGCCCGACCGCCAAGCCCGGGCACGCCGTCCTCCGCCCCCGGCCACCCCGCGGCTGCCACCTCGGGACGCTCCGCTGACCCACCCTCGCCGGTAGCGGGGTGACACCCTTTGTCGCGACCTACGGTGGCGACAAAGGTGCCTTCCTGCCCGCGCGTCTCCGGTGTCGCGACGTACGGGGGGCGACGCAGGTGCTTCCCGCCCGCGTGTCTCCGGCCGCCCGCGCCCCGGAACACCCACCGCCGGGCGGTGTCTTCTCGTGGCTGCGGCGCGCCCCGGAGGCGGGCCGTGCGCGGGCCCGGTCGCCGAGACACTCCGCCGATGGCCGTCGCCTCGCGCACGATGGGCGGTGCGTGGGCTCCGGTCGCGTTGGTGGGGCAGGCGACGGCAGCCGCTGCGGACGAGGGCCCGCTGGGCCGGGAGCGGTGAGGGAAACCGGCGCAGCAAGTCGACAAGGAGAGCGCCCAGCGAAGGGGTACGGCGCGAGAGCCGTACCCCTAAGTCAGGAGAACTCTAGAGAGTGCCGCCGAACCCGACGGGCCGGGCCTCGGGCTCGCCGATCTCGATGAAACCGAGTGAGTGCACCGGCACCATGACCCGCCTGCCCTTGACGTCGGTCACGACGAACACGCCGCGCTGGACCGCCAGTGCGTTTCTGATCTCTTCTTCGATCTGCTCAGCGGTGAGGTCGGTCTCGACAACGAGTTCGCGGTGTACGGAGCGTACGCCGATCTTGATTTCCATCATGGCTCCTTAGTCGACGGGCTGGCTCACTCTCATCGTGGCGGCTCGGAGCCGGGAACGGCGCAAATGATCGCGAACAGCGAACGGGTTATGCCGTACGCGGAAAACCGCTGATGCCGCGCCAGGCCAGCCGTGCCATGAGCTGCTCGGCCGCGTCCTTGGGGATCGAGCCCTGCGTGGTCACCCAGTAGCGGGCGCTCACCTCGGCCATGCCGACCAGGCCCATGCCGAGCAGGTGCGCCTCGTCGCTGGTGCAGCCGGTGTCCTCCTGGATGACCGCGCTGACCATCTCCGCGCACTCCTGCAGCGAGCGCTCCACGCGCTGCCGCACCGGCGCGACGTTGCGCAGGTCGGACTCGAACACGAGCCGGAACGCCTCGCCCTGCGTGGAGACGAAGTCGAAGAACGCGCTGAACGTGGCCTGCACGCGGAGCTTGTTCTCGTGGGTGGAGGCCAGCGCCTCCCGGCAGCGGTTGACCATGTCGTCGACATGGAGGTCGAGCAGCGCCAGATAGAGCTCCAGCTTGCCGGGGAAGTGCTGGTAGAGCACCGGCTTGCTGACGCCCGCACGGTCGGCGATCTCGTCCATGGCGGCCGCGTGATAGCCGTTCTGCACGAACACTTCCTGCGCGGCGCTCAGCAGCTGCCGGCGGCGCGCCAGCCGGGGCAGCCGGGTGCCCCGGGGTTTCGCATCCGGGGTTGCGGTCACACGGGTCTCCATAGGTCTCTCAGCGGGCTGTGCGGACATCCTACGTGCGAGTAGGCCACGTCACCCTGGCCTTACACCACTCCGTGAGGCGGGCTCGGTCGCCCGGATGCCGAGTCAGCCGAGTCGTCGTGGAGCCGTACTCAGCGGTATTCGTCGTCGTCGTCGAGGTCCACCACGCGGTGCTGATCGGCCGCGTCGGCGGGATCGACGTCGAGCGGCAGCTCATAGCGGAGCCTGGCGGAGCTCTGGCGTATCTCGTGATGCTGGTCGGCGGCGTCGGCCTCGGGCGTCTCGATCGACAGCTCTGCCTCCTCCTCCACGTCGTAGGAGATCTCGTCCCCGCGTATGTCCATCTCCGACATTTTCTGGTCCCCCTTAAGGTGTGGACGCCACCAGCCTACGCCCGGCTGAAAAGGTCGCCGCGTTTCTCCACTCTGGCGAGTACGTCCGGCGCCGTGAACACCAGCTCATCGGGCCGTTCGCAGCTCTCGACCTCCTTCCACAGCAGTGGTGTCGAGACGGTCGGCTGCTCCTTGGCCCGCAGCGAGTAAGGCGCCACGGTCGTCTTGGCCGGGTTGTTCTGGCTCCAGTCGATGAACACCTTGCCAGGTCTGGCCGCCTTCGTCATCACGCTGACCACCTGCTTGGGATGCTCTTTCTCCAGAAGCCTGGCCAGTCTCCTGGCGTACGCGGAGGGCTCCTCGCGGCAGTCCCAGTCGGCGTACAGCTGCATGCCCTTGCTCCCGCTGGTCTTCGGTCTGGCGGTGAGCCCCTCGCCCTTCAGCACCTCGCGCAGCATGAGCGCCACCTCGCAGCACTCGACGATGGTCGCGGGCGCGCCGGGGTCGAGGTCGAACACGAGCGTGTCGGGCGGCAGCGCCTCCCCGTCCTCGCCGACGCGCCACTGGGGCACGTGCAGTTCGAGCGCGGCGAGGTTGGCGTAGTAGACGAGCGTGGGCAGGTCGTCCACGACGGCGAAGTCGATGGTCTCGCGGTTCTTGGTGCTGCCGGGGGCGGGCAGGGTGACCTGCCGCACCCAGGAGGGGGTGTGGTCGGGGGCGTTCTTCTCGAAGAAGGACTGGCCGGTGACGCCGTTCGGGTAGCGCTTGACGGTGAGGGGCCTGCCCTGGAGGTGGGGGAGGAGCACGGGTGCGACCCGGCTGTAGTAGTCGATGACCTCGGCCTTGGTGAAGCCGTACTCCGGGTAGAGGACCTTGTCCAGGTTGCTCAGCGTCAGCTCGCGCCCGTCGACCATGACCGGCACCTTCATAGCGTCACCTCCGCGGGGAGCTTGTCGGGCCGCAGCCCGCGCCACACGGGGTGCCGCAGCCGCTGTTCGTCGGTCCACATCGTGTAGGCCACCTCCCCGACCAGTTCCGGCCTAACCCACCGGTTCCGCCACGGGACCTCGTTGCAGAACGGGCTGTGCGGGATCTCCAGAGGCCGTATCCGCTGGTGGAGATCGTCGAGCAGGGCGTCGGTGAACCCGGTGCCGACATGCCCCACGTACGTGAACCCCTGCTCGGTGAAGACCCCCATCACGAGCGAGCCGACCCCGCCCGCCCGGCGCCCCTTGCCCGGCTTCCAGCCACCGATCACGACCTCCCTGGTGGTCAGGTTCTTCACCTTGATCCACCAGGGGGAGCGCGTCCCCGCCCGGTAGGGCGAGTCCAGCCGCTTGGCGACCACGCCCTCGAGCCCCTGCTCGTGCGTGGCCGTGAGCAGGTCGGAGTCGCCGGGGAAGTACGGGGGAGCGCCGACGTCCAGCTCGTCGAGCAGGGCCCGCCGGTCGCGGTAGGGGAGGTCGAACAGCGGCGTGCCGTCGAGATAGAGCAGGTCGAAAGGCATGTACGTGATGGGGTACAGCTCCTGCATGATCGGCTCGGGATCGGTCAGGTGCATCCTGTGCTGCAACCGCACGAAGCTGGGCCTGCCGCCCGGGTCGAGCGCGACGACCTCGCCGTCGATGATCGCGTTCTTGATCCCGAACCCCGAGATCTCCGGATACCGCCGCGTGTACTCCACACCGTGCCTGCCCGTCACCCTCAGCCCGCCGTCAAGGTGGACGATGGCGCGGATGCCGTCCCACTTGACCTCCAACCCGTACAGGTCGCGGTCGGAGGGTAGTTCCCCAGGTACGGCCAGCATCGGTTCGACCGGGTATGGCATTGGTTGCCCCATGACGGGTATGTGCCCCATGGCAAACCCATGCGAGCTGAGGAGTGACCATGCGCAGCATCTGGAAAGGTGCGATCTCCTTCGGGCTGGTCACGATCCCCGTCAAGCTCTACTCCGCCACCGAGCAGAAGGACGTGTCGTTCCACCAGGTGCACCGCGAGGACGGCGGCCGGATTCGCTACAAGCGCGTGTGCACGGTGGACGGCGAGGAGGTGCCGTACTCCGACATCGCCAAGGGGTACGAGCTGGCGTCGGGCGAGATGGTCGTGCTCACTGACGACGACTTCGAGGGTCTGCCGCTGACCACGTCACGCAGGATCGACGTCCTCCAGTTCGCCCCGGCCGAACAGATCGACCCGATCTACTTCGCCAAGTCGTACTACCTGGAACCGGACGCGCAGGGGGCGAAGCCGTACGTGCTGCTGCGCAACGCCCTTGAGAGCTCGGGCCAGGTGGCGGTGGTCAAGGTGGCGCTGCGCCAGCGCGAGTCCCTCGCCACGCTCCGGGTACGGGACGGCGTCTTCGTCCTGGAGACCATGCTCTGGCCCGACGAGATCCGCAAGCCGGACTTCGCCTTCCTGGACGAGGACATCGAAGTACGGGCCCAGGAGCTCAAGATGGCCGAGTCCTTGATCGCCACGATGGAGTCGGACTTCGACGCGAGCGAGTACCACGACGCCTATCGCGAGGCGTTGGAGCAGGTGATCGAGGCGAAGGTGGCGGGCAAGGAGGTCATTGCTCCCAGGGAGGAAGAGGAGGCCCGCCCGGCGGTGGACCTCATGGCCGCGCTGAGGGCCAGCGTGGAGGCCGCGAAGCGGGAGCGGGAAGCCGGCGCGCCCGCCAAGGCCAAGAAGGCCGCGGGCAAGTCCAAGGACGAAGAGAAGGCCCCCGCGAAGCGCAAGGCCCGCAAGTCCGCCTAAGTCCCCCTAATGCCGCCTGTGGCCCTCTGAAGGGCATGGGCGATGGAACGCGTATGAGGAACGCTCCACTGTGCGTATCAGTGGTGAGCGTCTCAATGCCACGCCATCTGCGTTGATTTCCGCTGCACCGGCCCCGGTGCCATCCCGCGATGAAGCATGCCCGCGATCAGCCAAAAGGGACATATCGGGATAATTCATAACATGTCCCGAGATAAATCTTTAATACGAGCAATAACATGGTTATTGCATAGCAAAATGGGGCGATTCCTGTTTGTACCCCTACGTCCTCGGCAATGACATTCACCGGATGGCTCTCATCAGGCGTCCAGGACGTTTTCCGGGTAATCCGGAAGCGTCCAGAACGGGGCAACCGATCCTTTAGGGGGAAAACGCAATGCCCAAGCTCAAGAGTCTTATGGCCGGCCTCGCCATCAGCACGGGTCTGACGGGCGGCCTGCTCGCCCTGGGTGCGACGACGACCTCGGCCAGCGCTGGCACCACCCAGGCCACCTCCGGCGCGCCCGTCCTCATCAACGGCTGCGGCTGGCGGTGCGGTGGCTGGGGTGGCGGCTGGCGTCGTCACCGCAACAACAACCGGACGAACGTCTTCGTCCACAACAACAACCAGAACTTCAACATCCGCCGGGACCGGAACAACCACAAGGAATTCGACATTCAGAAGCACTTCTTCAACGACCACGACGACGACGATGACGACGACGACTGAAGTGCTCTGACATGACCGTGTGCTGACAGCACGGGCAATTCCTGGTGAGGGCTCCACTGGCATCGGCCAGGGAGCCCTCGCTGTGTCATGTCCGGTGGGAGGCGGCGGTTATATGCCGCGGCTGGTTGCCGCTGGGCCATGTGAATGCCTGGTGTCGGGCAAGAGTGGACAATGTCGGTTTGTTGGCTATTCGGCCGGAAATATGCAGGGTACGGATGATTCGCCTAGCGAGCATCCGGGGGGCGTTTCCCGATATTCGGGTCGTACTGGATTTGGGGAGCGCTCAGAACGGGGCAATCGATCCTTTAGGGGGGAACCGCAATGCCCAAAACGTTCAAGAATGTTATGGCCGGCCTCGCCATCAGCACGGCACTGACCGGCGGCGTGGTCGCCGTGGGCGCCACGACGACCGCGGCCAACGCCAGCACCGGCACTCAGATGAGCGCCGGGACGTCCGTCCTCACCGGGGTCACCCGCTGCGGCCGCTGGCGTCGCTGCGGCTGGGGCTGGGGACGCGGCGGACGCGGCGGACGCGGCTGGGGCTGGCGGCGCAACCGTCCCGAAACGATCCGGATCCTCATCCACAACAACAACCAGAACTGGAACGTGAACCGGAACAGGTTCGACGACCAGCGCTTCCGCAGCTTCCGCGACCGGTTCTTCGACGACGATGACGACTGAGGTCTCAGGCTGAGCCCGTGGCGCAGTTCCCTGGGCCACTCAGGAGTCCGCTGACGCGTTGAACTCCGCTCACACCGACGAGTGCCCGTATTCGCTCCACAGGCGAATACGGGCACTTCGTTTGTGTCGATCGCCGCTGCGCCACGCCCTTCACCCTGGGGGGCGTCGCCGTGTCGCGCACCTCGTGGGAGCTCGGCGATGGCGGATGGCGTGACTCCAGCGACTCGCTTGGGCCGTAGCGGCCGCCCATGCTCGCCGAGCGCCGCTCCACGCGCGCCCGCCCGATGCTGACGGCCTTCGCCGTAGCAGCACATGACGCCTGGAGAGCCGTAGGCCATCACGCGCCGCATGCTGCCGGTGGCCGCTCTGGGGGATGCCGGATACGTACGGACCCAGCCGCTCCGGCCTCGTGTCTGGGGTGCGCGGCTTGGCCGTCCTTGCCGGAGGGAGAGACAAGTCGAGTGCCCCTGTTCGCTGCTGGAGCGAACAGGGGCACTCGTCCCTGTGAGCGGAGTTCATCGCGTCGGTGGACTCCTTAGTGGTGCAGGGAAGCGCGCCACAGGCTCAGGCTGAGGCGTCGGCTCTCAGAGGTCCTCGGCGTCGCCGCCGGCGCCGCCGGCGCCGCCGCCACCACCGGCACCGCCGTTGCAGTTGGCGTTGCCGTTGCAGTTGTTGCCGCCGTTACCGCCGTTGCCCCCGTTACCGCCGTTGCCGCCGTTGCCGCCGATGACGTCCTCGCCGTCCTCGCCGTCCTCGCCGTCCTTGCCCTTGTGGCCGTGCTCGTCCTCGAGCTTCCACTCGTCGTGGTCGTTCTCGAACTCGCGGGTCCTCTTGTTGTCGTGCTTGAGGTTGAAGTTGTGGTTCCTGTTGAAGATCTGGATGTCGATGCGGTCGTTACGGTGGTGCTTGCGCCACCAGCCGCCCCAGCCCCAGCACGAACGCCAGCCGCAGCCGTGCCCTCCGATGAGGACGGGGGCACCGGCGCTGACCTGGGTGCCGGCGTTGGCCGCGGTCGTTGTCCCGCTCGCGGCGAGCAGGCCGCCGGACATGGCCGTACCGATGGCGAGGCTCGCCATAACACTTTTGAGCTTGGGCATTGCGTTTTCCTCCTAAAGGATCGATTGCCCCGTTCTCGTCATTTCCCGAAATGGCAGAGCCTGGATGCCGGGAAATAACTGGGAATGGCCGCTGAGTAAACCATTCGTATCCTTTTTGTTTCCGGTCGGAAAGCCAGGAAACCGGAATTATTCAGTCTTGCCCAACGATAGGCGTCTCTATGGTCCAGGGGAAAATGCCGGTGAATGGCCGCCATCCCCCGAATCGCAGTAGGGCGAGAAATGGAACGAGGCCAAGTGAGGGCTCCCCCGGGCCTATGCCGACGGAGCCCTCACCAGGATTGTCGTGAAGACGAGGAGAATGAATCTCAGGCCGAACCGCGAAGGAAGCGCGGACCGCTCCCGAGAGCCCGGCATTCACCGGCCGAATCCACTTCACGTGAACCGTGGCCACCCGTGAAGACGGGCACTCATCCCTGCATTGTCAGCGCACGGACAGATGCCGCGCGTCAGTCCTCGTCGTGCTTCTTGTCCTTCTTGATCTTGACTTCGCGGTGGTCGTTCTCGAACTCGCGCCGCTTGTCCCTCTTGTGATCGAAGTTGAAGTTCTGGTTGTCGTTGAAGACGGTGACGCAGACGTGCCGACGGTTGGACCTCCAGCCGCCACCGCCGCCGCCCCGGCCGCAACGACGGCCACCGAAGGTGCCGTTGTTGCCGTTGTTGAAGCCGTTGTTGGCGAAGAAGGGCAGGAACTCCGCGAAGTTGTTGTCGTCGTCGTCGTCATCGTCGTCGTTGTCGAAGAAGATGTGGTCGTCGTCGTCGTCGCCGCTGAGGATGGTGCCGGTGAACGCGTCGGCGGAAGTGGCGCCGAGGCCGACCACGCCGCCGGTCAGCAGCGTACTGAAGGCGAGGCCCGCCATAACACTCTTGAGGTTGGGCATTTCGTTTTCCCCCTAAAGGATCTTGCCCCGTTTCTCGACGTTTTCGGAATACCTGAGACAGGTTCCTGGACGGCTGCTGAAGAGTCATCCGCCGAAAGTCATTTCCGGAGCGGTGGGCAGGCAAACAGGAATCACCCTATTTTGCTATGCATTAACACTCTTATTGCTCGCATTAGACATCTATCCAATGAAATGGCTCGATATGTCCGATTGTTCCGCTATGGAAACGTAGACCACACGACCGTCGCGCCTGCCTGGCTTTCTCTGGTGGCCTTGCCGGCGTGCCGGCCGTGATGTCCTCGCTTGCGCTTTCGCTCCCAGGCGCGGAAAACCGCGAACATATCTCTTGCCGTGACGCAGGGTCCGCCTTGCTCGCGCCGGTGGTGGTGGCGTTCGCATTTCGCCGTAGCTGTGAGGGCAGGCATGCTGACGCACACCGGTGTCACCGGCTGAATGCGTTATTGCGCCACGGCGGCCATCATTGGCCGAGAGGGCGTGGTGCCTTCCCGGAGGATGTCTTCCGCGTTTCGCGATGCCCGGCAATGCCCGCGTTCTGGACTCGCCCGTCGTGAACGGAGAGTGCTCGTGCTGTCACGCTGAGTACCGCATGATTGTCATGTTTTCCGGCCTTGACTGCCGCAAACGGGGGACTGCAGCTTTTACCCCACTCTTGGCCTGGCATGAGATCCATTAGACATTTATGAAACCAAATAGGACGATATGTCCGCATTGGTGAGAACGGGCTCTCGTGACCCGACGTCCCACCGCCGTGGGGTGTCTGCGCCAGATGTCCGGATGGTGGATAGAAGGGCGGCTCTGTATGGAACCCAGACCCCACCAAGACCCGATGGTTATCGTTGAAGGACCGAGAAGAGACGTACGCGCGACGACAAGGGGGACACATGATGGCGGAACCGGTCCCGCACTGGCCGGGACGCATGATCGGCTCGGTGTACGTCCGATCGACGCGCGAGGGCCCCGGCCGGCAGGCCGTCTTCGTGCACGGCCTGGCCGGCTCGGCCACCAACTGGACCGATCTCATGGACGAGCTCAAAGACACCGTCACCGGTCACGCCATCGACCTGCCGGGCGCGGGGTTCTCGCCCGCCCCGTCCGACGGCGACTACACCGTCGCCGGCCACGCCAGAGCCGTGACCGAGCTGATGGAGCACACCGGCCCGGCCCACCTGTTCGGCAACTCGCTCGGCGGCGCGATCGCCGTCAGGGTCGCCGCCACCCGTCCCGACCTGGTCCGCTCGCTCACGCTGGTCTCCCCGGCCCTGCCCGACCTGCTCCCCAGGTACGGCCCCGTCCGCGTGGCCGCCGCCGCGATCCCCGTGCTGGGCGAATGGGTGGCGAGCAAGCTCTCCCTGGTCCCCGCCGAGCAGCGCATCAACGCCTCCATGGCCATGGTCTGGGCCAACACGGGCAGCGTCCATCCCGTACGCCTGCGCGACGCGATCGACGAGCTCCGCAGACGTGACGACCTCCCGTACGCCGGCGAGGCCATGATCGCCTCGGCCAGGGGCATCGTGGCTGAATACTTCCGCCGCGGCGAGGACAACCTGTGGCGTCAGGCGGCCAAGGTCAAGGCCCCGACCCTGATCGTGCACGGCCGGCACGACCGCCTCGTCCGGCCCGCGATGGCCGCGAAGGCATACCGTACGTTCCCGCAGGTCCGGCTCGTGCTGCTGCCGACGGCGGGCCACGTGGCGATGATGGAGATGCCGCAGGTCGTGGCGGCGGAAGCACGCCGTCTGATCAGTGAGACTCGATTGGGGAATGCCCCACTCGCCAGCTAGGTTTCAAGGTGAGATAGGACCCCCTGGAACGGGAGCGTAGAACGTGTCGTTGCCACCGCTGGTCGAGCCGGCCGCAGAGCTGACCGTCGACGAAGTGCGCCGCTACTCGCGCCACCTGATCATCCCCGATGTGGGCATGGCGGGGCAGAAGCGGCTGAAGAACGCCAAGGTGCTGTGTGTGGGCGCCGGGGGCCTGGGCTCGCCCGCGCTGATGTACCTCGCGGCGGCGGGCGTCGGCACCCTCGGCATCATCGACTTCGACGTGGTCGATGAGTCCAACCTGCAGCGCCAGATCATCCACGGCCAGTCCGACGTGGGCAGGCTGAAGGCCGAGAGCGCCGCGGCGTCGGTCCGCGAGATCAACCCGCTGGTCGACGTCGTCATCCACAACACGGCGCTGACCACCGAGAACGTCATGGAGATCTTCTCCGGCTACGACCTCATCGTCGACGGCACCGACAACTTCGCCACGCGCTACATGGTGAACGACGCCGCGGTGCTGCTCGGCAAGCCGTACGTCTGGGGCTCGATCTACCGCTTCGACGGGCAGGCCAGCGTGTTCTGGGCCGAGCACGGGCCCTGCTACCGCTGCCTCTACCCGGAGCCCCCGCCTCCCGGCATGGTGCCGTCGTGCGCCGAGGGCGGCGTGCTCGGCGTGCTGTGCGCGTCGATCGGCTCCATCCAGGTCAACGAGGCCATCAAGCTGCTCACCGGCATCGGCGACCCGCTGGTGGGGCGGCTGATGATCTACGACGCCCTGGAGATGAAGTACCGCGACGTCAAGGTCCGCAAGGACCCCGAGTGCGTCCTGTGCGGCAAGAACCCCACGGTCACCCAACTGCTGGATGACTACGAGGCGTTCTGCGGCGCGATCTCCGACGAGGCCGCCGAGGCCGCCAGCGGCTCCACGATCACCGCGCTGGAGCTCAAGGAGATGCAGGACCGCGGCGACAACATCTTCCTCGTCGACGTCCGCGAGCCCAACGAGTACGAGATCGTCTCCATCCCCGGCGCCACGCTGATCCCCAAGGGTGAGTTCCTCAACGGCTCGGCCCTGGAGAAGCTGCCGCAGGACAAGCGCATCGTGCTCCACTGCAAGTCCGGTGCGCGCTCGGCCGAGGCACTCGCCGTGGTCAAGAACGCCGGGTTCTCCGACGCCGTCCACGTGGGCGGCGGCGTGCTGAGCTGGATCAAGACGATAGACCCGAGCCTGCCCACCTACTGACGGGTTTCTGGGGAAGTTCCCCGAGCGACCCTATTGGCGACCCTATTAAGGTCGATGGGGTGAACTCCGCTCGGCCCTGGCCCACTCTCGTGGTGGCCTCCGCGCTGACCCTGGTCTGCGCGGTGGCCGCCGGGGTGGCGGGCAGCGCGGCCGTCACGGAGCTCACCCGCGGCCCCACCACGATGGAGCTTCAGTCGGCGGCCAGGCACGAGGTCGCCGAGCGCTGGCGCACCTGGCCCAGCGGACGTATCTTCCCCGCCACACTGCCGTACTCCGCCGAGCAGGGCGGCCAGGAACGTGCCAGCAGGATCGGCATCTCGCCTCAGACCTCCTGCGACCCCGTCGACGCCAAGGCGGTCAAGGCGCTGCGCAGGGCGGGCTGCAGGGGCCTGCTCCGGGCCACCTACATCGACGCGCTGCGCGGCGTGCTCGTCACGATCGGCGTGGTGGCCATGCGTGACGAGCCGGGCGCCGCACGCGCCAGGAACGCCTTCTCCGACAGCGGCAAACCCGTCCCGGGCCTGTATCCGCTCGCCTTCAGCGGCACGGTGGCCGACCGGTTCACCCCCGCCGTGCGGCAGGCCGGTTCGGTACGGCAGGCAGGACCGTACCTGGTGCTGACCACGGCGGGCCAGGTGGACGGGCGGCCGGCGGACGCGGCGGACGAGCAGCGGCCCGCCATCTTCGCCTTCGCCACCGAGATCGCCGAGCACGTGCTGACCGACCTGAGCACGCCGAGGACGCCCGACTGCGCGGCCGAGGAGTGGCGGTGCTGAGCCTGGGCAGTACGCCGACCGTGCTGATGAGGGGCGCGGCGGTCGCGGCGGCTGGGATGCTGCTGTTCACGGCCGCGCCCGCGCAGGCGGACGACGTGCGCGGCGGGCAGCGGCCCGTCATCAGGACGCTGGAGCTGACCCACGCGTGGCGCACCAGCAAGGGCCGCGGGGTGACGGTGGCGGTGCTCGACTCCGGCGTCGATCCGCGCCATCGCGACCTGGTCGGCTCGGTGCGGGTGGGCAAGGACTTCACCGCCGGCGCGAATCCGCCGGGGGTCGCCCCGCTCCGCCTGCACGGCACGTACATGGCCTCGCTGATCGCCGGGCACGGTCACGGTCCCGGGGGAAATCTGGGGATCATCGGCGTCGCGCCCGAAGCGGACGTACTGTCAGTAAGGGTCATCCTCGAGGACGAGGAGCCGGGTTTCCGCGAGTTCAACACCGCGGAGCGGTTCGAGAACGTGGTGGCCCGGGGCATTCGCTACGCCGTGGACGAGGGGGCAGACGTGATCAACATGTCGATCTCCAAGGAGCTGGCGACCGAGGAGGAGCGGGCGGCCATCCGCTACGCCATCTCCAAGGGCGTCGTGCTCGTGGCCGCTGCGGGCAACGACGGCGACAGGAAGGTCGACGTGGACTACGCCCCCTACTCCTATCCAGCCGCGTTCCCCGGTGTCGTCTCGGTGGGGGCGACGGACCGGCGGCTGCGCCGGGCCGCGTTCTCCAACTGGAACTCCTCCGTGCTGGTCGCCGCCCCGGGCGTGGACATCATGGGCGCCGGGCCTGGCGACGAGTACTGGGTCGGGCGGGGCACCTCGCAGGCGACCGCACTGGTCTCCGGAGTCGCCGCCCTCATTAAGGCAAAATATCCGGACATGTCGCCGCCGCTGGTCGCCCGCGCCCTCACCGCCGGTGCCAACGACCGGCCGCCGGGAGGGTACGACATCGCCACCGGCTTCGGCGTCGTGAACGCGGCCAGGGCCCTGTCGGAGGCCGGCAAGCTGGCCGGATACACCGAGACCGCCACGGGCGCCCAGGCACAGGACCCCGCCAAGCCGCTGGCCGGCGGCCGGACGGCCCCCATCAAGGTCATCGCCAGGGACGAGAGGCGCGTCGCGATCCACGCGGCCGTCGCCGCCGCGGCCGCCGTCGGCGCGCTCACGTCGCTGGCAGTCATATTCATCCTGGTCAGGCGCGTCCGCCGGGCACACAGCTCGCAAGGCGCATGATCCGCCTGTCAAGGGGGACGAAATAGACATGCAGCTGGGAAGAGCCGGGAAGAGGTGGTGGTGAAGGCTCGTAGGTCGACGTCAGGGCTTCCCCGCGCCGGGGGAGAGGCCACGCAGGGACACAGGAACCCGCTCGGCACCCCCGCCGGCCGGGGTTCACGCATTCGTGCCTGGCCGGCGGCGAACTCCCGTACGCGGGCCGCCCTCAAGCAGCGCGCGGAACTGGACGCGCTCCAGCAGGGCGTCCGGTACAGGCGCATGTTCGTGACCCTGCTCAGCGTCATCGTGGTCGTGTCGTCCGTGGTCGTGCTGCTCGGCACGATCGGCCTGTTCGCCGAGACGCGTTCGCGCCCGCTGACCCCCACGGAGCAGAGCCGGTACCAGCAGGAGGAGATCGCCAGGCGCTGGCAGGCGTGGCCGGCGACGGGGGTCTTCCCTGAAGAGGTGAAGTACCTCGGGCTCGACCGGGCCCAGCAGTACGCCAGGCGCGTCGGCATCGCCCCTGAGACCGAGTGCGGCAAGGGCGTGGACGCCTCCGTCGCCGGAGTGCTGCAGAGCCACGGCTGCCTCACGATGCTGCGGGCGACGTACATCGACCAGACGGCCTCGTTCGTGATCACGGTCGGGGTCGCCGTGCTGAAGGACGAGGAGTCCAGGGTCTCGGCCACCGAGGAGCTCACCCAGGACGACCGCGTGGGCGTGCTGCCCGTCGCCTTCCCCGGCACGATCAGCGAGCGCTTCGGTCCCGACCAGCGCCAGCGCACCGGCTGGGTGGGCGCGGGGCCGTACATCGTCTTCTCGACGGCGGGCTACGCCGACGGGCGGACCAGGGCCGCGATCCCGCCCGAGGAGATCCTGCACAGCGAGCTCTGGCCGGCCGCCAAGTCCGTCGGGAACCAGATCGCCTACTTCCTCGCGGACCCGCCCAAGGTGCCGCCCTGCACCCAGGGGAACGTGTGCTAGCCGGCGTGCGCGCGCTCACCGCCGCGCTGCTCGTGCTGTCAGGACCTTCCGCCGCGCCCGTGAGGGACCAGCAGCAGTGGGTGCTCGACGCGCTCAACGTCGAGCAGGCGTGGACCGTCACCAAAGGCGAGGGCGTCACGGTCGCCGTCGTGGACAGCGGCGTGGACGGTCAGATCAAGGAGCTGAAGGGGCGCGTGAGCGCGGGCCCCGACATGACCTCGGGCGCCGTGAGCCGCCAGATGCCGCCGGGCAGGCACGGCACCGCCATGGCCGGCCTGATCGCGGCCTCGGGCGAGGACGACGGGCTGATCGGCGTGGCGCCCAAGGCGCGCATCCTGTCGCTCCCCATGCTCACGGACGACGATCCTGAGGTGGGCGTCCCACCGGCGCAGGACGAGGAGCAGGTCATGGAGAGCCCGCTCGCCCGGGCGCTGCGCTACGCGGCCAACCACGGAGCCAAGGTCGTCAGCATGTCCATCGGCTCCTACGGCCCGCTCAGGTCCGAGCGCGAGGCCGTCTCGTACGCGCTCGGCAAGGGCGTCGTCCTGGTCGCCGCCGTGGGCAACGACGGCCTGACCGAGTACGCCAGGCAGAACAGCACCTCCTACTGGAGCTTCCCGGCCGGCTACCCAGGGGTCATCGGCGTGGCGGCCACCGACAAACAGGGCAAGCGGGCGGCGTTCAGCAGCGACAACCTCTCCGTGCTGGTCGCCGCGCCCGGCGTGGGCGTGCCCGTGGTCAAGCGCAAGAGCGGCTACGAGCTGTCGGAAGGCACGAGCTCGGCCGCCGCGCTCGTGGCGGGCGTGGCCGCCCTCATCAAGGCGAAATATCCGGACCTGCCGCCCGAGCAGGTCGCCCAGGCCCTGGCGTCGAGCGCACGCGGCAGGCCCGCCGCGGGGTACGACGACCAGACCGGGTACGGGGTCGTGGACGCGGCCGCCGCGCTCAACTCCGCCGAGCGGCTCACCGGCGAGCAGCGCAGCGTCGTGGCGGGCAAGGAGCACTTCGGGCAGGGGGAGGACTCGCCCGTGCCCACGCGGCCGGGGCCCGACCCGCTGCGGCTGTGGCTGTACGGCGGAGGGGTCCTGGTCGCGCTGGTCATGTTCTGCGGCGCGATCATCATGCTCAATCAGCGCAGGGAGTGAACCTTTACGATCCGCGCGAACAGTAAAGTTCCGCTATGGTCCCCCGTCATGGGATACGAGCTGCGGGTGGTGCGCGAGTCGCCACTCGCCTTCGCGGAGCTCGCGAAGGCCATCGCGCCGGCCGGTTTCGAGCTGCGCGGATCTGACGAGATCGTGGCCGCACACCGGGGCGGCACGCACGCGGTGGCGCGCTGGCAGGGCCAGCTGGTCGGGGAGCCCGGCTCCGACTGGCACGTCGCACAGCTCCTCCGGCTTTCGGCCGCGCTGGGCGCCCGGCTCATGGGCGAGGACGGCGAGGTCTACGCGCTGCGTGACGGCGTCATCGAGGTGCTGGCGGGCGGCAGCGCGATGGAGATCGGCAAGTTCGACGAGATCATCGACGCGGGTCCCGCGGCATGGACCCCCTGAACCCGTTCGCCGAGCGGGTGCTCGACCTCGTCGAGCGCATCCCGCCCGGCAAGGTCATGGCGTACGGCGACATCGCCGAATACCTCGGCGAGGGCGGCCCCCGTCAGGTCGGCAAGGTGATGTCCACGTGGGGCGGCGGCGTGCCGTGGTGGCGCGTCGTGCACGCCGACGGCACCGGCGCGGCCCCTGACCACGTGCAACGCTGTCTGACGCACTGGCGCGAGGAGGGCACCCCGTTGCGGGGCGAGCGGGTGGACATGCGCCGGGCACGCTGGGACGGGCGTTCAGCGGATTTTCAGTAAGGGGTCTGACCTGCTGTTTCGCCGAACCGGCGAATCCGTGACATGTGACTCCCATTACCATGGGCAGAACACTGATGGCGGCCCGAAAGGCGGTGCCACCCTATGGCCACCGGCGTCACAGCCCAGAGCCAGGGCGGCGAGTCGCTCGCCGACCGCCTCAAGGCTGTCCAGGATCTCTGCGACCGTGGAGAGCCTCTCGAAGCGGTCATGCGAGCGCTCGGCCCCGGCGGCCGCGACGCTGCGTTCGACACCGAGGTCTTGAGCGGCCCGCTCGGGGCGCGCATCGACCTCGCGGTCAAGCGTGGCGCCGCGCGGCGGCGTGAGATGCTCGATCTCGTCCGGCCCTATCTGGCGGCCGTCGACGCGCGCGTCAAGCACGACCTGCCGGTCGCGCGGCGCGCCATCGTCCACCTGATCGAGCACCGGCCCGACGAGGAGCTCGTCGAGGGAGAGACGCTCGTCAAGGTCGTGACCGCGGCGGCCGAGCCGTCCAAGCGCATCCGCAAGGGCCTGCACTGGTACGCCGACCTGCCCTTCCGTGACGAGCTCCCGGCCGACCTCTACCGCCTGCGGCGGGCCGACCTCGTGCCGGTGACCCACATCGACGACATCGTCTGGGTCGACGGCAGGCTGCGCGTCACCGGGTTCGCCTATCTGGCGGGGCTGTCCGTCCGCAGCCGCAGGTTCAACCGGGCGACCGTGGTGCTGCGCGGACCGCGCTGGCTGCCGCCCATCCGCATGCGCACGCACCGCGTGCTCGCGCCCGAGGCCACGCACGGCGCGCGCGAGCCCGGCTGCAACTACGACTGGTCCGGGTTCAGCGCCGAGCTGAGCCCGTGGCCGCTGCGCTGGCGCGGCGCCGTGCGCGGGGTGGTGTCCGCCGTGCGGCGGCGGATGCGCCACCGGCCGTCGGTGCCCGACGCCACGACGTGGCGGGCCGAGATCGTGTTCTGGAGCCGGGGCGCGCGGGCCACAGGCCTGCTGCGCGGCTCCTCCATCGGCCGGCCGGAGCGCCCGGCCGGGCTCAAGCTGAAGCCGGGCTGGTGGATCAGGCCGGTGTGGACGTCCGACCGGGCGCTGCAGGTCGTGCTCCAGCCCAACAGGGCCGAGCTGACGGGCGTGTCCGTCGAGGGCGAGCGCCTCGAGCTGAAGATCTTCCTGCCCGGGCGCACGGTGACCAAGGGCCACGCCCGGCTGGGCGGCCACCGCATCGCCGCCGACTTCTCGCCCGCGGGCGACGGCACGCAGGTCGTGGTGGGCCTGGCCGTGTCCGCGCTGCTGCAGGAGAAGGACGGGCGGCGGCTCTGGGTCGAGCCCAAGGGCGATCCCGCGGCTTCCGTCATGCTCGGCGACCTGGTGGAGACCCGCACACCGGTGGGCGACCGCGAGATCACCGTGCTCGGTGACCGCCGCGACCGCGTGGTCGTCTCTGCTCACCGCATCCGCCCCGTGATCACCTCCGCGGTCTGGGAGGGCTCCGCGCTCGTCCTGCGCGGCAGCTATCCCGACGCTCCCGGCCCCCGTACGCTGACGCTGCGGCACCGGTCCGGGCTGTGCTACTGGCTGCCGGTGGAGCGCTCCGGCGAGGAGTTCTCCGTACGCGTCGAGCCGTCGGCCATGGACCGCTTCGGCGAGTCCGTGCCGCTGGCCTCCGGCACCTGGAACATGTCGATCCGCCACCCGTCGGGTGAGATCGTGCCGTTGCGCATGGATCACGCGGCCCTGGCCGGGCTCGACGAGGATCCGCGCACGTTCGACGGGCGCACGTACCGGATGATCTCCACCCGCTTCGACGTGCCGGTCGTGACGGTCGAGGAGGCACGGCCCGCGGACGAGCGGGGCGTGGCGGGCACCCACGTGCTGCGCCGCGTCTTCTACCCGGCCCAGCGCACGGAGCCGCTGACGGACGCGACCGTCTACGTCGTCAACGACGGGCGGCTCTACGCCGACAGCGTCCGCGCGATCTACGAGGAGCGGCTGCGCCGGGGCGACGACCGCGAGCACATCTGGATCGTCAAGGACGGCGCCTTCGTGCCGCCCGGCGGTGCGACCGTCATCCGCGCGGGCAGCCGCGAGCACCATGCCGCGCTGGCCAGGTCCCGCCACATCGTGACCAACTCGTTCCTGCCGGCCTGGTTCCGGGCGCGGGAGGACCAGGTGGTGCTGCAGACCTGGCACGGCACCCCGGCCAAGCGCGTCGGCAACGACCTGCCCCACATGGCCCGCGACCCCAGGCCGCCGATCTGGCACCGGCAGGCGGCGGAGGTGCGCGGCTGGGACCTGCTGCTGTCGCAGTCGCCGTGGGCGACGCCGATCCTGCGCAAGGCCTTCGGCTACAAGGGCGAGATCCTGGAGAGCGGGCTGCCGCGCAACGACGTGCTCCACTCTCCCGACCGGGAGGAGCTGGCAGCCGCCGTGCGCGAGCGGCTGGGGCTCGTGGAGGGCAAGCGGGTGATCCTGTACGCGCCCACGTGGCGGGATTACGACCGCAAGAACGCCATGGTCAAGCTGGACCTGGCCAAGGCGCGCGAGGCGCTGGGAGCCGATCACGAGATCCTGGTGCGGGCGCACCCGATGCAGGCGATGCCCGCCGTCCCCGACATCGCCCACGACGTCACCACTTATCCCGACATCGCGGACTTGTTGCTGGTGGCGGACGTGCTGGTGACGGACTACTCGTCGGTGATGTTCGACTTCGCGTGCACGGGCCGGCCGATCGTGTTCTACGGGTACGACCTGGCGAAATACTCGTCGAAGCGGGGGCTCTACCTGGACCTGGCGGAGCTCGCGCCGGGGCCGGTGCTGTCGACGTCGGCCGAGGTGGTCGAGGCCCTGCGGTCCATCGACTCCGTCGCCGCCGCCCACAGGGACCGCTACGAGTCCTTCCGTGCGACGTTCGCTCCCCGCGACGACGGCAAGGCGACCGCGCGGGTCGTCGACCACCTCTTTTCTTGATCAGTTCGTACGGCTCCGCACGGTAGGCCGCACGCGCCGACGTCAGTGGCCGTCTGTCATGGCCGGCCGTGAAGGCTCACGGGTCGTTCGCCTTGACGACGTGTCTTCTTGACCGGCTGAGTGGTGAAAAGCCCGCGGCTCCCCCTACGGCGTCAGAAGAGGTCCGGGAGGTCCGGTAGGAGAAACCGGCGATCGGGGTCGTAGCCCAGATCGCCGGGAAGGTCCTCGGCCCGGCGCAGGCCGACGGCGGGGAGGTTCTCCACCATGAGGTAGAGCAGCGACGACATGGTGGTGGCGCAGACGATCTCGCCGTTCTCGATGAGCTTGCGCAGCCCCGAGACGTGGATCCACTCCACCCGCTCCGCCTCCCAAGGGTCCGTGGGCGGTCCGATACGGGTGGCCGAGTCGGCGCGGTAGACGTGGTGGAGGTTGTCGGCGATGCCGTTCGCCGGCTGGATCGACAGGAGCGGGCGCAGCGGCCCGGGGCGCCAGCCGGTCTCCTCCTCGACCTCGCGCGCCGCCGCGTCCCGAGGCATCTCGCCCTCCTCCACCCGCCCGAGCGGGATCTCCCACCCCCAGCTGTCGGTGATGAAGCGGTGCCGCCAGATCAGCAGCACCTGGTCGCGGTCGTCGGTGACGACCGCCCCCGCGCCGGGCGCCGTGCGGACGAGCCGGTGGTCGAGGCGGCGCCCGTCGGGCAGCTCCACATCGGCGACGCGGATGTCCAGCCACTGGTCGGCATAGAGCGACCTCTCGGAGTGGACCTCCCACCGCATGCGATCGACCTCCGCGCCAAGGCGAGATGTTGACCTTACGTTACAAGGGTCAACGCTCTGTACGCGAGGGCTCCGCGCCGCGCGTATGGGTTGAGACGCCCATGGCGAAATTCGGGCGGCGTGTCGCGCGAGGAAGTGGAGATTTGCCCCGATACGGTAGGCGGATCCTGTGGGGAGACCGGGCAAGTCGGCACGATCTGTCCCTGTGGTCTGGTGGAATCTAGTGCTGTGAGTGGTCAGACCTGGCGTTTGGTGCGGCGTGGCAGCGATGGCCCTGTTGTGCCCCCTGCGCTCGACGAGCACCAGCGTGCCGTGGTCGCCCACGAGAGCGGCCCGCTGCTCGTTCTCGCAGGTCCTGGCACCGGCAAGACCACCACGATCGTGGAGAGCGTGGTCGACAGGATCGACCGGCGCGGCCTCGACCCCGAGCGCGTGCTCATTCTCACCTTCAGCCGCAAGGCCGCCGAGGAGCTGCGCCAGCGCGTCACCGCCCGCCTGCGCCGCACCACCCGCACGCCCCTGGCCCTCACCTTCCACTCCTACGCGTACGCGCTGCTGCGCCGGGAGTCCGTGCTCGAGGGCAAGGCCCCGCCGCGCCTGCTGACCGGCCCCGAGCAGCTGCTGGAGATCCGCCGGCTGCTCCACGGCGAGCTGGAGAGCGGCGCGCTCGACTGGCCGGTGTCGCTGCGCGAGCCGCTCAAGACGCGGGGGTTCGCCGAGGAGCTGCGCGACTTCCTGTCCAGGGCCAACGAGCGCGGGCTCGACGGCGAGCGGCTGGTCGCGCTCGGCAGGCTGCACGGCAGGAGCGACTGGATGGCGGCCGGCCGGTTCGCCGAGCGCTACCAGGACAGGTTCGACCTCGACCCGGAGGAGACCTACGACTACGCCGAGCTGATCGGGGCCGCCTCCGCGCTCCTGACCAGGCCGGAGGTGCGGGAGCGGGAGCGGGCGGCGCACGACGTGGTGTTCGTGGACGAATACCAGGACACCGACCCCGCCCAGGAGCTGCTGCTGGCCCAGCTGGCGGGAGACGGCCGCGACCTGGTCGCGGTGGGCGACCCCGACCAGTCGATCTACGGGTTCAGGGGCGCCGACGTGCAGGGCATCATGAAGTTCCCCGAGCGTTTCAAGACCCGCGACGGCCGCGACGCGCCGGTGCTGGCGCTGCGGGTGTGCCGCAGGAGCGGGGCCGACCTGCTCGAGGCCTCCCGCCGGGTCGCGGCCCGCCTGCCCGTCGCCCCCATGCCCGACCACGCGTACGGGCACGAGCACGACCATCGCGACCTGGTGCCGCTGTCCGAGGCGGAGCCCGGTGACGCGCGGGTGCTGCTGGCCGACAGCACGAGCCAGGAGGCGGCGATCGTGGCCGACACGCTGCGCCGCGCCCACCTGATCGACGGGGTGCCGTGGCACCGGATGGCCGTGCTGGTGCGCTCGGCCAAACGCCAAGTGCCGCTGCTGCGGCGGGCGCTGGTCAACGCGGGCGTGCCCACGATGATCGCGGGCGACGAGGTGCCGATCGCGCAGGAGCCCGGCGTGCGGCCGCTGCTCACCATGCTGCGGGTGGCCCTGGATCCGGCCCAGCTCGACGAGGGCGTGGCCGAGGAGCTGCTGACGGGGCCGCTCGGTGGCACGGACATGATCGGCGTGCGGCGCCTCCGCCGCGCACTCAAGATCGCGGAGAACGAGGCGGAGGGGACACGGTCGTCAGGGGAGCTGCTGGTCGCGGCCGTCCAGGACGTCCGTGAGCTGACCCGGGTGGAGCCCCACATCGCCCTGCCCGCCGAACGCGTGGCCAAGCTGCTCGCCGCCGCCCGCGAGGCCGCGGCGCAGGAGGGCACCGCCGAAGACCTCCTGTGGACCGTGTGGCACGCCAGCGGCCTGGCCGGGCGCTGGACCGAGCTGAGCATGCACGGCGGCCCCAGGGGAGCGCAGGCCGACCGCGACCTCGACGCCGTGGTGGCGCTGTTCGATCACGCGGCCAGATTCGTGGACCGGATGCCCAAGGCGGGTCCCGAGGTGTTCATCGACGACCTGGCCGCCCAGGAGATCCCCGGCGACACGCTGGCCGACCGGGCGCCCGACGGCGACGCCGTACGCGTGCTGACCGCCCACCGCTCCAAGGGCCTCGAATGGGACGTCGTGGTCGTCGCGGGCGTGCAGGAGGGCGTCTGGCCCGACCTGCGCCTGCGCGGCTCCCTGCTCGGCGTGGAGGACCTCGTCGAGGTGGTCGAGGGCACCGAGCCGAACGCCGCCTCCCTGGTCTCCAAGCTGCTGGCCGAGGAGCGCAGGCTGTTCTACGTGGCCGTCACCCGCGCCAGGCGCAGGCTCGTGGTGACCGCGGTGGGCGGCGAGGACACCGACGAGCGGCCCTCCAGGTTCCTGTCGGAGCTGATGCCGGGCGCGGTGGACTCGGCCACGGTCGACGACCGGGCCCGCTGGCTGAACATGTCCGCGCTGGTGGCCGACCTCCGCAGCGCGGTGACCGATCCCACCAAGCCCCGAAAAATCCGCCAAAGTGCCGCCAAGCAGCTCGCCCGGCTCGCCGCCGCGGGCGTCCAGGGCGCCCACCCCAACGACTGGTACGCCCTCACGCCCATCTCCGACGACCGCCCCCTGAGCTGGCCCGACGACATCGTGAACATCTCGCCCTCGGCGGTCGAGAGCTTCACCAAGTGCGGCCTGCGCTGGCTCCTGGAGACGGCGGTGGGCGCCGCGGGCACCAGCACCGCCCAGGGCCTCGGCAACATCATCCACGCTCTGGCCGTCCTGGCCTCCACCGACCTGCCCAGCGAGGACCTCCTGGGCGACCGCCTCGACCAGGTCTGGAACGACCTCGACTTCGGCGGCGTCTGGTACAACCGCAAGCAGCGCCAGGTCGCCGAGCAGATGATCGGCAAGTTCCTGCGCTGGCACAAGGAGAATCCGCGCGAGCTGGTGGCCCTGGAGGAGGCGTTCACGGCGATGGTGTCGGAGGGCGTCCAGATCAAGGGCCGCGTCGACCGGGTCGAGCGCGACTCCGACAACCGCGCCGTGATCATCGACCTCAAGACCGGCGGCTCCAAGCCCAAGGCCGGCGACCTCGACCGCCATCCCCAGCTCGGCGTCTACCAGCTCGCCGCGCTGCTGGGCGCGTTCGCGCGGCACGGCATGACCGAGCCGGGCGGCGCCGCACTGGTCCAGGTCGGCAAGGCGGCGGGCAAGAAGGAGGCACTGGAGCAGGCCCAGCCCCCGCTGTCGGACGACAAGGACCCCGGCTGGGCCAAGGACCTGGTCGACACGGTGGCGACCGGCATGTCGGGGCCGTTCTTCCAGGCCAAGGTCAACGACGGCTGCCGCACCTGCGCGGCCAGGGCCAGCTGTCCCGTCAACGACAACGGGGGCCAGGTGTGCTGACCCCCGCCGAACTCGCCGGCAAGCTCGGCATCCTGCCGCCCACCCGTGAGCAGGCCACGGTCATCGAGTCCCCGCTGGAGCCGATGGTCGTCATGGCCGGCGCGGGCTCGGGCAAGAGCGAGACCATGGCCGGGCGCGTGGTCTGGCTCGTCGCCAACGGCCTGGTCAAGCCGGAGAACGTGCTGGGCCTGACCTTCACCCGCAAGGCCGCCGCCGAGCTGGCCACCAGGGTCAGGGAGCGGCTGACCGGCCTGGCCGAGGCCGGCCTGGTCGAGCCGGGCGCGCTCGACAACGAGCCGACCGTGTCCACCTACCACGCCTACGCCGCGCGCCTGGTCACCGACCACGCCCTGCGCGAGGGCCTCGAGCCGACCATGCGCCTGGTCACGCCGGCCGTGTCGTGGCAGCTCGCCTCGCGGGTGGTGGCGATGTACGACGGGCCGATGGACCGCATCGAGCTGGGCCCGCCGTCGGTCACCGCGGCGGTGCTGGAGCTCGCCGGCGAGCTGTCGGAGCACCTGCGCGCGTCCGGCGACGTGCGGCGGGTGGGGGAGTGGCTCCAGGACCGGCACGACGCGCTGACCGGCAGGACGACCGTGGCCCAGCGCAAGCCGCTCGGCGTGCAGGCCGCGAGGGAGCAGCTGCTGCCGCTGGTGGAGGCGTACGAACGGCTCAAGCGCGCCCGTGAGGTCATCGACTACGGCGACCAGATGTCGCTGGCCGCGCGGATCGCCGCCAACCACAAGGAGGTCGGCGAGATCGAGCGCGCCCGCTACTCCGTGGTCCTGCTCGACGAATATCAGGACACCAGCCACGCCCAGCTCGTCCTGCTCCGCTCCCTGTACGGCGGCGGCCACCCGGTCACCGCCGTGGGCGACCCCTGCCAGTCGATCTACGGCTGGCGCGGCGCCTCCGCGGGAAACCTGCGCCGCTTCCCGCGTGACTTCCGCACCAGCACCGGCGACGCCGCCGAGGTCCGCCAGCTCAGCGTCAGCTTCCGCAACGGCGACCGCGTCCTCGACGTCGCCGCCCGCGTCCAGCTCCCGCTGCGCATGGAGGCCCGCGAGGTGCCCGTCCTGGTCCCCGGCCCCAACCGGGTCGACCGGGGCCGCGTCACGTGCGCCTTCCACGAGACCGCCGAGGACGAGGCCAGGTGGATCGCCGACGGCATCGCCAAGATCCTCGGCCAGGAGGTCGCACCCGACGGCATGCCCTGGGGCGAGAAGGAGCGCAAGAAGACGCTCGCCATCCAGCCCCAGGACGTGGCGATCCTCGCGCGCAAGCGATCGCAGTTCCCCGCGCTGCGCCGGGCGCTCGAAGAACGCGACATCCCGGTCGAGGTGGTCGGGCTCGGCGGCCTGCTGACCGTGCCCGAGGTGACCGACATCGTGGCCACCCTCCGCGTCCTGTACGACGCGACGGCCGGCGACGCGCTGGCCAGGCTCCTGGCCGGGCCGCGCTGGCGGATCGGCCCGGCCGACCTGCGGGTGCTGGGGGAGCAGGCCAGGCAGCTGGCCCGTGAGCTGAGTGAGAGCGGGCGCGAGGAGGACCCGCTCGACCAGGTGGTGGCCGACCTGGCCGAAGAGCGCGGCAGCCTGGTGGACGCGCTGGACGAGCTGCCCGACAGGGAGGACTGGCTGGAGCCGTTCTCGCCGCTGGCCCGCACCAGACTCGTCGCGCTCGCCCACGAGCTGCGCCGGCTGAGGGCGCACACCGCGCAGCCGCTCCCCGACCTGATCACCGAGGTCGAGCGGACGCTCGGGCTCGACGTCGAGGTGGCCGCGCGCAGCGGGACGGCGAGCGCGTTCGCGGCGCGGGCCGACCTGGACGCGTTCATCGACGCGGCGTCCAGGTTCGCGGGCGACGCCGAGGATCCGACGCTCGGGGCGTTCCTGGCCTACCTGCAGGCGGCGGAGAGCGAGGAGTTCGGGCTGGAGGCGGGCCGGGTCGGCGACAGCAACAGCGTCAAGCTCATGACCGTGCACGCCTCCAAGGGCCTGGAGTGGCCCATCGTGGTCGTGCCGGGGCTGTCGCAGCTCGTCAGCTCCAAGGGGACGATCGCGACCGGCAGCATCTTCCCCGCCACACCGGTCATGAACAGCCGCTGGACCGAAAATCCGCGCAAGCTGCCCTACGCCCTGCGCGGCGACGCCGCCGACCTGCCCAGGCTGAGCGGGCTGAGCAAGGAGGAGCTGGCCGCGTTCGACGAGCACTGCCGCGAGCGCGACCTGATGGAGGAGCGCAGGCTGGCGTACGTGGCCGTCACCCGCGCCCACTACCACCTGATCGCCTCCGGCTACCGGTGGGGCAGCGCCACCAAGCCCCTGGAGCCGTCCGACTTCCTGCTGGAGATCCGCGACACCGCCGACCGCGTCTCCTTCTGGGCCGACCGCCAGGCGGAGGGCGCCACCAACCCGCTGCTCGCCGAGCCCGCCGAGGCCGTCTGGCCGGTCACGCCCGAGGGCCTGCGCTACGAGTCCGTGCTGGACGGCGCCAGGCTCGTCGAGGACGCGCTGGCGGGCACGCTCCCGGAGGAGGAGGACGAGCCGCTGCGGACGTTCGAGGAGGAGCGCCTGCGGGCCTGGGAGCGCGACACCGACCTGCTGCTGCGCGAGCGCGAGCTGAACCGCCGCCGGCCCGCCACGGTCGTCGAGCTGCCGACGAAGCTGACCGTGTCGTCGCTGGTCACGCTGGCCGGCGACCCGCGCGAGCTGGCCCGCAGGATCCGCCGCCCCGTGCCGGTCCAGCCCGCGCCGCTGGCGCGCCGGGGCACGTCGTTCCACAAGTGGCTGGAGACGCGGTGGGACCAGCAGCGCCTCATCGACGACCTGGAGCTGTACGACGAGGAGCTCGAAGAGGCCGATGTGCGCCTGGCCGAGCTGCAGGAGCGGTTCGAGGCGAGCGAGTGGGCCGATCGGCGGCCGGTCGATCTGGAGGTGCCGTTCGAGACCATGATCGCCGACCGGCTGGTGCGCGGGCGGATGGACGCGGTCTTCGAGCTGCCCGACGGCGGCTACGAGGTCGTCGACTGGAAGACCGGCCATCCACCCAAGGGCAAGGCCGCCAGGGTCGCGTCGGTGCAGCTGGCCGCGTACCGGCTGGCCTGGTCGCACCTGGCGGGCGTGCCGCTGGAGAAGGTGCGGGCGGCCTTCCACTACGTACGCGCCAACCGCACCGTACGGCCCGTCAACCTGCTCGACGCCGACGGTCTGGTCGCGCTCATCGAGGGCGTCAGGCTCCTAGATAGTGGAACGCCGGCTTCGGATGCATGAGGAAGTCGTGGTGCGAGATGTTCCAGGCATAGGCGCCCGCCATCTCGAACACCACCGTGTCCCCGATGTACGCCGAGCTCACGATTTTTCGGGAAAAAACGTCTTTTGGGGTGCATAGCTGGCCGACGAAGGTGATCGGCTCGTCGGCCACGCCCTGCCCCTTGCCCGTCGGCAGGATCGTGAACGGCTGGTCGTGGCCCTTCGTCGCCGGTGTGCGCAGGTGATGGGTGCCGCCCAGCAGGACCGCGTACGCCTCGCCGCGCACCCGCTTCACGTCCACGACCCTGGTCACGTAGTAGCCGCAGTACGCGGTCAGCGCCCTGCCTGGTTCGATCCGCAGCCTCCGCCCCCGGCCGAGCGCCGCCAGGCCGCGACCGTAGCCCGCCCAGTCGAAGCGCGACTCGGGCGAGGCGTACGAGACCGCCATGCCGCCGCCCAGGTTGACCTCGTCGTACCCGTTGTCCAGCAGGCTCTCGGCCAGTGTCAGGAGCTGGGCCGCGTCCAGGCCGCTGGCCAGGTGGGTGTGCAGGCCGCGCAGCCGTACCCGATCGGTGAACAGCGGCAGGCACTCGGCCACGCCCTGCTCGTCCATGCCGAACGGCCCGCTCATCGTGAGCGCGGCGCCCTCGACGGGGAGGTCCGGGTTGAGCCTGAGCAGCACGTCGGCCTCCAGGCCGGTGTCGAGGAGGCGGCGCAGCTCGTTCGGGGACTCGACGTGGATGCGATGGTGGGGCAGGCGCAATTCGGCGTCGGTCTTGCCGGGGCCGCCGAGCGCCGTCCGCCCGCCGGGGAAGAGGGCGGTGACGTGCGCGTGCTCGCCGCCGGACGACACCTCGAACCCGTCCACGTGGCCCGCCAGCACGCGCAGCAGCTCGGCGTCCGGGTTGGCCTTGACGGCGTAGTACAGCTCGATCCCTGGGAGCGCCCGTCGTACGGACGCGGCGTGCTCGTCCAGCGCGGGCAGGTCGTAGAGGTAGGCGGGGGCCGCAGGCAGGCTCAGGGCGGCGTCCCGGACGCGGTCGGCGATCATGCGAGCGGGTTCGCGATCGGGACGTAACCGGCGGCGCGGTCGGCGGCCCTGGCCCAGCGGACGCCCAGGTTCGCCTTGGCGGGCAGCGGCGCCCCGGCCAGCAGGTCCGACAGGGGCAGCGGTCGGCCGAGGTCCTCGGCCTGGCGGGCGAGCAGGTCGCGGGCGGTCCCCCACAGCTCGCGCAGCAGCCCGTCGTCCTGCCCCGCCAGCGTGGCGGCGATCTCGGTGAGGTGGTTGACGAGCAGGCAGTAGACCACCCGGGCCCAGCCGCGCTCCGCGTCGTAGGTGAGCGCCCCGGCCACCTCGGGGTGCAGGCCGGCGAGGTCGTGGCGGCCCGCGACCAGCTTGGCACCCTCCAGGTCGCGGAAGACGGCCTGCGCGGGCAGGCCGTCGGTGTCCAGGCCGACCAGGACGTTCTGGAGATGGGGCTCGAGCACCACGCCGTGCGTGAAGTACAGCTCCAGGACGGGCAGCGCGACCGCCGTCACGTACGCGTGCCACCAGGCGAGCGGCTCCTTCGCCGAAACGTCCAGGGCGAGCGCGGCGGCCAGCACGGGAGTCACCCCGGGATCGCAGGCGGCCCAGGGACTCTGCCTGACGATCACCCCCAGGCCCTCGTGGAGCCGGGGGCCGAGGGCGGCCGAGCGGTAGCCGGGCTCGGGGAGCCAGCGGGTGGCGGGGTGCTTGACGGATATTTCCTCAAAAATCGGTGTAAGTCGGGAGGTGAGCTCGACGGCCCCGGCCAGCTCGTACCAGGCGTTCTTGCGCACGCAGTTGGTGATCCGCACGTCCAGGGAGAACTTCAGGCAGACCTCCGGCTCAGGGGCGTAGACGGTCCGCACGGACGAGGTGGGCATGACCGCCGGTCCCGGCCCCAGATCGACCAGCTCCGACCCGAACGCCGGCCGCAGCAGCTCGAGCTGCCACGGATGGGCCGGGAGCAGCCGGTACCCGGCGGGCGCCGCCCCCATCGCGTCCAGCGCCGACACGTCGCCGTCCTCCGCGAGCACGTCTTCCCGCACGCCGAGCAGCCTGATGGGGAACCGGGAGTGCGCCTCGGGCGCGTACCGCAGCCAGCCGTCCCCGCCGCGCGCCTTGGGGCTGGGATGGAACGGATGCCCGTACACCAGCGCCTGCTCCGAGGCCAGCCACGGATCAGCGGGTGTCACGGCCTCCTCCCTGGCCCGCAGGATCGCCGCCACGGCCTCCCGGCTGGCCGCCACCTGGCCGCCGAACTCGCCGTTCTCCCCGTGGAGGTCCGTCTCGGCCAGCCGTACCAGCTCGTCGGTCGTCAACCGCTGCCAGGCGCCGCCTTCCAGGCGCTCCGGCGGGCCGTCGAAGCGCAGCGCCGCGCCTCCGTACGTGCGGGCCCGCAGCAGCGTGCCGGCCACCCGCAGCAGCAGGTACGGCGGGGCGGGCCACACCAGCCCGCGCGGCCCGGCCACCTCCCGCACGCAGCAGCGCAGCAGGGCCGCCAGCGTCGCCTCCTCGGCCAGGGCGGAGGCCGCGTCGATGGCCAGTCCTCGCATCAGGCTCTCCTCAGGTAGTTGGGCCCGCTGGTGCCGTAGAACTTGTTGACGTCGCGTGCGCCGGAACGTTCCTTCGCCACGAGCGTCCCAGCGGTGATCATGGATTTGCCGGTGAGCCTGGCGGCGTCCAGGGTCCTGGCGCGCAGGATCCTGGCCATGGGGTCGTCGCCGTACTCGTCGAGCGCCTCGGCCAGCGTGGTACGGAGCAGCGCGGCCGCCCGGTCGTTCGGCATCGCCGCGAACGCCACGGCGGCGGCGGCCAGGTGCAGCGTGATGGTCACGAACACGTCGGCCAGCGCGTGCGGGTCGTCGTCGAGCATCCGCCCGTCGGCGAACTCCGGTACCGCGACCCCGGCGGCGCGCAGCCTCGCGGGTGAGGCCAGCAGCCCGTCGTTGTCCTTGACCAGCAGCCGCATCCGGTCGCCCTGGAAGACCAGGGCGAGATTCTGCTGATGGGCTTCGAGCGCGACGCCGTACCGCACGAAGAGCCGCACGTTCCACCGCAGCAGCACCCGCAGATAGGCGGGGACGACGTCGCCCAGCTCGGCGAGCACGCCGGGCGCGGCCAGCGCGGCCACCGGCACGATCTCGCCCTCGGGCAGCCGCCTGACCATCCAGGCGAGGTACTCGTGGCCGGCGTGCGCGTAGGTCTGCTCGTCGGCCAGCAGGACGTCCGGATCGGCCAGCTCGCGCAGCAGCAGCTCGGCCCTCGCCCCGTCGCCGAGCGTGCCGGGCTTGATCGAGCGTCGGTTCCGCAGGCCCAGGGTGCTGATCGGCAGGGGGAGCTTGAGATGGGTGCGGGCGTCGAGCTCGACCGTACGCATCGACAGGGTGGGGCGCACGGTCACCCGGGCCTCGTCGAGGACCCGTACCCCGTCGATCTTCCGCACCTCGCCGACGGTCAGCGGATGCACCGGGAACAGCACCTCGTCGCTCTCCCAGGGCGCGACGTCCGCGGGAAGGCGCGCGGCGGGGCCGGGCACGGCGCCCGTCACGGCGCCCGTCACGGCGCCCGTCACAGCGCCCGTCACGGCGGCCCAGCGCAGCTCGAAGGAGGGCGCGAACTCCGGTGCGTAGGCCAGCAGCTCGGCCTCGGACAGCCCCACACGAGCCCGGGAGGTCGGATAGACGGGATGATCCACGAAGGCGGCGAGCGCCTCATAGGAGGGCTTCCGCGCGAGCACCTCGGCGGCGTGCGCGTCGTGCAGCTCCAGGGCGCCCAGCGCGGCCAGGCACTCCTCGAAGAAGGCCGCCACCCCCTCCGCGTCCGCCGGGTCCGCGACCTCCGCCAGCGTCTCCAGCACCTGCTCCAGCCCCAGCCGCTCGTCCTCCGCGACCACGAAGTCCTGGAACAGCGCCCCGGGGACCAGTCGCACCCATCGCCCGTCCGCCAGCAGCAGCCCCGTGCCGTCCTTGGTCCGGCTGACCCGGGACGACAGCCCGCCGTAGTCCTCGCGCAGCAGCGCGTTCAGCACCCGGGCGGCCAGATAGGCCTCCCGACCGCTCATTCGATCACCCACGGCCGTGCGGCCCGGTAAGCCTCGATCGCCGAGTCCACCGCTTCCCGGGAGGGGCCGACGGCCCGTACCACGCCGAGATAGTCCCGGTTGGTGTGCGTGAGGGAGACGATGTCCCCGACCCGCCGCAGGGGCCGGTGCCACAGCCGTACGTCGCCCTTATCCACGGCCTCGGTGCCGGGAGCGTCCTTGACGGTCCCCGGCCGGTCCGCGACCAGGCTGACCGCGCTCCCGTGCGCGGAGGTCTCCGGGACGTCGGGCACGGTCTCGCCGAGGTGCACCCGCAGGATCCACTCGAACAGCGGCACACCGAGCACGTCGCCGAGCAGGAAGTCGCAGTGGTCCCCGATCACCCGGTAGTTCACCTCGACGATCCGAGGCCCGCGCGAAGTGACCACGTACTCGGTGTGACAGGCCCCGAACCCGACCCTGAGCGCCCGCAGCGCCCCGAGCACGTGCTCCTGCGACTCGTCCGCCGGCGCCCAGTCGAGCCGCTCCTCGACGAAGTACGGCAGCGCCCCCAACGTCGTCTCGAACCCCCCGAGCACCCGCAGGCCGGAGGAGTCGCCCAGCGTCTCCAGTGTCCGCAGTGGCCCTTCGAGGTACTCCTCGACGACCAGCGCCTCCCCGGGCCGCCGCTTCCTGACCTCGGCGACCGCCCCGGCCGGATCGCGTTCGACGAGCATGACGTCCTCGCTGGCCACGCCCTCGCGCGGCTTCAGCACGACCGGGTACGGCAGGCTCTCGGGCACCGGGTCGCCGGGGCCGAGCCGCGTCGACCACACGTGCTCGATCCCGGCCTCGAGGAGCCTGCGGCGCATCAGGAACTTGTTCTTGGCGGCCACGCACGCCCGCCAGTCCTTGCCGGGCAGCCCGAAATAGGCGGCCGCCAGCGCGGTCTCCGCCTGCAGGTGGTCGGAGTTGGTGAAGATCGCGTCCGGCCTGCCGAGGTGCTCGACGGCGTCGATCACGGCCCGCGGATCGCGTACGTCGCACGCCACCGCGTGCGGATGGTGCTCCGGCCGATCCGTCAGGATCGTCACCTCACAGCCCAGCGCTTGAGCCGCGGGCAGGAAGCCATCCGTCACGGAATCTGTTGGTTTGAGCGCGGTCAGATAGAGCCGCAACGCGAAGGCACCCCCGGGCAATCAGGTAAGGCTAACCTAACTCACCGATCTTAGCCTCAGAAAGATCGCTCCGGGGCCCGGATACCGTAATCGGCGGCTAACCGCGAGGTCATAGGATGACAGGGGATTTGGGGAGGGGGCGGCCTGTGGAGACGACCGCGGAAGAGCAACTCATCGGACCCCTGCTTCTGGCGCGCGGCACGATCGACAGATCATCGGCGCTGCGTGCCAACGAGGGATGGCTCGAGCGGGCGTGGTCCGATCCGTCGAGCCGGGTGCTGGTGATCGACAACGGCCACACGCTGGTGCGGCGGACGGGCGATGAGGTGCACGCGGTGCTCCTCCCGCCCGAGGACGCGCCGACCGGGCCGCGTTATCTGCTCGGGCTGGAGGACGGGGTCGCGTACTTCGCGGTCGCCGCGCCGCTGCCGGGCATCCCCAAGGGCGACGTCAACGGCCGCGTGACGATCCCGATGAGCCTGATCGACACGCCGGAGGGCGAGCTGGTGGCGGCCGGGCTGCGCCAGGTGGGCGGCCTGCTCGGCGACCGCGACGCGGGCCTGCTGGTCTACGCCGTGGCGCTGGAGGCCTGGCACACGACCCATGAATACTGCCCGCGCTGCGGCAGCCGTACGGACATCCAGGCCGGAGGCCACATCCGGGTCTGCCCGCAGGACGCCAGCCAGCACTTCCCGCGCGTCGACCCCGCGGTCATCATGTTGGTACGCGACGAGGACGACCGCTGCCTGCTCGCCCGCGGCCCGCAGTGGCCGGAGGGGCGGCTGTCGATCCTGGCGGGGTTCGTGGAGCCGGGGGAGTCGCTGGAGCACGCCGTCGCGCGCGAGGTGGCCGAGGAGGTCGGCATCACCGTCGTCAACCCGCGCTATCTCGGCAGCCAGCCCTGGCCGTTCCCGCGCAGCCTCATGCTCGGCTTCTTCGCCGAGGCCACCTCGACCGACCTCACGCCCGACGCGGAGGAGATCGCCGAGGCCCACTGGTACTCCCGTGAGGAGCTGGCGCGGGCGCTGGACTCCGGCGAGCTGCGCCTGCCGCCGCCGGTGTCGATAGCCCGCCGCCTGATCGAGACCTGGTACGGCGGCGAGCTGACCGGCGACTGGTGATCAGGCCGCTTCGAGCAGGGCCTTGACCTCGAGGGCGGAGGGGTTCGTCCGGACGATGCGGCCGTTGGGGGTGTCGATCACCACGGTCGGCACCGTCTGGTTGCCGTTGTTGACGCTCATGACGAACTCGGCTGCCGACGGGTCGCGCTCGATGTCGACCTCTTGAAAGCTGATGCCCTCGCGGGTGAGCTGAGACTTGAGTCGCTTGCAGGGGCCGCACCAGGTGGTGCTGTAGACCGTGAGCGCCATGTTGGGAGATCCCTCCAAGGTCAGGAAATCAGGCGCTCGGTGCAACAACGCCGCGTGCCGGGTTAATCCCCCCGGCAGGCGGCTCTCACCCGCCGAGGCGTTCGGCGACCCAGGCCTGCACGCGCTCGGCCACGCCCGGCTCGCGGTAGAGCGGGTTGCTGTGGTTGATGCCCGGCTGGGTGATGACGGTCACGGGCACCCCCACCTGGCCCAGCATCGTCTTGAGCAGCTGGCTCTGCACCGGCGGCACGAACTCGTCCTCGGAGTGCACGGTCAGCATCGGAGCGTCCTTGCTGCTGGCGTGCCAGGCCACCTCCATGCTGGCCCAGACCCGCGAGCACTTGCCCTTGGGCTCGCAGCCTCCGGCCAGGCGGATGGCGGCCGTGCGGAGCTTGCGCTTGCTGGCGTCGCTGGACTTCTCGCCGTCGGAGTAGGCGCGGAGGGGCGAGATGATCGGTGACAGGCCCACGACGCCCTTCAGCCCGTGGATGCCGTCGCCGTACGTGCCCACCGCCGCCGCGATGTGGCCGCCGGCCGAGAAGCCGACCACCACGTAGTTGCTCGGGTCGAACGCCCATCGGTCGGCGTGCTTGCGGGCCAGCGCTATCGCGGCCAGCGCGTCCGTGCGCTGCGCGGGCCAGGCCGCGTCGCCGGAGAGCCGGTAGTTGAGGTTGAAGACCGTGTAGCCGAGGTCGGCGTACTGGCGGACGATCTCCTTCATGTAGCGCTTGTCGCCGCCCGACCACCAGCCGCCGTGGATCAGGAAGACGCCGGGGCGCTGCTGGCCGTCGGGAGTCCACCAGACGTCCATGCTCTGGCGTACGTGGGAGCCGTACGAGATGGTCTCATTGGCAAAGCCACCCAGGCCCTCCTGGTCGATGACGGAGGTGGGGGCGGGCGTCGGCTCCTTGTTCGCACTGGCGGCGACTGGTGTGAGCACGACGGCGGCGAGCGCGAGCGCGAGCACGCTCGCGGAAACCGCTGTTCGCACGGCTTTCCTTTCCCCCATGCAGATGGTCGGCCCCATTGTGGGGGAAGAGACCAGTTCTTTGCATCTGGCTGACAGTCAACATACGTCGGCCCGCATGTTGCCAGAATAAAGAGTCTTTCCGCTACACCTGGGAGTATGTACGGGTGAACAACATGGATGACGTCCTGGCCGGCCTCGACCCCGAGCAGCGTGCGGTGGCCGAGGCCGTGCGCGGGCCGGTGTGTGTGCTGGCCGGGGCGGGCACGGGCAAGACCAGGGCGATCACCCATCGCATCGCGTACGCGGTGCGCAGCGGGGTGGTCGACGCGCCGAGCGTGCTCGCTGTGACGTTCACCACTCGCGCGGCGGGGGAGCTGCGCCAGCGCCTGCGCGCGCTGGGGGCGCCGGGCGTGCAGGCCCGCACGTTCCACGCGGCGGCCCTGCGGCAGCTCACGTACTTCTGGCCGCGGGTCATCGGCGGCGAGGCGCCCTCGGTGATCGAGTCCAAGCTCCCGGTGCTGGCGGAGGCCTGCCGCCAGATGCGGAAAAATCCGGATCGGTCCGAGTTGCGGGACATCGCGGCCGAGGTCGAGTGGGCCAAGGTCACCCAGATCGGCCCGGAGGACTACGTGGCCGCGGCCGCGAAACACCACCGCACGCCCCCGGTCCCCCCGGAGGAGGTGTCCAGGCTCTATGAGGCGTACGAGCAGATCAGGCGCGAGCGCCACCTCGTCGACTTCGAGACCATCCTCGAGCTGACCGCGGCCGTGATGACCGAGCACCAGGAGGTCGCGGCACAGATCCGCCAGCAGTACCGCTATTTCGTCGTGGACGAGTACCAGGACGTCAACCCGCTGCAGAAGCTCCTCCTCGACACCTGGCTCGGGGGCCGCGACGACATCTGCGTGGTCGGCGACCCCAACCAGACGATCTACTCCTTCACCGGCGCCTCCCCGCGCTACCTGACGGGCTTCGGCGTGGAGCACCCGAACGCCACCGTCATCAAGCTGGTCCGCGACTACCGTTCGACCCCGCAGGTGGTCGATCTCGCCAACCGGATGGTCGCCAGGTCGCCGCACCGGCTCGACCTGGTGGCACAGCGCCCCGACGGCCCCAAGCCGTCCTTCTCCGACTACGACGACGAGCCCGCCGAGGCCGCGGGGGCGGCACGCGCGATCAGGAAACTCCTGGACAAGGGCGTGCCCTCGCGGGAGATCGCGATCCTGTTCCGCGTCAACTCGCAGTCGGAGTCGTACGAGGAGGCGCTGTCCAAGGCCGAGATCCCCTACGTGCTGCGCGGCGCCGAGCGCTTCTTCGACCGCCCCGAGGTACGCCAGGCGGTCGTCCTCCTGCGCGGCGCCGCCCGCTCCTCGGCCGGAGAGCCGCTGGCCTCGGAGGTCCACCACATTCTCAGCGGCGTGGGCCTGACGCCGGTTCCTCCGGGCGGCGGCAAGGCCAGGGAGCGGTGGGAGTCCTTGAAGGCCCTGGCCGACCTGGCGGAGGACATGGCCGCCGAGGGCGCCGACCTGCCCGCCTTCGTGGCCGAGCTGGAACGCCGCGCCTCCGAACAGCACGCCCCGCCCGTGGAGGGGGTCACCCTGGTCTCTCTGCACGCCGCCAAGGGCCTGGAGTGGGACGCCGTCTTCCTGGTCGGCCTGACCGACGGCATGCTGCCCATCATCTACGCCGAGACGCCGGAGCAGATCGAGGAGGAACGCCGCCTCCTCTATGTCGGCATCACCCGCGCCAGGGAGCACCTGTCCCTCTCCTGGGCCGGAGCCCGCGCCCCGGGGGCCCGCAGGACCCGCCGCCCCTCCCGCTTCCTCGACGGCCTCAACGGTCGCACCTCGTCCCCGCCCCGCCTCTCGCCGTCCTCCCGCGAGCGCCGTCCGGTGGCGGCCCCGGTGAGCTGCCGAGTGTGCGCCAAGACCCTGGTGGCGGCCGCCGAGCAGAAGCTGGGCCGCTGCTCGACGTGCCCGGCGGACTACGACGAGGCCCTCCTGGAGCGCCTGAAGGCCTGGCGCACGGCCACGGCCAAGGAGGCCAAGATCCCGCCGTACGTCATCTTCACGGACGTGACCCTCCAGGCCATCGCGGAGCGTGCGCCGGGGTCCGAGCAGGAGCTGCTGTCGATCGCGGGGGTCGGCAGGGTCAAACTCGACCGCTACGGCGAGGCCGTCCTCGCCCTCTGCCGCGCCGACTGATCCCCGCTCTCACTCCAGGCCGCCCCGCCCTGGTCCCGCTGTCAGCGCAACCGACGCTCGATCGCCCCGCCCGCGCACGCGCAGTCCAGCACCCAGGCGCCCGTCCGCATCACGCCGGGTCCGTGGGTCGAGGCCGGCTCTCCAGCGAAAGGCGGCCTCCCTGAGCCCCCAAGAACCACCATCCAGAAAGGCCGCAGCGCCGTAACAGGAGGGAAACCAGCGCCCGGGATCATCGGGCAACGTCCGGCCCACCTTTGGCCGCATACGGGAGACACGTCAGACTTGTCCCAATACTGCACAGCACCAAGGGGGGACGGACACGTGAACGAGGCGCTGAAGGAGCTCCTGGACCTGCTCGACCTGGAGCAGATCGAGCTCGACATCTTCCGGGGACGAAGCCCGGAGGAACGCATCCAGCGCGTCTTCGGTGGCCAGGTGGCGGCCCAGGCCCTCGTGGCAGCCGGCCGTACGGTCCCCAAGGACCGTAACGTGCACTCCCTCCACGCGTACTTCATCCGCCCCGGCGACCCCGCCGTCCCGATCGTCTACAACGTGGAGCGCCTGCGCGACGGCCGTTCGTTCACCACCCGCAGAATCGTCGCCATCCAGCACGGCAAGGCGATCTTCACGATGTCGGCGTCGTTCCACATCCCCGAGGAGGGTGTGACGCATCAGGCGTCCGTGATGCCGCAGGTGCCCGACCCTGAGACGCTCCCCACGTTCCAGGACAGGATGTACGAGCTGGCCGGTGACAACCCCGGCCTCCGGGACTGGCTCTCGCGGCCTCGCCCTGTGGACGCCAGGTACGTCTCGCCGCTCACCTGGGAGGCGTTCAAGAACCCGGAGCTGCGCAGCGCCGAGACCAACGTGTGGTTCCGCTACCACGCGGACCTGCCCGATGACCCGCTCCTGCACGTGGTGCTGGCCGCGTACGCCTCCGACTTCACGCTGGTCGACACGATCTTGCTGGCCCACGGCATGGCCTGGGGCGCGTCGAATGTCATGGGCGCGTCACTGGACCACGCCATGTGGTTCCACCGCCCCTTCAGGGCCGACGACTGGCTGCTCTATGCTCAGGAATCCCCCTGGTCGGGGGGAGCTCGGGGACTTGCGCGCGGTGAGATGTTCACCGCGTCGGGTGAGCTCGTGGTCTCGGTCGTCCAGGAGGCCATGATCCGCCTGACGAAGTAGGCGCGAAGTCACCGCCTGCGACGGCCGTCAGAGACGGCCACTTGTTACAAAATCGCAGGTAGAAAATATGTTGCCGGTTCCTGGGTTCCCGGTTTAGGGTCTTGGTCAAGCGAGTCGGGACGCACAGTCCCGACGATCTCGAGTGGAGGTGAGTCACCAGTGATGAGCATCAAGATGTCGGCCACGCAGTGGCTCGCTTCCGCGTGCCGTGACTCGGTGAGGCTCGTCGATGGTCCCGCCAAGCCGCGGCAGGAGAGGTCTGCCCGTAGCCAGGCGGCTGCCTACAACGCGCGCGCCCACTACGGCGCCGCTGCGCAAGCTGCCCCTGCCTACACCGCACGTATTGAACTGCCGGCCAACCAGCTCACCAAGGGTGGACTGTGGGGTCCGCAGCCCTGGAGGGATGCACCGGTCATAACCTGACCGGTACATAGCAGCCCACCAGGCCGCGGATCCACAGACGGATCCGCGGCCTTATTTATTTGTCCGTGATCCCGACCACCTACGAGGTGTCCCGACCAAGATCAAAAAGATCGATCAAAAGGAGAAGCAGATGGGGGCGAAGACGATCATGGACCTGATCGACGAAGCCAAGATCCCCTGCCGTACCGACCCTGACCTGTGGTTCGCCGAGTCGCCGGACGACGTTGAGTTCGCGAAGGCGCTCTGCGGCGGCTGCCCCATCCAGAAGGCCTGCCTGGCCCGCGCGCTCGAGCGCGAGGAGCCGTGGGGTGTCTGGGGCGGCGAACTGATCCTCAGGGGAACGATCGTTCCCCGCAAGCGTCCGCGCGGGCGTCCCCGCAAGCACCCGGTCGCTGCCTGAACACCGCACCTACCACCAGAAAGCGAACAGACGAATGAGCACTCAGATCACGAGGAGCCGAGCAGTGCCGGATCTCATCCATGACCTGGTAAATGACCGAATACAAACGCTCCACCGCGAGGCGGAGCACCAACGCCTCATCCTGCGCGTCAGCCGCGTGCAGCGAGCGCGGCGCGAGGTCAAGCGGGCGCACGACCGCCTCCGCGAGGCCCTGAGCCGCCAGATGTGATCCGGGAGATCCTGCCGCCGGCGCAGGATCTCCCGCGATCCTCCAAAAGAGCCGGGCGCTCCCAGCGCCCGGCTCTTCCCTTGCGAGCCCGCCTCCTCGGCTCGTACGCGACCACTTGGGCCCAGCACATTGCCCCTCTCGAAGCGCCGACCGTCGCGCACCCGCCCTCCCTCACCTCCTCGGCCCGCACGGAACCACTTTCGGCGGAAGCGTCACGCCCGTCGACAGGCTGACTGTCTGTCGCGCTCGCCCACCTTTCCTCCCTCGGCTCTTACAGTGGGCCACTTTCTGCCGAGGCGTCACGCCGTCCGAGGCTGGTTGTCGCGCGCCCTCTCGGCTCGTACGCGGGCCACCTCCGCCGGGACGTTACGTCGTCCCACCTCAAGCCGTGGGACGTACGCCGGTTCGCGGCGAACTCGTGACGAGTTCCTCTTCGGCGGCCCACAGCCGAGCCGACATCCAGGCGACCCCGACCGACGCCACCACCAGCCCGATCAGATAGACCGGCAGCGGCACCACGCTCCGCAACGACCCGGGAACCATCCCCACCGCGTAGAGCACCACGCCGAGGGCGGGCATCGCCCCGCTCCGGATCGCCGCCGCGCTGAACGTCAGCACCCCAGCCAGTAGGACCACCGACGTGACCAGGAACGCCCGCCCGGTGTCCCCGGCCAGCAGCTCGTTCACCGTGCCCCCGCCGAGGTAGGGGAAGACGAAGTGCAGTATGTACTCGATCGCGAACGCTCCGGCCAGACCGGTCGAGTTGAGGACGTACCCGACGAGTCCGAGACCACCAGCCGTATTCCGGATGAGCAGGTAGACGCCCGTGATCGCGAGCAAGCCCGTCAGCGCCCCGAACGGCGCGATGGCGTGCGTGAACGCCGTCTCCGGCAGGAACCCGGCACGGCGGGCGGAGCTCACCACGAGCAGTGCGGCGCAGACGAACCCGGCCGCCGCCGTGACCCGATGGACGCGCATGTCTGGAGTCCTTTCCCTCGGCGATATCAAGCGATAACGCTCGTTATGGTGCGCGTTTTCGCCCGAGATGGTGAGAGCGCGCCGAGAGATGTAAGCGCCCCGAAAGAACTCGGCGCACTGAGCAGGGGCGGTTCACAGCTGCGCGGCGCTCCGTCGGCGAAGACACTCGTCAGGACCTGCTCGCTCCGCAGCCCGCTCCCGGGGTGGTTCTTGGACTCACTTGAGGAGAGTGGACGCGTCCTCACGGACGGCGTCCCGGCCCTGCTCCAAGGCCTCACCTGAACGCCCCTGCCTCGGTCGGCTTCAGGTTGCCACGGCTGTTTGCGAGCCCACCGGCGCCTGTTCAGCACCCTGGAGGGGAGTGCGCTGACCATCGGCGCCGGTGGGCTCACCGTGCACGAGCACACGCGCGTGCACGGGCATTGCGGCCCGAACCGGCCCACGGGTGTCACGACCCGAACCGGCCACGGGCGACACCCGCTTCACCGGCCACAGGCGTCACCGTCTCTGGCCGGCTCCAGGTGTCTCAGACCTGAACCCGCCACAGGTGTCACTGCCTCTGGCCGGCTCCAGGTGCCTCAGTCCTGAACCCGCCACAGCCGTCACCGTTTCGGACCGACCTCGGGTGTCACGACCCTGGCCGGCGGGTCACGTGCCTATGCCGGCTACGGGCAGTGCTAAGTCGAGCCGGGCGAGAATCGATGCGTGCGGCACCCACGCCTGTGATCCCCGCGACCCGGCGACGGTGGTAGCGGCCATGAAGAGGCCTGCGGTCGCCGGTGTGGCGGGGGTGGACAGGCGCGCGGATCGACGCATCCGGATCCCCTCCGTTCGGTAACGCCTTGCACTCGTATCATTACACAGCGCAGTCGAAAATCAATACGGCGTCAGTAAAATCCCTGTGTCCGTCAACGAGTCACCCGTGGGCCCATCAACGAAGGGATGACCCGTGGACGGGCTAGTTGACGGCCAGGGCCTCGTCGTTGGGGTCGTCGGAGAAACCGGGGACCCAGCGGATCACCTCGTCGCGGAAGCGGGCCGTGGTGCCCAGCTGGCACAGGACGCCGATCCCGGCGGCATGAACGCGGTGTATGAGCACGTACGAAGGCGGGAGGTTCAGCTGGCGGACCACGTTCGTGGGGCGGAGGTCGGTGACGCTCGCCGCCTGCGCCTGCAGCCACTCCCGGCTGAACGTGAATTCCTCCACCGCCGTCGGCTCCACGTACGGCGCCAGAAAGGCTCGGAGCGCGTCGGGATCGATCTCTATGTCGTCGCGGATGAAGCCTTCCCGGCGCAGGCCGGCCATGACGGTGTCCATGTCGCCCTCGTTGAAGATGCGCGTCAGCTGGCCGAACATCTTGGGATAGCCGCCGGGCAGGCGGTTGACCGCGCCGAAGTCCAGTACGCCGAGCCGCCCGTCGGGCCGCATCCGGAAGTTGCCTGGGTGCGGATCGGCGTGCAGCATGCCGACCCGCGCGGGGGAGCAGAAGAGGAAGCGGACGAAGAGTAATCCGGCGTGATCGCGCTCCTCTTTGGTGCCGTCGGCAATGATCCGGGACAGCGGGGTGCCGTCCATCCACTCGCTGACCAGCACCATTTCGTTGGCCGCGACCACGTCGGGGACATGGAAGTCGGGATCACCGTCGAATTCGAGCGCGAACGCGTGCTGGGCCTCCGCCTCCCGCAGGTAGTCGAGCTCCTCGGCGACCCGTTCGCGCAGCTCCGCCAGCACGGCCTTCATGTCGAGACCGGGCAGCAGCGCGCCGAACAGCTTGCCCAGCCGCGCCAGCTGCGCGAAGTCGCCGAGCAGCGCCTTACCCGCCCCCGGATACTGGATCTTGACGGCCACCTCCCTGCCGTCATGCCACACAGCCTTGTGCACCTGCCCGATCGACGCGGCGGCCGTCGGCTGGTCGTCGAACGACAGGAAGTTCTCCCGCCAGTCGTCGCCGAGCTGCTCGGCGAGCACCTTGTGGACGGTGGACACGGGCAACGGGGGAGCGGCGTCCTGCAGCTTGGTCAGGGTGGCGCGATAGGGGCCGACGATCTCCTGCGGCAGCGCCGCCTCGAAGATGGACAGGGCCTGCCCGAGCTTCATTGCGCCGCCCTTGAGCTCGCCGAGCACCTTGAAGATCTGCTCAGCCGTACGCTGCTGGACCTCCTGCGCCACGATCTCGGCGGACTTGCCCCCGAGTCGCTTGCCCAGCCCGAGTGCGGCGCGGCCGGCGAATCCGAGCGGAAGGGCGGCCAGCTTGGCGGAGCGCGTGACAGCACGACGCGGAAGATCGCTCACACTGATGCGCGGAACCTCGGCGAGATACCGCTTCCCCCCTTCATGGTCATCCTCTGAGCACGTCAGTCGCGGTTAGGAGACATGACCATTCTTAGCGAATACGGATTGTTTCGCATACAACGACATTGCGGATGCGCCTTCCACGACCGCCTTTTCCAGCGCCAATCAGGCGTAACTTCCAATGTGCCGTTGGTCACAGCCGGCTCCTTGCCGTCGAGGTAGGCGAGCGCATGGCCGGTCGCCTCGGCCGCCACCAGCGTCGCCAGCGTGGTGTCACAGGCGATCTCGCCCGGCGGATAACCACCCAGCCTGGCGGTCACGATCGGCCATCCGGGATCACCATCCCGGCGCGTCAGGTCCAGGCAGTGCAGGCACGCCGTCTTCCCCGGTATGACCAGTGGCCCCACGGTACCGTGCCCCTCGAATGCCGACGCCAGAAGGTGCGGGATGCCGAGCGAGGCCAGCTCGTTGACCAGCACCCCGTCGAGGGGTGTGACGGGCGTGAGTATGACGAGATCGGGCCGATCCGACTTGTCCCCAAGATACGGACCTCCGGCCAAGGCAGTGACGGACGGCCTCGCCCCTTCACCACCGTCACCGTCAGCCTCCGGACGCTGCCGGGCGGACGTCGCAACGGGCTGCCCGCCCGATGGGACGGCCCGCCTCTCAGAGGTGCGCCCCTGCTGCAACGACCCAGTGGTGGTGCGGCACGCCTCCACACCCGTGGCGGACGTCACGGCGCTCGCGGAGGACGCCGAGGCACCCGCGGCGGCTGTCGCGGTGCCTGCGGTGGACGACGCGGTGCCTGAGGTGCTTGCGGTGGACCGCGCGGTGCCTGCGGTGGATGGTGCGGTGGTCCGGGAGGGCATCGCAGCGCCGGCGGCGGACCTCCGATACGGGGTAAGGCCCGAGCGCGCCGCCTGCGCCGGGTCGCCGGAGGTCGCGGCCTGGGCGGGGGTGCTGGAGCGTGCGGCTTGTCCCGCGTTGCCAGAGCGCGAGGACAGCGCTGGGTGGCCGGACCGCGAGGACAGCGCTGGGTTGCCGGAGCGCGGTGATGGTGATGCGCCACCCGAGTGACCGTCTTGTGCCGGGCGGTTGGAGCGTGATGATGGTGCTGCGTCACTGGAGCGATCGCCTTGTGCTGGGCGGTTGGAGCGTGACGACGGTGCTGCGTCACTGGAGTGACCGCCCTGCGCTGGACGGCCGGAGCGCGGGACTGGTGGTGTGTTGGTGACCCGCGCGGTCTGCGGTGATCGAGCAGGCGGCGCGACCGGCGGACGAGTGGTGCCTCGGGAATCGACGGCTTGCGGCGCGCCCGCCGACTCCACGGACGTGTGGCCACGTGACGTGTGGCCGCCTGAAGTGAGCCGCCTGACGACCGCCACCGCGCCGACCTCCCGGGGGAGACCGACCTCTGCCCACGTCAGCCCGCCGGGTGTGATGTCGCACGGCCGGGCGGTGCCTGGGTCGAACACGCGGATGTTGCCGACCCCGGCGGCGGCGAGGAGGGCGACCACCTGCGCGCCCACCCGGCCTGCCCCATAGACGCGCACCCGCTGCTCCCTGCGGCGGCCGAAGTGGGCGATCGCGCCGTCCGGGGCGGTGGAGGCGAGGTCGAGGGCGTCGATGTCGGGTCTCAGGCGGTCTCTCTCGGCCAGTGAGAGATCGGCGAGCGGCGTGGGGCTGGTGGCAGCGTCGTGGAGAACGCCCTGTGCGGCGAGTTGCTCCAGCAACGAGCGAGCACTGATCTCGTCCAAGCCCGCAGCAGCCGCCTCGGCCAGGACACGCTCGAGCTCGCGAGTGCCGTCGAGCCTCTCTATCCACTGGCGGACGGCCGGGGTCAGCCCGCTGAGAATGACGGCCCGGAGGGGGTGTACGCCGTATTGGAGGGTGTGCTCGTCGCGGATGATGCGCCGGAGGGCGGGCTTCACACGTGGCCTCATGGCGGGAAAGATTTCATGGCCGAGCAAGATCCCGGGCCGGTTCGGCGGTGGCTGTGGATAAGCATGGCCCCGGACGGGTGCCTGTGGACAGGAGATGGCCCGGACGAGCAGAGATAAAGATCTGGTAAATCAATCTTTCCCGGAAAATAGCCCAATGTCGCAAGCGGATGCCATCGCAGCGAAGATCGCCTAGAACGTGCCAACCCCACAAGGCCCGCCAAAGCACTCACAACCAAGACCATCAACGCCAGGAAGCCGTGCTGATGTGGGAATCCCCAACATGCCCCTGACCACGGCCTCCAGCAGGTCGATCCAGGTCAGGCCGCGCATCGGGAAACCGCGCGTGCCCAAATTCACCGGCTCTTAATCATCTGACCAGCAGAAACAACGTCCACCCTCTGTGGAATTTCGCCGGGGTCGGCTACCGTGCATATGTGCCCCCCGAGACAGTCGAGGTTCGTCGCAGTTCTCGTCGCCGGCGTACGGTCTCCGCCTACCGCGACGGCGACAAGACGATCGTGCTCCTGCCCGCCTGGCTGAGTGGTGAAGACGCGGATGAGTGGGTGAGCCGGATGCTGGATCGGCTGGCTGCGAAGGAAAGCCGACGAAGGCCCACCGACGAGGCGCTGCTCGAGCGGGCCAAGGAGCTGTCGACGAGATATCTCGACGGCAAGCCGGAGCCGGTGAGCGTGCGATGGGTCGACAACCAGCAGCACCGCTGGGGCTCGTGCACCCCTGAGAACGGCACGATCAGGATCTCGACCAGGCTCAAGGGCCTGCCCGAATGGGTCATCAACTACGTGATCATCCATGAGCTGGTGCACCTGCTGGTGCCCAGCCACGGGGCCAAGTTCTGGGCGCTGGTAGAACAGTATCCCAAGGCAGAACGCGCGCGCGGGTTTCTGGAGGGATTCTCGGCCGCGGCCCATACGGCACCGGAGGAGTGTTGACGCGCATCGCCGCGGTTCTCGTACGACAGCGCATGGCACAGGCGGCGCCCCCGGGCGTGGATCCCCGTGAGTTTCTCGAAGCGGTGGCGGAGGACACCTACGAGATGGTCGCCGGGCTGGAGCTCGTCACTCCGGTCCTGATCACCAGCATCCCGGAGCTGGAGGAGATCGTCTGGCCCGGCACCGAAGTAATCACGATAAAAGACGATGAACCGCTAAAAATCATCCTCCAGCGCCTCAACGCCGACCAGGCAGCCGTGATCAGCGCCGACGCGCCCGACCTGCCGCCCCTGCTCGTCGGCAAGCTCTTCAGGGAGCTGGGCAGGGCCGAGATCACGATCTGCCCGGCCGAGAACGGCGGCGCGGTGGCCATGGCCTGCGCACTCCCCGCCCCCACCTGGGCCGATCCCGACCTCGACGACGCGGAAATCGTTGCCACCCTGCGCGCTCAGGCCCCCGGACCGCGTCGGGTCGCCACCTCCCCGGGCTGGCACCGCCTGCGCACCCGCGAAGACGTCGAACGCCTCGACCCCGGCCTGGAAGGCTGGGAGAACACGAGGGCCCTGGTCGCGGCACGGTGAACTCAGCCCGTCAGGGCAGAAGGGCGGGTAAGTCAGGGCACAATGCGCCCGGCCGGTCAGGGCACGGTGAGCTCGGCCAGCACGGCGCGATGGTCGGTCCTCGGCACGTCCCGCACGCTGACCTCCTTCACCCCCACCCGCCGATCCACCAGCACATGGTCGATCGTGATGATCGGCGGTACCCGCTTGTTCGCCGGCCACGTCGGTATCAGCCCGGCCCCCACCGTGTCGGCCGCGTCCTTGTAGCCGCGGGCCAGCAGCCCGCGCAGGGCGGCGTGGTCGAGCGAGGCGTTGAAGTCGCCCGCGATGATCCGGATCCGGTCCGGCGACGAGGCGGACGGGAAGGCCGCGAGAGCCTCGTTCCACTCGACGACATAGTCCCCCAGCGGCGGAAAGGGATGCGCGTCGATGAACTCGACCGGCTTCCCGCCGGGAAGGGAGATCAGCGCGGCAGGCATCTGATGCCCGACCGGCGGCATCACGCCCGTCAGAGGCTCCAGCGGATGCCTGGAGTAGAGCCCGCTACCCCCGGCGCTCCACTCGGGCAGCAGCACCCGGTGCGGCATCACCTCTTCGAGGCCGGCCGCGTCCAGGTCGGAGACCGCCCCGGGCGTCAGCTCCTGCGTGCTCAGCACGTCGGGGTTGAACTCGCGTACCAGCTTCATGATCGTCACCGCGTCGGCCCTGCCGAACAGCATGTTGATCGTCATGACCCGGAAGGGCCTGCCCGACGTCGTCTCGGCGCTGCCCAGCGCCCTGGGCAGCACGCTGAAGCCGAGCGCGGTGGTGGCCAGCAGCGCCACGGCGGTCGCGGCGCGCTTGCGCCCGACCGCGGCGATCAGGAGGGGGACCAGCGAACCCGCCGCAGCGTACGGGGTGGCGGTCATGATCTGCGTGGGCAGCGACCCCCGCTCCAGCCCGGCCACCCTGGCCACGGCCCAGGCGGCGAACGGCGTCACCGCCAGCCAGGTCAACGCCGTCCCGGGGAACTTCACCCGTTTGCGCCCAGGCGTCACGATCGTGCCGCCGACGGCAGAAGTCTCCACGCCACCCCCTGTTGGAACGACGCAACGGACTCTAGCCGAGGGCGCGTGAGCCTGACCGAAGCTTTGCCTGTCCACGTGCGGCCAATCGCCGAGTCGCCTCGTCGGAGGGCTCGGGAACGCCGTCAACCGGGAACCAGCGCAGATCCAGCGACTCCTCGCTGATCACGGCCTCGGCGCCGGGAGGGGCCACGGCCGCGTATTCGACGTCGAGATGCCAGCTGTGCGGTGGATGGCACCATACGACGTGCTTGTCCACCGCGAGCGGCCCGGGCAGCAGCTCGAGTCCGGAAATTCCCGACTCCTCCCACGCCTCCCGCAGAGCAACCTCCGCGAGCGACATGTCGGAAATCTCACAGTGGCCACCCATGGGCAGCCACATCTTGGCCTTCGGATGCAGCGTGAGCAGCACCTGCGAGCCGTCGTGCGACAGCACCGCCGTCGTGGCCGTCAGATGCCCTGGTACGCACTCACGCAGCATCGCGTCGTCGTAGGAGCCCAGATGCTCCAGGAACTCCGCCCGCAACGCCTCTTCCTCAGGCGTCGGCGCGTCCCACGCGGACAGCACCGCCACCGCGTCGGCATGCAGGCTCAACTCTCGTCGCCCTTGTCGTCCGGCTTCTTCTCCAGCTCGGAGATGTCCCAGGCTGTCTCGCCGAGCACGAAGGCGTCGGGGTCGTCGAGATCGTCGGCCGTCGGCATGAGATCGGGATGGCCCCACAGCGCGTCGCGCCCGTCGAGCCCGCGCGCGTTCTCCAGCGCGCGCCACAGCGCCGCCGCCTCGCGCAGCCGCCGGGGCCGCAGCTCCAAGCCCACGAGAGTCCCGAACGTCAGCTCGGCGGGCCCACCGGTCGCGCGCCGTCGGCGTACGGTCTCAGCCAGCGCCACGGCGGAGGGCAGCTTGCCCTCGGCCGCCCGGTCGACCACGGTGGCCACCCACCCCTCGACCAGGGCGAGCATCGTCTCCAGCCGCGACAGGGCGGCCTTCTGCCGCTCGGTCTCCTCGGGCTTGAGCAGGTTGCCCCCGCTCAGCGCCTCCTGGATCGCCTCAGGGTTGTTGATGTCGAGACCGCGGATCTGCTCTTCGAGAGCCGAAGTGTCGACCGTTATGCCCTTGGCGTATTCCTCGACCGCGCCCAGCAGGTGGGAGCGCAGCCACGGGACGTGCTGGAACAGCCGGTGGTGCGCGGCCTCGCGCAGCGCCAGATAGAGCCTGATCTCGTCGGACGGGATCTCCAGGCCCTCGCTGAAGGAGGCGATGCCCCCCGGCAGCAGCGCGGCCGTGTCGGACAGCGGCAGGCCGATGTCGGTGGTGCCGACCACTTCACGGGCCAGCGAGCCGAGCGCCTGCCCGATCTGCTGGCCGACCATCATGCCGCCCATCTGCTTGAGCATGCCGAGCAGCGGCCCGGCCATCTGCTGGGCCTCCGGAGGCAGCCCGGAGCCGCCGAGAGCGCCGCCCATGGTCTCGACCATGCGCTCCGCGATCGGCTCGCAGAGCTTTCGCCAGATCGGGACGGTGTTCTCGATCCACTCGGACCGGCTCCAGGCCTGCGGATTGGACACGCCGCTCGGCAGCGTCGTCGCTTCGTTGAGCCAGAGGTCGGCGAGGCTCAGCGCCTCGACGATCTGGCGGCGTTCGCCTTCCATGACGCTCGGGTCGCCCTGGGCGACCACGGCGTGGCGGGCGATGTTCTTGGCCATGTCCCAGTTGACAGGGCCTGAACCCTGCGGCGCCGACAGCATGTCGGCGAACTGGCGCATCGCCTGAGCCATCTGCTCAGGGTTGCCGAACATGGCGAACGGGTTCTCGTTAGGGTCGTTTTCGCGACCTGGCAGGTCAGTCACCGCTCTACCTCGTGCAGGATGGAGGAGTCCACATCCGCCACGTTAGTCGTCCTACGGCGGATCAGTGCAAAGTGAGGACCTGGTGCCTACCTCGAAACGCCCGCGCCAACCCGTAGTAGCCGTCACGGGAGCGGCTTCCGGCCTGGGCCGCGAGCTGCTCGCGAGGCTCGTATCCTCCGCGGATTTCCGCAGGGTGGTGGCCATCGACGATCAGCGCGGCGACGTTCAGGACGCCACGTGGAGAGTGCTCGACGTACGGGATCCGCTCTTGGCGAACCGGATCTCCGACATCGACGTCCTGGTTCATCTGGCCGGTGACTACGCCGTCGACTCCGACCCAGGTGAGCGGCGCGCGTACAACCTCCGGGCCGCCCAGACGGTGCTGACGGCCAGCGCCGCGGCGCGCGTGCGCAGAGTGGTGCTGGTCACAAGCGCGATGGTGTACGGCGCCGCGCCCGACAACGAGGTCCCCCTGCCCGAGGACGCTCCGGTGGCGGCCGAGCCCGACACCGGCGTCGTCGGCGACTACCTGGAGATCGAGTCCCTGGTACGCAGGTCGCTGCGCTCCCACCCCGGCCTGGAGGTCACCGTGCTCCGCCCGGCCGCCGTGGTCGGTCCGGGAGTCGACACCGTCATCACCCGTCACTTCGAGTCGCCCAGGCTCCTGACCGTCAAGGGCTGCAACCCGCACTGGCAGTTCTGCCACATCGACGACCTGATCTCGGCGCTGGAGCTGGCGGCGCGCGGCGCGGTCACCGGCGTGGTGGCCGTCGGCTCCGACGGGTGGCTGGGGCACGAACAGGTCGAGGAGCTGTCCGGCATCCGCAGCCTCGAACTGCCCGCAGGGTTGACCTTCGGCACGGCGCAGCGGCTCCACCGGCTCGGGGTGACCCCGGCGCCCGCGACGGACCTGCACTACGTCGTCTATCCGTGGGTCGTCGACTGCGCGTCGCTGCGCGAGGCTGGCTGGAAGCCGTCGTGGACCAACGAGGCCGCGTTCGCCCAGCTCCTCGAGCTGCGCGAGAAGAGGACGACCGTGGTCGGCCGGCGACTGCCCGTCAAGGAGGCCACGCTCACCGCCGCGGGCGCCACCGTCGCCGTCATCGGCACCGCCGCGATCGTCCGGCAGGTGCGTAAGAAGCGGCGCCTGTAAGCGGCAGCCGTACGAGCGGGTTTCTCATTGGGTAGGCTCCCTTTCCGTGGACGTCATCCGGTTGCTCGGCATTCGTGACACGCCGCTCTCCGTCGACGAGGTGCTGGCCGCCGTGGGCGACCACGCCGCCGGCGGCACCACCCTTTTCGTGGGCACCGTACGCGAGCAGGACCACGGAAAGCCGGTGACCAGGCTCTCCTACTCGGCGCACCCCTCGGCGGAGGCGGAGCTGCGGCGGGTGGCCGAGAAGATCGCCGCCGACTTTCCCGTGACGGCGCTGGCCGCCGTGCACCGCGTGGGCGACCTGGAGCTGGGCGAGGCGGCCGTCGTCGTCGCAGTGGCCGCGCCCCACAGGGACGAGGCGTTCAAGGCCTCACGCCGGCTGATCGACGACCTGAAGGCAGAGGTCCCGATCTGGAAACATCAGGCGTTCGCCGACGGCGAGACCGAATGGGTCGGCGCCGGCGAATAAGCTCATCGACATGTCACGACGCGCCCTGACCCTGCTGATCGCGGGTTTCCTGGTGCTCGCGCTCGGCGTGGTGGGCGCGTTCAGTCCGGTCCCGTACGTCGTGCTGAGCCCCGGCCCGACGGAGAACACGATCGGCGAGGTCGACAAGAAGCCCGTGATCACGATCAACGGGCGGCAGACCTATCCCACCGGCGGCGCGCTCAGCCTCGTCACGGTGGCCTACCAGGGCGGCCCGGCCGCCCAGATCGACCTGCTGACGGCGTTGCGCGGCTGGATCGACCCGACTGTCGCGGTGGTCCCGCAGGAGACCATCTTCGCTCCCGACCGCGATCCCAAGGAGGTCGAGGAGGAGAACACGGTCGAGATGACCAACTCCCAGGACTCCGCCACCGCCGCCGCGCTCAACGAGCTCAAGATCCCCTACACCACCGCCGTGACGGTGGTGTCCACGGAGAAGGGCAAGCCCGCCGACGGCAAGCTCGCGAAGGACGACGAGATCAATGCCGTCGACGGCAAACCCGCCAAGAACGTCGACGTCGTGGGTGACGCGGTCAAGGCGCACAAGCCCGGCGAGAACGTGCTCTTCAACGTCACCAGGGGCGGCAAGAAGCTCGACGTCACCGTGCCGACGGTGGCGGGCCCCAAGGGGCAGCCCCTCGTGGGCGTGCTCATGCAGGCGAAGTACAAGTTCCCCTTCGACGTCGACATCAACGTCGGCGACGTCGGCGGGCCGAGCGCGGGGCTGATGTTCTCGCTCGGCATCTTCGACAAGCTCACGCCAGGTGAGCTCACCGGCGGCAAGCAGATCGCCGGCACCGGCACGATCGAGCCGTCGGGTCAGGTCGGCGCGATCGGCGGCATCGCACAGAAGATGGTGGGCGCCAAGAACTCCGGCGCGACCGTCTTCCTCACCCCCGCCGACAACTGCGCCGAGGCCATGAAAGCCGTGCCCGACGGGCTCCGGCTGGTCAAGGCCGAGACGATGCATGACGCGGTGCTGGCGCTCGACGCGCTGCGCACAGGCAAGGGAAACGTGCCCGCGTGTGAGGCCGGATGAAACTTTCGGCCCTTGCCGTGCGTTAGCCGTAGCGCTGGCACCGCGGTGTAGGTTGCCAGACACGGACCGTTTTTTCATCACGACGAGGGGTTGGCCTTGAGCTTCCGGACCCCAGGAGCCGGTAGGGCGATGCGCTTGCCCCGCCGACCCCGACTGCTTCTGCCTGTGGCGATCGCTCTTGTGGCGATCGTGGCGTTGTTTTTCCTATTTTCTGGGTTTTATACCGACTATCTGTGGTTCGACGCGACGAACTACGCGTCGGTCTTCACCGGTGTGCTGCTGACCCAAATCGTGCTGTTCTTGATCGGTGCGGTGCTGATGGTCGGCATCGCGGGTGGCAACATGCTGCTGGCCTTCCGGGTGCGCCCGATGTTCGGGCCGGCGATGTTCGGCGGCGGCAGCGGCGCCGACCGCTACCGCATGGCGCTCGACCCCCACCGCAAGCTCATCTTCATTGTCGGCATGGGCCTGCTCGCGCTCTTCTCCGGCTCCTCCTTCGCCGGACAGTGGCAGACGTGGCTCGAGTTCGTCAACGGGGCGTCGTTCGGCAAGCAGGACAAGCTGTTCGGGCTGGACATCTCGTTCTACATGTTCGACTACCCGTTCATCCGGATGGTGCTGAACTTCCTGTTCACCGCCGTGATCATCTCGATCGTGCTGGCGGCGATCACGCACTACCTGTACGGCGGGTTCCGGCTGCAGTCGCCCGGCGTGCACGCCTCAAGGGCGGCGCGCACCCACCTGTCGGTGCTGCTCGGCGTCTTCCTGCTGCTCAAGGCCGTCGCCTACTGGTTCGACCGCTTCGGACTGGTCTTCTCCGACCGCGGCTTCGTCAACGGCGCCTCCTACACCGACGTCAACGCCGTCCTGCCGGCCAAGACCATCCTCGCGATCATCGCGCTGATCTGCGCCGCCCTGTTCTTCGCCGGCGTCGTGCGCCCCGGCGGCATGCTCCCCGGCGTCTCGGCCGGCCTGCTCGTGCTCTCGGCCATCCTGATCGGCGGCGTCTACCCGGCGCTGGTCGAGCAGTTCCAGGTCAAGCCCAACCAGCAGGGCAAGGAAGCCGCCTATATCCAGCGCAACATCGAGGCCACGCGGGAGGCGTACAACGTCGACAAGACCGAGGTGGAGACCTACGAGGCCGAGTCCGACCCCGCCAAGGTCCAGAAGGACGGGGACACCTCGGTCTCGGGTGTCCGCCTGCTCGACCCGGCGCTCGTGTCGTCGACGTACGAGCAGACGCAGCGCATCCGCGGCTTCTACAGCTTCGGCGACACGCTCGACGTCGACCGCTACCCCGACAGCACCGGCAAGCTGATCGACCACGTCGTCGGCGTCCGTGAGCTGACCGGCCCGCCCGAGGGCCAGAACAACTGGATCAACCGGGCCCTGGTCTACACCCACGGCTACGGCTTCGTCGCCGCGCCGGGCAACCAGGTCGACACCAGCGGCCAGCCCGCGTACGACGCCAAGGACATGCCGGTCACCGGCCCGCTGGCGACCAGCACCAAGCTGCGGGAGCCGCGCGTCTACTTCGGCGAGGCCCCGGCCGGGGACGATTACGTCATCGCGGGCGGCAACCCGAAGAACCCGCAGGAGCTCGACTACCCGAAGACCGGCGGCACGGGCCAGGAGAACACCACCTACACCGGGGGCGGGGTCCAGGTCGGGTCGTTCGTCAACAGGCTCGTCTACGCCGCCAAGTACGGCGAGGCGAACATCCTCCTGTCGGGCGACATCAACGACAACTCCAAGATCCTGTACGTCCGCAACCCGCGTGACCGGGTGCAGAAGGTCGCGCCCTTCCTCACGCTCGACGGCAACCCCTACCCGGCGATCGTCGACGGGCGCATCACCTGGATCGTCGACGGCTACACCACGTCCAACGACTACCCGTACTCGCAGAGCGAGAGCTTCGGCGACATGACGCGCGACGCGTCCACGGACCGCCGCGTGATCGCCCAGCAGCCGACCGACAAGATCAACTACATTCGCAACTCCGTCAAGGCCACGGTCGACGCCTACGACGGCACGGTCAAGCTCTACGGCTGGGACACCAACGACCCGATGCTGAAGACCTGGAGCAAGGCCTTCCCGGGGGTCATCCGCCCGGCCTCGGAGATGAGCCCCGACCTGCGCAACCACGTCCGCTACCCGGAAGACCTGTTCAAGGTGCAGCGCTACACGCTGTCGCGCTACCACATCACCGACCCGGCCGCCTTCTACAGCGGCCAGGACTTCTGGAACGTCCCGGGCGACCCGACGCAGGGCGACAAGAACATCAAGCAGCCGCCCTACTACCTGACCACCACGATGCCGGGGCCGGGCGCGACGCCGACGTTCTCGCTGACGACCACGTTCGTGCCGCGCCAGGGCGGGGCCAACCTGTCGGCGTTCATGGCGGTCGACTCGTCGGCCGGTTCGGGATACGGCCGGCTGCGCATCCTGCGCATGCCGTCCAACACACCTATCCCGGGCCCTGGGCAGATCCAGAACGCCTTCCAGAGCCGCCTCGCCGGCCAGCTCAACGTCATGGGCGTCGGCAGCTCGTCGCTGCGCTACGGAAACCTGCTGACGCTGCCGTACGCGGGCGGCCTGGTCTACATCGAGCCGGTGTACGTCCAGACGACAGCGGGCGGAGGCCAGGAGCCGTACCCGATCCTGCAGCGGGTCCTGGTGTCCTACGGCAGCAAGATCGGTGTCGGACCGACCCTGGACGTGGCGCTCCAGGAGGTCTTCGGCGGCGAGCAACAGCAGAAGCCGCCCACTGATCAGCAGGCGACCGTCCCCAACCAGGCCAACTCGGCGCTCAACACGGCGATCTCCAACGCCAAGAAGGCGTACGAGGACGCGCAGAAGGCCCTGCAGGCCACCCCGCCCAACTGGGACGCCTACGGTGAGGCGCAGAAGCGGCTGGAGGAGGCGCTGAAGGCGCTGCAAGGGGCCAACGTCCAGCAGCCGACGCCATCGACGACACCTTCGACGGCGCCCTCGGCCACTCCGTCCGCCTCGCCGCCGGCCACGCCCGCCCCCTCGGTCTCGCCGTCGCCATCGCCTACGGGATCGCAAGCGGGAGGCACGTCCTAGCTATTCAGTTTGCGCCCACCCCGCGCCGCCCACTAGTCTTTAGACACAACGCGACGCGGGGTGGAGCAGTTCGGTAGCTCGCTGGGCTCATAACCCAGAGGTCGCAGGTTCAAATCCTGCCCCCGCTACCACTCCCAGAAGCCCGGGATCC